>NZ_SLXK01000022.1:68384-76812 GCF_004341035.1 Scopulibacillus darangshiensis
GAAGGCTCTTTCTCCGGTCCGCGGGCACGATTCGGCTACTTGCGTTCCCCTCCATACCGCTTTTTCCGGACTTCGGCACGATTAGCCCACTTCCCGCCCTCTCCCAACCTTTTTTCTTGAAGGAATACAGCTATATGCCCGAGAATTTAAAAAGGCATAAGGAAAACCCCGGCACCCAGGTGCCAAAAGCAATAAAAATCTATTTTAGGAGGGCGAAGCATTGTTAAAACGAAGGATCGTTACATTAATAACAGTCTTATTTATCTTATGTGGAGGATTATGGGCTTGGGGCAGCTTGCCGCAAGCTAAGGCTTTCAAGGGGGGCGGTGACACAGCCACAGTAGAATTAGACGGTCAAACCGCCGGCGGTTTGGAGAAAAACGGCACGGCTTATATTCCTGTGGACGAGGTCGGGAAAGCCCTTGGTCGAAACGTCAGCAAAAAGGACGGAAAATACCTGATCCAATCGAGGCTTGACCGGATTTTAAAAAAGGGTGTGATCCGGGTCGGCACAACGGGGGATTATAGACCTTTTACTTATTATGATCCTGAAAGCAAGACCTATGAAGGCTATGATATTGACGCCGCAAAAAGGCTTGGGAAGGATCTGGGCGTTAAGGTTGAATTTGTGAAAACATCCTGGCCGACTCTTATGGAGGATTTGCGCCACAACAAGTTTGACATCGCAATGGGCGGGATCAGCAGAAGTCTGGATCGCGAAAAGAAAGCCCATTTTTCCAAGCCGTATATTGACTTCGGAAAATCGCCGTTAATCCGGAAAGAGGACAAGGATAAATACAAGAGCCTGAGCGATATTGATCAGCCCGATGTCACAATCGGCGTTAACCCAGGCGGCACTAATGAAAAATTTGTTAAGGAACATATCAAGCAGGCTAAGGTGAAGGTTGTTCAGGATAACTTGGACATTCCGAAAATGGTGGCGGAGGGTAAAGTCGATGTGATGATCACGGACAGCGTTGAGGCCAGGTATTACGCCAGCCGTGATCCCCGTTTGTATGCTGCGCTGACGGATCACACCTTTACAAAAAGCCAAAAAGGTTATTTGATGCACCGCGGCGACCCTGACTTTCAAAATTGGATAGACCTTTGGGTAGCTGAAATGAAGCTGCAGGGCGAATTCGATAAGCTTGAAGCGAAGTGGCTTGAATAAATAAATGACCCCTGGCACCTGGGGGTCAGGCCCCGAGGGGTCAGACCCCTATTATTTATACGAAATCGCTTGATTGCCGAATTGCTTCCATCCGGTGATGAAGTCGGCTTTGTTCGTCCGGCTGTTTTTTGCATCGGCGAGCGGATCATTGAAGTAGACGTATTGATTGTCATAGCCTGTGATCAAGACCGAGTGTTCGTGATATGTAATCCTGACATCGCCGCTCTTGGTGTGCCATGTTTGCCATTCCTCGTCCGGAACACGTTGATAAGTGCTCGTGACCACGACCCAGACCGGATGTCCCGTGTCAACTTGTTCCTGAACGGCATCCCAGTCCTCCCCGGTCATATCGACAACGCGATCTCCGAGATAATCTCTGGCTAGATTTGCGATTGGGCTGTGAAAGACTCCGAGACCAGGCTTGTCAAATGTGTACATGTTGCCGACAAATCCGTCATTCGGGTGACCTCTTAAGCCATTTTCTTCAAACGGGACTTTCCTTATTTGTTTTGCGAGCGACATGTTGTCCGCGTTCTTGCCGGCGTATTGCAGCATCATGGCAAGGCTTGTGACCTCGCATCCCCGCGGCAACTCCGGCATTTGCTTTATAAATGGTGCGTTGATCGGTTGATAATTTTTCACAATAGTCGATGACACCCACCCTTCTTGGTTACCATGATATGTCACATGGTACCATGGTTTGTTTCCATTCATCACCTTTTCAAAAGCATTCACGCGATCCCCGCCCGCAATGCCGCCGATCATCTTGTATTCGGTGCCGGGGCCGCCTCTGACAATCCCTGAACGGACCGATGTCTCAAATGTTTTGTTAAGCCGCCCGGTCACCTGTGCATGGGCTTGTCGCGTTCCGGCAAAAGGGGTTGTTGCATCAAAACTGAGAGATAGAGCTACAAAAGGAACACATACTAATATAGATACGACGAACCGCTTCATAAACCTCTCCCTATCCTTCGAAATATTTTCTCTATTAAAATATCTATCTCTCATTATTTCATATCGATTTTGCGGGAAAGGCTACGAACGGTTAACAATTATGTTACAAGTTTTTCAGGGGTCTGACCCCTCGGGGTCAGACCCTTTTTTTACTCTCCTTTTTTACTTCACCAGCTTCAGTTCGACCGGGATGAATTTAGGCAAGTCTTTTCCGTCCGCGGCTTTTTTGGCTGCATCGATGGCTTTTTGGCCGATGAGCTTTGGCTTCTGAGCGATGGTGGCGGCCATTTTGCCGTCTTTGACAGCTTGGATGCCATCTTTGGTGCCATCAAAGCCGATCACTTTGACGTCCTTAAGGCCGGCTTCTTTCAAAGCGACGATGGCGCCGAGTGCCATTTCATCGTTCTGGGCGAAGACGGCGTCAATATCACTGCCGGTTTGGATGATATTTTCCATGACGGACAAGCCTTTCGAACGGTTAAAATCTGCCGGTTGCTTGGCGATTACCTTGATGCCTTTGGCGTCTTTAATCGCCTCGTCGAAGCCTTTTCCTCTCTCATTTGCAGCCGATGAGCCCGGCACACCTTGCAGCTCAACAACATTTCCTTTGCCATTTAATTGGTCGATTAAGAATTTGGCGGCCATTTTACCGCCTTCCACGTTGTTAGACGCAATGTGTGTGGCAATTTTCCCTTTATCAGATTTCCTGTCAACGGTGATGACCGGGATGCCGGCATCATTTGCTGATTTGACGGCACCCGCGACCGCACTGGAATCTGTCGGGTTGATCAATAGGACATCGACATTTTTCTGAATAAGGTCCTCGATGTCATTGGCTTGCTTGGCAGAATCGTCTTGGGCGCTGACCGTAATCAACTTATAGCCATCTTTTTTGGCTGCTTCCTTCGCCCCTTCTTTTAGACTAACGAAGAACGGGTTGTTCAATGTTGAAACGGAAAAGCCGATTTTCAGCTCATTGTTCGAGCCCTTCTTCTCAGAATCGGACCCGGGCGGTTTTGTTGAACAGCCGGCAAGCAAAACAACACAAAGCAGACCAAACACAAGTGACTTAAGATATTTTCCCATTTGTAACATCCTCCTTAGAAATTATCCCTTCGTTAAACGGGGCAAAAATACAGTTTATTTGTTGCGGCGGTCGATCAGAACGGCGAGCAGGATCACACCTCCTTTAACGACTTGCTGGAAGAATGGCGAGACATTCAGAAGGTTCAAGCCGTTGTTAAGGACACCGATGATTAAGGCGCCGACCAACGTCCCGAATATCCAGCCGCGCCCGCCGACAAGACTTGTTCCCCCTAAGACAACGGCAGCGATAGCATCGAGTTCATAGGACATGCCGGCATTCGGCTGGGCGGAATTTAGACGCGATGTTAAAATCAAGCCGGCAAAAGCCGAGAGAACCCCCGTTATGATGTAGACCCAGATTTTCACCCGGCCGGCCTTAATGCCCGATAAAATCGAGGCTTCCTCATTGCCGCCGACGGCATAAATCCCGCGGCCAAACACCGTCTTCTTAAGGACAAATAAGAGAATGACAAAAGCAATCAGCATCCAGATAACCGGCAGCGGCACATATGAGATATAACCTTTGCCGATCATTTTGAAAAAGGTGCTGTCGCCGAGTCCCGTGATCGGGCGGCCGTCGGTATAGACGAGCGTTAAACCGCGAAAGATCGTCATGGTCGCGAGCGTCGCAATGAACGGTGCAACCTTCCCTTTTGTAATAACGATCCCGTTGATCGCCCCCATGATGCCGCCGGCGAGCAGCCCGATCAGAACAGCAAGGATCGGATCCATGCCGCCAGCCAGCATCTTAGCTGTGATCGCTCCGCCAAGCGCCAGAATCGAACCGACGGATAAATCAATGCCCCCGGTTAAAATCACGAGCGTCATCCCAAAGGCAATCAGAGCGTTGATTGAGACCTGGCGCAAGACATTTAAAATATTGTTGAGTGATAGAAAGCTTGGACTTAAGATTGATAGAATAATAACAATTAAAATCAGACCGATAAGCGGCCCCGCCGTCTGCAGCGTGTGCGTCCATTTCCTTGACACGTTATTCCCCTCCTGTCGCTGCCTGCATAATGTTTTCTTGGTTAGCATCCTTTTTATCAATGATCCTGGCCACCCTTCCTTCGTGAATGACCATGATCCTGTCGCTCATCCCGAGCACCTCTGGCAGTTCGGAGGATATCATGATAATGGCGACGCCTTGTTCTGTGAGTTCATTGATAATGTTATAGATTTCTTTCTTCGCGCCGATATCAACACCGCGGGTCGGCTCATCGAGAATCAGGATCTTTGGATTAATGCCGAGCCATTTGCCGATGACAACCTTCTGCTGATTGCCGCCGCTCAAATTTTTCACGTCCGCTTCCGGTGAATGCGTCTTGATATTCAGACGGTCAATAAAGTTTCGGGCGGATGCCTTTTCTCTTTTGCTTGAAATAATCCCTTGATTTGATAACGTTTTCAAATTAGGCAGCGACATGTTTTTCCTGACTGACATCCCGAGGATAAGCCCTTCGCTTTTGCGGTCCTCTGTGACAAACGCAATCCCCGCCTTTTTTGCATCAAACGGATTCTTGATTTTCACCTGTTTTCCTTCGATAAAAATCTTTCCGCCGGACTTAGCCCGGGCACCAAACAGCGTCTCAACAATTTCGGAACGGCCCGCCCCCATCAAACCGGCAACGCCCAGGACTTCGCCTTCTTTAACGGAGAAAGACACATTTTCTAATAAATCCGGCCCAGACAAGTCTTCAACTCTCAAAAACTCTTTACCTGCCGATTTGTCCCTGTCAGGAAACAGGTCGCCAAGCTCTCGTCCGACCATCATTTTAATAATTTCGTCCATTGTTGTGTCTTGAATCGGTTTCGTGCCGATGTATTTGCCGTCGCGCAGGACTGATATCCGATCGCACATCCGGAAGATCTCTTCCATTCGGTGGGAGATGTAGACGATGGCTACGCCTTGTTTTCTCAGGCCGTTCATGACCTTGAACAATGTCTCAATTTCCCGGTCGGTCAGGGCCGCGGTAGGCTCATCCATGATCAGCACTTTGGCGTCTGTCGCCAGCGCCTTGGCGATTTCCACCATTTGCTGATGACCGACAGATAAGTCGCCGGCGGTTTTCTCAGGCTCAATGGCAATACCTAATTGGCTTAAACGCCTTTTTGTTTCTTTTTTCATGGCTGCCGTCTTTAAAATGCCGGTTTTTCCATAAGTAAGCTGTTTTCCAAGAAACATATTTTCCATCACAGACAGATAAGGTATAATATTCAATTCCTGATGGATGACGCTGATTCCGGCGTGTTCCGCTTCCTTGGCATCTTTAAAATGGACGGTGGCGCCATTCACTTCGATCGTTCCGCCATCTTTCGAATAAATGCCGGTTAGAATTTTCATCAGCGTCGACTTGCCAGCGCCATTCTCACCCATAAGGGCGTGAATTTCCCCTGGGAAAATGTCAAGGCTGACATCATTCAACACTTTGTTGCCGGAAAAAGATTTACTGATGTTCGTCATGCTGATGATTGGTTTCATCAAAAAGTCACCCCTGCATGCAGAATGATATTGGCATAAGGCGTCGCTTCACCGGTGCGGATGACCGCTTTTGCCTTCTGTAAATTGGCCTTCAGTTCTTCGTGTGGCAGATGCTCTATCGGCGTTTCCTCAAAAAATTGCGTTAAATGGGCCGCAACCTGTTTGTTAGCGGACTGTATTTCCTCTGCAAGCGTCACCTTTTCAATCACCATATCGGCCGCTACCTCCTTCAGCGTTTCCACGAAGTTCGGATAGCCCTTCCTGATGGCCACATCGATTTTCGTCACATGATCCGGAATCGGCAGGCCGCAATCGGCGATCACAATCGTATCCGTGTGGCCAAGATGTGCCAGAACTCCAGCAATTTCACTATTTAAAATTCCTGTTTTTTTCATTGTGGTGGAGGGGGGGTCTGACCCCGAGGGGTCAGACCCCTTCTTTACCTCCCTTCGTTAAAGCATTCACAAACATGGTTAAAATCGCAAACTGTTTGCCCGTCACACAGCTCTGATTTTGTCTCAACATCAACATAAAGTTTTTCCATCATCGATCCCAGTATCAACGTCAAGTAATACTTTTTTCATTGCTTTCACCTCTTATTTTTTGGGGGTCTGACCCCGAGGGGTCAGACCCCTTTTTTCAAAAACGCCTCTACCTCATCAGCTGTCGGCATGCCGGATTGGGCGCCTAATTTGGTGACGGCCAGGGCACCGACAGCATTGGCGGATCGGCAGGCTTCTTCAAGGGAAGCGCCTTTTGCAACCTGAACGGCCAGGGCACCGTTGAAGGCGTCGCCCGCGCCGGTCGTGTCAACAACGGAGATCGCATACCCGGGTACAATGGTTTCTTTTCCATTTTTGAAAATGGCGGTTCCCGCCCCGCCCTTTGTTACCACAAGCTTATTTTTAAGCACCTGAAGGTCACCTTGATAATCCCTTTTTAACTGATCATATTCATGTTCATTTGGCGTTATCAGATCAGCGCTGTTGATCAGCTGATCAGGCAATCCTTGAATTGGCGCGGGGTTCAATACGACCTTTACACGATGTTTCTTAGCCAGTTCGGCGGCTTTAACGACAGCCTCAAGCGGTATTTCCAGCTGCAGCAAGACGACATCACTTTCGGCAATGAGCGCTTCAAATTTGCTGATATGATCCGCGCTGAGATCGTGATTGGCCCCGGGAACGACGATGATGCTGTTATCCCCTTCAGCGAGTGTGATCGCTGCAATTCCGGTTTGTTGATGTGTAACCGGTTCCACATAATCTGCAGCAATGCCTTCTTTTTTCAAATTGGCAGTCAGCTGTTCGCCAAATAGATCATCGCCTACACAGCCGATCATATTCACCTTGGCACCTAGCCTCGCCGCCGCCACCGCTTGATTGGCGCCTTTCCCGCCAGGAATCATGGAAAAATGGCTGCCCAGCAGGGTCTCGCCGGCTTTGGGCCTCATGTCTGATTCAGTCACCAAATCCATATTAATGCTTCCGATCACCGTTATAACTGGTTCATTCATCATTTGACTCTCCTTCACGTCCTTTTCGTGGAACCCCGTATGATAAGATCGACGGGATATTCTTTAAAACTTTCGCTAATCTGTTTCTTTTCAATAAGATCAATTAACAGTTCCGCGGCCGCCTCGCCAATTTGATAGATCGGCTGTGCAAGGGTCGACAGCTCAGGGTGTGTCGTCTCACACATATCTATGCCATCGAAGCCGATCACCGCTAGTTCATCCGGAATTGAAATGCCCAGTTCGTGAGCTGCCTTCAATACACCAGTTGCCATGAGATCATTCCCTGCAAAGATACCATCAATTTCGGGGTGATTCCGGAGTAATTTTACTGCAGCATGGTATGATTCCTTTGTTGTGTAGTTGCCATCCACCACAAATTCCGGCGTGAACCAAGGTTCTGTCCCGACAATGTCAAGGTAGCCTTGGCACCGCTCATTTGCGTTGTCCACATGTTCCGGTCCTTTAATATGAGCAATTCTTTGGCAGCCGATCCCTTTCAGATGATTAACCGCAGCCTTTGCCCCTTTTCTATTTTGCACAACAATTGTTGGAACATCCGCATGGATCGCCCGGTCGACAACGACAATCGGCTTATCAAGCAACTTGATGTGTTCAATCGGCAGCGTGTTTGTCGCCATGATAATCCCATCAACATACTTTTGTTCCAAAATATCCAGATATCTTTGTTCCTTTTCTGGCTTTTCATCAGAATTCCCAAGGATAATCGTATAGCCTTTTTCATTCGTCACATCCTCCACAGCACGGGCGAGCTGGGGGAAGAATGGGTTAGTAATATCAGGAACGATCAGCCCAATCGTCTTTGTTTGTTTTTTAAAAAGGCTTCTGGCAACGTTATTTGGTTTATACTTTAACGCATCCATGGTTTCCAAAACCTTTTTCCTCGTCTCATCATTCACATAACCATTGCTGTTTAACACTCTTGATACTGTTGCAACCGAAACACCAGCTTTCTTAGCAACCTCTCTCATCGTGGCCATATTGCAGTTCACCTCATTTATGTAACCGGTTACACTCATTGTAAAAAAATTTAAAGTTTATTGCGGTATATTGCCAATCTGCCTCTAGCCTTTTGCTATTAAGGAAAACAGGCTACATAAAATGTCTTATCACATCATTATGTAACCCGTTACAGAGTATTTTAGACCTCCGTGTTTTGTTTGTCAATAAACAATTTTAAATTTTCAAAGCGCCTCATGAC
>NZ_SLXK01000023.1 GCF_004341035.1 Scopulibacillus darangshiensis
AGATACCCGATAAAAGAAGATACACTTATCTTTGGTGGAATACTTACTAACATGTGAATATGATCCTTACAAGCTTCTGCTTCTATAATTTCTACACCTTTTCTTTCACATAATTGTCTCAAGATCATCCCTATATCTTTTTTCAGTTTTCCATATATAACTTGTCTTCTATACTTTGGTGCAAAAACAATATGATACTTACAATTCCATTTTGTATGTGCTAAACTGTTAACGTCAGATGACATAAAAAGGTCCCTCCTTGTTCGATAAATTTGGTTGGCGAACCAAAGTTTATTTTAGCACTAAGAGGGGCTTTTTTTGATACATCGCTAAAAGCTTTCCTGAACCCTAGGCCTAGCCTAGGGTTTTCATTTAACAAAATAAAGCCGATTGCCCTTAACACAAGGCAACCGGCTTTTTACACATGCTTTAGCTTTTTGTTACTGCGTGAAAGTCCAGTCCGGAACGAACTTCTTCGACATAACCCGCACGTATGACATAATCACCAAAATGTTCGCCCTCCTGCCGTTCCTTGGCATACTGAAGAAGGATTGGTCGCAGGCTTTCCAGGATCTCCTCTTCACCAATATTCTCACGGTAAAGCCTGTTCAAGCGTTCTCCGGCGAACCCTCCCCCAAGATACATGTTGTATTTTCCAGGGGCTTTGCCGATAAAGGCAATTTCAGCCAGGGCAGGGCGGGAACAGCCGTTAGGGCAGCCTGACATCCGAATAACGATTTCCTCCTCATGCAGGCCGGCTTCATCTAAGATCACATCGAGCTTATCCAGCAGAGAAGGAAGATAACGTTCCGATTCTGCCATAGCGAGCCCGCAAGTCGGAAAAGCCACACAAGCCATTGAATTCCTGCGCAATGCGGAATAATGTTTTCCTTCGGTGAGGCGATACTTTTCGACCAGCCTAGCAATGTTGTCCTTGTCCTCGCTTGTGACATTGGCAATAATCACGTTCTGGTTCGGGGTGAGCCGAAAATCCCCCGTATGGACTTTGGCGATTTCCCGCAGACCAGTCATAAGCGGATAGTTTTCAAAATCTTTGACCCTGCCGTTTTGGATGAATAGAGTAAGGTGCCACTTGCCATCACCCTCAACCCAGCCAAGACGGTCGCCATTATGCTCGAAAGTAAAGGCACGCGTCTCTTCAAGCTGCCATCCTAACCTTTCGTTTAATTCATTTTTAAACCAATCAAGACCTCTGGCATCAATGGTGTACTTAAAGCGGGCGTTCTTCCTGTTTGAGCGATTGCCGTAATCACGCTGGATCGTAATCACTGTTTCTGCTACCTCAATAATTTTATCGGTCGGAATGAAGCCGATCACCCGTGAGACCTGTGGATAGGTCGCCGTATCCCCATGAGTCATCCCCATGCCGCCGCCGACGGCAACATTAAAGCCTTTCAGCTCTCCATCTTCCAATATGGCGATAAAGCCAAGATCATGGGAAAAGATATCCACATCATTTGATGGGGGAACCGCTATGCCGATTTTAAATTTCCTCGGCAAATAAAAGGTGCCGTACATTGGTTCAACCTCTTCCTCCGTTTCGCGGCTGTCTACGACCTTTTCACCATCCAGCCAAATTTCGTGATAGGCGTTGGTCCTCGGAGACAGGTATCCACTGAGTTTCTTGGACCATTCATACACCTCCGAGTGAACATCGGATTGGTAAGGGTTAGGGTTGCACATCACATTCCTGTTGACATCACCGCAGGCAGCCAGCGTGTCCATCAGGGATTCATTAATTTCCTGAAATGTTTTCTTAAGATTCCACTTTAGTATACCGTGCATTTGGAAGGCTTGCCTCGTCGTCACTTTCAGAGTGTCATTACCATACTTTTGAGCAATATCGTCGATTGCCAGCCACTGTTCCGGTGTCGCCACCCCTCCTGGTGCACGGACCCGGATCATGTATTGATATGCTGGCTCAAGCTTCTTCTTCCGCCGCTCATTGCGCAAATCGCGGTCATCCTGCTGGTAACTGCCATGGAACTTCAACAGTTTCGTATCATCATCGGAAATGCTGGCAGTGATCGGGTCTTCTAGCCCCTCAGCAATGGATCCCCGCAAGTAGTTGCTGTCCTCTTTAATTCGCTCAAGGTCGCTCGGAGGTCCATCATTTGCTGGAAATTTATGTTCTGTCATTTTTCGTTGCTCCTTTCAAATTATCTTTATAATCTAGTAAACATCACGTTGATAACGCTTCTGCCGCCGCATGTCATTTAGATATTCTTCAGCTTCCTCGTGGCTCATACCGCCTTCTTTTTCAAGGATCGCAATGAATGTCTCATGGACGTCATTTGCCATATATTTCTCATCGCCGCAAATATAGACATTGGCTCCTTCCTTCAGCCATTGGTAGAGGTCGCGGCTCTTTTCTAACATACGGTGCTGCACATACACCTTCTCATCTGTATCGCGGGAGAAGGCAACATCCATTTTCGTTAAGATGCTTTCTTTGAGCCACTTTTGCCATTCGACCTGATAAAGGAAGTCTGTGGCAAAGTGCTGATCACCAAAGAAAAGCCACGTTTTCCCCTTAACACCGTCCTCCTCCCGTTCTTCAAGGAAAGATCTGAAGGGGGCGACACCAGTGCCGGGTCCGATCATGATCACCGGTGTGTCACGATCGGCAGGAAATTTAAAATTCGGGTTGCGCTGAATATAGACAGGTACGACTTCTCCAGGCTGGGTTCGTTCCGCAAATTGCCCAGAGCAGACACCGGTCCGGTCCCGGCCGTGTGCATTGTATCTGACTGTTCCGACAGTAATGTGCACTTCATCCGGATTCGCTTTAGAACTGCTGCTAATCGAATAGAGGCGAGCCGGGATTTTCCGAAGCGTTTTGATAAAATCACCAGGCGGCAGTTCCTCAGGCGGAAAATTTTGTATCAAATCAAGCACATCCCGCCCCTCAAGATAAGCCTTAAGTTCTTCCTCCTGTCCAGGAGCGAGCAGTTCTTTCAGCCCATTGTTGTTAAAGAGCTTCGCGGCTTGCTCTAGCAAGGGCTTTGTCAGCCTTGTGATCTCAAAGTGTGTATGCAGGGCTTCACGTAAGGAAAGGATATCCCCTTGTTTATTTACCGGAACGGTCTCTTCAGGGTTCCAGTTCATCTCGTTGATTAACTTATCTACTAGGATGGGATCATTCTCAGGGTAAATACCAAGACTGTCACCTGGTTCAAACGCAAGATTTGATCCATCCAGTGATAATTCCAGATGGCGTGTCTCCTTGTTCGATCCTTGCCCGTTGAGATTCAAGTTGTCTAAGACTTCTGCTCTGAATGGGTTTGATCTTGTATAGGCGGGCTGTTCTTCAGTTAGTAACCCAGCTCCGGCTTGTTGTTGTGCCAGGAGAGTCTCACCGGCGGATTTAGCCTGTTGCCCCTCACCCAATGTCCCTAGGACACCTTCTATCCACTCTGCAGCGGATTCGTCAAAATCAACATCGCAATCGACCCGCGGGTACAGGCGTTCACCGCCCAACTCTTCCAAGCGTTTATCAAAATCCTTACCGGTCTGACAGAAGAACTCATAGGACTGATCTCCAAGCGATAACACTGAAAACCGTACGTCCTTTAGTTTTGGCGCCCGTCTGCTGTTAATGAATTCATAGAAAGACAGCGCATTATCAGGCGGATCACCTTCCCCATGTGTAGCTGTTACAATCAGCAAGTCTTGCACTTTTTTTAAATCCTTCGTCTTGAAATCGTCGAGCGAAGAAAGCGTCACTTTAAAATCCCGCTCCGCTAATTTCTTGGACAGCTCCTCAGCAAGCGTTTGCCCATTGCCCGTCTCGGATCCGAAGAGTAATGTCACTTCCCTTGTGGCAGTTTGAACTTCATTTTGGGATGATAATGTATTCTGTACAGCAAGACCTGCGGCAACCGGCGATGCTATTGTCTGCGGCGCAGCCAGATACCCGCTCAGCCAGATTCTCTGCGCCTCCGTCAGTGTCGGGAGAAGCCGATTAAGGCTCTCTGTTTGTTCTTGATTAAATGGACTGTTCATGACCTGTAAGTTCAAAGATTCCACCTCGCATTTTTTCATATAGCTTTTAAAATTAAAAAATCCTCTTCGATAAGGAAGAGGAATGATTCCGTCCCTTATCATTCAGGCCGCTGCCTGCTGGACTTAGCACCTTCTACCTTCTATAAAAGGACAGGTTGCTGTGGGATCAATGGACCAGGTTCCTCCCCCAACTCTTTATAAGGATTAACTTATTCTATATAGAAAAAAGGCCCCTAACCATTTTCGTTAGAGACCTTCGGTTTTTCCGATCAGTCATTTCTGATTGTATTGTATTGTTATTATATATTAAACTGCAATTATTCCAATTTGTCAACTAGGAATTAAAAATTAATTATCCGAGGTAAAGTCTTTTATAAAAAAAGTCGCCTATTTAATACCTCCATAAAATCGATTAAAATGAAACTAATAACAAACAGGGAGGCCATTCACATGAAAAACATGACAAATCTAACCGTACAAACATATAAGGGTGGAACACTTTCTTAAAGAAAACTTGCCGATTGGCGAGCCTTTGGTGAAGACAGAGGCATAGTTGCACTTATGTGCGTCAGAAAGTTATACTTTCTGATTAACTAAAGAAAACTTGCCGATTGGCGAGCCTTTCGTGAAGACAGAGGCATAGCCCGCACTTATGGTGTGCCCCCTTATATGTGTTCATTGAAATAACACATAAAGGGGTAACTCATGGATTTTCCAGTAAAAAAATTCCTTTCATATTACAAACCGTATTTAAAAATCTTTCTTACCGTATTGGCCACTGCCTTTATCACATCCGCTTTGACTTTGGTGTTTCCGTTGCTCGTACGTTATATTACGAAAGATGTTCTGGCAGAAGATTTATCAACCGCGTTAAATAAAGTGTATTGGATTCTCGGGCTGATGCTTGTCATCGTTGCTATTCAGAATATCGGGAACTACTTTGTGGACTACAAAGGACATGAAATCGGTGCTCGCATGGAAAGTGATCTGCGAAGTGAGCTGTTCGCACACATGCAAAAGCTTTCCTTCGGCTTTTACGATAAAGAAAAGACGGGTCAGCTCATGTCTCGTTTAACCAATGACCTGCTCTTGCTTTCCGAGTTGTATCATCACGGACCAGAAGACTATATCAATTATTTCGTTCGCTTTATAGGCGCGTTTTTCATTTTGTTCTTTATTAACGCCCCATTAACGATTATTGTATTCTGCTTTCTGCCAGTGTTAGGTGTCCTCTCATTATATTTTAATAAGGCCGAGAACAAGGCTTTAAGAAGAAATAAAGAGAGAATTGGCGACGTCAACGCCCAGTCGGAAGATAGTCTTTCAGGTATTCGTGTTGTAAAATCGTTTGCCAACGAGGGTCTCGAGGTCAACAAGTTCAACCGGGAAAATAATCGTTTCCTTGACAGCAGAAAAAAGTTCTATAAAACAGAAGCTGTCTTTTACAATTGGATTCAAACGTTCCTCCAACTGATTACGGTCACAGTGATCATATTCGGCAGCATCACTATTGCCCGGGGCACATTAGATTTAGCTGATCTGATCACTTTTTTACTGTATATCAACTTTATGATTGAGCCCATTCAGAAACTGACGCATATGAGCACGCAATTTCAAGAAGGCGTCACAGGCTTCCAGCGCTTTATGGAAATCATAAATCTGAAACCGTCAATCGAAAACAAACCAAATGCCGTAACTATGCAAGACGTTCGCGGCGACATTAGGTTCAAGCACGTTTCCTTCCGATACGAGGACCATTTGGACGATGTCCTGGAAAACATGTCGCTTCAAGTCCTGCCAGGGGAGTACGTTGCATTGATTGGTCCGTCTGGTGCGGGAAAAACGACATTGTGCTCGCTCATTCCCCGCTTTTATGATGTAACAGACGGGGAAGTGTTATTGGATGGGATCAATGTCCGGGATCTTGACCTGGAGTCCTTAAGGAAAACAATTGGCATTGTTCAACAGGATGTTTATCTTTTCGCGGGAACGGTGATGGAAAACATTCGCTACGGAAATCCGGCAGCGAGCGATGAAGATATCATCGCTGCAGCCAAGCATGCCAATGCTCATAACTTTATCATGAGCTTGCCAAATGGCTACCACTCATGTATAGGCCAGCGTGGTGTCATGCTGTCCGGCGGGCAAAAGCAGCGGCTCAGCATCGCCCGCGTCTTCTTGAAAAATCCGCCAGTGCTAATTTTCGATGAGGCCACAAGTGCACTTGATAACGAGAGCGAAAGCATCGTTAAGGAATCACTGGAATTGTTAGCAAAAGGACGTACCACCCTCGTTATTGCCCATCGCCTATCCACGATCCGCAATGCCGAACGGATTATCGTCCTGACAAAAGACGGGATTGTGGAACAAGGTTCGCATGATGAGCTGATTGCAAGAGGCGGAGCGTATGCAAATCTCTATTCCAAGCAGTTTGAATTGCACGTGTAAACTTTTAAAATAAATCAGCTCTCCCCTTATTGAATGGGAAGAGCTGGTTTTATCTTTTAATAAGGTAAACTATCGAAAGGATAATGCTACCCCTTCTGTTTCCTAAGGACGTTCTTGTAGATCAATTGACCGCCCCATAACAGGATAAGAATAAGGGCAATATAGCTTAGCGGTTGCAGGTAAGGACGGGCTTCTTGCCAATGGTCTCCTAGTTTCCACCCTACATAAGTTAATAAAATATTCCATGGTATGCAGCCAAATAAAGTGAACAACATAAATCTTTTGAAATTCATATGAGCGATTCCCGCCGGTAAAGAAATAAAGGTTCGAATGATTGGTAAATCTCGTCCGAGAAAAACAGCCCAACCCCCAAACTTTTCAAACCAGTACTCAGCTTTTTTTAAATGATGTTCATTTAACCATACATAATGACCATATTTCTGAAGAAAAGCATACCCCCCTTTTCTCCCGATCCAAAAAGCAATAGAAGAACCAACGAGATTCCCGAAGATGCCGGCCAGAATTACAAGCCAAAAATTTAGTGTTCCCTGCGCAGCCATAAAACCACCAAAGGGCATAATAGCTTCACTTGGTAAAGGAATACAGGCACTTTCAAGGATCATCCCTATAAAAATCCCCCAATGGCCCATTTCGGAGATCAATGCGGTGGCCAAGGAACCAAACCATTCTACAAGTTGATGCATAGTCGAAATCTCACTTCCTTCCACTAGAAAAAATAACGAAAAGTAGGTCATAGAATTTACATTAATACAATAATGTCTTTAAAAAGTTTTTCTTTTTCCATTAGGCTTTGGTGGCTGATCTCACCTTATATAGATAAATCGTCCAGGCTGATTCATCAGATCGAAAAATTTTCTCAAGCTTTAAACCCGTTTTCTCTGGGTGTTCGATTGGCAAGGCGGAAAAGATGTATTCCCCTCCCATTTTTTTGAATGGTTTTATATTAAGTTCAAGGTTATCTATTTGTTTATTTGAATCCTTCGTAAACATATAATTCTTACCAAGTTCATCTACAAATATATAACAGCGGCTTCCCCAATTATCATAGTAATTCTTAAGCATCTTGTTTTTATCCAATTCCTTGGCAATAATTTCCCTGAATTTATGCTTATAGCTTAATGGGTAAAAGTTATTGTAAGTATCCAGTGTATAAAAGCCATTATATTGGGCGATAGCAGGGTGGATCCCAATACTTGCTATCCGGTAAGAGGATACTGGTTTATTTATATAACTTTTTATATCTTGAAATTGCTGGATGGCATAAAACTGTTTAAATGTCGGTTCGTTATGATAGCGGATCTGATCATTGAATCCAAATAGAACGAACAATTGAAGAACAATAAGGATTTTAACTATTCTTCGCCCTATTTTCCCTTTTTTCCAAATAAAATGAAGAGCCAAAGCGAAAACAATGTAGATTATCATCGGATGCAAATAATGATATCTTGAGAAATTGAATGTAGTCAGAAGGGTAAAAGCCCCTTTTAATGGCTCCCAGCCTTTATAGAACCAGAACGCATACCAGAGAGACAGAATTGCATATAATGCGCTCAACCATACCAAAGTCTTCTCATTCTTCCAAAGTCCTTTTCTCCAAATCATGACAATGACCAGAAGGACAAGTGGAAGAATGATCGGTGTATGAAGATCCTGATCCTGGTTATGGCCAATCACTAGATTTTTCAAAAACAATAAAAGAGTATGCTGAAGGGACAATGTCGATTCCACAAACTCTGTCCGGCTCGTCGGTTCATGCGGCAGCAGCAGCGAGAACACCAAACGATATTCAATCGCTAAGTAAATAATCGTCATGTACGCAATCGAAAAGAAAAAGCGCCAGTTCCATGCTTTTTTTCGAATGACATCAACGAGCCAAAGAACCCCCATAACACTTAGAAAAAAGAAAAATCCCAGCACGAATGTCGAGTAAAAGGGCAACAGCGTCAGAATGAGATAATCCCGCCATGTTGATTTTCGAGCCCGGATATTCAAAAAAGCCCATAATGCCAAAGGCATGCCAAGCTGGCTCAACATGCCAGAAGGCCAAAAGGGGATTAAAGCAAAAGTCAACGCTGTGCCTACTAAGATAATAGACGATGCATCTTTCTTAAAAAAATGATCTTTTAGGAGTAAATACATGCCTATAAACGCAAATACTCTGGTGATAAGCTCGTTAAGGCCGTAAGCCACCATTGGCGGTAAGTATACATTCAACAAAACAATACCATAAAATTGGCTGTACAAATCGCCCCTTGGTAAACCATTAATGATCTGAGGAATGGTTGTCCCAATGGGGGCGAATAATGTTGAACTATGCCCCAAAATGCGATACCAAGCGACATTAGAATCTAAGTTATCATGTATGCGCACATGTGCATTTTGCCCAAGAATGAAATAAGGTGCAACATATATCAGGATAATTAAAAAAGCTAGTAATATTCTTTTATTGTTATGAAACATTATTAATAAGGTGCGCGCCAAACTCAGTTCCTCCCCAATAGCCTTAGTTATAGTTATCCCGGAAAGATCTATGTCAACTTGCCGCCGATTTAACCCGGTTAACTAAAAACAAAGTATTTCTGCCCAAAATAATTTGTCAGGGTATAGAGCACCGTACCCAATAGGATAGCTAAATCCGACGCATAAGAGGCCTGTATAAGCCGCCCCTCCGACAGAATAAAAAATGCGAGCGATTTACCCAAACCGTAGGAAAGCCCATAACAACAGACAATCACAGTTGCAAATCGAAAAAAATTTTTACCTATAGGATCCTTACTTTGAAACGTGAACATTTTATTTAAATAAAAACTCACACAGGCACCGATGGCATTACCTGTAAATGTAGAGGTCCAGTAGGAGAATCCGGTGCCGTGATAAAGAATATACATTAACGCCATCCCAACCGCCGTATTAATACATCCTACTATTAAAAAACGAATAAAAGAGTATTTCATCATCCGCTCTTTTCCAAGAATTGAAGGCCATGCTTTCTAATACACTTTGATTCATCTGATTAGAATAAAGATCTGTTTCAATGATAAATCTTGGTCGATGTTTGGTTTCTTCATAAATTTTACCGATATATTCACCGATAAGGCCCATACTCATTAGTAACAGACCGCCGATAAACCAAAGCGATACCATTAGAGATGACCACCCCTCATTCGGCTGACCAAGGAACTTAACCGCTAACACATAGATGCCAGCTAGACTGCTAATAAAAAATGAAATAAATCCAATGATGGTGATCATTCGAATAGGCACAACGCTGAAAGATGTGATGCCATCAAAAGCAAAACTAATCATTTTTTTCAAAGGATACTTTGATTCCCCAGCTAAACGTTCTTTTCGGTCGTATAAAACCTTAGTCGTCCGCAAGCCGATAAGTGGAATAATGCCGCGTATAAACAGGTTCTTCTCACCATAACGCGCAAGTTCCGTTAGGGCACGCTTACTCATTAAACGAAAATCGGCGTGGTTATAGACAAGATCGATACCCAAACGATTCATAAATCGGTAAAAGCCTTGAGCTGTTACCTTTTTAAATGATGTATCTTTATCGCGGCTTTTACGAACACCGAAAACAATATCATATCCCGCGCGGTATTTTTCTACAAACTCGCGAATAACAGAGACATCATCCTGAAGATCCGCATCAATTGAAATCACGCAATCAGACTTTTTGCGTGCCGTTTCGAGTCCTGCAAGAAGGGCTTTTTGGTGACCAACATTTCGCGCTAATTTTAGCCCTGTCACAAAAGGGCTCTCTGCATTCATTTCGTCGATTAAAGACCATGTTGTATCCTTGCTGCCATCATCAACAAAAAGGAGCTTACTTTGGGGCGCGATTAATTCTTCTTCTATTAAATGAATTAGTTTGGATGTCAGTTGTTTCTTTGTTTCCCGTAAAACTTCTGCTTCGTTGTAACACGGTACAACGATGGTGAGTATAGGCTGGTTCATTTTTGTTCCTCCCCACTCTGAATCCATTAGTTTTTCGTGCATTTTCCGCCATTACATAAAGTCAGTTATCTTTTTAACTTAAATAAAATCAGAAAAAGAGTTAAAACTGCTTTTATTGGCCATTTTGACAGCGTCCGGGAATTCAGTATGAATGACAGCGACTTTTGTTTTAAAACAGACTGAAAAAGTTGATTTAAGATGGAACGGAAGTAATAACAACGGCCTTTAATAAGGTGTAGGAGACATTTTTTTATCCTGACCCTTGTTCCTTTTGTCACACGATATAAAATAACCATTGCCGCACTAATCAAAATTAAAGGAATAATGACCTTGCCTGCCGACGTTTCAATTAATGTATAATGCGGACCTAATACCTTGCCCAATGTAACAAAGGTGCTGACCCAAATCGCTGCGCCAAGATATGAAAAAAAGGCAAATGAACGAAAGGACAACCTATTTATACCAGCTGAATAACCAGTCAAATGACGGACACCGGGAATAAAACATGCGAAGAGGAGCAGGGGTATCCGGTATCTATTAAATGTGTTTGACATTTTGTTAAGGCGTTCTGGACTTAAGTGAACGAACCGTCCGTATTTCTGGAAGAAAGGAAAGCCCAATTTCAATCCGATAATATAAGCAATTGTCATACCGGATACACTACCCAATATCCCAACCACCATGCTAAGCGTCCAACTCATTTCGCCGTTAAATGCGAGGTACCCTGCGTAACTCATAAGTATTTCAGTTGGAATTGGTAAAGCAATAAGCTCTAACATGAGTGACAGAAACAATATAAGGTATCCATGGCTATTTATTAGTTCAATAAATGTACTTATCATATTTTGCCTCCTGTCTAGACCTGTCCGTGTATCTAAAGTGAAAAAAGCTTACTTTTACTGTTTGCAATAAAGAGACATCTTCCATATGAATAAAGTTCAAGTTTATTTAATTGCATTTTTTGGCAACTATTTACCCAATCGCCTTGGTTTTGTATACTCAAACAGATTGGAATTGAAAAGCACTAAAAAAAACCCGCCAATCAGCGAGTTTTTTTAGTATTTTCTTGATTTTACATGATTTTACTTCACTTAATTCATAAGCCAATAAACAATGCCAACTAAAATAGCTAGCCAAATAATAATAATTAGTGTCCCGATAAACCATTTTGTTACAGTATTTATTGGTATCTTTTGTTTAGCTTGCTCTCGACATTCTGCTATTACTTCTTGTGGAATCCATTTAAAGGTAAAATAGATCCCAAGGGGAAGCAAAATAACATCATCAAGATAACCTAACACAGGTATAAAGTCCGGAATAAGATCAATCGGACTTAATGCATAGGCAATGATTAAAAGAGCCAAAGCTTTACAGTACCAAGGTGTTTTATAATGTTTGCTTGCTAAATAAAGCGTATACAATTCTGATTTAAGCTTTTTGGCTTTTTGTTTCCAATTATTTGATGACCGATCCATTTGATTCACCCTATGTTTAGATAATTCAATTATTCGCTGTTTTTTTCGGTTGTACCTCCCGGCAAAGGCAGGAAAACTGAAAATTTGCTTCCGATCCCGATCGTGCTGTCGACTTCAATATAGCCGTTATGATTGTCAACAATTTCTTTTGCGATGGCGAGCCCTAACCCTGTTCCGCCTGTTTTTCGGGATCGGGCTTTATCAATACGATAAAACCTTTCGAATATCCTGGACTTTTCCCCAGTTGGAATCCCGATTCCTGTATCACTGACACTAAAGACAGCGCAATCCTTATCCCGCGACTCCGACAAATATATTTCTATGGTGTCCCCTTCATTCGTATATTTCAAGGCGTTTTCTAATAAAATATTGGTGACTTGCCTCAACTGATTAGGATCTCCAATGACTTCAACACTAGAATTCACGTTCATTATAATCTTTTTGTTATTTAAAATTGGCTTAAGCTGTTTTATTGAATCTGCGATGACCGATTCAACCCTTACTTGCTGTCTAGTTATACCTATCGGATTGGTTGATTGAGCTAGTTTTAATAATTGGTGAACCAATCGTTGCATGTGCTCACCCTCAATATCCATAGCTTGAAGTGACTGCTTAAGGACTTTTGGATTATGCTTTCCCCATCTTTTTAAGAGGTTTAAATGACCTCTTAAAGCCGTTATCGGTGTTTTTAATTCATGAGAGGCATTTGCCACAAAACTTTTTTCCCGTTCAAATTGGTCTTCAAGCTTGTCTAAAAGTGTATTAAATACTGTTGACAACTCAGTTAATTCGGTTGGTTCTTTAGGCACTGGTACCCGTTTCTTAAGATCTGAGGAATCCCTCATTAAACTGACGGAATTTGTTATTTCTATTAGAGGACGGATGTTTCTCTTGGTTAAAAAGTAAATTAATAATGAGCCCATAAAAATTCCAAATGCAGCCGCAAATAATAATATTTTTATTAATACTGTCAGGAAATCCGTGATATTATTTAATTGCGCAGCAACATGAATCGTCCCCATTTCTCCGTTCTTTTGTGTCCAAGGGGTCGAACTTGCAAGGAATAGTCCTCGATCCTTGTTCCAGAGGATCTGTTTTAACCAATTCTTCTGAACTGCTTCGGTATGGTTACTCTCAAATGTACGTTTCCATCCATGTGAATAATAAAGCCCTTTACCATTTGCGTTAGAAACCTTCACATAATAATTCCCGTAATTTGGATAGAGGAGACTATCAATAGCCTCTTGCCAGTCAACGTTTTTTTCCTTTGATGCGAGCAGCAATTTATCTTGTATGACTTTAATTTCATGTCGAGTATTATTAAACAAAAGGTAACTTACTGTTACAATAATAATTAAACCGATCATTATTGTAACGAAGAGTAGGCTCAAAACATACCAAATTGTAAAACGGTACATTAGAGTATTTGTCCTTTTGACATACTTTCGAAGTGGTTGTTTCAATAGATAAAACCTCCGTGTTATATATGTTAATCAGACGGCCTTAAAACATAACCTACGCCACGGACGGTTTGAATTAATTTCGGTGTATAGTTCCGGTCTAATTTATTTCTCAGATAACGTATATAGACATCAACAACATTGGTTTCTCCTATAAAGTCATAACCCCATACGGCTGATAATAGCCATTCACGGTCCAAGACCTTTCCCTCATGTTCCATTAAAAACTGTAATAAATTGAATTCTCGCGGTGTTAAATCGATTACAGTGCTGTTCCTCTTAACCAACCGTCTGGATTTATCCATTTCAAGATCAGCGATTTGAAGTGTTTCACCTTTTTGCGGATTTGAATTTAGGTTATTTCTTCTTGTTACAGCCCTTATGCGTGCCAGTAACTCTTCAATTTCAAAGGGTTTAGTAATATAATCATCAGCACCAGTGTCTAACCCAGCAATTTTATCCCCAATATGCCCTCTAGCTGTCAGAATAATGATGGGAGTATTGCTTTTCTTTCTTATCCGACGGCAAACTTCTAATCCATCAAGCTTCGGGAGCATCCAATCCAGTAATAACAAATCCCAATTACCTTCTCGGAAGAATTCTAAAGCTGCCTCACCATCGTCTGCACGAGTAACGTCATAACCTTCATGCCTTAACTCAAGCTCAATAAACTGTGCTACATTCTCTTCATCTTCAACAAGCAGAATAGATAGCGGATTCAATTTTGCCCCCCCCATTTTATGCTCTTTCTCCATTGTACCTTTTTGCAAGTAAAAATTAACAAAATTAAAGTGAGAAAATAATGAGAAGTTTCTCATCAATTTATCATTTGAATATCCTTATTCCTCTCATTTTCTAAGGGTAAATTAAGAGTGTAAGAAAAAACTATTGGGAGGTTTTCACATGTACAAAAAGCCTTTACTTATTGCCGGGCTATCCTTCGCCATTGTCGGTGGAGGTATTGCTTTTCAAAGTTTCCACTTTCCGGTCACTGACGCTCACGCTTCAACAAAAATAGCTGCCAATCACTCTCATAAGGGTGATGGTGACGGTGAAATGGCTGATGACCAGAAACAGGTAAAGCAAGATAAAGGTGACGGTGATGGCGAGGTTGCAGATGATCAAGAGCAAGTAAAGGAAGACAAAGGCGACGGTGATGGCGAGGTTTCTGATGCTAAGGAGCAGCAACAACTGAAAAAGGCTGCTAAAATATCGAAGGAGGCAGCTGTAAAAACGGCTTTAGCGTCTGTAAAAGGCCAAGTCAAACAAGTTGAATTAGAAAACGAAAATGGCCGCGTTAACTTTAATGTTGTTATTAAAAATAATAACACAGTTAAAGAGGTAAAAGTGGACGCAACCAATGGCTCACTTCTTAAAATAGAATCTGGAGACAAAGATAACGAAAAAGAATAATAAATGTTCTTTCTGGTTTTAATGACTGCCGATTAAATGCGTGATTTTTTCATTTGCACTAGCCGTTCTTCTTACTAAAGAAGATCGGCTTTTCATCGGGTGTTAGTTTTCATTTTAGTTTAGGATCTTCCCGTAATGAACTTTTTCCCCTCATAACATGTCCGTTAATTGTATCTAAAAATACGGCAATTTTGGTGGGGGGATTTATCATTACCTGGTAATTTAAACACTTATCTTGCTGAAGTATTTTTCAAATCTAAAAAAAGCCTGGAAAAGCAAATAAAAAATAAGGAGGATCATAAATGGAACAGTATGGTAAGGATCAGAATAATAGGGGAAATCCATCTATTTCTAATAAAGCCGAAGCCGCCCCATCGTTAGGACGGCAAATGTTAAACAAGGTTCCGGAAATCACGATCTACTTCTGGATCATCAAAATCCTTGCAACCACCGTTGGCGAGACAGCCGCAGACTTACTAAACGAAAAGCTGAACTTGGGTTTGACCAACACGACTTTGGTCATGGGCGGCCTTTTGCTCATCACACTGTTCTTCCAATTTAGGTCATTAAAGTATGTACCAAGGATTTACTGGCTTGCAGTCGTACTGATCAGCGTTGTCGGTACATTAGGATCTGACAACCTTGTGGACAATCTCGGGGTCCCCCTTAAGACGACCACCATCATCTTCAGCCTCCTATTGCTGGCGACCTTTGCGGCATGGTATATGAGCGAGAAGACACTGTCCATTCACTCTATACACACAACCAAACGAGAAGCATTCTACTGGTTGGCTATCTTGTTCACTTTCGCCTTAGGTACATCAGCAGGCGATCTTATAGCAGAGGGCATTAACTTAGGTTATTGGAAATCAGCGTTAATGTTTGCAGCACTAATCGCGGCGGTTACAATCGCCTACTATTTCTTTAAGCTGAATGCAGTGCTAGCCTTCTGGATAGCCTACATCTTAACCCGTCCTTTCGGCGCCTCTCTCGGCGACTTTCTTTCACAGCCACGTCATGCCGGTGGACTTGGTCTAGGTACAGTAGGCACTAGCGCAATCTTTCTAATAACAATCTTGTGCTTGGTTTTTTACCTAACCAAGACGAGAATAGATGACCCGGACCAGTCCAGATAACGGGCCGTTCATAATACAGCTAAAAAAAATTGAGTCTGAATCCAAGAATCTGGGTTCAGGCTTTTTAGTCCATTTGTATAGAGAATGTAGAATTTTTACCAAAAGCAAAAAATAAGAGAATCCTAGTCATAGCAAATGGAAAAGGACGCGGAAGAACTTAAAAACTGAAATAAAAGCTTAACTCATTCATTATAGGGTTCAGATTCCGCTATTTGTAAGAAAAGTGCCGCTTTTGTGAAATTATAGGACTCAGATTCCGCTTTTTGCTCTTATTCCACTCAAATGACCTCTTGAAAGACCAAATAACGGAACCACAGTCCGATAAAAATCCTAACAATAGGTGCTGATGGTCCGATCCCCAATTTATAACAATTCAAAAGAGGAAT
The DNA here is from genome assembly GCF_004341035.1 of Scopulibacillus darangshiensis. Taxonomy (GTDB): domain Bacteria; phylum Bacillota; class Bacilli; order Bacillales; family Sporolactobacillaceae; genus Scopulibacillus; species Scopulibacillus darangshiensis. Next base: position 16,329 of record NZ_SLXK01000023.1, read on the forward strand.
ACTCTCTATTGGGGAACATCAAAGATCATGTCCTGGTGTTTATCGAACCAACATCTGTATATTTTTTTGTGACAAAAAAGGCTCTTACAAGTGAAACATACAAAAACAGGATTTGTGTTACCCTTACAACCAATCATTCATATCTTTCATAACCCAAGTCTCGTGTGCCACATCTAATGGTTTTGACATTCTATAGTTTCCTAAACGACAAAAAACCACCAACATTATGTATTGGTGGAGACGGTGGGAGTTGAACCCACGTCCAGAGATATCGTAATTTAAGCTTCTACGAGCGTAGTCGATATATTAGCGTTTCGCGGTCACGCCGGCCTATCGACAGGCTTCAGTGCCGCTATCCCGATTGTTCTCTTCCATAGCCCTCAGGAGGCGGGCGTCCGGCGTATCCCACTTAGTTGAGTCCCTTACCCTACCACATGGGCGATGGAGGGAGGAACCGCTATGCTACTTACGCAGCAAAAGCGAGGTTGTTGTTTTCTTTGCCAGTTATAGGCTTTGGCGTTTTAACGAGGCCGACCCCCTCGGCTCGCAACTTAAACCCGACCTACCCCTGTCGAATCCGTAACGTCCCCTTAAAGGAAATTCAAAAAGTCCGTTTCTCCTTTTTGAAAAGTGCACTTAACTCACACATCGCACTTTTAATAAAAGGACTGGCGTTTCAGTCAGATCAAGTTACATGTATTATAATAGCACACTTGACCTAAAATCGCAACCACCTTACATTTTTTGGCGTTCCCGAAAGGCTTTCTCGATTTCACGCTGTGCTGATTTCTTTTTCAATGTATCACGCTTATCGTAATTCTTTTTACCTTTGCCAATGCCGATCAGGACTTTGGCATAGCCGTGTTTGATATACATTTTTAACGGGATAATCGCGTAGCCCGTTTCCTTTGATTTGCCGAGCAGCTTGTTGATTTCTTTTTTATGAAGCAAGAGCTTCCTCGTTCTAAGCGGGTCATGATTATAGCGGTTGCCCTGCTCATAAGGGCTGATATGCATATTGTGGAGGAAGACTTCGCCATGCTCCACGCGCGCGAAAGCATCTTTAAAGTTGACGGAGCCTTTTCGAACCGATTTGATCTCCGTACCTTGAAGGACGATGCCCGCTTCAAATGTTTCCTCAATAAAGTAATCATGTCTCGCCCGGCGATTTTGTGCAAGCACACGGCTTTCAGTCTTAGTCATAGCTTTTTCCCCCCTCAGGCATCTGCATGCGTAATCTTTATTATAATATGAATCAGGATAACGCTGCAAGCTTAGGCGCGATGTTCTCTCCTTGCAAAATCAACGAATCGAAACTTATCCAGCCTGTGTCTAGATTCTGTCATTTGCAAAAGACTGGCATCCTCCAAGTAGACGTGATTTTTGACGACAACAACATGTTTGTAGCCCATCAAATCCAAGCAGGTTTGATCTTCCTCAGTAACCTCTTCAACGGTTATTTCTTTTTTTGCGAAGCTAATCACAAGCCCCAAGTCATTTTCAAAATACTCATAGATGGACTTCTCACTAATATCCTTTGTGAGTGTCGGCACAAATTCCTTCTTGATAAAATCCTTATCCAAGATGATCCGTTCGCCATCTATTTCCCTTGATCTGACAAGCTTCCAGACTTCTTCTTTGCCGGTCATTTGCAGTTCTTTTTTCAACCACTCGTCTGGCTTCAAAAGCACCAGTTCATGAACGTGCGTTCCCCACTTTAACCCGAAGTTATCAGCTAATTCCTTAAAACTGACGAGCCCAGATACAGGGAAATCAAATTTGCTGACATCTAAAACGATGGAGCCCCTGCCGCGCATTTTTTGAATATAGCCATTTTGCGATAACAAATTTAGCGCCTTACGGATCGTTTCCCTGGATGTATTATATTCTTCAGTTAAATCATGCTCGGATGGCAGCAATTGGCCCGGGCTTGGTTTGCCATCCCGAATTTTCTTTGCGATTTCATTATATATTGCCAAAAACTTATTTTCTCTCATCTTTATCACCATATTGTATTGTATCATGTTTTATAGAAGGGACAAAGAGACGGTGCAGGCTGGCAGGCCGGCGCCGTCAAATATTATGCTTATTTCCTTTTCAAATGATAGACCACTGATTCATATGGTCTTAAAGTTATTCTTCGATAATCCTCAGCGGAATCACGATAATTTGAGATAAGAATCTCGCTCTCGAACCCGTTCGCATGCACATCATCAGACAAATGACATTGGCTTGTCTTTCCGTAAAAGTTATTGATTACAAGCAGCTTTTCGTTTTGCCAGCTCCTTATATAAATAAAGAGGTCGGGATGGTCGCCTTGGATCAGCTGATAATCACCGTATGTGATGATGTTGTGTGTTTTTCTCAATTCAATCAGTTTTTGATAATGATAAAAAACAGAATCGCGATTTTCCAAAGCTTTTGCAACATTGATCTGATTGGCATTTGCAGCCGAATTGATCCACGGCGTACCGGTTGTAAAACCGCCGTTCGGATCACTATTCCAATGCACAGGTGTCCGTGAATTATCCCTCGATTTTTGCTTCAGAATATTGATGATTTCCCTATGGGATTTCCCTTCGCCTTTTAAAATCTCATACATATTAAGCGTTTCAACATCACGGTAATCTTCCAATCGGTCAAAATCAGGATTGGTCATGCCGATCTCTTCCCCTTGATAAATATAAGGGGTGCCTTGCATCATATACATCGTTGTTGCCAACATTTTCGCCGATTCAACCCTAAATTCACCGTCATTACCGTATCTTGAGACGATTCGGGGCTGGTCGTGATTGCACCAGAACAATGCATTCCATCCTCCACCTTCATTCATTCGGGTCTGCCATTCGGAAAGGATTTTCTTTAAAGTCACAAAATCAAAATCAGCTATCTCCCATTTTTCCCCATCCGGATAATCCACCTTCAAGTGGTGGAAATTAAAAACCATGTCAAGTTCAGCGCTTTCTGGATTTGTATATTTTATGCAATCTTCTATGGACGTCGAAGACATTTCCCCGACTGTCATGGCATCATGCTTGGCGAAAACATGGGTATTCATTTCATGGAGATAGTCATGCACCCGCGGTCCATCAGTATAGAATTTGCGGCCGTCACCGGGTGTTACCGAACCGTCATCATTAGGAAAGTCTTGGTCTTTAGATATAACATTAATGACATCAAGTCGGAAGCCGTCCACCCCTTTATCAAACCAGAAGTGCATCATATCGTACACATCTTTGCGAACGGCCTCATTTTCCCAATTCAGATCAGCCTGTGTGACATCATATAAATGCAAATAATATTGCTCTGTCTTCACATCATACTCCCAAGCCGATCCGCCAAATTTTGACTGCCAATTATTTGGTTCATGACCATCCACAGGATCCTTCCAGATGTAATAATTCCGATAAGGGCTGCCTTTGGAAGCTGTTGCTTTATGGAACCAGACATGATCGATTGATGTGTGATTAACAACCATATCCATAATTAATTTAATGCCTCGGCTATGGGCTTCTGATAATAATTGTTCAAAATCAGCCATGGCGCCGAACCGTTCATCGATCTGAAAATAATCACTGATATCATAACCATTATCGTGCTGAGGCGATTTGTAAATCGGGGTCAGCCAAATGACATCAACCCCAAGTTCTTTTAGGTAATCAAGCTTTTCAATAATACCTTGGATATCTCCTAAGCCGTCCCCCGTTGTATCCTTGAAGCTTTTCGGATAGATCTGATATACAACAGCCTTCTTCCACCAAGGTTCAACCATATTTCCCACCACCAAATACATCTTTGTTAAAGTCTCAAGTTGTTTATAAAAAAGCTTACCAGCCCTGAATTACGCTTTTTCTCCTTTAAATTTGCCGTAAAGAAGCGTCAAGACAAATGGGACAACGATGGAAATGGCCATCCCTATTGCAAAAGTCAGCCAATACTGAGGGTAAATCGACAGAATACCCGGTATCCCGCCAACCCCAATAGATTCTGCTTTAACGTGGCTAATCGCGAGCGTCATGCCTGCTAGTGCTGCACCGATAATGGCGCAGATGAATGGATACCTATAACGAAGGTTGACACCGAACATAGCAGGTTCGGTAATCCCAAGATAGGCAGAAATCGTCGACGTTCCAGCCATCCCTTTCAGATTTTTATCTTTCGCAAGGAATAGCATGGCGAGTGCCGCGGAGCCTTGGGCAATATTTGACATAACAAGAATCGGCCATAAGAATGTTCCGCCTGTCGATACAATCAATTGAAAATCGACAGCAAGGAAGGTGTGATGCATGCCGGTGACAACAAGCAAAGCATAGACACCACCGTAGACCAGGCCGCCAAGCCAGCCAAAGTGATCAAATACAGCGACGATGCCATCAGTAATCCAGTTGCCAATAGCAAACGTGACTGGACCAATAACAATAAATGCAATAAATCCGGTTAAAAGCAGTGCGATTGGTGCAACAAGCAGCAGCTGAAAAGCATCGGGTATTTTCTTTTTCAGGAAAATCTCCAATTTTGCCAGAACATAAGCGGATACAAGCACCGGTAAAACCTGGCCTTGATAGCCGATTTTATCAAAATGAAAGCCAAATAGATTCCATTGCGGGACATTGCCATTTTTTAAAGCATCTGCATAGGAATAGGCATTAAGGAGATCCGGATGGACGAGCATGAGCCCGAGGACAATACCAAGAAGCGGATTACCCCCAAACCGTTTCACAGCCGACCAGCCGATCAGACCCGGCAGGAAGGTGAAGGCTGTGTTCGCAATAAGGTTAATCATCTCGGCAAAGCCCTTCCAGTTTGCATGAACATCGATAAAGGATTTATCAGCATAAAAGATGCCTTTTCCCGCCAGAATATTATTCAAACCGAGCAACAAACCGGCTGTGACGATGGCTGGCAGAATGGGGATGAAGATGTCAGCAAGGGTTTTTACCGCTTTCTGAAGCGGATTTAGCTTTTTCGCTGCCTCATTCTTTATATCCTCTTTTGACGCTTGGCCAATCCCCGTCATTTCAACCATTAGGTCATAAACTTTATCAACCGTACCTTGCCCTATGACGACCTGAAACTGGCCATTTGCTGAAAAGGACCCTTTAACGAGACTATTATTTCCCAGCTTTTCTTTATCAACTTTACTTTCATCCTTCAACGCAAACCTTAGCCTTGTGACACAGTGCGTAGCAGCCGAAATATTTTCTTTGCCGCCGACGCCCTCTATGATTTGTTCAACAGCTTCTTTCTTAATCGCCATTCTTTTTCCCCTCCCGGTATACGGAAATAAATGCCTAAGATTTAACAGTTACCGACATAACCTCGGTTTCTCCTGATTTTGCGGCTGCATTGATTTTTTTGTCCAATGCTTCGGCTGCGTCTATGTTTGTTATAACAATGGGTGTGATCGTATCTGCCGCTTTTTCTTTTATCATGCCAAGATCGAAGGTAACAAGCGTATCCCCTGCTCTCACTTTGTCACCAGCTGTGACATGACCTTCAAATCCTTCTCCGTCCAATGACACCGTTTCCAAACCAATGTGAATCAGAACTTCCAGGCCTGACTTGCCCTTTATCCCGACTGCGTGCTTGGTCGGGAACAGCTGCATGATTTCGCCGTCAAACGGAGCAACGACTTTTCCTTCGTTTGGCTTGATCGCGACCCCATCGCCCATCATTTTCTGAGAAAAGGTCGGATCCGGCACTTCCTCAATTGCTACCACTTCCCCGCCGACCGGGGCCAGGATATGTTCTTCCGTTTGCTTATGCTTCTTGCCAAACAATTTATTTAGCATTTAAATGGACCTCCTCTTTTTTAAACGCTTACATTGATTATGTTTGTCGGAAATTTGTATATACATATTTTTATTACTATTTTATCTTGTATATACATGATAGTCAAATAAAAATTTTCATTCGGCGGATGGTCTCACATTTTCCTTAAAAAGGCGTGATGAAGGCCTTTCTCACACTCATTATTTAGTGTCTTCATCGACCTTATGAACGACCTCGGGCACGTTTTTTTACCACCTTTGGGCTTTCATCGCCACTATGAACGACCTCGGGCACGTTTTTTGTCGGCCTTGGGCTTTCATCGCCTTAAAAAAATACAGTTTCACCCACTCATATAGTAGCTTTGGGTTTCCAACTATTTACCGGACACTACAGTTTTCTAAAAAAAAAAGAAACCCAGCTTTCGCTAAGTTTCCCCTATCTTCCGCGCCTTTTTTTCTTTTTGGCATCTTGGTAAAAAGGCTTTTTCTTCTTTGGCTTTTTTGTGTTTTCTTTGTTGCCTTTGCCTTTTCCATTTTTGTCGCCTTTACCGCCTCTGCTGCCTTCCTTATCGTTCTTTTTCCGAGTGGTGTTTTTTCCGCCGCCGCCCTGAATCACGGTTGGGCGTGCCTTGCGTTCACGCGGCTTTCTCGCTTTCATCCCGACAATTTCAAAGTCAATGGAACGCTCATCAAGATTGACACTGATCACCCGCACTTCAATCTCATCGCCAATCCGAAAGACATTGCCGGTTCTCTCACCGATAAGTGCCATATGCTCCTCGCGATAATGATAATAATCATCAGTCAGATAGCTGATATGGACAAGGCCTTCAATGGTATTCGGCAGCTCAACGAAGAGTCCGAAATTCGTCACGCCGCTGACCATGCCTTCGAACGTTTCGCCAATTTTATCCTGCATATATTCAGCCTTTTTCAAATCATCGGTTTCACGTTCGGCATCAACCGCCCGTCTTTCTCTTGCTGATGTATGCCTTGCTATCTCCGGAAGCTCTTTTTCCCAATAATACTTTGTCTTTTCATCCGTCTGTTTCTCAAATAAATACTTGCGAATCAAACGGTGGACAATCAAGTCGGGATACCGGCGGATTGGCGATGTAAAGTGTGTATAAAATTCCGTCGACAAGCCGAAATGTCCAAGACTTTCATGAAAATATTTGGCCTGCTGCATCGACCTTAACATCACCGTGCTGATCACCGGTTCTTCGGGTTTACCCTTGACCTCTTCAAGCAGTGATTGCAGTGTTCTCGGATGGATATTGTCGACACTTCCTTTGACGACATAGCCAAAGTTCACCGCAAAATTATAAAACTTCTCCAGTTTTTCTGGGTTTGGCTCTTCATGAATCCGATAAATGAATGGAAGCTCTCGCCAATGAAAATGCTCGGCGACCGTTTCATTAGCGGCAAGCATGAATTCTTCGATGAGCCGTTCAGCTACGGACCGTTCACGAATAACAACATCCGCAGGCTTCCCTTCGTCATTAACAATAATTTTTGCTTCAGTAAAATCAAAATCAATAGCACCGCGCTGGCGCCGTTTTTCAGTTAAAATGCTCGCAAGCTCACCCATCTGGTCAAAAAACGGCAAGAGGTCTTTATAGCGTTCAAGGACTTCGTCATCTTCTTTAAGCAATATTTTTCGAACATTTGTGTAGGTCATTCGCTCCGTTGTCCGAATGACGCTTGGGAAAATATCATGATTCACCACTTTCCCCGATGGCGTCATTTCCATTTCACAGCTGATCGTAAGCCGGTCGACTTTCGGATTAAGGCTGCAAATCCCATTGGAGAGCCTGTGCGGGATCATTGGGATGACACGGTCAACGAGATAGACGCTTGTGCCGCGGTCAAATGCTTCCTCATCTAACGCCGATCCTTCTTTAACGTAATAGCTGACATCGGCAATATGAACACCAAGCTTGTAGTTGCCGTTATCAAGCTTAATCACATTAACCGCATCATCCAAGTCTTTGGCATCTTCGCCGTCAATCGTTACGATTGTCTCGTTTCTTAGATCACGGCGGCCCTTTAGTTCCTCGGGATCAATCTCATCAGGAGCTGCTTTCGCTTCGTTCATGACTTCATCTGGAAACTCCAGTGGCAGACCATGCTTATAAATAATTGATAAAATATCGATACCCGGATCGTTTTTGTGGCCAAGGATTTCAATGACGCGTCCTTCCGCTTTCATGCGGCCCTCTGGATATTTTGTGATCTGGACGACTACTTTGTGACCTTCTGCTGCGCCGGCCGCCTCTTCCTTAGGAATAAAAATGTCCTCCGGAATGCGGTTATCGTCTGGAATGACAAAGCCAAAGTGCCTGCTGTCACTGTATGTCCCAACTATTTTCGTTACACCGCGTTCAATAATCCTGATAACCATCCCTTCAGGCCGGTCTCCCGAGGATTCATGTGCGAGGCGGACGATTACCGTATCGCCGTTCATCGCACCACCCAGGTCACCTTGGGACACGTAGACGTCATTAGACGTGTCTTCATCTGGAATGATAAAGGCAAAGCCTTTGGCGTGGCCTTGGACCCTGCCGCGGATCAAGTTCATTTTTTCTGGAACACCATAGCGGTTACTGCGTGTCCTTACAATATAGCCCTTGTCTTCCATCATATTTAATGTTTTGATAAAGGCTTTGAAATCCTCCGAATCGGTTAATTCGAAAACTTCCTCCAGTTCGGTTATTGTTAAAGGCTTGTACGCTTCTTCCCGCATATAAGCCAATATCTCTTGCATTCTCTCTTCGGTCAATCTTATACCTCCCGGTTATTACGAGTCGGACCAGTCCAGCTCCTCTAAAAAGCTGTAAATATCCTTATGCAGCTGTTCCTTCTCGTCTCCTAATGTTATGACATGTGTTGAGTGCTCGTACCATTTGATATCTTTATCATCAGATTCGACTTCATTATAAATAATGTTGGCGCTTTCCGTGTCGATCATTTCATCATGACGTGCTTGTACGACAAAGATCGGTGCATAAATCATGTCGATATGCCGGCGAACATCTTTAATAAGATCCTGCAAATTCCTTAAAGTTGTCATGTATATCTTTTTAAAGTCATTCATTTCTTCTTTAATTTGCTCGGCCTTTTTGCCTTCATATTTCTTATATTCTTCGGCATACGCCAAAACGCCCTCATACATTTTTTCTTCAGTCTTGGCATTCGTTGGCGCACACATGGTGACAATACCCTTTACCGGAAAAGTGTAACCACATTTAAGAGAAAATACCCCTCCTAGTGATAAACCGGCAACGGCTATCTCCTTATGTCCTAATGATTTTAAATGCTCATAACCGTTTTTAACATCCTGCCACCAATCATCGGGACCTGTATGTAAAAGCTCTTCAGGGGGAACACCATGGCCTTTGTAATGCGGAGCATGGCAAGTATAACCCTTATCCTGCAAGTATCTCCCAAGCATTCTTACATCCGATGAATTCCCGGTAAAACCGTGAAGCAACAGGACGGCACGTTCCCCTGCTTTAAAAGTAAATGGTTTTGGCGGTACAATTTTCATACGTGATTTCTCTCCTTTTATCTATCTATAGCATGACACAATTTTCATTGATTTATTTTATTTTTTGGATAAATAAAACAGCATGCCTGGCGGCTGCTGCTTTATTAAAAAAAATATCCTAATAGAAAGGCATCTACGAAAAAAATAACGACAAGCACTACAGTAATGCGATTGAGCACGGCATCCATTCCGCGCGCTTTTTGCTTTCCAAAGAGCTGCTCAGCCCCGCCAGTAATGGCCCCTGATAAACCGTCGCTCTTACTAGATTGTAATAATACAAAAAGGATAATTCCAATGGCTGCAATGACCAGTACGGTAATTAAAGCGGCATGCATTCCGCTCCACCTCCATAGCAAAAACTAACTTGAATTTACCATAAAATAAAGGATAAAGCAATAGTTTATAGGGCCAGGCCCAGGTATAAAGACCCGGGCCTGACCCTTATCTAAAGATCTATCTAAGGTTATAGAAGGCAGATTCGCCTGCGAACTGGCCTTGCCCTAGTAATTCGTCAGAGATCCGAAGCAGCTGGTTGTATTTGGCCACCCGGTCAGTTCGTGAAGGAGCGCCTGTCTTAATTTGCCCCGCATTCGTTGCGACGGCAATGTCAGCGATGGTTGTATCTTCCGTTTCACCCGAACGGTGAGAAACAACAGCTGTATAGCCGGCCCGCTTCGCCATTTCAATCGCATCGAACGTTTCTGTCAGCGTGCCAATTTGGTTCACTTTAATCAGAATAGAGTTGCCGACGCCTTTCTCAATCCCTTCAGAAAGCTTATTTGTGTTGGTAACAAATAAGTCATCACCGACAAGCTGAACTCTGCTGCCAAGCTCTTGAGTAAGCTTCTGCCAACCGTCCCAGTCATTTTCATCAAGGCCGTCTTCGATTGAAACGATTGGGTATTTATCAAGCAAATCTCGATAGAAAGCAATCATTTCGTCGGACGTTCTTGTTACACCCTCACCTTTAAATTCATATTTGCCATTGTTATAAAGTTCAGAGGAAGCAACATCAAGGGCGATCTTCACCTGTTCGCCAGGCTTGTATCCCGCCTTTTCAATAGCTTCTAATATCGTTTGAATCGCTTCTTCGTTGGAAGAAAGGTTCGGCGCAAAGCCGCCTTCATCCCCGACAGCCGTGTTCAGGCCTTTATCTTTAAGTACTTTTTTCAGGTTATGGAAGATTTCTGCTCCCATACGAAGTGCCTCGGGGAAGCTTTCCGCACCCACCGGCATAACCATGAATTCTTGAATATCAACATTATTGTCAGCATGTTCGCCGCCATTAAGTATGTTCATCATCGGTGTCGGCAATGTCTTGCCATTAAAGCCGCCAAGATATCGATAAAGCGGCAAATCAAGGTAAGCTGCTGCGGCATGAGCGACAGCCATTGATACGCCAAGGATGGCGTTGGCGCCAAGCTTGCCTTTGTTATCAGTGCCGTCAAGCTCAATTAGCGCTTCGTCAACCGCAACCTGGTCAAGGGCATCGAAACCCGCTAATTCCGGCGCAATGATGTCATTCACATTTTCGATAGCTTTCAGGACACCTTTACCCATATAACGGTCTTTATCATTGTCGCGCAGTTCCACCGCTTCATATTCACCTGTAGAGGCCCCGCTTGGCACTAAAGCGCGCCCAACAATTCCTGATTCCAAATAAACTTCAACTTCAACAGTCGGGTTACCGCGGGAATCCAGCACCTCACGGCCGTATACATCAACGATCATAGACATGTGTTATCTCTCCTATTCATTATGTTTAATCAAGGTTTTGCCTGTCATTTCTTTCGGCTGTTCAACATTCAAAAGGTCAAGCAAGGTTGGTGATAAATCTGCTAAAATGCCATCTTTTCTAAGATTAAGGCCATCTTTCGTTATAATCAATGGAACGATGTTGGTTGTATGGGTTGTCATCGGGTTGCCTTCGAGCGTAACAACCTCGTCAGCATTACCGTGATCAGCGGTAATGATAACATCGCCGCCTTTTGCAATAATGGCATCCACAACTTTACCAAGACAATCATCCACAGCTTCAATCGCCTTGATCGTCGGTTCAAGCTTACCCGAATGGCCGACCATATCAGGATTAGCGAAGTTTAAAATAATCGCATCATGCTTGTCCGCCTCGATTTCTTTCAACAGCGCATCTGTCACTTTGTAGACACTCATTTCCGGCTGCAGGTCATAAGTCGCTACTTTTGGCGATGGAATAAGTATTCGCTCTTCACCCGGAAATTCCTCCTCGCGTCCGCCGCTGAAGAAGAAGGTAACATGCGGATATTTTTCGGTTTCCGCGATTCTCAATTGGTTTAACCCATTTTGTGAGATCACTTCACCAGCAGTATTGTCAAGGCTCGAGGATTTAAAAGCCACTGTTCCTTTAACCGTTTCGCTGAAATGTGTAAGTGTGACAAAATGAATGTCTTTCGGAAATTTCTTACCCCTGTCAAATCCCCGGAAATCATCGTTCGTAAACACTTGAGAAATTTGAATGGCTCGATCCGGCCGGAAATTGAAAAAGATGATCGCATCGCCATCTTGAATAGTTGCCACGGGTGAACCATCCTCTTTTTTCATAACGGATGGGATGACAAATTCATCATAAATGCCATTCTTGTAAGAATCGTTAACTGCTTCTATCGGATCAGTATAATCCGGCCCATCAGCATAGACCATTGCACAATAGGCTTTCTCAATCCGGTCCCAGCGGTTATCCCGATCCATAGCATAATAGCGTCCTGACAGCGTTGCAATTTCGCCGACACCATATTCAGCGCATTTCTCTTGTGTTTGCTCGATGTATTTCTTTGCGGATCTTTCATCTACATCGCGGCCGTCTAGAAAGCCGTGAATGTAAAGATTGTTGACATCCTCCATACCTGCAAGCTTCATTAGTGCGAACATATGGTCAATATGGCTGTGCACACCACCGTCAGATAGAAGACCGATAAGATGGAGATTCGTTCCCTTCTCCTTAACCCATTTCATTGCTTCCAAAAAGGTATCCTTCTCAAAGAATTCACCTTTTTCAATGGATAGATTCACACGGCTTAGGCTCTGGTAAACGACCCTGCCAGCGCCGATATTCATATGCCCGACTTCAGAGTTGCCCATTTGCCCTTTCGGCAGTCCGACATATTCTCCGTCGGCTCTTAATGTAGCATGGGGATAATGAGTCCAATAGCGGTCGAAATTCGGCTTCTTAGCTTGTGCAACCGCATTGCCCTTATCCTCTTCACGAAGACCGAAGCCATCGAGAATGATGAGTGCATGAGGCTTTTTAGTCATTATGGGCACCTTCTAATAGCTGTAAAAATGATTTCGCTACGAGACTCGCTCCGCCAACAAGCGCACCGTCAATATCAGATTGGGCCATAAACGTTTGAATATTTTCCGGTTTGACGCTGCCGCCGTATTGAATTCGCACCTCGTCTGCTGTCACTTGATCATAAAGGTCCACGAGCGTTTGACGAATGAAACGGCACACTTCATTGGCATCTTCGGCCGAAGCGGATTTTCCGGTGCCGATCGCCCAGATGGGTTCGTAGGCAACAACGACAACTTTTGCCTCATCGGCGCTTAGTCCGTCTAACGCTTTTGTTACCTGTTGTTTGACAACCTGTTTCATATCACCGTTTTCCCGTTCTTCCAGGCTCTCGCCGACACAAACAATCGGGATGATATTGTGTCTGAAGGCAGCGTGGACCTTTTTGTTAACTGACTCATCCGTTTCAGCGAACATGGCGCGCCGCTCTGAGTGGCCGATGACAACATAGTCAACCCCAATATCAGCCAGCATCATCGGGCTGATTTCACCGGTAAAGGCGCCTGATTCTTCAAAATGCATATTTTGTGCGCCAACCTTCAAGTCCCGTCCTTCAGTTTCTTCAATTAGGTTACTTAAAAATAGTGCTGGAGCACACACGACAGCATCAACTGAATCCGCAGGAGGAACAAGCCCCTTTACTTCTTTTACAAAGGCTTTGGCTTCAGAAAGCTTTTTATGCATTTTCCAGTTTGCTGCTATGATTGGTTTCCGCATGGTTACACCTTCCTTTATAGTCATTCAAAATTTATTTATTATTTAAAACAGCAACGCCCGGTAAGATCTTGCCTTCCATGAGTTCAAGCGACGCACCGCCGCCCGTTGAAATGTGGCTCATTTGATCCGCTAAATGGAACTTTTCAACCGCTGCTGCTGAGTCGCCTCCGCCAATAATAGAATAGACATCTTCGGCGTTTGCCAATGCTTCAGCAACGGCTTTTGTCCCTTTGGAAAACTTGTCCATTTCAAATACACCCATTGGGCCGTTCCAAACGACGAGCTTAGACTTACGAATAACATCACTGTATAACTCAGAGGTTTTGGGTCCAATGTCGAGCGCTTCCCAATCTTCCGGGATCGCTTCTATGGAAACGACTTGGGTATTCGCGCTTTCCGAGAAGTCGTCCGCCACAACGGCGTCAACCGGTGTATAAAAACGGACACCTTTTTTTTCAGCCTTTTCCATAAAGGATTTTGCCAAATCGACTTTTTCTTCATCAAGAAGAGATTTACCTACCTCATAGCCTTTTGCTTTAATAAATGTGTAGGCAAGCCCGCCGCCGACAATGAGATTATCCACTTTGTCCAGCAGATGGTCAATCACACCGATTTTATCTTTGACCTTTGCGCCGCCAATAATTGCTGTAAACGGACGTTCAGGATTCTCCAGCGCTTTGCCGAGAACCTCAAGCTCTCTTTCTAATAGCAAGCCAGCCGCTGCAGGCAGATGTTCTGCAACGCCCGCGGTTGATGCGTGGGCTCTGTGGGCAGCGCCAAATGCATCATTGACGTAGATATCTGCAAGATCTGCAAAAGCTTTGCTGAGTTCGGGATCGTTTTTCTTCTCACCAGGATGGAATCGGACATTTTCAATCAGCATGACATCCCCTAGTTCAAGCTCTCTCTTCGCATTATGTACTTCTTCTCCGATTACCTCATCCGTCTTGATAACAGCTTTTCCAAGTAAATCGCTAAGTCGCTTAGCAACTGGATCAAGACGCAAGGATTCTGTTATTTCCCCATCAGGGCGACCTAAATGCGATGCAAGAATGACCTTGGCGCCATGTTCTGATAGATATTGAATCGTCGGCACAGCGGCTCTGATTCTTGTATCATCAGTGATGGCCCCGTCATCTAATGGCACATTAAAATCAACACGGCAAAATACCGTCTTGCCATTTAAATCAAGATCACGAATCGATTTCTTTTGCATGAAAAGCGGACCTCCTTTTAGCCTTGTCAAAATGGTTTATGAATGTGATAAAGAGGAGAGCGTGTCTCCTCTTTACCATTGTATATTATACATCAAGAAAGTGAAAAACTTTCTCCTAGTTAATAAGAAAGTATACACTTTCTTACGCACATAAGTGCACTGCCTAAAGGCGTAACATCCTGTTACAACGCCAGTACTAGCACGTCCTGTGCGTCGCAACTAAGGCTTTCGTCTATTAATGGCTTGCCAATCGGCAAGTTTTCTTTATAAACCTTTTTTAGCAATATAATCGGCTAAATCGACAACACGATTTGAGTAACCTGTTTCATTGTCATACCATGAAACAACCTTTACCATATTATCTTCAATAACCATGGTTGACAGTGCATCAACAATTGATGAATACGTGTTGCCATTATAGTCTTTGGACACGAGCGGTTCTTCACTGTAATCCATGATACCTTTCAGTTCGCCTTCAGCAGCTTCTTTAAGTGCCGCGTTAATTTCGTCGACTGTTACGTTCTTGTCAAGCTCAGCAACAAGATCAACAATTGAGACGTTAGGTGTCGGTACACGCATCGCCATCCCGTTTAATTTACCTTTCAGTTCAGGTAAAACAAGAGAAACGGCTTTGGCAGCACCTGTTGATGTTGGAATAATATTTTCCGCTGCTGCACGGGCACGGCGGTAATCCTTATGCGGCAAATCGAGAATTTGCTGATCATTTGTGTAAGAATGAACCGTTGTCATCATGCCGCGCTTAATGCCAAATTTATCATTTAGCACTTTAGTGAATGGTGCGAGACAGTTTGTTGTACATGAAGCGTTAGAAATCACATCATGCTTAGCGGGGTCATACTGGTCATCGTTAACCCCCATAACAATCGTAATATCTTCTTCTTTTGCAGGGGCTGAAATGATAACTTTTTTTGCTCCGGCTTCAATGTGCTTAGCTGCATCCTGACGATTTGTGAAGCGGCCAGTCGATTCAACCACGATGTCAACTCCAAGATTACCCCAGCCTAGCTGTGCAGGGTCACGTTCGGCTAATACTTGAATGACATTGCCGTCAACAACAAGATTATCGTTGTCAACAGTGACACTTACCGGAAGCTCACCATGTACCGTATCATATTTCAAAAGATGTGCAAGCATGTTTGCATCAGTCAGGTCATTCACCGCGACAATCTCAACATCGGGATTATTTAATGCTGCGCGAAAAACGTTACGTCCTATTCGTCCAAAACCATTAATACCAACTTTAACTGTCATAATTTATGTCCTCCTTAGGATTATATATAAATTTTTAAATTAAACTAAGTATTTCTTCTGCGGCACCTTCATCAGTAATAAGGATCGAATCGGGGCCTTTCTTAAAATAAGCCTGGATAGCTCTAGCCTTAGAGCGGCCGCCTGCGATAGCGATCACCGTCCGATTATCATACAAGCTTTCAAGCTGCATGCCGATCGTCTTTACTTTGTGGACAACCCTTCCATCTTGATCGAAGTAGTAGCCAAAAGCTTCAGCAACAGCGTGTTCATGGTCAATCTTGTTAAGCAACGCCTGGCTTGAATTTCTTCGAAGCGCCATGGTCTTAGCATCACCGATCCCATGAATGATCATTGTAGCTGATTGAAGCAGCTGGTTTGATTTTTGAACACTTGGTTCCTCAATTAAGGTAAGATAGGATTCTTCACTTAATTGATCGGGAACGTGGAGCAAATGATAACTTGCCTCCGCTTTTTCAGCCATTTTTGCGCAAATTGTATTGGCTTGATTTTCAACCTGCTCACCAAGACCTCCCCTTGCTGACACAAATTGTACATTCTCCAGTGCCTTCTTTTTTAGAGGATGCATAATTTCCGCCGCAGCCGCCAGGGTCGTGCCGCCTGTTACAGCAATAATGCTTTCCGGCTTAAGACACCGTTCCATTTCTTGTACACATGCCAACCCCATTTCGTTCTTGACCTCAGGATTATGATCACTGTCACCGGGTACAATAACGACACTGGGTACATCCAAAACAGTCTCTAATTGTTTCTCCAAATGTTTCAAGCCTGATACATCCTTCATAACATCTTCTAAGGAAAGCACCATCTTTTCTCCTTCCGATGTTAAGCTCATACCATTTTTGGACATGTGAATCAGACCCTGCTGGCTAAGAAAGGTGACTTCGCCTCTAAGAACCCGTTCTGTAATGCCAAGGTTCACCGACAGCGTCCTTCTGCCGATCGGCTGAAGAAAATGGACCGACTGAAGGATGCGGTAACGTGTCGACATGACATCCAAAACGTCAGGTATAAGCTTTTTCTGCATATCAAGTAAACGCTCCATAGCATCCTCCTTTGAAGGCGAAGATCATTTGGCCCACACATTATGGACTTAAAAGGTCCCACGCAGTCAAATTATGTCCCATCAACTACAAAAATATAATACCAAACTTTTTATGAACTTTTCAAGCCAAATGTTTACAACTATTAAAGCTTGTGATAATTAAAGCGTTTTCTTTCCCTTAGTATCAATCTTTATTATTTTTTTAAAATTTTTTATCATGTGTAAAAGCACCGGCTCTGCAGCCGGTGCTTTTTAATTAAAGTATTCAACAAGCGATGCAAAAGATAATCGCCCCCACGCAACATCTTTGCCATCAACAGCTACAACCGGAATCATGAGTTGGTATTTTTCCAGAAATGTATCATTTGTGTATATATCCACTTCTCGAAATGTCTCGCCGGATTCATTGCAAAGGATGGCTAAGACAGCCTTTCCCTCTTCACATAAAGGGCAATCCCGCTTGGTGTATAGAATAATCTCTCTTTCCTGCTTTGCCATACTACTTTTCCTTCCGCTTGCGTTTCGACGATGATTGGATCCCGCATTCTCCGCGGTACTTTGCCACCGCCCGCCTTGATATGTTCAAGCCTTTCTCGGCCAATTGTGTGGCAATATTTTGGTCTGATAACGGTTTTGCCGGGTTTTCAAATGAGATCATCTGTTCAATCAATGATTTAATCCGATGGACCGATATATCACCGCCGGCCGCTCTCATTCCTTTTACAAACCAATCCTTCAATGCCATCAATCCATAAGGTGTTTGGATATACTTGTTTTTAACAGTCCGGCTTACCGTTGATTCATGGATTCCCAAATCGTCCGCGATCACGGTTAACGTCATCGGCGTCAGCATTTCCAGAACCCCGTTCTTTAAAAAGTCATGTTGCCGGTGGACGATGGCCTCAGTGACCGCAAGCAATGTTTGCTTTCTTCTTGAGAGGCCTGACAGCAGCCACTTCGCCTCATCAAGCTTTTTTTGCAAGAAGCGCCGTGTTTCCCGATCATCCGCCGAACGGTAGTTTTTATAATATTGCAAGTCAATCGTTACATTAGGAAACCAGCGATCCGCCATCGTACAATAAAAGCGACCCTCTACTTTATCTATTATCACGTCGGGGCTCACATATTCAACAGGCTTCTGATCAAGTTCACCCACTGGATTAGGATCGAGTGACTTTATTTCTTCAACCGCAGAATGGATGTCTTCCAGCGGGACTTGGAGCTGATCCGCAAGCGTTTCCCAATCTTCTGTCAAAAACACATCTATGAAATCCCTAACGATATCTTCAGCGACTTCACTGCTATTCACATTATTAGAAAGCTGTAAAAGCAGACACTCCTGCAGGTCACGCGCGCCTACTCCGGCAGGTTCAAATTGCTGAATAACCTCTAATGCTTGCTCCATAATCGACTCATCCAAATTTAAATCATCTGCGAGCAATTCGAGCGGCTCATCCAAATAACCGTAGTCATTTAGGCTGTCAATCAGATAGGCAGCAGCTTTTATAATGTTCTGATCTTTCGTTATATGGCGAAGCTGAGTAAACAGGACATCACGAAAATCGGAATGGCCCGTGGCTGTTTCCTCAATAATATCCGTCTTGCTTTTATCCGAATGCCACTCAACAGTCGATTTCACCGGTGTATACGGTGAATCATCAACCTGAAGCAAAGGATTTTCCAACGCTTGTTCACGAACAAAATGATAGAGCTCTTGATTATTGTACTGAAGCAAAGAAATGGACTGGTACAAAGCCGGCGCCATCTTAAGCTTCAGTGTCTGTGTTTGCATCATATCTAATGCCATGCACATCACCCTCTATCATTATTATAAACGCTTACATTTCTTCTGGCTATTCTTTGTCTAATAAAAAGGGCAACAAAAATGGTGCCATTTGTTTCCTTTCTATGCATGGATGTATTGAAAAATGCCAAAATGTCGGGAAATCCCGGTGAAATAATCTAAAAAAAACAGCCCCAAAAGAGGAGCTGCTTAATACTAAAAATATTTTTTCTTCCAGAATATAAGTGCTGTAATACTTGATAGACAAATAGCAATAACCATTGTTATTGCAAAGCCATGCGGATTTTCTTTAAAAGGCACCGGCACGTTCATGCCGAAGAAACTGGCAACCATGGTCGGCAATGACAGCACAATCGTGACAGTCGTCAAAAACTTCATGACAACATTCACATTATTTGAAATAACAGAAGCATAGGCATCCATCATGCCGCTAAGGATATTACTATGGACTTCTGACATTTCGATGGCTTGCTTTAACTCTACAATGACATCCTCCCACAGATCGTGATCATCTTCGTACATTTTGAGAAAATGCTGTTTGGTCATTTTCTCCATCACGATGTTATTCGCTTTAAGCGATGTCATAAAGTATACAAGCGTTTTTTCCAAGCTTAGCAGGCTGAAAAGCTCTTTATTTTTCATTGATTGGCGAAGTTCGTGTTCAATCGTCGTTGTTTTCCGGTCAATCTGCCGCAAATATTTCAAATAAAAGCTTGACATAACATATAAAAGCTGCAAGGTAAACCGGGTTTTTTTATAAGTAAAAAAGCCTTTTACTTTTTTCTCAATAAAGCTATTAATAATAAGGTTTTCTTGAAGACAGACAGTAATAAAGTAAAATGGTGTCACGATAATGCCGAGAGGGATCGTATCGTACAGCGCTGAGTCCGTTTCGTCCTTTACTGTTACAGGAATATCCACAATCGTTAGAACACTGTCCTCTTCCTTCTCGATACGCGACCGTTCATCATCATCCAAAGGGTCTTTGATAAAATCGAGCGGCACTTCTGTGTTTTCAACTACAAAGCTAATTTCTTCTTCAGTAGGATTGGTTAAATTAATCCAGCATCCTTTAGTTAATGTTTCGGTTTTGTTCAACTTGCCAAGTTCATCAGTCAAATAAATATCTAACATTTGGCCACCTCCTCATGATGAGAGGAAGCACATCGATACCCAACTCTTCAAAGGGTGAAAACTTAAAGAGCGGCAAATTACAGCCGGTACGAAAACTTCCTCATGTTCGGTTTCGGGTTCAGGACTCGAAGGACTGTCAGAACTCATTAAGTCATCATCTCCTTTACATCACGATTTGGGCAATATCCTCTATCATACAACGCTTTTTTTAGGATGACAAACAGTTTTTTTCTGTAAGGAGGAAAAGCCCCTAGACAGGTATCCAGGGGTGAATTTTTTAAACTAGTTTTATTTGATAAGTCTTCAGCCATTCATTCACTTGAATAAGGTAGTCAAACATCCTTGCAGCTAGCTGGGGTTTCATCTCACCCCGTCCCTCGGCGATCTTTGATATCATCGCCTTATCAATAAGACCAAAGACCGGAGCGTTCGTATCGTTTAAAATATTTTTCATCCAATCAGATACCCCTTTCAAATAAGCGGGGTTCTGATTAAATGGGTAGGCGCTTTTCTTTCTTGTACGGACGTCGTCGATTAACAAGCCGTCAAGCGCTCGTCTTAACAACCCTTTTTCCATACCGTCCACCGACTTAACTTCCCACGGCACATTCCACAAATAGTCAACGATCCGATAATCACAGAACGGCACCCTGACTTCAAACCCTACTGCCATGCTCATCCTGTCTTTCCGATCAAGCATAAATGGAAGAAATCTCGTCAAATTTAGATATTGCATCTGCCTGCGCTTCGCATCGATGTTGCTCTCGCCAGCAAGCTCAGGAACTTCAGATATAGCTTCATTATATCGCCGTTTGACGTAGGCTTCCGGTCTAATATGGTCAAAAGCTTCTTTATTTAAGATGCCACTCCGCCCCTTTGCCTGGATCATCCAAGGAAAGGTATCAGCATTCAGGAACTCTTCTTTATAAAACCACGGATAGCCGCCGAACACTTCGTCAGCAGATTCCCCGGATAAGGCGACGGTTGCGTCCTTTGTCATTTCTCTGAAAAGCAAGTAGAGAGATGTCTCCATCTCACCCAAACCAGGCAAATCCCGTGCATACATTTGTTTTAAAAGATGATCAACCTGTTCACCGGCACCAAGAACCATTTCGTGATGTTCAGTTCCGACCGATTCGGCCACCTTATAAATGTATGGTGTATCACGGTCAACGTGCATAAGATCCTGCTCAAAGTGCTTTTCGCTGTCAACGAAGTCGAGCGAATAAGAATGGAGGGTCCTGCCCTCTTTTTGAAAAATATCCCCGGCAATCGCTGTTAGAGCACTCGAATCAAGTCCCCCCGAAAGCATCGTAACTAAAGGCATATCAGATAAAAGCTGCCTGTGGGTAGTATCTAACAAAAGCTCACGAACTTTCTCCGTGCTTGAATGAACTGTATCTTCAAAAGGCTTGCTCTTGAGCTGCCAATAAGGCTTGATGCAAACACCGCTTTTCTTAACGACCATATAATGGCCTGCCCGAAGCTCGTTAATCCCGCGGAATACACCCACACCAGGGGTGCGCATTGGCCCTAAAGCAAAGATTTCGGCAAGGCCGTCTTTGTCGACTTCAGCATCAACCATTGGATGTGTGAGTATCGCTTTGATTTCAGAACCAAATATCATTGATTGCTCTCTTTGCGCGAAAAAAAGGGGCTTAACACCGAGGTGATCGCGCGCCATAAAAAATTGCCTGCGTTGATCATCCCAAATACCAAAGGCAAAAATGCCATTTAGGTGTTCTACACATGCCTCTTTCCATTCTATGTACGCGTGCAGGAGCACTTCGGTATCCGATGTTGTTTGGAACCTGTGCCCTTTTGCTTCAAGTTTCCGTTTTAATTCTTTATAATTATAAATTTCCCCATTGTAGGTTAATGTGTAAAGCTCGCCACCTTCCCTGCAGGTCATCGGCTGGGTGCCGCCTTCAGGATCAATAACAATCAACCGGCGGTGCGCCAGAGCGGCATGATCGTTCAACCAATAGCCTTCAGCATCCGGTCCGCGGTGCTCTATGGTATTTGCCATGTCTTTTAATATAGCTTGTTCTTGTGTCAGATTTCTCGTAAAGTCAATCCATCCAGCAATACCACACATCATTACCATCTCCTATTTTTTTTGCAGGCTTTAGCTTTCGTCTGCACTTTCCATTGTTGATCCTCTTAACACTATTTTTCAATGGATGCCGTTAAAACGTCACCCAATTGTAAAATATTAGGTCGTTGATCATGGTTGTTTTGCTACTGGATTTTTAAATGGATTTATGGCCAATAGGTCCTTAGATCTAGGGTTGTCCACAAGTGTAAGAAAAAAAGTGTGGCAGTCATGTTGCTACTCCCACACCTTAATCTCCACTTTGTTACTTAACCTTACCTACAAAACTGATCAGGCGAAATGGCGGTTGGACATCCGCAATTCACATGCTGATGCTGAACATCGCAGCAATATGAAACTGTATGCGGGTAATGGTGCTGATGCTGATAAATTTGGTGCACATTTACCTGTGTATGCTCTGGATGGAAATGATTCAGAACGTATGGCTGATAAACATCTAATACATTTTGTTTTGTAGGATCGGTTATGCCTTCTAGTTGTTTTGGCGGGCATTGTGCTGTGTTTTGTAATTGTTTTGGCGGGCACCAAGTCATTTTAATTCCCCCTTAAATAGTTAATACACTACTAAACTATGTTGGAGCGGGTCATCTTGTCTAATACGTTAACCTATTTTTACTCTGTGTGTTACAAAAGGGGCCCCTGCCTTGCATAGCATTAGCCCAATTTGAAGAAAGAAAAATTATGCTTGTGCAAAACGGAATTTTATCGTATAATAGTCGTTGTCAGCCTTTTAACCTTTATACAATAAGCGCTCGTAGCTCAGCTGGATAGAGCGGTGGTTTCCGGTACCACGTCTGCCGGGGGTTCGAATCCCTCCGAGCGCGCCATATTATACATACACATCAAATCCTTTCGCCGATGAAAGGATTTTTTTAATTTAAAGGACGGCATCTCGGATTTCCCGGATGCCGCCCTTTTAAATTTATTTAAAATGTCTCGTCAAAATCAAACTCGCATTCTTTCAATGGCACTACTTTTGTTTTCTTTATGAATTTGTAACCGAACCATAGGATAAGGAAGAGCGGAATACCTAGATATGCAGCAATAACGCTGCCCCAATCAATATTATTGGAAAGAAAGGCTTGGTAGTCCTGTGCCAAAATAACAATTAAACAGACCGCGAATGCGAAAATTGGACCGAAAGGATAAAACTTTGAATGATAAGGCAGCCTATCTAGAGTATATCCCTGTGCTAAATAGGCCTTTCGGAACCTGTAGTGGCTGACTGCAATGCCCACCCAGAAAATAAATCCGGTTACACCAACTGAGTTCATCAGCCAAATATAGACTTCCCCATCCCCATAGATTGAGGCAAAGAAGGCAAACATACCAACAACCGCGGTCAATATAATGGCTGCACCAGGAACGCCGCGTTTATTAAGCCGGCCAAAAACACGCGGTGCCTGTCCATTCTTTGCCATAGCATAAATCATGCGTGCCGACGCATAAAGGCTTGAATTGCCGGCGGATAATACAGCAGTTAAGATAACGGCATTCATGACTGAAGCCGCAAAGGCCAGTCCAGCTCTTTGGAAAACCAAAGTAAAAGGACTTACCATTATGCTGTCGCTCTGCAAACTCTTACTTGTGTAGGGGATGATTAACCCGATAATCAGGATCGCCAAAATATAAAAAAGGAAAATCCGCCAAAAAGTACTCTTGACCGCCTTTGGAACGTTCTTTGCGGGATTCTCGCTTTCACCGGCAGCTACACCGACAATTTCAGTCCCTTGAAAAGAAAAACCCGCGGCTAGAAAGATCCCTAAAGTCGCAAAGAACCCTCCAGAAAAAGGCGCATCGCCGGCAGTAAAATGACTGAATCCAATGGCTTTGCCTCCCATGATACCAAAGATCATCAATAATCCCACGATAATGAAGATAATGACGGTTGTCACTTTGACAAAGGAGAACCAATACTCTCCTTCACCATAACCCTTTACAGATAAATAATTCAGCGCAAAAATAATTATTAAAAACAGACCGCTCCAAAGAAACGACGGGCTGTTAGGAAACCAAAACTTCATGACAAGCGTTGCCGCTGAAAGCTCTGCCGCCAGAGTCATCGCCCAGCTGTACCAATAGTTCCAGCCAAGGGCAAACCCAAAAGCCGGATCAATGAACTTAGTGCCATACGTACTGAAGGCACCGCTTGTCGGCATGACGGCCGCCATCTCCCCAAGGCTTGTCATAACGAAATAAACCATCATGCCAATAACAGCATAGGCTAACAACGCCCCGCCGGGACCGGCCGTATGAATGGCGGACCCGCTTCCAAGGAATAGCCCAGTACCGATGGACCCACCGATTGCAATCATTGTTAAATGCCGCGATTTCAAACCGCGTTTTAAACTATTTGATCCTCCTGTTGACTGTTGTAAGTCAAGGTTTTCCTGTCTTTGCTGCTGCATCTCCTTCAATCCCTCCATGTTGTTCTAGGATGTTTGCCAATTATGAAGCGCTTACAACTTTTTCATGTTGCCATACCCATTAAAAAAAAAAGTTACCTTCCTATTTTACTGAAAATTTTTATTTATGGAAAGGGCTTTTTTAATATTCATTAATTTGGAAAATGATTGATATTGAATAAAAATGACAAATCAAAACCAACCTACCTATAAATGCATACCAACGAAACGGAGGAATCAGCATGTCCAAAAAAAGTTTGATGATCGGTATGTTATGTGCATCTCTATTGGGGCTTGGTGTTTTCTTTGGTCTTGAACACAGCCACAATACACAAGCCACGAGTGATGAAACTGTTTTCACCGGCGTGAATTTATCGTGCAGCGGCTGTGAGGAGAAAATGGAAAATGCCTTAAGCAAAATCATCGGCATTAAAGACTACAAAATGAATCCCGAGAAAAAAACAGTGACTGTTGTGTTTAACCATAGAATCATGCAGCCTGAGTGGATTGAGCAATCCCTAAAGGCAGCAGGATTTGATCCAAAATAAACCAGCAAAGAGGGGCCAAGCCCGGGGCTAAAAACCCGGGCTTGGCCCCTGTTTAAAAGCGATACAATCAGGGTAAGATGGTTTATAGGCCCCCCTAGAGAAAAACCTTACATAATTTCAAGTGTTTAATTTGACCTATCCTGACCAATAGGGTATGATGAAATCAAGTTAAGAAAAAGATGCCAAAAAATGAAAAAGATAATGAAAAGGAGGATGTTCGATGCCTTTAATTCCTACAGTCATTGAGCAAACAAACCGGGGAGAACGCGCATATGATATTTATTCCCGTCTATTAAAAGATAGGATTATAATGCTTGGGAGCGCAATTGATGACAATGTAGCAAACGCCATCGTTGCTCAGCTGTTATTCTTGGCTGCGGAAGATCCCGAAAAGGATATTTCCCTTTATATTAACAGCCCAGGCGGATCAATCTCCGCGGGCATGGCAATCTATGACACCATGCAGCATATCAAACCGAAAGTATCTACCATTTGTATCGGTATGGCTGCATCGATGGGGGCATTCTTGCTTGCAGCCGGCGAGCCTGGCAAACGGTTTGGTCTGCCAAACAGTGAAGTCATGATACACCAGCCGCTTGGCGGAACCCAAGGTCAAGCA
This sequence comes from Scopulibacillus darangshiensis, assembly GCF_004341035.1. Taxonomy (GTDB): domain Bacteria; phylum Bacillota; class Bacilli; order Bacillales; family Sporolactobacillaceae; genus Scopulibacillus; species Scopulibacillus darangshiensis. The sequence goes on from NZ_SLXK01000023.1 coordinate 41,872, forward strand.
ACCGATATCGAGATCCATGCCAAGCGCATTATTAAAATGCGCGAAACGATTAATAAAATTCTTTCCGAGAGAACCGGTCAACCTATCGAGGTCATTGACCGCGACACAGACCGCGACAACTTCATGAGCGCAGAGGATGCAAAAAAATACGGTCTGATTGATGACGTATTAACAAAATAACAGATAGAAAAGCCTTCCGAAACCGGAAGGCTTTTTCTTTGCCTTAAATATGTTCTTGACTTACAAAAGCTTGTAATGCCGCCACAGCTTCGGTTTCATCAGCACCTTCAGCAATAAGAGTAACCGGCGCTTCAGCTCCCACAGCAAGGCTCATAATGCCCATGATGCTTTTAGCATTGACTTTCTTTCCACCCTTAACCAAATAGATGTAGGCATTAAATTTGTTCGCTTCTTGAACGAATAAGGCTGCGGGTCTCGCTTGCAAACCACTTTTCAAATTCACCGTCATTTCTTTTTCTACCAATGACCTTAACCTCCTATATGCCTTTTCCTTTTAGAATAGGCACCCCTTTTCGTATTTTATCGGCAATCGCTTCAATTTTGCGGAAGCGGTGATTAATGCCAGATTTACTAATTCGTTCACCCTGTACCAGTTCCCCAAGCTCTTTAAGTGTGACATCAGGATGCTTGACCCTTAACTCAGCAATTTCTCTTAGCCTCTCGGGCAGCTGGTCAAGTCCCATTTCTTGCTCAATGAGACGAATATTCTCAATTTGCTTCATTGCAGCGCTGACCGTTTTATTCAAATTGGCTGTTTCACAGTTCACGAGACGGTTCACTGAATTTCGCATGTCTTTAACAATCCTGATATCTTCAAAATAAAGAAGGGCCTGATGGGCGCCAATGATACTCAAAAATTCGGTAATCTTTTCGCCCTCTTTCATGTAAATGATATAACCGTTTTTCCGCGGCAACATCTTTACATTCAAATCAAAGCGATTCATTAATTCAGCAAGTGACTTTGTATATTCTTCGTAGCTTGAAAAAATCTCAAGGTGATATGAGGACTCGGGATGATTGAGCGAACCTCCTGCCAGAAAGGCGCCCCGCAGATAGGAGCGGCGGCAGCATGGCTTCCTAATCAATGACGGGTCTATCTCTCTTGTGAACATAAGGTGATCATCTATAATTTTCAAATCGTGCAGCATTGCTTTCGCATGTTCCTTAACCCTGACGATGTAAACATTATTTTTTTTCAACCGCATTTTTCGTCTGACAAGCAATTCAATTGAATAATCATAACTCTTTTTTATTAGCGTATATATTCGCCTTGCGATCGCTGCATTTTCTGTTGAAATATCTAGACTTAATTGTTTATTCATAATAGATATGGAACCATTCATTCGGATTAAAGCAGCAAGCTCCGATTTAGCGCAGCATGCCTTGACGTCCATCTGGGTGAGTTCCTTTTTTGTTTCGGCTGCAAAAGACATGGGTCCACCCCTTAAATTTTGCTTTACCTGACTTTAATAGCCGGCAAAAGTGACATGAGCCACTTTGTGACAATTTCTTCATCGTGTCTTATGACTGAATGATCATATTTAATAATGCGATCACTAACAATATTTAACCCCAGCTCCTGCAATTTCTTTTTGTCATGCATGACCGGACGGGCGCCTTCTAACGCATAGCGATCTTGAATGCGTTTCGGGATCGTCGTGTTATTGACGATGACATAATCCAGAAAATCATCCGATACATGATCCATCAGTACCTTAACATGGTCTGATGCAGAAAATCGGTCAGTCTCCCCAAGTTGGGTCATCACGTTGCAAATATAGACCTTCTTCGCCTTCGCTTTGCCTATTTCGTGCGCCAGTTCAGGAACCAATAAATTTGGTAATACACTTGTATACAGACTTCCAGGTCCGAGGACAATCAGATCAGCCTCGCGGATTGCCTCGATACTTTCGGGCAGAGGCTCGATGTTCCTAGGCTTTAAAAAAACGCGTTCGATTTTTTTGTTGGATTTTGGGATTTGTGATTCACCTTCAACGATTGAGCCGTCACTCATCACCGCGCCCAATACAATGCTCTGGTTTGCCGCAGGAAGCACCTTGCCCTTCACATTTAAAATTCGGCTTAATTCCCGTATTCCCATCACGAAATCGCCAGTAATCGATGTTAATGCGGCAATTAAAAGGTTGCCGAGTGAATGGCCGCTAAGTCCGTTGCCATTTTCAAACCGATGTTGCAATAATTGTTCGAACATTGGTTCGGTTTCGGACAATGCGACAAGGACATTACGAATGTCTCCGGGGGGAGGAATCTGCAGCTCATTGCGCAAAAGCCCAGAGCTTCCGCCATCGTCTGCCACAGTTACAATAGCAGTAATATCCAATGGCTGCTTCTTCAAACCCCTAAGGAGGACCGATAAACCGGTTCCACCGCCAATAGCTACCACTTTATATTGCTTTGTCATAACTTAATGTTTCCTTTGGTGACATCACGGTGGGAAACATGTGTCGGATAGTCTGATGAGATGTTTCGGGCAATCTGCTCCGCTAAAGCAACAGAACGATGCTTTCCTCCCGTACAGCCGATGGCGATAACGAGCTGTCTTTTGCCTTCACGCTTATATTGCGGCAGCATGAAGGTTAACAAATCCATTAATTTCTGCAAAAATTGTTTTGCTTCCGTCCATTTAAAAACATAATCAGCTACATCGGCTTCTAATCCCGTCCTGTCCCTCATATGTTCAATATAATATGGATTTGGTAAAAAACGGACATCAAAGACAAGGTCGGCGTCGATAGGTATGCCGTATTTAAAACCAAAAGACAGCACGTTGACACAGAAAGACTGTGTTTTGTTACTGCTGAATTGACTTATGATTTTTTCACGCAGCTCTGCCGGCTTTAACTCGGTGGTATCTATATAATTTTGCGCAATGCCTTTCATTTGTTCGAGCATATCACGCTCAAGCTTGATCCCTTCAACAGGCCGCCCTGTTGGTGACAGAGGATGGGTCCGTCTTGTCTCTTTGTAGCGGCGAACAAGCACCTGATCCTTTGCATCCAAAAAAAGAATTTTGGGCTTAATATTTTCGTTTTTGCTCAATCCGTCAATGGATTCAAAAAGCGAATCGAAAAATTCTCTGCCGCGCAAATCCATCACTAGAGCAAGCTTATTTAGTTTATCGCCTGATTCCTCAATAAGATCAATGAACTTTGGCAGCAGTGTCGGAGGCAAATTATCGATGCAGAAAAAGCCGAGGTCTTCAAAGCTTTGGGTCGCAACTGTCTTCCCCGCCCCAGACATCCCTGTTATAATGACAACTTGAATATCTTCACTCATCATTCCTACCCCCTTTGTTGTAAAAACATGATCTAGCTTGGGTCCAATCTATAACTTAAAAGCTCAAAATCTGGTGAGTAATGAAAGGTGCCAAAGATCATGCCGTGACCGCGCAGGACATAGTCCAGGAGATGACGGTCACCCTCTGCCATCGGCAATTCTTGAAAATGGTCAGTCTGCTGCCATTCCAGATCACCTTCCACACTTTTTTCCACCATTTGGCCTTCGAATTGGTCTGCATAAAAAGTAAACATCATCCATTCGGAAACGATGTGTTCACCTTCCTTTATGACAAACGTAAAAATACCTTTTAATACAGGGTTTTGCAAGTAAAGGCTTGTTTCTTCCCGGAATTCACGAATCACGGTATCCTTGACGGATTCTCCGCTTTCCATCTTCCCGCCGGGCGCCACCCACCAGCCCCGTCTTGGTTTTTTTAACATTAAGACATGATCGTCTTTTTGTAATAAACAGTTGGTTACTCTTTGCACAAGACTCACCTCTGTTTTATTATACTAAAAACAATTGGCCTTCACAAAGAGACAGACACCTTGTTTTTCATAGGTTAATCAGAAAGTATAGTGCTCCTCCACTTCGCTTCGTCGCAAGGCACCGTAGACGAGGTGGCAGGCAGTAGTAGCCTTTCTGACGCACATAAGTGCATTGGCTAAAGGCGTAACATCCTGTTACAACGCCAGTACTAGCACGTCCTATGCGTCGCAACTACGCCTCTGTCTTCACCAAAGGCTCGCCAATCGGCGAGTTTTCTTTAGGGCCATTCCTCGGTGTAAACGGGTTTTTTAAGGTAAAAAAAGAGACATGAGCGCGGAAGCCCATGTCTTAAAAAAATTTTATTAAAAGGGGGTCAATTTCTTATTTACTACTATAACCCATGTATATTTCATCCGTGTTACAACTGGATTAAGGGAGGGTAACTTTTTAAGGCTTTTACGTATTAAAGTCATGAGACTTTTGACTTTTCTTTAAACCCTTCGACAAACTTTTGAGCAGATTGAGCAGCGATACTCCCATCTCCAGTAGCTGTTACAATTTGACGAAGTTCTTTTTCGCGGATGTCGCCTGCTGCGAAAATCCCAGGGACTTTTGTCTCCATTTGTTCATTTGTGACGACATATCCGGCTTCATTCGTTACGCCGAGATTTAATACGGACTGATTTAGCGGCAGCATGCCAATATAAATGAATACGCCGTCAATAGCCATATCCTGCTCTGTGCCATCCTGAGTATTTACTAAAGTGACCTTGCCGACCTTGCCGTTTACATCATGAATTTCTTTTACAGTGTGATTCCAAATAAAGTCGATTTTTTCATTGTCAAATGCGCGTTGCTGCAATATCTTTTGTGCCCTTAATTCATCACGGCGGTGAACAATAGTGACTTTCTTTGCAAAGCGGGTAAGGTAAACGCCTTCTTCAACGGCAGAATCGCCGCCGCCAACAACAATCAGCTCTTTATTTTTGAAAAAGGCGCCATCACAAACCGCACAGTAAGAAACACCGCGTCCGCCGAGTTCTTGTTCACCAGGGACACCAATTTTTTTATATTCCGCACCGGTTGCAATAATAACCGACAAGGCCTTATATTCCTTATTCCCGGCCACAACAGTTTTGTAATCTTCACCGTCCCGGATTTCTTTAATATCGCCGTAGGCATATTCCGCACCGAACTTTTTCGCGTGCTCAAACATTTTGTTTGAGAGGTCGGGTCCCAGGATTTGCTCAAAACCAGGGTAATTTTCAACATCCTCGGTATTAGCCATTTGCCCACCTGGAATACCGCGTTCAATCATCAGTGTATCTAAATTGGCACGGGAGGCATACACAGCAGCTGTCATTCCGGCAGGTCCTGCGCCTGCAATGATCACGTCATAAATTTTTTCTGTTGTCATGTCAGATCATTCCTTTACAAGATGATGGATCATTCCCATGTTAACCATCTTCTGTGCATTTTATTTTTTCTTCTAATTACAATTCTATGCTATAAGAGACGCCACGTGTCGTCTACAAATTTGCTCAGGGGAAATTAGAGAAGGAATTATTTTATTTTTACACACCATATTTAGTTAAGTCATTATCGAACATAGCGCGGACGATGACCGATGACCTTACAAACTACAATAAAAGCTTCACTCATTCATTATAGGACTTAGATTCCATTATTTGCTCAAAATCCACTCATTTGACCCCTTAAATCCCCGAATAACGGAACCACAGTCCTATTCGATCATCAAATATAGCATTTTGGCACAAATAGCGGAATGACGGTCCGATAAAATAAAAGCAGATGTTTCTGTTTCCAATTTATCGCAATTCACAAGAAATGTATCTCCCTATTTGGGTAAAGGGAAAAATATACGGGCAAACACCCAAAAGTCACAATGAGTTAGCCACACGGCGGCCTTTTTTTCCTGAACATCAAAGAAAACCCTCCAGGATTTAGCGCGGCGGGTTTTCTATTAAAACGCTGCTTGTTGCTGCTCATTCCGGTTGTTAACTAAGATCGTCCAACCCGTCACGCAGGCGGTTAACATGCTTTCTTAACTGATAAACCGTCGTGTCAAATTGTTTGGCGATCCGAGATTGGGTCTCGGCCATCTCGTTTTCCTTTTTCCAAAGATAGGCCAGCGCTGCTGCCCAAGCTTTGGCTTCAATGTCATCATCAGTCTGAATCAAATCAAAGACAATCGCCCACCATCCATACAAATCACAATACTGCATCATCGGCCGGCTATTGCCAAAATGCTCCTCAAGAATCAGCATAATATCAACGCTGTCATCATTTGACTTTAATAAGCGAGCGGCAATGGCACTAACAAGCGGGCTTTCCTTAGTTTGGCTTATCGCCTTGATTTGGTCATAGGCAGCTTGATCACCTAAATATCTAAGATAAAAGAGCGAATAGACCTTATGAGTACTGCTGTCTGCTTCCGCAAGCTGCTGATGCACAAGTGAACGGACCATAGGATTATCCTTGGCATCATCGGCAAGAAACATTTCCCTGACTTTTCCGTATTGGTATGGGTGGAATGGCTGATCCTTAAAGAAATTTGCTTGATTCCAGGTCCGTATGGCAAGCTCCTTTAGCCCGACACGAAAGCTGGCAAGTGCAAGCCAAAAATAAAATGCCTGATCTCCGTAAATGCCTGCCTTTTCTGCAGACATCAGCCAATGAAAGGCTTTTTCATATTCACCTATAAATAGATAGGTTGATCCAAGCTTACTGCGGTGTTCAGGGAAAAATGGATACAAACTATCAATCTTTGGAAGCAATGCTTCAAGCTTTTCCGTTTCATTAAGCTGATAGTAAAAAGTAGTCAAATTGCACAAAGCATGCACATTACCCGGATCCTGCTCTAAAACCCTTTCGATCGTCTTGTAAGCTTGTGGTGTGTTACCTTGGGAGTAATAGGCAACGGCGAGATTATTATAAGCCGCCCAAAATGATGGTCTGTCCACAATCACTTTTTTAAACAACGTGACCGCCTTTTTATATTGTCCCCGTTCCAGAGCCTGGCGTCCTTTCTCATGCTCGGCAACATAGCCTTCATCTTCCTCGTGCAGGCCGCCGGATTCGATCGTCAGGAGCTTATAAAGCTCTCTTGCTTCCTGAATGAAACCGCCTTTAGGCTCTAGGGATATATAAGTCCGAACTTCCTTAAGAGCTTCTTCAAACCGCCCAAGATAGGCGTAATTGTTGGCCATAAAAAAATAACATTCCGTTAAATGTTCATCTAATTCCATAACAACTTTTCGCAATATATCGATCGACGCTTCATATTCCTCCAGCTCTGACAATATTGCGGCCTGTTGGCATAAGTATTCTGTTTCTTCTGGTTCAAAAGCGATCGCCCGGTCTACATATTTGGAAGCCCGCAGCAAATCCCCCTTTTGATAAGCCGTGATTCCTTTTTGAAAGTAATATTCTCCATCTGGATGAAAGGTAATCACACGTGCTTTTTTTGACATCCGTTCCGATTTCATATCGACGACGTCCTCCGTATCAAACGACAAATTTATTCTTTTAAAAGTATAACACACATATGCTTTTAAGTAAGGACACCAATCATACTTTTTATTGGAACTTTGTTAATTAGTAGTTGCGGCGCACAGGACGTGCTAGTACTGGCGTTGTAATAGGATGTTACGTCTTTAGCCAGTGCACTTATGTGCGTCTGAAAGTTATACTTTCTGATTAACCAAAAGAGCCGAAGCTTAATTTCCAGCCTCGGCAGTTGAGTGATGCCGTTTTTCCAGCACTTTCAAGATTTGATCCAAGCCTACCTTTTGTTCCCTTAGAAGAACCATGAGGTGATACAATAAATCCGCTGCTTCCCATTCAAGTTCCTCGACTGAACGGTTTTTAGCGGCAATGATGACTTCGGCCGCTTCTTCCCCGACCTTTTTTAGGATTTTGTCCACACCTTCATCGAAAAGATACGTCGTGTATGCCCCTTCAGGTCTTTCAGTTTCCCTTTTGGCAATAGTTTCCTCAAGTTCGTTCAAAATGTCAAATCGTCCTCCACTAAGCTCGCCATCTTTCTCATCCCGCTCTTCAAATAAAGATCCTGAAAAACAGCTATATGAACCTGTGTGACAAGCTGGACCTTGGGGATCCACTTTTACAACTAAAGCGTCTTTGTCACAATCAAAGCGAATATCAACAATCGCCTGTTTGTTTCCCGATGTTGCGCCTTTATGCCATAGCTCCCCACGAGAACGGCTGAAGAACCATGTTTCACCAGTTTCAAGCGATTTCTTTACCGATTCCCGATTCATATAAGCGACGGTCAGCACTTCTTTGCTCTGTGCATCCTGAACAACCGCCGGAATTAAGCCGTCACTATCATATTGAAGATTGTCTAATGTCATCTTACAACGACTCCTTTAGCTTTTAAGTAGTCCTTTACATGGCTGATCGATGTTTCCTTAAAGTGAAAAATAGAGGCGGCCAATGCCGCATCAGCATGAGCATCCGTAAAAACATCGTAAAAATCCTTAGCCTTGCCAGCCCCGCCGGACGCAATGACCGGGACACTGACTGCATCATTGACGGCCCGTGTCAGCTCCCTATGGAAGCCTGATTTCTCGCCGTCCTTATCCATGCTCGTCAGCAAAATTTCCCCCGCTCCGCATGTGACGGCCTTTTGCGCCCACTCAATAGCATCAAGCTCGGTTAATTGTTTCCCGCCATGAGTGTACACATGGTAGCTTTCTGTTGCGGGATGATATTTCGCATCAATTGCAACAACAATACATTGGCTGCCAAAGTATGCGGCACCTTCTTCAATCAACCTTGGATTAAGAACGGCTGATGAGTTTAATGATACCTTATCAGCCCCTGCTCTTAACATGCGCTTGATATCATCCAAAGTCTTTATGCCGCCGCCTACTGTAAAAGGGATGGATAATTGCTCAGCCACGCGGCGAACAACATCAACCATTGTCTCGCGCCCTTCAGAAGATGCAGAAATATCAAGGAATACGAGCTCATCAGCCCCTTCACGATTATAAAATTTGGCGAGTTCAACAGGGTCTCCGGCTTCTTGTAATGCTTCAAACTGAATGCCTTTAACAACCCGGCCATCCTTGACATCCAAACAGGGGATGATTCTCTTAGCCAGCATGGTTTGCCACCTCTAAAGCATCCGCCAATGTTAAAACATTCGTGTAAAGCGCCTTGCCGATGATCGCTCCAGCAATGCCGGCTGACACATTGGCAGCAAGCTCCTTCACATCACTAATTGCCGAGACGCCCCCAGAGGCAATCACTTGTTGTCCCGTTGCTTGTGCGAAGCTCTGTATTTCCTCCACGTTCGGCCCTTTTAGAGCCCCATCACGGGAAATATCCGTATAAATAAAGGTTTTCGCGCCCGCAGCTGCCAGTTCTTTTCCTAAATCAACAGCTGACACATCAGACGTTTTGAGCCATCCTTCCGCAGCGACCCTGCCATCCCTGGCATCGATGCCAATCGCAACCTGTTCCGGAAACCGCCTTAGTGCCTCTTTTACAAATTCCGGATCAGAAATAGCCGAGCTGCCAAGGATAATCCGGTCAACCCCTGCCTTTAAATAATCCTCAACATTTTCAATACATCTAATTCCGCCCCCGACCTCAACTTTGACCGGCACAGCTGCGGAAATGTCTTTGATGATATCGGCATTTACCGGTTTGCCGGATCTTGCACCATCCAAATCGACGAGATGAAGCCATTCTGCTCCTTGTTCATAAAATGAACGAGCCATTTCTATCGGCTCATCATGATATACCGTTTCTTGACGAAAATCACCTTGATATAGGCGGACACACTTCCCGCCGCGGAGATCAATTGCCGGATATATTGTAAATGTCATGTCCTAACTCCCCCTTGTGCTAAACTGCAAAAGTTCTTTAATATGGCCAGTCCACTCGGTCCGCTTTTTTCCGGGTGAAATTGGGTGCCGAAAACATGGCCTTTGCCTACTATGGCTGGCACCTCAACATGGTATCCGGCCGTAGCAATCAATAAGCTTTCATCAGACGTCATGACATAATAGGAATGGACAAAATAGGCATAGTCCTCTGAAAGACCTTGGAGAAGCGGCGACTCAGGCTTTTTAAAATCAAGGTGATTCCATCCCATATGCGGCACTTTATATGTCTCACGCATCACATCACTTCCTGTAAATCGAATGACCCGTCCTTTTAATAAGGATAATCCCGGTGTAAGCCCGTTTTCCTCACTTTCATCAAAGAGCAGCTGCATACCGAGGCAAATCCCCAGCATTGGTTTGCTCTCTGCATATTCCCGCAAAAAGGCAATATGTCCGTCCCTTTTTAGACAAACCATAGCATCCCGAAATGCTCCAACGCCGGGAAGGATTATTCCGTTTGATTGTCTTAATTCATCATGGTTAGATGAAACAATGTAGGGAACATGCAAACGTTTCAACGCTGAACAAACACTGTGAAGATTACCCATGCCATAATCCAGTATGCCGATCATCCGAGTGTCCCTTTCGTGGAAGGAATCCCTTTCACCCTTGGGTCCATCTGTGTTGCGGAATCAAGCGCCCTGCCCAATGCTTTAAAGACAGCTTCGATGATGTGATGGGTATTCTTGCCGTAATGGATGATCACGTGAAGATTCATTCTTGCCTCAAGAGCAAGCTTCCAAAGAAATTCATCGACAAGTTCGGTATCAAATGTTCCTGCCTTTTGTGAGGGGATTTCCCCACGGCATTCAAAATGAGGACGGTCACTTAAATCGATAACAACCTCCGCAAGGGCATCGTCCATAGGGACTACGGCGTGCCCATAACGCCTTATCCCTTTTTTATCGCCAAGGGCTTGCTTGAGTGCCTGTCCGAGGCAAATCCCAACATCCTCAGTTGTATGATGGTCATCAACTTCAGTATCACCCGATGCCTTAACCTTTAAATTAAATAGTCCGTGTTTTGTGAATAAATCCAGCATGTGCGTCAGAAAGGGGACACCTGTTTCGATCGCAGCGATCCCTTCCCCATCAATGTCGAATTTTAACGCAATGGTTGTTTCAGATGTCGTTCTTTCTATTTGGCTGTCTCGGGTCATTCAAATCACTCCTGGATCCTTTTTTCAATCGCCCGGGCATGAGCCTCTAACCCTTCATACCGGGCAAATTCGGCAATCTTGCGGCCGTTGTTTTGCATAGCCTCAAAACTGTATTGGATAATGCTTGATCTTTTAACAAAGCTTTCTACACTTAAAGGACTTGAGTACCTCGCCGTTCGATTCGTCGGTATGATATGATTCGGTCCGGCAAAATAATCTCCGACCGGCTCTGAGCTATAAGCTCCTATGAAAATGGCACCTGCATGCCTAACTTCCGGCAGAATCTGTTCCGGGTTTGTAACAACAATCTCTAAATGCTCTGGTGCCAGTTTGTTGACCGTTTTAATGCCATCATCATAGTCTTCAACGAGGATAATTTTCCCGAAGTCGTCTAATGACTTTTTGGCAATCTCCGCTCTCGGGAGGCTTCGGACCTGCTTCTGAATATGACTTTCTACCGCTTTTCCGAGCGATTTTGATGTGGTCACAAGAATAGCCATTGATAAAGGATCGTGCTCGGCTTGGGAAAGCAAATCTGCTGCTAGCCAATCAGGGTTTGCTGAATCGTCCGCTAAAATAACGATTTCACTTGGGCCTGCCAAACTATCAATGGCCACGGTCCCGAATACTTCTTTTTTCGCTGCCGTAACATAGATGTTTCCCGGGCCGACAATTTTATCTACCGGTTTTATGGTCTCAGTCCCGTATGCCAAGGCCGCGATAGCCTGGGCGCCGCCAACCTGATAGATTTCTTTTATGCCGATTTCATTAGCTGCAGCAAGCACACCATCAGAAATTTCCCCATTCTTCTGTGGCGGGGATACGAGCACTATTCTTTTGACACCGGCAACGAGTGCGGGAATAGCGCCCATTAATACAGAGGATGGATAGGCGGCTGTTCCGCCCGGAACATACACTCCGACAGCATCCAAGGGGGTGACCCTTTGTCCAAGGCGTGACCCGTCAGCATGTGTCACATCCCATGAATCAGGTTTCTGTTTCTCGTGAAAGCTGCGAATATTGCCCGCTGCTTCTTTTATCACCTCTATGAAAGTGCCCGGCAGATCCCTATAGGCTGTTGCAATGTGTTCGCTGTCAGCATGCAACGTTTCTAAATCAACGTGATCAAATTGCTTAGTATACGAAAGCAATGCTTTATCACCGTTCACTCTGACCTTAGCGATAATTTCCCTTACCGCCTTTTCATACTCCAAGAATCCATTCATGCCCCTGTTATCTAAAAAAGACAAATCACCGTTTTCGATCCATTGCATAAGCATTTCCCTCCACAACCGCTGACAGGCTTTTGATCATCGCGTCAATTTTATTTTTCTTTAACCTGTAACTTACTGGGTTAATGATCAGCCTTGATGTTATGTCCGCTAATTTTTCTGTCTCAACCAAACCATTTTCCTTTAGTGTCCGCCCTGTTGATACGATATCAACGATACGGTCCGCGAGTCCAATCAGCGGAGCAAGCTCGATGGATCCGTTCAATGTAATGATCTCAACCTGCTCACCTTGTTCCCGGAAAAATCTTGAGGCAACATGTGGATATTTTGTCGCTATCTTTGGCATGACGGGGTCCGGCTTTAAATCGGGAAGGGTTGCCACGGCTAGACGGCAAACACTAATGCCAAGATCAAGAACCTCATAGACATCCCTTTTTTCTTCAAGTAAAACATCCTTCCCAGCAATGCCAAGATCCGCCACACCATGTTCAACGTATGTCGGAACATCCATCGGTTTTGCTAAAATGATACGGAAGCCGGTCAACTCCTCCGTTAAAATAAGCTTTCGTGATTTTTCTATTTCAACGGGAAGCTCGTATCCGGCCTTTTTTAAAAGGTCCGCTGCCTCTTCAAATATCCGGCCTTTGGGCATAGCAATGGTCAGTGTTTCAGACATAAAATCACCCCTTTCATCAGCTCTTGCTGTTTTCTGTATAGAATAAAACGCGGTCGAATCCTTTTGTATATGTTTTCAAATCCGCAATGCCAGTTTGCTCCTGCAAGACGACAGCTTCCCCCTCGGAACGCATTTTGGTTGCGGTATAATAGGCCTCCGCATAATGCTCCGGACTGAAAATAACTGCCGTTTTTGTTGAGTACGATTCCTTAGAAACAAACCCGACTGCTTCCATCAGCCGATCAAGGCGAATGCCAAAGCCTGTGGCAGGTGCCGGCCGATCGAATTTTGCCAGCAATTCATCATACCTGCCTCCGCTGCATACAGCAAAGCCGCCGTTCCCGCCATATCCTTCGAAAACAAAGCCAGTATAGTAGCTGAGGTGACTGACTAATGTCACATCCAAATCAATCATGTCACTCACACCGTAGACCTTTAACAGCCTTAATAGTTCAGTTGCGTCTTGATAAACCTTTTGGCCGTATGGCTGTGGAAGCAGCTCTTGTATTGCAGCAAGTGTCTCTTGATTGTCACACCGCCTTGATTCAACGAAGGTCAACAGCCGTTTTCTATTGTCCTTGGATAACTTTAAAGAAGACGTATATTCCTTAAAACCAACGTCATTTTTTTCATATAAAAAGTTCTTCAGCTTATTGACACAGTCCTGGTCGGGTGCAACGTCCTTCAGCAAGGCATCAACAAATCCGATATGCCCTACTGCTATGCTTATATTTTCCAGTCCACTTAGTTTTAACAATTTGACCATAAGACCAATCATTTCAGCATCGCCATACGGTGTGACGTCCCCTATAAGTTCAGCGCCAATCTGTTCAAACTCACTCGGACGGCCGCCTTCATTTTGTTGAGCGCGAAATAACGCTGCTGTATAGGCGAGGCGCAGCGGCAACGGATGCTCTTTTAGGCCTGATGCAGCGACACGGGCAATGGGGGCTGTCATATCAGGTCTTAGAACAACCGTATGTCCCTGGCGATCAAGCAGTTTGAAAAGCTGATTATTTGTGATCGCTGAAACCCTTCCAACGGTGTCATCGTATTCTAAAGCCGGCGTTGCCATAAAATCATATCCCCACTTTTCAACCTCTGTGTGGCATTCCTGCTTTATTTTATTAAGAATGCTTTGCACTGCGGGCAATGTGTCGCGCAGGCCCAACGGTTTTTCAAACATGAAGGGTGTTGTCATAGCTATCATCCTTATATTTAATAATCCAAATGCTTTAGTTCGCTAATATGCTAATACAATAAAGATAAATTGTATATTACAAGAACTCTTGTTATCTGTCAATAGTTTTTTAAAGAAAAGCGCCATTTTATACTAAATCAGACTTTTCCAATTTACCTTATATAATCATTCTTAAAGTATTATAATAAGAGTGCCCCTTTTTTTGGTTATCTTTCATGTTTATTGAAAAAAAACTACATATCAAATGCATTATTATTTACGGGAAAAGGAATGAAGGAGGTAAAACGTTGAACCGGATATTTTTAATTTTGATTATTATTGGTGTACCCGTTTCAGTTGTCGGAAGTTTCTTGCATTGGCCGCCGATTTTAATGTTTATATTGGACTGCGTTACGATTGTTGGGCTGGCAAGCTTTATGGGCCGGGCTACCGAAAGCTTAGCTATTGTTGCAGGCCCATCAATTGGCGGGCTGCTGAATGCAACGTTCGGAAATGCGGTGGAATTGATCATTTCAATTTTTGCCATAAAAGCGGGTTTGATCAACGTTGTGCTGGCTTCAATTACAGGCTCGATCATCGGCAACCTGCTTTTGGTTGGAGGGCTGTCCTTTTTCGTTGGCGGTTTAAAATATAAACGCCAGCGCTTTAATATTTACGAGGCAAGGCATAATGCGGGGATGCTGATCTTTGCTATTGTTGTTTCTTTTGTTTTCCCGCTAATTTTTTCCATGGAGCTTGGGGAAGCTGACGCCAAAATTTTAAGCATTGGAATTTCAATTGTCATGATTATTATTTATTTGGCTGCGTTATTTTTCAAGCTTGTCACACATCGGGGTGTTTATAAACAATCGGCGGATGAGGCTGAACATGACGGTGAAGAGGAACCCGAGTGGAGCGCTTGGAAGGCGATCACCGTTCTGGCTGGAGCAACAATCGCTGTTGGTTATATTAGTGAAAATCTTGTCCATACCTTCGAGCCTGTTGCCAAATCGTTTGGGTGGACGGAATTGTTTATCGGGGTCATAATTGTTGCTATCGTCGGCAATGCGGCAGAACATGCTTCGGCTATTCTGATGGCTTACAAGAACCGTATGACGGTGACAGTAGAAATTGCCATAGGTTCAACCTTGCAGATCGCCATGTTTGTTGCACCTCTGCTTGTTTTGCTGTCACTCGCGTTCCCGACATTTATGCCGCTGATTTTCTCAGTGCCGGAGCTTATCGTAATGATCCTAGCTGTTTTCCTAACGATTGCCATTACCAATGATGGAGACACCAACTGGTTTGAAGGCGCCATCCTCTTAGCAGCCTACCTCATTATGGGATTTGGGTTTTTCTTACTTTAATAAGAGACGCGAAAGAACTTCCAAACTGGAATAACAGCTTCACTCATCCAATTTAGGACTCAGATTCTGTTATTTAAACGAGAAAAAAGTGTCTGGCACACATTGTCAGACACCTTTTTCTACCCTTTATTCAGTTTTCGTTCCATTGCCCGCTTGACACGGGGCTTCGGGTCCCAACAATTAAATTGATAACCCGGTTTTGTTTCATAGCCAAGCCGGGAACACATCGTCACCCTTTTGCCTTCTCCTGTCTGGATACGAAAATGGCGGCATGATGCACAGCAATGATAGTGGTCAATGATTTCTTCATTCACCGCATATCCCCCTCTGTTAATCCCTATTCTTACGCTCCCTTTGTTCTTCCTTGGTATAGATCAATTGCATCGGGTTCCCCCCGACAAATGCGCCCTCAGGGACATCCTTATGAACAAGCGTTCCTGCGGAAACAACCGCACCATCACCAATAATGATGCCGGGCAAAATCGTACTGTTTGCGCCGACCATGACCCGATTGCCAATATGAATTTTCCCTAATCGATATTCATCAATAAGATATTCATGAGCGAGCAGTGTTGTGTTGTAGCCAATTACTGTATTCGCCCCGATGGTAATATACTCGGGATACATAATATCCGGCATCACCATGACGGCGAGGGCTGCGCTTTCTCCAATGTCCATTTTCAGAAACGTCCGATAAAGCCAGCGTTTTAATTTGACAGATGGTGTATAACGGCCGATTTGAATGACCATAAAATTTTTGACAACCTTCCAAAAAGGAACTGTCTTATACAGCTGCCATAAAGAGTTGGGACCCTCTACTTTATAACGCGCCGTACGTCTCATTTCACCGCGGCGCCTGCGATATCAAGGAGCTCTGCCATATCGTCTATAACAAAATCAGGCTTTTCACTTTCTATAACAGCACGGCCTTTAATACTCCAAGCGACGCCAACTGTTAAGACATTGGCATTTTTTCCTGATTGAATATCATATGGGCTGTCACCGATCATTACGGTTGATGTCACATCAGCATTCAGCGCTTTCATTGCACGTAAAACCGGCTCAGGATGCGGCTTGGCATTGTCAACATCATCGATAGTCACAACAACATCAAAAAACTCCTCGAGCTTTGCAAGTTTTAATCCCATTAACACGGTCTTACGCCTTTTTGTCGTCACAATTCCAAGTTTGAATCCTTGCTCAGCCAGTATACCTAGGGTTTCATAGACATGGGGAAACTCAGTAACCAGGGAATCATGCATGCGGTGGTTATGCTCCCTGTACATTGCCACCATGTCATCTGTCCGTTCTTCATCAATTCTGCTGAAGCTTTCCTCCAGGGGTTCCCCGATAAAGGCAATGATGTCTTGTCTCGTGAACCGCCCAGGGTAATAATGTTCTAATGTATGTGTAAAAGAAGCGATGATAAGCTCGTTGGTGTTAATTAACGTTCCGTCCAAATCAAATAATAGTGTTTTGATCATACGGATGCACTCCCTTTCCCTTTAAAAGCTATTGATCTAAATACCTCACTTTAGAATAACCTCTTACATGGCGATAAATCCAAATACAAATACAAAGAACAATGAGCACAATCGAAATCACTTGAGCCATCCTTAGTGTACTCGTTAGCATCAGGCTGTCAGTCCTTAAGCCTTCCACATAAAACCTGCCTACGGAATACCAGATCACGTAAATCATAAACATTTGTCCGCGCCCTAAGTTCGCCTTTCTTAACAGCATTAATAGGACGAACCCAAGAAAGTCCCAAAGTGATTCATATAAAAAGGTCGGTGCGTAATAGGCCCCATCTATGTACATTTGATTAATGATAAACTTTGGCAGATGGAGTTTTTCCAAAAATTGTCTTGTTACCTCACCACCGTGAGCCTCCTGGTTCATAAAATTACCCCAACGTCCGATAGCTTGTCCAAGAATTACGCTTGGGGCAGCAATATCCGCGAGCTTCCAGAAGGAAATCTTCTTTATTTTACAATAAACAATTGCTGTTCCCACTGCTCCAATTAAAGCGCCGTGAATGGCAATCCCCCCGTGCCATACCGCAATAATATCAGAGGGATGCTGGGAATAATATTGCCATTCGAAGATAACATAATATAATCTCGCGCAAACGATCGAAATCGGCACAGCAAATAAAATTAAATCAATGAAAGTATCATTTGGGAAACCGCGCCGCTTCCCCTCTCTCATTGCCAGAATTAAACCCAACAGGGCACCGGCGGCAATGATGATCCCGTACCAATAAATATGAAATGGACCGAATTCAAGAGCGGCCCGATTTAAAGGCTGAATATCCTGATTCATTTAACTCACTCCCTTATATTCAAACTGGGCGATTGGCCGGCCTTTTATAGGCCCAGCCAGAGGCCTAGTTGTACTTATTCCGTCAGTTATTTATTTTCTTTTAATGCATCATTTAGGCGGTCAGAAAATTGTTTGGCCGCATGAACACCCATCTTTTTCAGTCTAAAGTTCATTGATGCCACTTCTACGATGACTGCGAGGTTTCTTCCGGGACGAACCGGCAGTGTTAATCTTGGCAGAGGCGTGTCCACCATTTGAGTGTGATCTTCCTCCAAACCAAGACGGTCATACATTTTTTCCGGATTCCAAAACTCAAGATGAATAATCAATGAAACCTTTTTATAATTTCTTACAGCACCTGCACCAAACAAAGTCATCACGTTAATAATCCCCAGCCCGCGGATCTCAAGCAAATGTTGAATTAATTCGGGTGCGTTTCCTACTAATTCATTTTCACCCGCTTGTCTGATCTCTACCGAATCATCAGCAACAAGGCGGTGGCCTCTTTTGACAAGTTCCAAAGCCGTCTCACTTTTGCCAACACCGCTGTCACCTGTTAACAGCACACCAACGCCATAAACATCGACGAGCACACCATGAACAGATGTCATTGGAGCGAGCCGTGTTTCAAGATAATTTGTCACTAATCCACTCAGTCTTGTTGTTTTTAAACTGGAGCTTAAGAGCGGCACATTACTCGCATGAGCCGCATCAATTAGTTCTTGGGGTATGTCTAATCCCCTTGACACGACAATACATGGAGTTTCATCACTGCAAAGCTTAGCTGTTCTTTCCAGTCGATCTTCTTTTGATAAAGCACCGAAAAAAGACAGCTCAGTTTTGCCAAGCAATTGCATGCGTTCTGCAGGATAATAAGTAAAAAAGCCGGCCATTTCTAAACCCGGCCTCGAAATATCGCTCGTAACAATCTCACGTTCAATCCCTTTTTCACCGCTTACGAGCTTTAAATCAAAATGCTCAATTAGCTCGCTTACTCTTACTTTTCCCATCGTTATCCCCTACTCTCTCTTGCTGGTCAGTCCTTCATCCCGCAGGCCTTGGGTAAAAGCCTATGTTTATTTTAGCATGTTTTTAGATTAACCCAAACAGGAAAAAGCTGCGGGTTATTTCTTCCGCAGCGGCTTAATAATTAATGTTTGGATGATGACGTTGCAAACAGCCATGATAACCGCAGCCAATAATGCGGTGCCAAAGCCATCAATTTTAAAATCCGGTCCCATAATACCAGCCGTAATCCATAATGTTATTGCATTAATCACAAAAAGGAAAAGGCCCAATGTAAATACCGTTACCGGCAGCGTTAAAATGACAAGGATCGGTTTCACAATCAGGTTGAGTATCGAAAGAATAATGCTTGCAATCAGTGCAGAAGAAACACCGTTTAAATGAAACGAATCAATGTATCCTGCGATAACAACGAGAACGATCGTATTGACAATGATGTTAATGATCCAATTCTTAAACAAATACCATCACGAACTTTCTTCAGGGATAATAAAGGTCGAAATAAAGTAGACGAGTACTAACGGTAAAAATGGTATTAATAATACCATAAAAATGATTCGGACAACCGTCGGATCGACATTAGTATATTCGCCGAGTCCTCCCAAAATTCCTGTTAATATTCGATTTTTCTTAGACCGATAAAGCTTCTTCATGAGTATCACACCTCATTCAAACCAAAATGAAATGGGCGCTTGTTTAAACTGCTCTTAGAAAACCAGCGCCCGATTAGGATTTAAGATCAAACAGTTTGTTTTTCTTTAATGCGTTTCTCCATCCGTAATTTGTCCCGCTCTAAAATAGGCTGCAGGTAGCGCCCGGTATAGGATTCAAGTGTCTCAGCGACCTTTTCCGGCGAACCTGTGACGACAATCGTTCCCCCGCCATCCCCGCCTTCGGGTCCAAGATCAATCAGGTAATCGGCTGTTTTGATCACATCAAGATTATGCTCAATAACGAGAACAGAATCCCCATTATCGACGAGCCGCTGCAATACGTCAAGCAAGCGTGAAATATCATCAACATGAAGACCAGTTGTCGGTTCATCTAAAATATAAAGCGCTCGGCCCTTGGTCCTGCGATAAAGTTGCGATGCGAGCTTCACACGCTGCGCCTCACCGCCTGACAATGTCGTGGCGGGCTGTCCAAGTGTCATATAACTAAGGCCCACGTCGTAAAGCGGTTCAATACGCCTTTTGATCCTTGGGATATTCTCAAAAAATTCCAAGGCTTGTTCAACAGTCATATCCAATACATCAGAAATCGTTTTACCTTTATATGTTACTTCAAGTGTTTCCCGATTATAACGTTTGCCCTTACAAACTTCGCATGGCACATAAACATCCGGAAGGAAATGCATTTCGATTTTTATAATCCCGTCACCCCGGCATGCTTCACAGCGGCCGCCTTTGACATTAAAACTAAAACGGCCTTTTTTATAGCCTCTAATTTTTGCTTCATTCGTTTGCGCGAAAACCTCGCGAATCATATCGAACACACCTGTGTATGTTGCCGGATTTGAACGGGGTGTCCTGCCGATCGGCGATTGATCTATGTCAATTACACGGTCGAGATTGTCGATACCTTTAACCTTCTGGTGCTGCCCCGGCTTATCTTTTCTGCCATGAAGCTTTTGCGCCAAACTTTTAAACAAAATATCATTCACAAGCGTGCTTTTGCCAGAACCTGATACACCTGTCACACATGTGAATAACCCAAGAGGGAAGTCAACACTGATATTTTTAAGGTTATTTTCACTGGCGCCAATCACCTTAATCACACGTTTTGCCGGCTTCCTTCTTTCAAATGGAACGGGAATAAATTTAACGCCGGCTAAATACTTTCCTGTTAAAGATTGTGGATCCTTCATTAATTCGTCCGGTGAGCCCTGCGCTGTAATATAGCCTCCATGCGCCCCCGCACCTGGTCCAATATCGATAATATGATCTGCGGCAAGCATCGTGTCCTCATCATGTTCAACAACTAGCAGCGTATTGCCAAGCTCCCGCATTCTTATCAGTGTTTGTATTAATCGGTCGTTATCCCTCTGATGCAAACCAATGGAGGGTTCATCGAGAATGTAAAGCACACCCATCAACCGCGATCCGACCTGGGTAGCTAGTCTGATTCGTTGCGCTTCGCCGCCGGACAATGTCCCGGCCGCGCGGCTTAGTGTTAGATAATCCAAGCCGACATTTACTAGGAAGCCGGTTCTCTCAATGATTTCCCTTAAGATTAACCGAGCAATCGTTTGCTCTTTTTCTGTTAAATCCAATCCGTCAAAATAGGCTTGAACATCTCTTATGGATTGATCAGTGACCTCACTAATATGTCTGCCGCCAACCTTTACCGAAAGTGCTTCGGGCTTCAACCGGTATCCGCTGCATGTCGGGCAAGGTTTCTTGGTCATGTACCCCTCCATTTGTTCACGAATATAATCTGAACCGGTTTCTTTGTAACGGCGGCTAATATTGTTCAAAACACCTTCGAAGGTGATATTGCTTTCCTTTACCTGACCGAAATCATTCTCATACGTGAAAAGAATCCGCTCTTTACCGCTTCCATATAAAATTTTATCCATCTGACTTTTCGGCAGTTTGCTAACAGCAACATACATATCGATGCCATAATGATCGCAGACACTTTTCAATAGCTGTGGGTAGTATTGTGAACTTGTCGGCTCCCAAGGTGCAATCGCATGGTTTATTAGCGATTTATCCCAATCCGGAACAACGAGATCGGCATCGACTTCAAGCTTCGTCCCTAAACCGTCACAAGCAGGACACGCCCCGAATGGACTATTAAATGAAAAGAGCCGCGGTTCAAGCTCACCGATTGAAAAACCGCAGTATGGACAGGCATGATGTTCACTGAAAAGCAGTTCCTCACCGTCGATGATATCGACGATCACCCTGCCATCCGCCAGCCTCACCGCAGCCTCCAAAGAATCAGCAAGCCTAGACTGGATGCCGTCTTTGACAATAATCCGGTCAATCACTACTTCAATGTTATGCTTTTTGTTTTTCTCAAGCTTGATTTCATCGGCGATCTCCCTAAGCTCACCGTCGACACGGACCCTAACGTAACCCTTTTTTTTCATATCCTCGAGCACTTTAACATGCTCACCTTTGCGGCCTGATACAATGGGAGCAAGGATCTGCATTTTTGTCCGTTCGGGATATTCCAAAATCCGGTCAACCATTTGCTCAATCGTTTGTGAGCTGATTTCAATACCATGGTTCGGACAAACCGGATGTCCTATCCGTGCAAACAGCAATCTCAAATAATCATATATCTCAGTTACCGTTCCTACAGTTGACCTAGGATTGCGGCTTGTCGTCTTTTGGTCAATAGAAATAGCCGGTGACAATCCTTCGATCGCATCAACATCCGGTTTATCCATTTGGCCAAGAAACTGCCGCGCGTAGGCCGATAGTGATTCAACATAACGCCTTTGCCCTTCAGCGTAAATTGTATCAAAGGCAAGCGACGATTTCCCCGAACCAGACAAACCGGTAAGGACCACAAGTTTGTCCCGGGGGATGGTGATATCGATATTTTTTAAATTATGTTCACGCGCACCTTTAATCACGATATTTTCTAATCCCATGGAGGTCATCCTTCCGCTTTTAATTCCAAAATAACATCCCGCAACTCGGCAGCTTTTTCAAAATCAAGCCCCTTTGCAGCCTCTTTCATTTCCTTCTCCAAATTATTTATGACCTTTTTCCGCTCTGTCTTACTCATTTTAGACAAATCAGGCTTATCATCATACACTTCAGTCTCTTCTGCTGCGTGTGTGGCCCGAATGAGATCAGGGATAGACTTATTAATGGTCATCGGTGTGATGCCATATTTCTGGTTATGCTCTGACTGAACCTCCCGGCGCCGCTCAGTCTCATCTATCGCAACACGCATGGAATTCGTGATGCGGTCGGCGTACATGATCACACGGCCGCTGGCATTGCGCGCTGCCCGTCCCATTGTTTGAATAAGCGACCTTTCTGAGCGCAGAAATCCTTCTTTATCAGCATCTAAAATGGCGACAAGTGACACTTCAGGTATGTCCAGCCCTTCCCTTAACAGGTTGATTCCTACAAGAACATCAAAGGTGCCCATCCTTAAATCACGAATGATTTCAATCCGTTCCAGTGTTTTGATTTCTGAATGGAGATAGCGCACTTTAACCCCCATGTCGTTTAAATAATCCGTTAGATTTTCGGCCATTTTCTTGGTCAAAGTTGTCACTAACACACGCTCACTTTTCTCTGTCCGCTTGTTGATTTCCCCCAGCAGATCATCGATTTGCCCTTCGATCGGGCGGACATCGATTGTCGGATCCAATAATCCAGTCGGCCGAATAATTTGTTCCACAACATCAGGCGCATGTTCCATTTCATAAGGGCCTGGTGTTGCGGAAACGAAAACAAGCTGGTGGACATGGTCTTCAAACTCCTC
Source organism: Scopulibacillus darangshiensis (assembly GCF_004341035.1). Taxonomy (GTDB): domain Bacteria; phylum Bacillota; class Bacilli; order Bacillales; family Sporolactobacillaceae; genus Scopulibacillus; species Scopulibacillus darangshiensis. Next base: position 65,041 of record NZ_SLXK01000023.1, read on the forward strand.
AAATTTTAACGGCCGGTTATCCTTAGCGGACGGCAAGCGGAATCCATGGTCTACCAACACACTTTTCCGCGCTTGGTCACCATTGTACATACCCCGGATCTGTGGCATTGTTACATGTGATTCATCTGCGATAATCAGAAAATCCTCAGGGAAATAATCCAGGAGGGTATACGGAGTTGAACCGGCTTCTCTCAAGGTGAGATGTCGTGAATAGTTTTCAATGCCGGAGCAAAATCCCATTTCCTCCATCATCTCAAGATCATACCGCGTTCTTTGCTCAAGGCGCTGGGCCTCTAAAAGCTTGCCTTGATCCTTTAATTCTTTTAAACATTCATTAAGCTCTGCTTCTATATTTTTAATGGCAATCTTCATTTTTTCTTCTCTTGTTACGAAGTGAGATGCCGGATAGACGGCGACATGGTCACGGTCACCGATGATTTCCCCGGTCAGCGCATCAATTTCTGTAATCCTGTCAATTTCATCGCCAAAAAACTCCACGCGAAGGCAATGCTCGTCTCGTGAAGCGGGGAATATTTCTACAACATCGCCGCGCACGCGAAATGTTCCGCGAACAAAGTTGATATCATTGCGTGTGTATTGAATGTCAACAAGCTCTCTTAACATTTGATCGCGGTCCTTTTCCATACCCGTTCTAACCGATAGAACCATGGCTCCGTACTCTTCCGGCGATCCTAAACCATAAATGCATGACACACTGGCGATGATGATGACATCGTCGCGTTCAAACAATGCGCTGGTCGCCGAGTGCCTCAGTTTGTCAATTTCATCATTAATGCTTGAATCCTTCTCTATATAAGTATCGGACTGGGGAATGTATGCCTCAGGCTGATAATAATCGTAGTAACTGACAAAATATTCAACAGCATTATTCGGAAAGTATTCCTTAAATTCACTGTACAGCTGCCCGGCAAGTGTCTTATTGTGTGCAATGATTAATGTGGGTTTGTTAACTTGCTGAATAACGTTGGACATCGTAAATGTCTTCCCGGTACCCGTTGCTCCGAGCAGGGTCTGATGTTTTTTATTATGTTTAATCCCTTCGACGATTTGCCGAATGGCCTCGGGCTGGTCACCCTCCGGCTTATATTTTGAAACGAGATCAAATCCCATCATTGCCCCTCCAATTGACTATATCATGGCATTAATTATAACACATTCTAACAAGAAAAATACCAAAAAAGCGAACAAATATTCCTTGTTTTTTCAATAGAGATTTCTTAACAGGACTTTGAGGATAATCCTTTTTCATGTGAAAAGCAATTAACTCCTCTTATGCTATAAAGAAAACTCGCCGATTGGCGAAGACAGATGCATAGTTGCGACGCACAGGACGTGCTAGTACTGGCGTTGTAACAGGATGTTACGCCTTTAGCCAATGCACTTATGTGCGTCAGAAAGGCTACTGCCTGCCACCTCGTCTACGTTGCCTTGCGACGAAGCGAAGTGGAGGAGCACATATACTTTCTGATTAACTAAAATAAAAACCATCCAACTGCTCGGACAGATGAATGGTTTATTACACTTTATTTAATGAGCGACCATTTTTTCGCCAGAAGAAAGCCAATACCAACAGAAAAAATGCCGATAACTATTGTATACCATGGCATGGAAAGCCGGGTTAAAAGCATTATCGTTAAAATGACTGTCAGAATAGGGGCTACATAAGCATTAAATGTGACTCTCAGTAAACCTAACACGACAATACCAGGTAATAGAGCTGAAAGGATAATAACTGCAGCTAACACGACGGCCACCTCTTACTTTGCTTTAACATATTGGTTTCTTTTAGCAGGCTCCAGGAAAAGCAGCCCTATCTTATGGTAGTCTCCTTGATGGATGGAGCCTTTTACAAAACGTGATTCACCGCAATGGTCAATTATTTGCAGCTTGCAATAAGCAACATTCTGCTGAAGGGCAAAATAGAATTCTGTTTCAGTGCGAAAAGACTGATCGTTGACCCGCCACACCACTTCACCAGGCTTTATATGCATACGGTCAGCTGGACTGTTCGGAATAATGCCGACGACTTTAAGTCCTTCAGCAGCCTCCTGAAAGTAAAGCGGCTTATAGTCCAACAGATAATAATGATAGATAACAAGACAAAGCCTGCTTAATAAAGCAATAACAGCACCAAGAATAACAATGACATCTAAATCGAAATAAGCGGCAACCCCCACTAAAACGCCCGTGGCTATCGTTGTAATAAGCAGCCAATGCCCCGTGTCCCTTACAGCGGACTTTGGCAGTTTGTGTGTAATTAATTGCTGTAAGCCAACTCCAAGCGGAAAGAGGACAAAACCAAAATCGAATCCATTGCTTAACGGCCACCACCCGGCATGTCCTACACTTCCATTCATCGGAACGAGGAAAAATAACGGCACAATCCACAATTTGCTGGCTTCATGCGCCCCAGCCTTTTTCCCGCGCTTACTATTGATCAAGCGGGGTGATATTTGCTGCCCGCCCCATATATATACAAGCAGGCACTCTACCAACAAAGAAAGCATAAAAAAAGTGCCAAATGCAACAAATGAAACATGACGGATATCGTCAATCCAATGGTCAATGGTTGTCATACCTGTATGTATGTCCGGAAAAATAAAAGCGATTATAATTGCAGCTCCAGCTGCAATCGACGGGGACAGGTATCGAAGCTGTGTAGAGAGCATAATTAAGAGATAGCAAGCAGATAGAAGCGCTATAACTCCCACAGGCAAAGCGATCCCCGTCACGAGAAGCACCACGGTTGCCCCGGCGCCCATGATTAAACTGGGGCCAAAGCACGCAAAAACATTGTTGAACATACCGAAGACCTTTATACCAAAAGAAATCCGTTCACGCCTGACTCTTTGATACCCGAATAAAACTAGACCAATCCATAATAAATAAAAGATTGGGTTATAAAACATTGTTAAGATACCTTTTAATATGTCAATAACCATTCTGTTATCCTCCGTAAATTGAAGCATATCTCCCTCAAGTCTACCATAATTTAAGTGGTAGTTTACAGCCGATTCAAATAAAAAAGCATCCGTATGAGACGGATGCCCTTGCTTTAGAAGAGTGATCTTTACTTCTTAGCTTTTCATTTCTTTTTCCAAAGTTTTAATTGCCGCTTTTAATTGCAAATCATTTTTTGGATTATCGACAGCTTGAATGACGCCGGTCTGCAATTTACCAGCTGTTTTTTTGTTAATCGACCCTGTTACATGCAGATCGTTAGTTTCCTGGAACGCCCTTACTGCTTTAACGGTCTGTTCGCCATAATAGCCATCCACCCGTCCGGGATTAAGCCCAAGACCTTTGAGCATTTTTTGGGCGTTGGCAATTTTTGTACCGGTATGGTCATAGCCCAAAACTTTACCCTTATCCAAAGTGATTGGTGTTGTATAAAAGTAGTCAGGCTGCTTAACCTTAACAGTCGGTTTGATCCCTTTTTTATGGATCCAGTTTCCATCCGGTGTCAGCCATTTAAAGGTTGTAAGCTTTAACTCGCTATTATCGGACATTTCTATCCCCTGCTGAACAGTGCCTTTACCGAATGATTTCGTTCCGATGAGAGGGTAGCCACCTGCTTCATTTAAAGCAGCTGAAAGGATTTCTGCCGCCGAAGCACTGCCATTGTCAATTAAAGCCGCAATCGGATAAGGCTTCTTTTCTTCTAAAGAAGAAAAATAACGCTCTTTTTTGCCATTGCGATCCTCGATTTGAACAATAGGCTTATCCTTTGTTATAAACTGTCCCGCGATGCTTTCAACCGCCTGGAGATAGCCGCCCGGATTGCCGCGGACATCAATGATCAACCCGTCGATGCCCTTATCTTCGACCTTTTTCAGTTCAGTATTAAATTCTTTATCGGTGTTTGCATTAAAGGACGTGATATTGATGTACCCTATTTGTTTATTATCTTCTTTAATGACTTTTGACTTAACAGTGCGAAGCGGAATGTCACCGCGCTTAATTTCAAAAGTCAGCGTGTGTGTGACACCAGGTCTGTTCACACCAAGCTTTACTACCGTCCCTTTTTTTCCTTTAATTTTGTTTACAGCTTTATACAGACTAAGACCTTTGGTTGATTTGCCGTCTATTGTAACAATTTGGTCATGCGGTTTGAGACCTGCCTTTTCTGCGGGTGAACCCTTAATTGGCGCAACGATACTGACAACATTATTTACCATGCGCACCTCAGCGCCTATACCTTGGAAGGAGGACGACAGGGACTGATTAAAATCCTTTGCAGTCTTCGGATCCATATAGGTTGAAAAGGGGTCGTCAAGCGCTTTAATCATCCCTTGTATAGCACCGTCGTAAAGCTTATCTTCATCAACCTTCTTAAAATAGTTCTTCTCAATCAGGTCATGAATAGCCCGGACCTTTTTCACCTCGCCGCTTGGAGATGACGAATCGACTTTTACGATCTTTTTCTGTCCATCATGCCCTTCTGGTCCAAAAAAACTTAAGGCTGCATAAGACCCGCTAGCACCAACTATTAAGGAAACAATCATTAATAATGCTACAATTTTGCCGCTGAATCTCATAGATTTCCCCACCCCTTTAGTTAAGAAAGAGCATCACATTTATTGATGTGATGCTCTTAATCTACTCCATCATGATTGTCCATCTATTATGGATAATACACTATATGAGTTGGTTTGTCCTATTATGATTGTTTATCCAATGTAGTTCAAAGGGTTAACTGCCCCGTTATGCGGAGGCGGTGTCCAAGGCCCTTGATACAGTTCGAAATGCAAGTGAGGTCCTGTTGAATCACCGGTGCTTCCCATAGCACCAATCGTTTGTCCCTGTGAAACCGCTTGGCCAGCTGACACATTATAACCAGACATATGAGCATAAACCGTAGTATATGTATGCCCGTTAATCCGATGTGTTATCATGACACAGTTGCCATAACTTGATGAATGATAAGCTCTAAAGACGACGCCGTCTGCCGCGGCATGAATCGGTGTGCCCGTGCTGCTCGCAATATCGATTCCGGGATGGAATCCACCGTCACGGGCACCAAAACCTGATGAAATAACCCCAGCTGCAGGCATTATGAAATTAGCGCTGCTTTCCGGTGCTGATTGTGTTGACCGTGTTGTCGCTGGTGCCGGATTCGGATCAGAAGAACGGGATACGGGGGCGGATTGTTTTGCCTCTTTTTCCTTCGCGGCAGCCGCTTTCCTTTTCGCTTCTTCTTGAGCTTTTTTCCTTGCTTCTTCTTGTGCTTTTAATTTTGCTATGTTGTTTTTTAGGACTTGTTCCTGAGAAGCCAAAATATCGGCTTGTTCTTGCTTGCCAACGACGTCTTCATGAAGTTCGCTTGCTTTAGATTTCAAATCCTTTAATAAGCTTTGCTTTTTAGCCTTTTGCTGGTCAAGATCAGCTTTCATAGATTTCATATCGGCTAAATCCGCTTTGATTTGATCAAGCTTTTGTTTAACTTGGGCTTGTTTTTCCTCTAAAAGCTTCTTATCTTCTTGTTGTTCGCGAAGAAGCTTCTTATCCTGTTTAGCAATAGTATTCAAGGCTAACACACGGTCAACAAAATCACCAAAGCTTTTGGCGCCAAGCAAAACCTCCATTGGTTTTACAGAGCCGCCGTTTATGTACATTGTTTTCACACGTTCTTTAAGTATTCTGTCACGCTTTTTTATTCTTTCTTTTGCCGCATCAATTTCTTTGTTAAGGTGCTCAATTTCCTTCTTAGTATCAGCGACTTGATTTTCTTTGCCTGTGATCTTCACGTTTAAATTCTCAATATTTTCGTCGACTTCCTGAATCTGTGAGGCTACGCTTTGCTGCTTATTGTTGTTACTTTGAAGCTCCTTCTTGGACTTATTAAGATCACTTTGATTTTGTTCTTGCTTTTTTTGGACGTTATTAATCTTTTGCTGAATATCAGAGCTCGTCTCAGCGTAAGCACTGACCCCTGAATAGGCCAATGCTGTGGAGACGGTAAGTCCAAATACCATGGTCGTTCGCAACAGAGTTGATTTCATGCGTTTCTCCCCTAACTTATCAATATTAAACCTTTAGAAACTTTCGTACGGAACTGACGCTCCCCCATACACCAATAACTGCACCGATCAATAACAACAGTAAACTTAGATAAAACGACATGGTGTTGTAAGGGACTAATTCTATAAAAAACGATTCGAATTTCCCGCTAAAACGCAAGTAAATTTCCCTGTACCCTAGCGTGACTAAAACAATCGGAATAATTGAACCTAATACCCCAAGCAAAAGGCCTTCAATAAAATAGGGCCATCTGACAAATGAATTTGTGGCACCAACGAGTTTCATAATCTCAATTTCTTTTCGTCTGGCAACGATTGTTAGTTTAATTGTGTTGGCAATCAAGAATATTGAAGTGAATAATAGGCCAATGATTAGTACAACACCAATATTCCTGGCGATATCAACAAATTTAAATAACTTTTCAACTGTCCCTTTGCCGTACCTGACTTCAGACACGTGTGGATATCTTTTGACGGTATTAGCAACAGTAAGGGTTTGTTTTGGTTTTTCGGTTTTCAATATAAAGGCATCCGGTAATGGATTCTCCTTTTTCAAGGAAGCGAAGACATCACCGTCATCTCCCATACTGTCAATAAGATTGTTAAGCCCTTCTTTACGGGATTGATAATTAATTGATTTAACGTCTTTGACCTTCTCAAGTTTTTCTTTAAGCTGCTGCTGGTCAGCTTGTGATGCTGTCCTGTCAACATAGACACGAACTTCGACATTGTTTTCGATTTCACTGGCAATTTTATTTAAATTGAGCATGACACTCAAGAACAAGCCTACTAATATGAGCGCAACTGTTACCGCACTGATTGAAGCAAAGGTCATCCAGCCGTTTCTTCCCAAATTCTTTATGCCTTCTTTACCATGGCGGCCTAGGGTTCTAAGCTTCATAACCGTATTCACCTCTCTGCTCATCACGGACAACCATGCCGCCTTCAATGGCTATGACTCTCTTTTTCATCGTGTTTACGATGTCCTTGTTGTGAGTTGCCATGACGATTGTCGTTCCGCTTTCATTAATTTCCTCAAGAATCTCCATGATTCCCCACGCGTTTTCCGGATCCAAGTTACCTGTAGGTTCATCTGCAATGACCACTAAGGGATTGTTAACAATCGAGCGGGCAATTGAAATACGCTGTTGTTCACCGCCTGAAAGCTCATCGGGGAGGGAGCGCGCTTTATGTTTTAATTTTACGAGGTCCAGAACGTCCATAACGCGCTTTCTAATATAACGTGGGTGTTCTTCGATTACTTCGAGAGCAAAAGCAACATTTTCATAGACTGTTAGTTTGGGGAGGAGTTTAAAATCCTGGAAAACTACCCCCAGTTTCCTTCTTACTTTCGGCACGTGCCGGTTCCTGAGTTTGGTAATGTCAATGCCTTCAATGAGAATTTTCCCTTTTGTAGGTTTGACCTCTCGATGCATTAACTTAATAAAAGTTGATTTCCCTGCACCGCTGGGCCCGACTATGTAGACGAATTCACCTTTTTCAATATGAATATCTATTCCGTTGACAGCCATAACCCCATTCGGGTAGGCCTTCCATACATCCTTCATTTCGATCATGCTATCACTTCCTAACCCATCCCTGTTTTGCTGGAATTTTTAATCCCAAACTTTTTTGCCTAAAACGGCTTCTCTATCTATTATTGATCCCTATTAAGTTCGACTCATTTATCGTCTTTTCTTTTCAGCTAGAACCTATTATAACACCCTGATACGACAATTTAAGACAAAAAAATATTACATTTTCATTTCAATATACAAAAGGAAAGGAATAGACACGAAAAGCTGCCGTTTAGCTTTAAGCGAGCTAAATAATTCGACATCATTCACTGAAATAAGGCAGTTATTAACTTTAAAATAAAATAACAATTCATAAGCCTGAATTATTCATACATGCGATGGAAAATGAGATTTAAGTCCAAAGCTACCCTTTTTAATCCTATTTTTGGGAAAAAGTCTATGAAATTCACTGCTTCGAAAGAATAAAATGATTTGGCTTATCGAAATCACCTATTTTTGGGCGTACTTATCCCTTGGTGCTTAAAGGGCTCTTTTGGCCATTAGCCCTTTCGAATTATGTAGTACATTGGCGGGTGATTTACGCTACTGGCACTCGCTTTCCGCGGGCACGGCTTCAGCCTCCTCG
>NZ_SLXK01000024.1 GCF_004341035.1 Scopulibacillus darangshiensis
CTAGAAAAACACCTTCAAATTCCGAAATAAATGAAGGCGTTTGCCAATTTTCATCCAAATTGCTTCTTCGGTTAGTCCTATGAATAATCCGGGTTAAAGACTATTTTTATAGATATTAATAAATTTGACCATACCTTTGTCTTGCCATGATACATACAATGCCATTACATCAGTTGATAAAATTTCTTTAGAGGAGGAAGTATATTGCTTAATGATACGTCGATTGACATGATGAATAGGCTTGTAGGGACCAATGTGAAGATTAATATGGGTGGTCCTGAATCGCGAACTGGAAGGTTGCTCGCTGTTAAATCAGACTTTCTTGTTGTTGACACTGAAAAAGATGGGGTTATTTACTACCAATTAGCACATGTAAAAGGGGTGTCAATAGATTCCAAAGATGAATATCGGAGAAGATCCAGAAGAGTACGATTCATCAATACGGATTGTTTTAAAGATGTATTGAAAAAATTAGTCCACAAACGGGTAAGACTCAACCGGGGCGGCCCGGAAAGTGTTGAAGGTGTCTTAAATAATGCTTTTAAGCACTACATTGAGGTTACCGGCAATGACAATGTCCTATTTATTTCGATTTACCATCTAAAGAGCATCAGCCATGTATCACACGAACATGGGGGCGGTAAGTCCTCCGGTCATAAAAAAGGATCAGGCAAGAAAAAGAATCAAAAGTCTTCAGGTAACAATAAATCATCTGGAAACGACAAGAAGTCAACAGGAAATAAAAGATCTTCAGGTAAAAACCGTTCATCCCGTAACCGGAAATCATCGAGCGGAAGGAAGTCTTCTTACTACTGGAAATCGAGAGACAGAAAATCTAACCGCAAAAGAAGCGACGTCTGGGAAGCCATTCACTCCGCTCGTGAATCAGGCACCGATAAATATATGCATAATAACCCGTACGGAGATTGCCATGACTCCTGCAAATCAAGGAGGTCACGGCGTTCAAGCAGGGGTTCCAAATGGTCTAATCGCTCTAGACACTCCAGATGGTCCAGCGGTTCAAACCGCTCAAGACATTCAGGACGTTCAAACCGTTCCAATCGTTCACGCCGCAGATCATCTAGAAATTCAAGGCATTCACGAGGGTCTAACAGGTCAAATCGATCCAGAAATCACAACCGCCGTCATTCAGGAAGTTCCAGGCACTCTAGTTCGACGGGTTCACGGCATCTCGGCAGCTACTTTAGAGTCAATAAAATGCAGTAACGCTCATGCAGTAAACATTGATCTTTTAATAAAGGGGGGGTGGAAAAATATTGTTGATGACGCTGTTCATTTTGTTTCAAGGCTGTCTCTTATATGTATTGGTCAGGCCGATTGAAACGCCAGAGAAACCTGTAGTTAAACTTGAAACTAAATCCAGAAAAATAGAAACCACCTCCTTAAAATATGAGGCGAAATCAAATGCTTGATGTTTATCCATTACTCACCATAACTATTTTTCTTATTACAATCTTCATTATGATATGGAACCCTTGGAAAATAAACGAAACGATTCCAACAGCGATCGGAGCATCTTTATTTTTATTATTAGGCATTGTACCGCTGACAAGTATTCTTGAGATCTTCAATATCGTCAGCGGTGCATCTGTTACCATTCTATCAACCATAGTGATGTCTATTGTTTTGGAAAGTGTGGGTTTTTTTCGATGGGTAGCATTTAATCTCGTAAATAGAGCTAAAGGATCTGGTGTAAAGCTATTTGTCTACGTTAACTTACTTTGTTATTTAATGACGATGTTCTTTAATAACGACGGAAGTGTCCTGATAACAACGCCAATTCTAATTAAGACGGTTAATCTGCTGAATTTGAAACCTCATCAGAAGATCCCTTTTTTGTTATCTGGTGCCACTATTGCCACTGCATCAAGCGCGCCGATCGCCATAAGCAATATAGCGAACCTGATTGCCCTTAAAATAGTTGGGTTGGATATAAACGGTTATGTCGCTATGATGTTTATTCCGTCTATGATTGGGATTCTGGTCATAGCTACACTATTATTCTTGTATTTCAAAAAGGACATACCAAAGAGGCTGCCAAATATTGAGTTGGATATGACCAATTATGATAATCCTCATTCATTACCGCACCCATTATCAGGCCGACCCGGCCAAATTCATGTTGATTGGGGGATGTTCAAAATATGTCTCGGGGTGATCGTGATCGTTCGGGGCAGCTATTTTCTGTTAACACCTTTTGGCATACCGATTGAATGGATTGCCATAATAGGTGCACTTGTTTTAATCGGGATTCGCTGGTATAGAAACAGGGCCGGCATCATGGATGTTATTAAGAAAACACCGTGGCATATTCTGCTATTTGCTTTTAGTATGTATATTCTAGTATATGGGCTGCAAAATATCGGTTTAACATCATATTTAGTAGGCTTTCTTGAAGGAATTGTGCAGTCTAGCCGTTTACATGCGGTATTTATAATGGGTGGACTTCTTACCCTGTTATCGAATGTTTTCAATAACTTGCCATCAGTTATGATCGGCACGCTGACTTTAACCAAAATGAATTTAGACCCGCATACTCTTCAAATCGCATATCTTGCAAATATATTAGGGAGCGATATAGGATCACTTCTCACACCCATTGGAACCCTTGCGACTTTGCTTTGGATGTTCATTCTGAAGGAAAACCATATTTTAATGAGCTGGAAGAAATATATTAAGGTAACCATTGTTGTGATACCAATTGGGCTGTTTATAAGTTTAATTAGCCTATACTTTTGGACAAATTGGTTGTTTTAAGTTTTCTTTAAAGGAGGGAGGAACATTTTGGAACATTTTAGGAATTTTATTGGGGAAACAGTCGAAGTTGTAATGAGCGGGAATCATTATATTAATGGTATCTTGATCGATAATGGCCCAGATATCATTGTGATTTATGATGGGGATGATTTTCTGTATATCCCGTTAATTCATATTCAGTTTATTAACTTTAATAATAGTGAAGAATATGACTTTGAAAAGCCTGAGGATGTCCCCATCGGCGATAAGGATGATTCTATATCTCTAAGAAAAGTATTGAATAATGCTAAAGGAATATTTACTGAAGTATTTGTAACAAGCAATCAGTCCATTCACGGGTATGTGACAAGTGTGATGAATGATTACCTTGTTTTTTTCTCGCCAGTATACAAAGAAATATTTATTCCCTTAAACCATATAAAGTGGCTTATGCCCTATAATATAAGCGAACGTCCTTATGCTTTAAACAAAGAAGAATTCCCAATTACCCCTTCTAATATTCCTTTGGCCAGAACGTTTGCACAGCAATGCAAGAAATATATAGGGCAAATCGTTATTTTTGACCTTGGCAACAATCCTAATAAGATTGGCAAATTAGTGAAAGTAGATGACAGCCAAATAGAATTAATTATTGCCCGTAATCAATCCATCTTTACGAATATAAATCATGTCAAAACGGTTCATTTGCCCTAAAAAAAGGGGTCTGACCCCTCGGGGTCAGACCCCTGATAAATGTTTTTTTAAATAATGGTTTCTTTTGTTAATAAAATCAAAGATAAAATCAGGTTCATCGTCAAATCGGTCAATGTCCGAGCTAATATATGGATCCTTTAATACATAAGGCCGTAATTGGTCATGCATTGCCATGATTTTCGGCTTTTGGAAATCAACTGTAAATTGACTGTCCAAAATGTCCGAAAGGATTTTCCGGTATTCTTTTCGAAATGACGGTACATCTAATATCCGTGCGGTTAAGGTATTATAGCCTGTTATTGGCACATAATCATAAGCCATTCTTTTTCCATTAATATCCCGCCCCCAAGTCGCATCATAATCCCAGGGAATGATCTCGAATAATCCTGTGTTATCCCGCCGATACAAGGCGTAGTTATGGATGAATCCGTCAAAATTTTGCGTGCAGACGACACCTGACAACCAGCGCAAATATTTATTGGTGTCGATATAGTTTACTATTTCCTTCTCGAATTCCGAACGGGTTGTTGTATTTATTTTATAGACCAAATCGCTTAAATAATGATGATCCCTTTTGGATCCCAATTTTCTGCTGTAACCAGAATCGAAGGCCCGTTTGGCATCGTTATCAAGGGGACTCATTAAGGAGAAATTGGCATCATCATCTTCAGCATAAAAAATAGAGCCGTTTGGCAAGCGTCTCCTCTTCAGGAATTGGCTATCCACTGATTCAAGCTGTAAATAAACACCCTGGTATTTCCCGTTAATTGTAAGATTGACATGACGGGATTCCGGTGATAAATTTCCAATATCTGAAAAAAAGTCTAATGACAGCTTATTTCTTAATAGTGATTTATCCATCAATTCGGCATTCAAATGGATTTCTTTCACACCCAGGAATGATCGCTGAAAAGTGATATGATATGACTTCTTCTTAAATTTTCTAATATGTGCGCCGCGATAAGCGATATCAATATTATACTGTCTCTTTTCAAAAACGAGCTTGGCTGGAACAGGATCATCACACCAAATATCATCGCGCAATGCTCTGAGATCTCTTGGATTGATCAAAATATTGTAAGAAGGGACAGCCTTTTGATTAGTCATCCAATCTTTCCTTTACGTTTTTAATATTATTGGTATGCGATAACCCTTGGATCTGTCAATTGTTTCAGTGGCAAAGTGTAAGAAAGGCTAGGCCGTGGCATTTAATACTGCGTTAATAATATAATGATTGGCGGCTTCGTTTTTCTTGGCAGCCTGCCGATTTTCAGGGTTGAAGATATCAGAAGGCCCTCCTTTCCATTCGCCGCAAATATCAACACCTTGAACATGTTTTTGTCTGATAATGGCTGTAATCAATGGAACTAAATCAGATAAAATCATATGGCCCTGATCCCAGTTTGTCATAACAATTGATGGGTCGAGGACGTCTTTATCAATGCTGATGTATACATTCTTGGTCTTGATCTGGGTAAGGATCTGTTTGATGTCATTATGTTTCGGATGTTCGTTTGGCATGATTTGCAGGGTGTTCTTTTTACCGGCGGGCAAGGCGGGAAGGTTTGAGGCATCGGGGCCAATAATGATCGTTTGAACCAAATGGGGCAAGTGCAGGATGGCGTGGTAGACCCAGGATCCGCACGATAGCATGGCTGGCGCTGAACTTTCTGTCAGATCGGAATGGTGGTCAATAAGCACTAGTGTGAAGGGTTCTTGAATCCTTGACAGCAAGGCATAGGAGACATAATGATAATTACCGCTGCCGATAAGAGTAATTCCTGTAGGAGAATGGTGTTGAAGCTTTTGTTCAATTTGCTTAAAGGAACTGGATTCACAGAATAGGTTTGTATGGCGGATCTCTTGTAAATCAATCCAATGATGTGGTCGCTCCCGCCACAGTTGTTCTTGGTCAAGATAACAGTTATCAAAATTCAGGAAAGCAATGTCTTCGTGGATTAAGCCCATAAACAAACCATCCTTTCATGATAGCTATTAAATTCTATAACTCTTATTTTATTCTATTATTGGTTAAAAGGGAAAAGAAATAAACTGACAGGGCATTGGGGAAACGGGAACCTAGCTTGAAAAGACGGGCTGGTTATGATAAATTAAATCTAAAATAAATATGCACTGGGGGAGCCGGATATGACGGCTGAGAGTAAGACTTGATAAGTCTTTGACCCTTTAACCTGATCTGGATCATGCCAGCGTAGGGAAAGTCGCGGAAATTTTCGTTTAGCCAAGCGCAAACCTATTCTGGATTTGTGCTTTTTTGTATGTCTATTGATCTTCCATCGGGTCTCTCCTGGAGTAAGGAGGTACAAGTTTGATAGGATCTACCCGCAAGCTGACTTTTTCAGCGTTATTCATCGCTATTGGCACGTTAGCTGGCCATCTTATTTATATCCCGATCGGTGTGTCCAAAGTTTTCCCTGTTCAGCATACGATCAACGTGTTGTCTGCGGTTTTTCTCGGACCCGGTTATGGTGTATTTAACGCGTTTGCCATTTCCCTTTTACGCAATCTCTTTGGAACAGGATCATTGCTTGCCTTTCCCGGGAGCATGATCGGGGCGTTGTTGGCCGGTTATTTATTTAAGTTAACAAAAAGGAAGCTTTTCGCTGTCTTTGGTGAAGTTTTCGGTACCGGCATCATTGGCGCGTTAGTGTCTTTTCCAATCGCTAACCTGTTCTTGGGGCAAAATGTGGCTGCCTTTTTCTTTATTGTTCCGTTCCTGATGAGTACAGTATGCGGAAGTATTATAGCCTACATTATTGTGATCTTGTTAGAAAAAAACCGTGCTATAACTAAATATCTTCCAATGAGGTGATTAATGTGATGAAGACAGCTTTAACAATTGCCGGATCAGATTCCAGCGGTGGTGCCGGTATTCAGGCAGACTTAAAGACCTTTTCGGCACATGGTGTGTTCGGCATGAGTGTGATCGCTTCTGTCACTGCACAAAATACACAGGGTGTGACAGCAGTTGAAGACATGTCACCGAAAATAATTGATGCACAGCTTGACGCTATATTTACGGATATAAAGGTTGATGCCGTCAAAATTGGTATGGTGTCAAATTCTGATGCAATCAAGGTCATTGCTGATAAGCTGAAAAGCTATCGGCCAAGACATGTTGTTCTTGACCCGGTGATGGTATCAAAGAGCGGATATGATTTATTACAGCCCGACGCAAAGCAAACACTTATAAGTGATTTAATTCCTTTAGCGGGTGTGGTTACCCCTAACCTTAGGGAAGCCGCAGTGTTGACTGATATGCGAATCGAGGGTATCGAAGGGATGGAAAGAGCGGCCAAGGCTATTTATCACATGGGTTCTGCCAGTGTTCTTGTAAAAGGCGGGCATCTTAAGGAGGAACCTGTTGATATCCTTTATGATGGCAGCAAGCTTCATCATTACAAAGGTGAGCGAATCCATACGAAAAATACCCATGGTACAGGATGTACCTTATCTTCGGCTATTGCAAGCAATTTGGCAAAAGGCCTGACTTTGGACGAAGCGATTATGGAAGCAAAAAGGTATATTCATGGTGCTATTAAGAACAGCTTTTCTCTTGGCGGCGGTGTTGGCCCCACTAATCATTTCTACCAGTGGTTTGGCGAAAGGGTGTGAAACAAAATGACGTCCATTAAGAACATGGCGGTGAGCTTTCAAAAAATTAATGATCAGCCGCCTCTGGTTCATCATATAACAAACGTCGTAACGGTAAATGACTGTGCTAATGTCACTCTGGCACTTGGCGGCCGTCCCGTGATGGCGGACAGTCCGGAAGAAGCCGGTGAGATGGTATCGATGGCTTCATCATTAGTGATAAATATCGGCACATTACATGCGAATTCCAGCAAGGCTATGATCAATGCAGGGCTTAAAGCAAATGAGCGCGGCATCCCGATTATTTTTGATCCCGTAGGTGTCGGAGCGACAGAATACCGAAAAAAGACGGCTGACTATTTATTGAAGAAGCTTCGCTGTTCGGTCATTTGCGGCAACATGTCTGAAATGATGGCTATTGCTGGAGAAAAGACGCAAGCACGCGGAGTTGATTCGGGCGACAGCATGGCCTCAGCAAAGAAGCTTGCTTCCGGTCTCGCAGCCAAGCTTGGGGCAACGATTGCCATAACCGGTCCTAGGGACGTTGTTTCGGATGGCGAAAGGACGGTAAGCGTGGCAAATGGTCACCCAATGCTTGCAAATGTTACAGGGACAGGATGTATGACGAATTCACTGATCGGTGTTTTTGCAGGCTCTGGAAACAGTCCGTTTGACGCCGCTGTTGCCGGGATAGCTGCAATGGGACTAGCTGGGGAAAAAGCTTATCAGGCACTATGTGAAGGTGAGGGTGTCGGCACGTTCAAGGTCCGGCTGTTTGACGCCTTATCTACATTAACACCCGAAGAATGGCAAAAAGGGGTGCAGATTTATTGAGCAATAATATAGATTATTCTTTATACCTGGTAACAGAAGCATACAGAGAAGGCTATCGCAGTGAATATCTCAAGAAAGTTAGACAAGCTTTGCAGGGCGGCGTCAATGTCCTGCAATTCAGAGAAAAAAATGCTTCTTCACTTAGGCAGTTTGAACTGGCCAAAGCTTTAAAAGACATGTCACAATCCTTTCATGTTCCGTTCATTATAAATGACAGAGTTGACATTGCCCTTGCAGTCAATGCCGATGGTGTCCATGTTGGCCAGGAGGATTTACCTGCTGAAGATGTTCGAAGGCTAATTGGACCGGATAAACTTCTGGGGGTGTCCGCTGCGACAGTGGAAGAAGCAGTGAAGGCCGAAAGGGATGGTGCAGATTACCTCGGAGTCGGATCAGTTTTCCAAACGGGTTCCAAAGGGGATGCAACGCTGATCGAAATGGATGAAATTGCCCGGATTCGGCAAGAGGTCACGATTCCGATCGTTGCGATAGGCGGAATAAATGCAGAAAATGTTAAGCGTTTACCTGAGCGGCATGCAGATGGCATTGCCGTTATCTCAGCGATTCTGTCAGCCGCCGATCCTAAGGGCGCTGCAGAACAATTGAAGGAACAATTTCTTTCAAAAAAACATAAATAGAAAAAAAGCCGGCATTTCGCCGGCTATTTATATCGTTACAGTTTGCTTTTCTTTTTCAACAATATCAATATGCTGAAACGATGTGACATCGAACAGACCTTTGTCAGTCAGTTTAATTTCGGGGATGACTGGCAGGCATAAAAAGGACAGCGTAAGAAAGGGATTAAAAGCAGAAGACGCTCCTACTTCCGTTAAGGCATGATGGATATCTCTTAGTTTTTCGTTAACGGCTAAATTTGGCTGATCGGATATCAGGCCAGCGATCGGCAATGGAAGGCAAGCGATAACTCGGCCATCTTTTACGACCACCATTCCGCCATTGATCTTTTTGATTTCCTCAATAGCGATTAGCATATCTTCATCACTCATCCCTGCAACGACGAGATTGTGGGAATCGTGGGCTACCGTCGTTGCCATCGCACCCGATGTGATGTGCAAACCTTTAACAATACCAAGTCCGATATTTCCTGTTCCCTTATGCCTTTCAATCACAGTCATTTTCAGCAAATCTATCTCAGCTGACGGCGTGAAGCTGCCGTCAATTGTTGGCACATCATCAATAACATGATTGGTTACAAGGCTGTTTGGCACAATTTCAATAATATGCGCTTTTGTGTCATCACCCAATGTGATATTCAGATCATTTGCTGTAACATCTGGAATATTAATCGTTCCGCTTACCGCAGTTATGTCAGCCTGGTGTGCCTGGGATTCTGAAATTAAAGCACCATTTTCAGAAACTAATCGCCCCTTTTGATAGACAGACTTAATTTGAAATGTGTTCAAGTCATCTAAAACGAGAAAATTAGCTTCATAACCGGGAGCTATGGCCCCTTTATTCTTAAGATGATAGCATTCCGCAGCATTCAATGAGGCCATCTGAATGGCAGTGACGGGATCCAACCCCAATTTTACGGCCATTCTGATGTTATGGTCCACACTGCCTTCTTCAATTAAATCATCCGTATGTTTGTCATCCGTGCAAAATAGAAACCGGCGGGCGTTCCGGTCATTTACGAGGCCGATTAAAGCCCTTAAATCTTTCGGTACCGACCCTTCGCGAATCATCACATACATACCCCGAGAAAGGCGATCCTTTGCCTCATTAATAGAGACACACTCGTGGTCTGTCTGGATGCCGGCTGCTTTATACACGTTAATGGCATCCGCATCTAAGCCAGCCGCATGACCGTCAACTCGAGTGGAATGTTTAAATGTGACTAATAGCTTTTCCAGTATTTGGTCGCTTGCGTTCATAACTGCGGGATAATCCATGACTTCCGCCAAACCAAGAACGTTCTTGTGGTGATAAAATGGCTCAAGATCTTCAGCATCTAATCTTGCGCCATTGTTCTCATAGGCTGTTGCCGGAACAGAGGAAGGCAGCATAGTATAGATATCCATGCCGCAATCTACCGCATCATCAAGCATATAACGGATGCCGCCCTCGCCCGCCACGTTGGCAATCTCATGGGGATCAGTCACCGCGGTTGTTACCCCATGAGGGATCAATACTTTGGCAAATTCCTTGGGTGTTAACATGGATGATTCGATATGAACATGGCCATCAATAAGAGCAGGAGAAATGATCTTTCCTTTTGCATCGATTGTTTTTAAGCCTTCATAATTTCCGATCCCGACAATATAGCCATCAGTTACTGCAATATCAGCTTCCATCATGCCGCCGTTAAAAACATCAACAATTTTTCCATTTTTTATAACGAGATCAGCTTTTTTCTTCTTTCCTGCCACAGCAATTCTTCTTTTCATCCGATCTTTTGTAATCGCCATCAGTCATCACCCCTATAAATATATAAAAAACCCCGGAGAAATCGCGCCGGGGTTTGCATAGGAGGTCATTAGCCGTGTGCCTTTAAAAAATACCAACAGCTAATATTACCTCGTAGTCAAACCCTTTTACGGCGGTTTGGTAGAAACTTTTGGACCATATTTCCCAAGATTATACGAGAAAACTCTATATAATATTTTTGACCATTATAGTCCCCGGCAGAAGGGAAGTCAACCGTAGGAATTGCGGCAATTTTTATATAATCTTGAAGATGATTGTCGATTAAAAGTTCTAACTTTTGGGAGCGGGTCATAGATTGTAATAGCTGATTAAATTCAGTTATGAAGGGAGGATACAGGTTTAGTATAATTGAAATTGTAACATTTATTTTAATAATGTTGAAAAATGAAAGAATAATTAGAAAAATATAACTTTACTAAATTTGTATCAGCGTTATAATTAAAAAAGAGGCTATCCAAGGGGGGAATTATTTTGTTTTCCAAGGGTGAAAAAGTGGTTTATGATGGCAACCAGTATATTTTGCTGTGGATTTATGAAAATGAACAATGTGAAATCCAAAAGGAAGACGATATTCACAAGATTGAGCTCACCGACCTGTCGAAACTTAACCATCCGGAATTAGCGGTGTTACATGGATAGGGCGGGTGGTCACGAGGTCCCCTTGCCACCCCGTAGTTTAAGATATTTATTAATATGTTAAAAAGCCGGCGCCCCATTTCGATGGATTGCCGGCTTTTTCGCTTTGGTATATTATTTTTCTGTCAAAGAGAGGAATTCCCGGGCATCCTTTACGCAATAGCCAATTGCAGATCTCCAGAAATCCGGTTGTGTTAAATCGACATCCAAATGTTTTTTGGCAAGATCCTCAACGGTCATGCTGCCTGTATCTCTAAGCAAAGCATCATATTTCTTAGCGAATGATGGGCCTTCTTCTAATGCTTTCACGTATATTCCGGTGCTGAACAGGTAGCCAAATGTGTATGGGAAATTGTAGAATGGCACATCAGTAATATAGAAGTGCAATTTAGACTGCCAGAAAGCGGGATGGTACGTATCGAGAGCATCGCAGTATGCTTCCTTTTGCGCTTCAAGCATGATTTCATCCAACCGGTCGCTAGTGACCAAACCTTTCTTACGCTCTTCATAAAATCGTGTTTCAAATAAGAATCGTGCATGGATGTTCATGAAAAAGGCAATGCTGCGCTGCACTTTGTCTTCGAGAAAAGCGAGGTGCTCTTCCGTTGTTGCGGCAGAGGACTTAGCAGCATCGCTGACAATCATTTCGGCGAAAGTTGATGCTGTTTCAGCAACGTTCATTGCATAATGTTGAGCCATATTTGGCAAATCATTCATAACATGCTGATGATAGGCATGACCAAGCTCATGCGCGAGAGTTGATGTATTATCCGGTGTTCCGCTGAATGTCATGAAAATCCGTGACTCTTCTGCGATAGGAAAGCTTGTGCAAAATCCGCCTGGACGCTTTCCAAATCGGTCTTCCGCTTCAATCCAACGATTTTCAATAGCATGGGCCGCAAACTCAGCCATTTGCGGGTTGAACTTCTTGAAATGGTCGATAATAAATTCGCAAGACTCTTCATAAGTCACCTTTGTGCTGGCAGATTCCAGGGGTGCTTCAACATCAAACCATGAGAGTTTTTCCAAGCCAAGCAATTCAGCTTTACGTTCCAAAAACTTGACGAAGGTTGGTTTGCAGCTTGTAATGACATCCCACATCACGGCTAAGGTTTCATCAGTCATCCTGTTATAAGCCAATGGCTCCTTTAAAACTTTGTCCCAGCTGCGTTGTTGGTAAAGATTCAATCTGAATCCTGATAAGTGGTTGAGTGCACTTGAACAGAAATCCGATTGATTATGCCAGGCCGTCTCCCATGCAGCAAAGGCGGATTTACGTACGTTGCGGTCGCTGTCGGTTAACAAATTATCAAGCTGCCCTACGGAAAGATTCGATTCACCTTTTTCAGGATGGGTAAAAGGGATCGACATATTGCCGACAATGGTGTCGTAGAGTTCGCCCCAGCCGTGGTAGCCATCGATGGAAAGGGCGTTTACGAGCTGTTCTTGTTCAGCAGAAAGCTTTTCTTTGGCCTTGTCCCGGCTCTCATTAAGAGGGAACTGAATGTTTTTAAGTTCGTCATCCTTTAACAGCTCTTCCCAGACGGCCTGTGGTATATTGTCCATTTGATTATCTAATAATGTTGAACATGATTCGAATTGTGCTCCGAGTGTTTGTATCGTGCCATTAAGCGTCTTGGCATGTTGATCTTTAACGTCTTGAGCGTTCAGGCAGCCGATATAAGCTCCAGCTTCAACGATTCTTTTTGAAAAGTCCTGGATTTTATGTATATTTTCTTTCCAGTTAAGCGCTTCATCAATGGTCTGCGGTGCGGATGTCTTTTTTAGATGCTGCCAATACCCCTGTAAGTCGGATTCCAAATCAACCAAGAAACGATCCAGGCTTTCAGACTCGCTGCCGCCTTTAAAGACCACATCTAAATCCCAAGTTTGATTTAAAACCTTCTCCATGCTTCCAACCCCTTTTAAAATATTTAGAAATATTTAACTGCCACCTTATTTTAACATAAAAAGACCCCTCTTAATGTTAAAAAGAGGGTTAAAAGAGTTATTTTACTGTAAAATTCAGAGAGGCTTGCGGTCCGTCCTCTTTTGCTGTAAGCCAAAAGGTTATTTTGTATTTGCCAGGGGATAAGTCAGAAACCTTTGAGGTGAAATCCGCTTCTTCGGCTTGTTTTAATTTAAGGTCTCCCAAAACTTGTGTGAACATGCGGTCTTTAGAGTATTGTTTGACAAGTTCGCCATCAGTTGTCTCAATTTTGTAGTCATACCTTTGAGATGTTGTGAAATGATAAGTCACGACGCGCTCGGTTTGGTTTTTTAATTTAAAATGGAAAATGGCAGTGCCGTTTTTTTGTTCGTATGTCAGTGTAGGCTCGACACTCCCTGCAGCAATACCTCCGGTCACTGGTGTATCCTCCTTTACATGTTTATCACTGGTTTCAGAATGGTTGGCGTTTGTACATCCTGCTGTTATGATAGATAGGAGACAAAATATCAGGATCATTCTAAGGAGTTTCATGAGTATTGTCCTCTCTATATCGTCGGTTCCAACTTTTTCTTTAGTATAAATCAAAATGTGAGTATTTAAAGATTCAAATGCAAATTTGATCCATCCGTCATAGACAAGATAGGTCTTATGTCGTCTATAGAAATAAAAGAATGAGGTAAATGTTATGATTAAAGTTCTCTTTGTATGTTTGGGTAATATCTGCCGCTCGCCAATGGCCGAGGCGGTTTTTCGCAATAAAGTAGAAAAGGCCGGTTTGAACAATCGCATCGTTATTGATTCAGCGGGCACGGGTGACTGGCATGTCGGCCAGCCGCCTCATGAGGGGACTCGTCAAAAGCTGGACGATAACGGTATATCATACCAGGGGATGGAGGGCCGGCAGTTGACTGGGAGTGACCTTCACGATTTCGATTATATTATCGCAATGGATGAAAGCAATGAAGAAAATATTAAGCGATTGGCCGAACGGGAAAATAAGGCGAACATTGTTAGATTTATGAGTTTGGTTGGTGATCAGCCGACACGTAATGTTCCTGATCCTTTTTTTACAGGCAATTTTGATGAAGTTTATAATCTGATTGAAAAGGGAAGCGACGCTTTGCTTGAAAAGATTCTTTTAGAAGAGGGAGGAGATTAACATGAAGCTGCTGGGAATTGAACCGACACCGAGTCCGCATACGATGAAGCTGATATTGAATGATACGTTGCCGATGGGCAAAAATTACAACTATACAAAAGAAAAAGCTGATGGCGCACCAGACCTGATTAAGGAACTTCTTAATATTGAAGGGGTTAAAGGGATGTATCATGTTGCCGATTTCATCGCATTAGAACGTCATCCCAAATCTGATTGGGAAACCGTGTTGTCAAAGGTCAGGTCGGTTATGGGCGCGGGTGAGGAATCAGCACAAAATACCGAGAATCAGGTGCTTAATGAAGGTTACGGGGAAACTAGGGTTTTCATTCAAATGTTTCGCCAAATACCAATGCAAGTTAAGCTCGAAGTTGATGGCGAGGAAAAACGAGTCGGCCTGCCAGAGCGGTTTATGAATGCCATAATGGAGGCGCAAAGTGCATCGGATAACATGATCATGGAGCGGAAGTGGGTTGAACAATCTCCAAGATACGGTGAAGCCCGTGATATTGAAATGGATGTGGCGGAGGAAATTTCTGCAGCATATGACGAAGATCGGTTGAATGAGCTGGTTAAGCAGGCTTTTTCAAAAGAGAAGGTTTATGAAGAATCAGCCCCATTTAAAAAAGTCACAATTGATATGCTAGATGACCCTGACTGGCGCAAACGGTATGCCGCCTTGGATCGAATGGATCCGTCGCTAGGGGATTTACCTGTATTAGAAAAAGCCCTTCATGATGAAAAAGTGGCGATCCGCCGGCTCGCGGTTGTTTATTTGGGTATGCTTGAGGATCCTAAAGTGCTTCCTCATTTATATGAAGGTTTGCATGATCGAACAGTCACGGTAAGGAGAACGGCCGGCGACTGCCTGTCAGACCTTGGGGATCCAAGCGCCGTCCCAGAAATGATAAAGGCTCTTAAAGATTCAAGTCGAATTGTCAGGTGGCGTGCAGCCATGTTTTTATATGAAGTCGGGAATGAAACCGCTGTACCAGCTTTAAAAGAAGCTGAGAATGATCCCGAATTTGAGGTAGCCATGCAGATTAAAATGGCGCTCTCCAGAATAGAAGGCGGGGAAGACGCCAAGGGTTCTGTTTGGCGGCAAATGACTGAAAGCCGTAAATAAAAAAATATAATAAATTTGAATAAATGATCTAAAAGCGGGCAATATAATTATTGAAGAAGAAAGAAGTGCTTTAGGAAAAACGGATATTTTAGGGAGATGGTTCGTTTGGATAATTCAGTTATCAAAGAACAAAACCTTTGAAAGAGGGTGTCTCCGAAAGAAAAATAACCGAATGACCCAGAGAAACTAATATTTCTTCTTCAGGAGGGCTTTATCCATGCGATAAAGCCCTCTTTCCTTTTTAGGGGTCTGCCCCCTCATAAAAAAGCATAAGATAAAAATAGTGGACAAAATTGTTTAGCGGCACCCCCGCTGTATTTAGCGCTGATTAACACTATTTAGTAATCATGTGTATGGCAACTCTAATCATATTCGAGCGCAATTCTGAACAAAATAGTACCGTAATCCGTTTTTAGCGGTTACATTTTGATTTAAGGGGGTGACCACATGAGTGCGTATCAAAAGAGTAAATTAGGAAAATTCATGCTGATTGGCGGTATCGTGGGCGCAGCAGTTTCACTTTTTGACAGGGGAACCCGCGCTTGTATTAAAAACGGAATGGGTGCGGCTAAGACAAATGGCGGAAAATTTGTATACTCTGTTCGAAATAATCCGGAGCAGGTTTCAAATTATTTTAAAACAGCCGCAAATAACCTTAAAATGGCGGCCAAAGAAGTTTCACAAGATATGAAGGAAATGGCAGAAAAGGTGAACAGTGCGAAGAACAGTACGACAGATGCCTATCGATATGCCGTTGAGGCAGGGGATGAAATATCACAGATTTCCCATAAGATCCGCAATTCGGGTCAGAGCATGATGAAGATCGATACAAGCAAGGCCGCCACTTCATCAGCTACACTGCCTTCAGCAACATCATATACAACTGAAGCATCGCAGGAACTGGCCGATTCACCGCCGACTTCTTTTGAGGCAACAACATGGGTGACACCGGAAGAAACCGAGAGCATAACATCTTTATCAACACCCGAGGAAACCATAACAACTTTATCGGTAGAAGAGGATAGACCGAACCTATAAAGTTTGAGTTACCTGATAAAGTGAGGCGTAAAAACTATGGGGAAACAACATTTTTTCACAAAAACAAAGTTTTTCTTTAAACATTTTTTCAAAAGATTTTTTGAGGATGGGACGTTAGATATTGCGGCAACATTAGCTTATTATTTTTTGTTGTCGCTTTTTCCCTTCCTCATTTTTACGTTTTCCATCATACCTTATCTGGGGATTACCCAAGATCAAGCTCTGCACTTGCTGAATAGGTATGTGCCGTCTGATGTGATGACCATTATTGAAGAAAATACCGGGCATCTTTTTAACAAGCACGGCGGTTTATTATCCATTGGTGTCATTGCGACACTGTGGCCGGCTTCCAATGCGGTAAATGCTTTGATAAGGGCCATGAACCACGCCTATGATGTAGAGGAAACCAGGTCTTTTATCGTGGCGCGGCTGCTGGCCATTGTCTTTACGATTGCCATGATCGTTGTCATTGTAGCAACTTTGGTTATCAATGTCTTTGGTCCTACTTTAGGGAAAGTTCTTTTTAGCCACTTAGACTTATCAATTGGTTTTCTCCATTTATGGAGCAATCTTAGCTTGTTGATAAGCTTTCTTATCATTATCATTGTGTTCGCCTGTATTTATATTTTTGCCCCAAATAAAAGGCTGCGGTTTAATGAAGTCATTGTTGGCGCTGTTATTGCAGCTGTCGGCTGGCAGGCTCTTTCTTATGCCTTTTCAGTTTATATTGACCGATATGGCTTTGGACAATATTCTGCCACGTATGGAACACTGGGAGGTATTATTATCCTGATGCTTTGGTTCTATCTTACGGCATTGATCATTGTTGTTGGAGGAGAAATTAATGCGGCTTTGGGTTTTATAAAAAAAATTCCTAGGAATAAATAATCATTTTGTTTGAATGACGGCTATTAAGGTTATAGATAAGTAAAAAGTCGATTTTAGAAAGGGAGTCAGTTATGCGTTCAGCAGAGCTATTATTAAAATGCTTAGAGAATGAAGGTGTTGAATATATTTTTGGTGTTCCCGGCGAAGAAAATCTTGATGTGATGGATGCCTTGTTAGAATCCAAAATTAAATTTATTACAACGAGGCATGAAACAGGGGCTGCTTTTATGGCGGGGATAATGGGGCGTTTGACCGGGAAACCAGGTGTTTGTTTAGCAACGTTAGGACCCGGTGCGACAAATATGCTCACAGGGGTCGCTGACGGCAATATGGACAGAACGCCAATTGTAGCGATTACAGGACAGGCTGGTTTGAACAGGTTACATAAGGAATCACATCAGGCCTATGACCTCATTGCCATGTATCATCCAGTAACAAAATGGAACGCGCGTATTTCCAAGCCTGACACTGTTCCTGAAATTGTGAGGAAAGCCTTTAAAATTGCTACTAATGAAAAACCCGGGGCAACACACATCGAGTTCCCTGAAGATGTGGCGGGAACCGATGTAAAGGATGGAGGGCCGCTTGAAGTCACTGAATTAAAAGGGGCGCGAGCTTCTGTTAAAAGCCTTAGTGAAGCAAGGACATTGATAAATAAAGCGAAACATCCGCTGCTTCTTGTAGGAAACGGGGTAACAAGAACTAAAGCCGCTGATGAGCTTGTCGCTTTTGCAGAAAAAATTCAGGCGCCCGTTACGGAAACATTCATGGGGAAAGGCGCTATTTCCTGGACACATCCGCTTAGTTTGATGACTGTCGGTTTAACTTTCAAGGATTATATTACGTGCGGTTTGGAAAAGACGGACCTGCTTATTGCGATCGGCTATGATATGACTGAAATTCCACCCCAACGCTTTAATCCAGAGGGGAAAATTCCTGTGCTCCACATTGACACCAAGAATGCCGAAGTGGACTCGGCCTATCCGGTTGTCTGTAATGTGGTTGGTGATATCGCGGAAAACCTCACTGAGTTGACGGAATCAGTCGATAAAAGAAATGAACCCGTTGATTTTACTAAACCGATCCGCAAACAAATTCTAGATGAATTCGACAATTATGAAAAAGATACCAACTTTCCGCTTAAGCCTCAAAAAGTGGTGTATGATTTAAGGAAGGTCCTTGGGGAAGGTGATATTACATTATCTGATACCGGCGCACACAAAATGTGGATGGCGCGGATGTATCATTGCTATGAGCCGAATACATGTCTGATTTCTAACGGGCTGGCATCGATGGGAATCTCGGTACCGGGGGCTATTGCTGCAAAAATCGTCCATCCTGAAAAACAGGTTGTCGCGGTTGTAGGCGACGGAGCATTCCTGATGCAAGGATGCGCCGAACTTGAGACAGCTGTACGCTTAAAGCTGCCGATTGTCATTTTAATCTGGCGGGATAATGCCTACGGATTGATTGAGTGGAAGCAGGAGCTTGAATTTGACCGGTCTTCAAACATTAAATTTGGCAATCCAGATTTTGTTAAGCTTGCCGAATCGTTTGGTGCAAA
This sequence comes from Scopulibacillus darangshiensis, assembly GCF_004341035.1. Taxonomy (GTDB): domain Bacteria; phylum Bacillota; class Bacilli; order Bacillales; family Sporolactobacillaceae; genus Scopulibacillus; species Scopulibacillus darangshiensis. The sequence goes on from NZ_SLXK01000024.1 coordinate 18,728, forward strand.
AGGCATACGTATAGAAAAGGCGGAGGATTTGCAACATGCCCTCAAAGAGGCAGTAGGTGAGAAGCGGCCGGTTGTGATCGATTGTCCTGTAGACTATAGCGAAAATGTTAAACTGACAGAGAGATTAAAAAAATTGGATTGTGACTGAGGGGTCAACTGAATAGGAGAGGGGAAATCGGTATTGGGTACAGCAACATGGATTTTATTGGGGATTTTTGTACTTGTACTACTATTGATTGTGATACCTTTGGGATTTTTGTTTTATCTTTATCTTGTCGATGAAAAGCAGGACCAGCATGCGGTGCTGCGAAATTTCCCGGTGTTAGGGAAGGTAAGATATTTCTTAGAAATGCTTGGCCCGGAAATGAGGCAATATTGGTTCGACCATGACAATTCCGGAAAACCTTTTTCAAGGGAAGATTATAAACATATCGTCCTTCCTGCGAAGTATAAAAAAAGCATGGTAGGCTTTGGATCGAAGCGGGATTTTGATAAACCGGGCTACTACATTCGCAATTCAATGTTTCCGGTGCAAAAAGAGGATCTTCGATCAGATAACGGTCAAATGGTTGATTCCAAGTATTATGAAATCAAGGATGAAAACCTTTTTTCAAGAAAAGAGCAGCATTTGGACGGGAAAGTAAAGCCTTGGCTCTTGGCTGATGAGGATGCTGTTGTCATTGGGGAAAACTGCAAATACCCTTTCACAGCAAAAGGGCTTATCGGCATGTCAGCGATGAGCTATGGTGCCCTTGGTGAGAGAGCGATCACCGCTTTATCAAAAGGCCTGGGCATGGCAACCGGCGCTTGGATGAACACTGGTGAAGGCGGGCTGTCCGACCACCATCTCTCCGGGGATGTGGATATCATTATGCAAATCGGACCGGGCCTATTTGGCGTGCGAACGAAAGATGGCCAGATGGACTGGGATGAGCTTAAACGCAAATCTGAGCTTAAGCAGGTTAAAGCGATAGAATTGAAGCTCGCACAAGGTGCTAAAGCCCGCGGCGGCCATTTGGACGGCAGCAAGGTGTCGCCTGAGATAGCCATAATTCGTGGTGTTGAAGAATATAAAACAGTCGACAGCCCAAACCGTTTTAACCAATTTCATGATGTCCCAACAATGGTTGATTTTATTGATAAAATTAGGGATCACACCGGTTTGCCGGTTGGCATCAAGATGGTTGTCGGTTCAACCGAGGATGTTGATGCACTAGCCAAGTTTATGAAAGAAACCGGAAGAGGCCCGAACTTTATTACCATTGACGGCGGTGAAGGGGGAAGCGGTGCGACCTATCAAGCATTGGCTGACGGTGTTGGCCTGCCAATCCGCCCTGCAATTATGATTATGAACCAAAAATTAAAGGAATACGGTGTTCGTGATCAGGTGAAAATTATAGCTTCAGGAAAACTATTTACTCCTGATAAGGTGGCTGTTTTACTTGGTATGGGAGCGGATCTCGTGAACATCGCCCGCGCCTTTATGATTTCTGTCGGATGTATTATGGCACAAAGGTGTCATACAAACACATGCCCTGTTGGTGTCGCTACGACGGATGAAAAATTGCAAAAGGCGCTTGTCATCAATGAAAAAGCATATCGTGTTGTCAATTTTGTCGTGACATTACGTGAAGGGCTGTTCAATATGGCGGCCGCTGCAGGGGTAAAATCACCTGCTTTATTAGAAGAGAAGCACATTGCCTACAAAGATGATAAAGCAAGAACCTATGGCATGGATGATTTGTATAAGGAACACATGAAGCAAACATCTTAAAAAATAGGGGTCTGACCCCATGGGGTCAGACCCCTATTTCTCAAAAGACGTAACATCCTGTTACAACGCCAGTACTAGCACGTCCTGTGCGTCGCAACTACGCCTCTGTCTTCACCAAAGGCTCGCCAATCGGCGAGTTTTCTTTATTATCCCCTCAACAGTCTCAACCCATTTAATATTACTAAGATTGTGCTGCCTTCATGGCCGATGACGCCGACAGGAAGGGAGAGCACTTGCAGGAAGTTACTGGCGATGAGAAGAAGGATCATCCCCATGGCAAAGATAATGTTTTGCTTGACTATTTTGTTCATCTTTCTCGATAAACGGACAGTATCAGCAATCTTAACTAAATCATTTTTGACCAGAACAATATCGGCTGTTTCCAATGCCGCATCCGTTCCGCCGCCCATGGCAATGCCGACTGTAGCTTCAGCTAGGGCAGGGGTGTCATTTATTCCGTCGCCGATCATTGCGACGGAACCATACTCCCTTTTTAATTGCTTAATTTCAGTTGCTTTGTTTTCAGGAAGGCAATTGGCAACAGTTCTGGATACCCCGGATTCTGCAGCAATGACCTGAGCTGTTTCTTCATTATCGCCTGTCAGTATAATCGTTTTGATGCCGAAATGGTGAAGGGCGTCCACCGCTTTATTTGTCATCGCACGAATCTGGTCCTTAAGAAGAAGACAACCAATCACACCCTCGGTATTCTCAATAAACACAAAAGTATGACTCTCCATCTTGATGCCTTGTTTGTTAAGAAAACTGTTAGCCGCAGCCTCATCGACAAACCCTATTTTTCCAATTTTATAATTAACATTATCAATTCTGCCGCTTACACCAAACCCGGGCTTTGTCTTAACATTCGAAGCCAATGGCCAATCCCCAATGGATTTCTGCTTGGCATACGCAATGATAGCCTCACTCAGTGGGTGTGTCGCGTCGTGCTCAATGGCGGCGATATGGGATAACAATGTGCTGTCAGTAAGTGAACTGTTATTTATAAAAGAGGCGACTTCTGGCTTTCCTTTTGTAAGTGTTCCGGTTTTGTCAAAGGCAATCGATTTAATCCCGGCAAGCTGTTCTAAGTGGACGCCTCCTTTCACGAGAATGCCTTGGCGGGCGCCAAAAGCAATTGCTGAGAGGACTGCAGGCATGGTGGACGCTACGAGCGCGCAAGGTGACGCGACAACTAGCAGGACCATCGCCCTGTAAATGGTTTCACTCCACGTCCAACTGAATAGAAATGGCGGGAGAATAATCATTAGAGCCACAACAGTCAAAACGGTTTTAACATATTTCCCCTCAAATTTTTCGATAAAAACTTGTGACGGGGCTTTTTCACTTTGAGCGTTTTGGACAAGTATTAGGATTTTGCTAAATAGAGAATCGTTGCTTGTTTTAGTAACCTTTACCTTCAAACTGCCGTCAATGTTCACAGTGCCGGCTAGAACAGAGGCGTTCACACTTTTAAGAATCGGCATGGATTCACCGGTCATTGCCGATTCGTCAACAGAAGTTTCGCCGTTAAGGATTATTCCATCAGCAGGAATCCTTTCACCAGGTTTAATACGAATAACGTCACCGATGTTAAGCCGTTCAACATCAATAACCTGTTCTTTATCATTTGTAATGCGCCGTGCTGTCTCCGGCCGGAGGTCCATAAGAGAAGAAATAGCGTTGGAACTTTTGGCCATTGAATAAGTTTCTAAGGCACCGCTTAATGCAAAAATGAAAATGAGCACAGCCCCTTCCAGCCAATGGTTAATAGCGGCAGCTCCTATTGCGGCCAAGATCATCAGCAGTTCGACATTTAGATCTCGGTGTCTTACTGTTTCCTCAATACCTTCCTTGGCCTTTGCGTAACCGCCAATAAGATAGGCCAAAAGGAAAAGATACCAAGGTGTTTGGGGCAGTATATGACTTATAGCCCAGCCAATAAGAATGAGAAGTCCAGCCACGAGGGCAGCGGTCAATTCGCCATGTTTTTTTACGTTTTGAAAAAGGGGTTTCTGAGGTTTTGCCATGTGATGTGATAATCCGATATCCGCCAATGAAATCACCATCCTTTTAAAAATAATTGAAATAACATGTTTTTTGCTGACATACATTTTTAAAGAATGTCCCAAAGTTACTTCTAATTGAGAAAGAAAATCATCTTCATTACCCTAAAAAGTACGAAGGCTGCCGCTTCAGGAGCGGCAGCACAACGTTTTTACATTTTAATTATAATAATTATTATATTTTATTATTTACATTCTAACATAGTGACGACTATTGTAAAGGAAAATTAATTTTATCCGGGTAGATAGAATTGCTTCTCATCCCTTATAATTAAGAGACCACACTCGGAAGGGTGTTTTGTTATGCCAGAAGTTGTGAGAAAAAGGGTAAAAAGATTTTGTACAGGCATGTTCGTTACCTATTTAACAATATTGATTTATGTAACGTTATTTACATACAACTACTATGTCTATGGACGTTCCTTCAATTTAGTGTTTTTTGACAGCATCAAATTAATGCTGAACAGCGGCAACCCTTGGCTGTTTATCAAAAATGTTCTGGGAAATGTCATTCTATTTATGCCTTTCGGTTTCTTATTGCCCCTTGTATATCGTAAGCTAAGAACATTCACAACGTGCCTCGTTCTTTCATTTATCATGAGTCTATCCATCGAAATAAGCCAATACGTTTTCGCAAAAAGGATTTTTGACATTGATGATATTTTTTTAAATACATTTGGGGCAATTCTGGGTTGGATTGTTTTTAAATTGCTCTACATTTTGATGAATCTTATTTTTAACAGCCATAAGAAAACCTCTGGATAGCTCCGGAGGTTTTGGTTTTTCTTTATTTAGTTAGCTTTCCCCAACACCCGGTTGACACGTTTGGTCAACATTTTCATTCCGCCGCCGCCGGCTTGGAAGTGGCGGAGCTTGCCTTCTTCATCAAACACGTAGTAGGCAGGTACATATTGATTATCAAAAGCATCAGTCAGTTTATGTTGATTATCAACATAAATAGGTTGGGTAATCCCATGCTCTTCCGCAACTTCTTTAATTTGATCGATATTCAAATCCTTTTCCGAACGAGGCATATGAACAGCGACCACATTTAGTTCATCTTTGTAGTTATCGCGAAATTCATTAACATTTGGCATAGCCTCTTTGCAAAGCTGGCAGCTTACCGACCAAAAGTGGATAAGCGTCGGTTTATTTCCAATCAGGTCACTTTTTTCAACCTCGCCATTAAGCCAAGCTGCAGCACCTTCTAATTCGGGCATTTCGTCTCGTAAACGCATCTCATTCACTCCTTCAAATGATTACTATTTAATTATAATAATTATTACCTAATTAATATTATAATGGGCTTCTAAAGTTAAAGTCAATGAATCACACTTTATTTGTTTGGGCTGCTTTAACGGAGCCCTTATGGAAAAGACAGCTAAGAAAAACAGCAAACATGACGGCGGCAATCCCGTAAAAGAAACCGCCGGCAGGCAATGATTTGATAAGCCAGCCGCCAATTAACGGCCCGATCATGCTTCCGACACTAAAACTCATCCCTGCTAATATATTCCCGAGGGACAGCAAAGTGTTGGGCAGCAGATCGCTGACATAGGTCATCCCCATTGAATAGATCGATCCAATGACCATGCCGGCGATTAGGAATGTAAGCAATAAGCCATGAAAGTAATTAAAGGTAATAGAAGCACCGATAAATGATAGTGTCCCTAAAAAGGACATAATTAATATCACACGTTTTCTGCCAAATTTGTCGCTTAGCATGCCGAGCGGAATCTGAGTGATAAGTCCCCCTAACACAAAGGTTGGCAACAAGGCAGATATGGCATCAATATCATAACCATTTCTTAATGCCAAAACAGGAAAGTTTCCGTTAAGCGTTGCTTCAAGAAATCCATAAGCGAATGTGGCAACGAGGCCAGCCCAACCCAATATCAAGACTTTTTTGTAACGTGATAGGGATCCGGTGTCATAACCGGATTCGGTTGTATAGATTTCGGGATAATCATTTTTCAAAAACCACATGCATAGCCAAAAGATAAGACAACCGCTCCCCGCTGTTATAAAGGGGAAGAAAAGACCAAAATCAAGCAGCCGGGCGAGTATCGGACCAATAGCAAATCCGAGGCTGAAGGCAAGACCGTAAAAAGCGATATTTCTCCCCTTTTTCTCAGGTTTACTTGTTACGGTGATCCATACTTGTGCGGCAAAATGGAGCATATTGTCACCTATGCCCACAATTAACCGCAGAGCAAACCAAAACCAAAAGCTTTCCCAAACCGGAAATAAGAAAATTGAAACCATTACAAGGGCCAAACCGATAATAAGCATCGGTTTATAGCCGAATTTGTATGTCGGTTTTTCAATAAATGGTGAAGCAATTAAAACACCTATGTACAAAGCCGAAGCGTTTAAGCCATTCAATGCTGAAGCTGTGCCGCTGTTTTCAAGTAAAATAGAGATCAGCGGAAGCAGCATCCCTTGGGAAGCTCCGGATATGAAGACGGCACCGATTAATATTGAAAATCGAAAGGAATGATAAGAAAATCGCATGGGAAGTGAAGTCCTTTCTCCGTAAACGCAGAATAACACCATTATACAAGGACGTGGAAAAAATATCATGTCACGTGTTTAAAGGTCGGACTTCGTGACACACACTGGGGAATTCGCTATGATAAAAATAAGAATTCAATAAAGGGGTTGACAGTAGACCATGAACTTTAAAATGACGGAGAATGGTTATCAAACGACAACGAATTACGGGACATTAGATATTTCCTCTGACGATCTGTACGGTTTTAGACCCTTCCAGCTGATGGTGTCATCGCTTGCTGTTTGCAGCGGGACAGTAATGAAAAAGATCTTTATAAAAAAAAGGCTTAATGTTGAAGACATTCATATTGAAGCGGAAGTAACAAGGAACCCTGAAAAAGCCGATCGGATCGAAAAGGTCCATCTCCTTTTTAAAATAAAGGGGGAGAACCTCGAAGGGAAAATGGATAAAATTATGGAGCTGACCGCCAAGAATTGCTCAATGGTCCAATCTGTTATCGGCAGTATTGATGTCACAGAATCCTATGAGCTTGTTTAGGGGGGCAGACCTCAAATAAAGGAGGGTGTACATGGGGCACGATGTCATCGTAGGCGGAACAGGGATGTTAAAAGATGTGTCGATTTGGCTTGCTTCTCAGGGAAACCACTTAACGGTTATAGGGAGAAATCATGACAGATTGCTTCAACTTGAAAGGGAGGTTCCGGATTCCGGAAATCTTAATTTGCTAAGTCTTGATTACCATAATGTGGACCAATTGACGAACGCTGTTTTGCAAGCTATAAAGGTTCACGGCCCTGTTAGCCGGGCTGTCGTCTGGATGCACAGCACTGCCAACGATGCGCTGCAGGCGTTAGTTGATTGTCTGTCATCAACAGTCCAAGACACATGGTCGCTTTATCATGTGCTGGGAAGTGCAGCGAGCAGGCCTAATGCCGTCACTAGACCGGAATTAAGAGGGAATTGTCATTATCATGAGATCATCCTCGGTTTTAACATGCGATCTGGCATATCTAGGTGGCTGACCCATAATGAGATCTCAACCGGTGTCATTCATGCTTTGGAGCATGAAGCGAGAGAGACAATCGTCGGCATTGTTGAACCGTGGGAGAAACGCCCTTGAAAGAGAAAAGACCTCCACATTTCCTAGTAATACGTGTTCAAAAAGAAGGACAAGCACGGCCAAATCGTCGGCAATTTTTCCTAGACTTTTTGAACACCCTCTTACATGGATAATTTTTTTATTCTGCGAAGAAAATAGGGATGAAGGAGGTTTTCTCATGCTAAAAAAAATCATATTAGCCATATGTTTAATTACTTTGGCAATAAGTCCATCCAGCTACGCTAAAGAGCCGGTAAAATCAAATCAAAAAAATGACATTAAAGTACCTGATTCTGTTGTTGATATTTCAAAAGAAAACACCTATCCTAATCCATCTCACGATGAACCGAGGCTCCAGCCCAGTCAATTAACCAAAGCATTATTGAAAACGGCGAAGATTGACATTCAAAATCCAACATTAATCAAACTTTTAAATGAGTCCAACATCCATACATCAAAGCTCTCATTGGGTTATCATGCGCGCATATATTTAGGAAAATGGCCGCTCACTTATGAATCCAATAAGACAACAGTGAATTGGGAATATAAGCAAGTAAATGATAATGATTTGGATGCACGAGGCAGTGAAGCGAATCAAAAGCTCACCTATAATCAGAAGCAGCAAGCAAGGGTTATGGGTGGTCTAACGGCAAAGGTTCCTGCTGAGAAAGAAGTAAAAAAGCTGATGCTAATGGAGGCAGCTGAAAACACTGCATTACCGATCTCTTTTTCAACAATTGTCGGTCAAGGAACCAAAATTAATAGAGTGTATCATGTTGAGCCCAAAAAGGTCGGCCATCTAAGCGGTTATGTCCCTGCTGTAAATGAAAAAGGGAAGATCACTTATGGTGAAGTCTATCTTGTTCTTAAAGGCGGAAAAAAGTATTTGGAAGTAAAAAATCTCGTACAACAAGGCATCGGCGCCTGGATACCTATTCAGGACCATGTTACATTACGATATACAGTGACCAACTAAGAACCAGTGCCTCCGCGCTGGTTTTTTCTTAGTTAATCAGAAAGTATAACTTTCTGACGCACATAAGTGCACTGGCTAAAGACGTAACATCCTGTTACAACGCCAGTACTAGCACGTCCTGTGCGTCGCAACTACGCCTCTGTCTTCGCCTCTGTCTTCGCCTAAGGCTCGCCAATCGGCGAGTTTTCTTTATATATAGTAAAACTTGATGCTATCGAACAAAGTGGAACGGGGCGCGGTCCAAAATGGCGCAACCGAACTTAATAAGAAATTTGGGCATATAATGGGGCACATAAGAGAGCGGATGTTAGAGGTGGGGGGATATGACAGAGTTGACCGGCTGCATCGTTCAGCCATCAGATCAAAATTACAATGGAGCACGTGCGGATATTACGCGTGTTTCATTTCCCTCAAAGTATTCCCCTGCAGGATTAAACAAATGAATAGGCCAGTTATCTTCATGATTAGATAACCGGCCTTTGTGTTTATGCTGATATAATTTTTCCATTTTGGTTTTCGTTTTTCTAGTCCGGAGATCTGCCAATGCATAGATGCCTCTGTCGGCTGATGGATTTCTCCTTCCTTCTTGAATCCGTTTTTCCCTTATCTTGCGCGCGCGGCTCTTCGTCATTATAATCAACTCCATTTATACATTTTTTCTTATATTATATGTTATCACGCATCATCTGCAAATAAAGAAGGAGCGGGATTTTTGTTAAAAGTTAAATTATAAGCTAAGCTATACTTATAAGGAGTTGGAAATATGGGGAAAGCCACAGCAAATAAAGCAGCTCAGATACAATATCTTGAAAATCGTGTGAAGCTCCTCTCCCATGTTGTTGCAGCACTTAACAGGGAAGCGGCAGATGAAAATGACTTGAAAAATATCTTAACAATGCTTGATGATTTAAAAATAAAAGTAAAACGGTTCCATGACGATTGGGCCAGCCAAGATTAACCTTTAAATTTACGGCCTTAGGGCCGTTTTTTTAGTTAATTAGAAAGCCTCTGTCTTCGCCAATCGGCGAGTTTTCTTTATGCCTTGAAAAGGACTGAAATAAGCTTACATAAAAGATAAAATATGCGGCTATCCTAACGTCGAGGAGGCCAACGCCAATGAAAAACATATTGATTTCCACTGCGTTTTTTTTAGCTTTCTTTATGATAAATCCGGCATTTGTTCAGGGAAAAGATTGGTACTTTAAACCAAGTAAGGATAATAAACCGGCGACAACTGAACCGGAATATGAAGCCTTATTGAACAAATACAACGGTATTTATATTGGAAATACGAGCAAAAAGATTATTTATTTGACCTTTGATAATGGCTATGAGGCGGGTTATACCGATGACATTCTAGATACTCTTAAAGCGGAGCATGTGCCTGCTGCCTTTTTTATTACAGGTCATTACATTAAAGATCAGCCTGAATTAGTTAAGCGAATGGTTGAGGAAGGTCATATTGTTGGGAATCATTCCTGGGGGCACCCGGATCTTTCCAAAATCAGCAATGCGAAATATAAAACGGAATTAGAAAAATTGAAAATGGCTTATACGGAATTAACCGGAAAAACACAAATGAAATATTTGCGGCCGCCGCGCGGTACATTTAGCAAGCAATCGTTAAAAATGGCCGATAAGTTAGGCTATACAAGCGTTTTCTGGTCATTTGCTTATAAGGATTGGATGAGGAATGAACAGAAAGGACCTGATTACGCCTATAAAAATATTATGAAGCGTGTCCATCCCGGTGCCGTTATGCTGTTGCATACAGTTTCAAAGGATAATGCCGAAGCATTGGGCCGTGTCATTGAAGATTTAAAAAAGAAGGGTTATCGATTCAAAAGCCTTGACTATCTCATGGCACATAAGATTGTCCCATCAAATTTTTGGTAGTAAAAGAGAGAGGGGCTAGACCCGGTTCTGGCCCCTCTCTCACTTTACAAGATCATAATTCCCCAGTAAAAGTTTAAAAAAGTAAAAATTTAGAAAAGAAGGCCAAATAGGGCCTTCTTTTCTTCTGAATCCTTTGGCTTATGTCTTATAACCTATTTTATTCAGGATTTCAAGAGGGAAATTTTTATCCCAAGAGTTATGAACATTATTCACATGATTATCCACATTATAATTAGCATTTATTAAGTCTTCAACATATTTACCCACACAATCCACAGATTTCATTTAAGTTATTAACAAAACTTTTCCCCAAAGATGTGATTGATTTAATAAGGTTTTCGAAGGTAGTCCACATATCAACAATGAGGTTGACAAACTCGTCCATTTCCTAATTCCCATCAAAATTTTTACAGTCCAAAGTATCACGCTCTGGGCGGATGTGCATATGATGGGATTACTAGAGGTGGTGAAGAACAGTGGATACTGCAAGGATAACGAAATCGCATCCTGAGAATCCCATCGCTGTAGAGGAGCATTTGTGGAAAAAAAGGAAAAGAAGAGAAGGATTAAAACATACGCTGACGGTTTTCTCACCTATCTTTTTATTAGTGTTATGGGAATTCTTATCGCGAACACAGCTGATTGATCCGCGATTCTTTCCTCCGCCGACTGAGATTATCGGTACCTTTGCACAAATGGTGATGACCGGCGATTTATTTACCCATTTGGAAATCAGTTTTTATCGTATTATCGGCGGTTTTTTGCTAGGGGTTATTCCCGCCATACTGTTAGGGTTGCTGATGGGCATGTACACCCCGGTTAAATATTTCTTTTCGCCTATTATTATGGCATTAATGCCGATACCGACACTTGCACTCATGCCAATCATTCTGATCATCTTCGGGATTGGCGACTTTGGAAAAATGGTGACCATTGCAGGAAGTGTGTTTTTCCCGGTTGTCATCAACACCGCTGCAGGGGTGGCAAATATTGATCAAATCTATCTGGATGTTGCCAAAAACTATGGTGCGAAATCAAAAGATTTCTTTTGGAAAATTGCTCTTCCGGGTTCGCTGCCGGTCATGCTTGAGGGTATCCAAATGGGGCAGGCTATTGCACTTCTAACAATCGTTGCGGCGGAAATGATGGGTGCCCATTCGGGAATAGGGTATTTGATTTGGACGTCTTATAAAGCCTTTTTGCTAAAGGATATGTATGTTGGATTGGTGCTGATTTCTTTTTTCGGCTATTTCTTCTCAATTTTACTGAGGATGCTGCAAAAGAAATTGATTCCTTGGCGGAAATAAGGCTCCAAAGGAGGGTAAGGATGGATCAGGAATCCAAGATTACCATACACAATCTTACGAAAGTTTTTTTCAAAAAGAGAACGGCTGTCACAGCGCTAAAAAATATTAATTTGGAAATCCAAGATGGTGAGTTCGTCTGCTTACTTGGACCGAGTGGATGCGGGAAGACGACATTGCTGCGAATACTCGCTGGATTAGACAAAGAAAGCACAGGAAGCTTTCATATTTCACGGGCAAAAAAGAATCGTCCGCTGCAGTCAATGATTTTCCAAGAAAAAGGGGTAATCCCTTGGTTAACCGTCGAGGATAATGTGGCGTTTGGACTAAACATGAGGCATTTGCCAAAAAAGGAGGTCAAAGAGAGGACGGATTATTACTTAAATAAAGTCGGTTTAGAGTCGTTTAGAAAGCTTTATCCATCTGAAATATCAGGAGGCATGAAGCAAAGGGTAAGCATCGCCCGTGCTTTCGCTAATGACCCGGAAATTCTTCTGATGGATGAACCCTTTGCCGCACTTGATGAGCAGAATAAATTTATTTTACAGGAAGAGCTGCTGAACATATGGTCCGAAACAAAAAAGACGGTTCTTTTTATTACACATAGTATTGATGAAGCTTTGCTTATGAGTGATCGCATTTTGCTTATGAGTTCTCAGCCGGGGCAAATCATCAGGGAAAAATATGTCGACTTGGGAAGGCCGCGAAATATGGAAATGGTCCGTTCTAATCCGAAAATGGCGGAACAGTTCGTAGATATCTGGCAGCACCTGCAAACGGCGGTTCAGGCATCACGTCAAAATTAAATTGGTTGGGGAGGTTTAAGAAGATGGCAAAAAAATTCTTGGCATTGCTTTTGGTCATTCCGCTCTTGGCATTTGTCATGAGCGGGTGTCAAAGCGATAAAGAGGGCAAGCATGATAAAACACTTGTGGATCAATCGGCAGATCCGGTTGATGGCGATTTAAAGCCATTAAAGAAGCAAACAACGGTAGTCGTGGCTGAAGATGGCTCTGCTTCTGGAGCCGGTTTTTACATTGCTAAGGAGAAGGGCTATTTCAAGGACTACAATATTAAGATTAAATTCGCGACCTTCTCAAACAGTGATGACATGCTGCCGGCATTGGCTTCAGGAAAGGTTGATGTGGCGGGCGGGATTTCTTCAGCTTCCTTTTTTAATTCTATCGCACAAGGCATAGATGTCAAAATGATCGCTGATAAGGGCCACAATATCAAAGGCCACTCCTATTTCTCATTTGTGATCCGCAAAGATTTACAAGACAAAATAAAATCCTACAAGGATTTAACAGGAAAGAGAATTGCCGTTTCTACAAAGAACGGTGTTGATGATTATATCTTTTCCCAAATGCTTAAGTCAGCCGGTTTAACTCGAAAAGATGTTGATTTTGTTCTAATGTCAGATTTCGGCAACATGCTCTCTGCTATGGGCAATAAACAAATTGATGCCGCTCTGCAAATTGAACCCTTGATTACAAAAGGGACAGCTAAAGGGATCCATGTAAGGTTCGGTGATGCCACAGATTTTGCACCAAAGGCTCAAATCGCTATGGTATTGGGGTCACCGCAATTCGTTGGAAAAAACCGTGATGTCGCTCTCCGGTTCATGGTGGCGTATCTTAAAGGGCTTAGGGATTATAATGATGTCTTTGTAAAGGGAACCGGTGATAAAGATGGGATCATTAACATTATGACCAAATACACCCCGCTTAAGGATCCAAAAATATGGGAGAAGGTCGATGTGGCGGGACTTGATCCAAATGGGAAAATGTTCGTGGATGATATTAAGAAACAATATGAATGGTATAAATCGAGAGGCGGCATTTCAGGTGATGTCGACATGAAAAAGGCGGTTGACACATCTCTTGCTAAAGAAGCTGTCAAGATATTAGGCGAATATAAATAGATATAAAGAGGACCAAAACACGTGACATTTCTCCCGCGCTTTTGGTCTTCTTTTTTACTCAGCCGATCGGGTGGCAAACAATTCGACGAGCAAAAGTGCAACGCCGCCAATTGCCGCTGCCTGGTCACCGAGTTTTGAAGCTGTTATTTCGGTAGACTTTGCCTGAATGGTTAAACCGCGCTGTTCAATCGTTTTCTTTATGCTATCCAAAATGAAATGTCCGGCTTTTGAAACACCGCCGCCCATGATGACTTTCTTTGGGTTAACGGTATGTATAAGATTGGTAAGTCCTATTCCAAGATATCTCCCTGTCTCGTCCAGCACCCTTTGACTTAGCTGATCGCCTTTAACCGCTGCATCATAAATAAGCTCACCGGTTATGAGGCCAAGCTCCCCGCCAGCCATTTCTGTGATAAGACTTTCTTGTCCCATCGCAATTTCCTTTTTCATCCTTTCAGCAATAAAAGGGCCAGCAGCCAAAGCTTGAAGGCAGCCATAATTGCCGCAACTGCATTTTGGACCATTAATGTCGATGGTCATATGACCGATTTCCCCGGCCAAATAATCATCGCCATGATAGAGCTTCCCATTAATTATGATTCCGGCGCCAATCCCTTCACCGACATTTACACAAACGAATTCATCGGTTTTTCTCCCGTTTCCGAACCAAGCTTCACCAAGTGCCATGGCCCTTGCATCATTTTCGACTTTAACAGCCATCTTAAATTCATTCTCTAAATGTTCTTTAATTGGAACATCCCTTAATTGAAGGATGGGAGCATATAAGGATATACCGTTTTCGACATCAACAATGCCATGCATGGCAACTCCTATGCCAATCATTCGTTCCTGATCAATTTTAGCGTTTCGTTGAAATAATTGCCTTATAGAATCACTTAAAACCTCAAGCAGTTTGCCGTTCGTCATGGAACTAGTTAAATTAATTTTAACTGAATCAAGAACCGTTGCATTTAAATTAGTCAAAACTGAATAAATAGATGAAGGACCAACATCGACGCCAATAATATAGAAGTTTTTGGCATTAATGACAAGCATCGTCGGTTTTCTGCCGCCTCGGGACTCACCCTGATTGCTTTCCATTACTATATCAGTATCAATGAGTTCTTTCACAAGGTTGCTGACTGTCGGCGGTGTTAAGCTTGTTTTTTTCGCGATCTCTGCACGGGAAATAGGTCCTTCACTGCGAATCATATTTAAGATTAACGATCGGTTAAGCGATTTCATTAATTGAAAGCTGCCCATCAATAACTTTGTCACATCCGACACCTCATTTTAGTAAACTTAATTATCTATTATAACTTATAAAAATCTTGAGAGTAAATCAAAAGTCAAGTATATCAAAAGCGAATTTAACACATTTTAAACATATATCCATTTAAAACAGCGTTTCCTTGGAGGTTTCTGTATTGAGCGATAAGAAAAACAAGCAAAATTATGATGAAGAGTATTCCAGGCATTTGGATTATGCTGATCAAAAACAAAAAAGGAAAGAAAAGAACCAAAAGGAGCAAAAGGAAAGATAATAGTTCCATTTGTAAAAAAGAATTCAGGACAAGCTCCTGGATTTTTTTATATTTAATTTATTTGATATTTTTATTCAACCATTTTATAATGTAGTTAATAAAATTAATTAATAAAGTAGTTTTATATGTGTTGATCTAAAGGAGGAAAAAATGATGGCAGAATTACGCTACAATCCTTTGCTGGATGATTGGACAATGGTGGCGGCGGCACGGCAAAAACGTCCTAACATGCCAAAAGATACTTGTCCGTTTTGCCCCGGTTCAGGTAAGGTGCCTGATCATTATGATGTGCACCTCTACCATAATGACTTTCCGGTCCTTTCCCCAAATCCTCCAGAACCGGATGATGTCGGCGGCTCGCTTTATCAAACGAAAGAGGCAAAAGGAAAATGCGAGGTTGTCTTATATTCACCTGACCATAACGCAACCGTACCAGATCTATCAAGGGATCATATGAGCAAACTTTTCGAACTATGGACTGATACCTTTGCCAATTTAGAAAAAGACCCTGAACACAAATACATTATGATTTTTGAAAACCGCGGGGAAGAAGTCGGCGTGACGATGCCTCATCCACATGGTCAAATCTACGCTTACCCTTTTGTACCATTGAAGATAAGAACAGAGCTTGCAAACACTAAAGCGTACTATGAGAAACACCAAAGGAATATGTTCGACGATATCATTGCTGAAGAAAAAAAGTTTGGCAAACGTGTCATTATGGAGAATGATTCTTTTCTTGCATTTATCCCTTTCTTTACTGATTATCCTTTCGGGGTCCATATTGTCAGTAAAGAAGAAAAATTAGCGATTACTGAATTTACGGATGAAGAAAAACAGGCTTTGGGTGACATGTTGCAGCAAATTGTAGGCGGGATGGACTGTATTTACGACCGGCTTTTCCCATATATGATGACAATGCACCAACGTCCGTCGAATAGTGGAGATGTTAGTGATTATTACCGTTTTCATATCGAATTTTATCCGCCTCTTCGTGATAAAAACAAGATTAAGTATAATGCTTCTTCAGAAACGGGAGGCTGGGCGGCTGCAAATCCGACAAGGGTTGAAGAAACGGCGAATATGCTGCGTAAAGCAATGAAAAAGTTTGAACAGGAGGGGTGAAGATGTTGGGAGTAAAAAAACAGCTTTTAGACGACTTTCGTCATTATTTTCCGGGAAATAATGACGATATCCGATTATTTTTTGCACCTGGCCGTGTTAATTTAATTGGTGAGCATACTGATTATAATGGCGGTTATGTATTACCAGCAGCATTGTCTAAAGGCACATATATGGTATGCCGTGTCAGGCATGATGGGGAGTTTCATTTGAAGAGTGCAAACTTCCCTGATCAAACCGTTCATTTTTCGATAAATCAACTGGATTACAAGACCTCTGATGACTGGGGAAATTACCCGAAAGGCATTATAAGTGAATTGAAAAAGGCTGGCACAGAGTTAACGGGTGCCGATATCTATTATTATGGTGAAATCCCTAACGGTGCGGGCCTATCCTCTTCAGCTTCAATTGGGATGGTCACCGCTTTTGGCTTTTGCCAAGTATGCCAGTTTTCAATGTCCCTTATAGATACAGCTCTATTGTGTCAAAGAATGGAGAATCATTATATCGGCGTAAATAGTGGTATCATGGATCAATTTGCTGTCGGGTTCGGCAAGAAGGATCACGCCATGTTTCTTAACTGCGGGACCCATGAGTTTGATTTAGTTCCTCTTAGGCTAGGAAATTATAAATTAGTGATTACTAACACGAATAAGAGAAGGGGCCTTGCGGATTCAAAATATAATGAGCGAATAGCTGAATGCCAGAGGGGACTGGCCGCTATTCAAGAGCTTCATCCAGAATACAATACGTTGACTGATATCTCGCTAGATGACATTGAAAAGGTCAAAAACAAGCTTGAACCTGTTGTTGAAAAAAGAATGAGACATGTTGCAACAGAAAATGAACGTGTCGTGGCAGCTGTTAAAGCCTTAGAATCGGATCACCTGGAAGCTTTCGGAAAGCTCATGATTGCTTCACATGAATCATTAAGGAACGATTATGAGGTCACTGGTCAACATCTGGATATGTTATTTGATATTCAACAAGACTGTAAAGGCTGCATTGGAACACGGATGACTGGGGCAGGGTTTGGCGGCTGTACAGTGAGTATTGTAAAGGGAGAACAGATTGAATCTTTTAAAGAGCAGGTTACTATGATGTACACAGGAAAATTCGGACTTGAACCAAGCTTCTATATCAGTGAGATTGGTGATGGTGTTAAAGAATTTGAAAGGGTGACGGGGAAATGACCATTTTAGTTACTGGCGGTGCAGGTTATATAGGGAGCCATACTGTTCTTTATTTGAAGGAGAAGGGGCTTGATGTTGTCGTTTTGGATAGTCTGCAAAAAGGTCACCGCGAAGCCGTGTTAAATGCACCGCTTTATACAGGCCAATTAAAAGATGAAGCGGTATTAGATGAGATTTTCCAAAAACATGCCATTGAAGCGGTCGTTCACTTTGCCGCTGACTCTTTAGTTGGGGAGAGCGTTCAGGATCCGCTAAAGTATTATGAAAATAATGTGGGCGGAACGCTTAATCTTTTGGAAAAAATGGTACATTACGGTGTGTTGCGTATTGTCTTTTCGTCTACAGCTGCAGTGTATGGGGAACCAGAATCCATTCCGATTCAGGAAACCGATCAAACCGCACCAACCAACCCCTATGGGGAGACAAAGCTTGCCATTGAGAAAATGCTGAAGTGGTCAGATCAGGCTTATGGTCTTAAATCGGTCTGTTTAAGATACTTTAATGCCGCTGGTGCGGATCCGCAAGCAAAAATTGGTGAAGATCATCAGCCTGAGTCCCATCTGATACCGATTGTCCTCCAAGCGGCACTTGGACAGCGGGATAAGATAGCCATTTTCGGGGATGACTATCCGACGGAAGATGGCAGCTGTGTCCGGGACTATATTCATGTTATGGACTTGGCGCAGGCCCATTATCTGGCACTTAAGAAGCTTGCTGCCACCAATGAAAGCGGTATTTACAATCTTGGAAGCGGAAAGGGCTTTTCCGTACAAGAGGTTATCGACACATGCCGGAAGGTTACTGGCAGAGAGATTAAAGCTGACGTATCACCGCGGCGTCCGGGAGATCCTGCAGTACTTATCGCTTCATCACATCGCGCAGAGGAAAAGCTTGGCTGGAAACCGGAATACACTGAACTTGATGAGATTGTGGCACATGCCTGGCAATGGCACAAACAGTCACCGAACGGATATAAAAATTAAAGAAGGTGCGGCAATGAAACTGGCAAAATTGAGAACATATTTAAAAAAGAACGATTTTGATGGGATTCTGCTGCGGAGGCGGCAAAACTTCTCTTGGCTGACAGGCGGCCGCTATAACCACATTGTTCAGAGTGTTCCTGAAGGGGTTGCTGATCTTGTCGTTACACAAGACAATGTTTACATTGTGACCTCAAAAATGGAAGAACGCCGGATATTAGAAGAGGAATGTCAGACCCTCGGCTTTGACGTTGAGGTCCTATCCGATGATTGGATACGTGACCTTACCCCGCTAGTTGAAAAGATTGGGAAGGGCAAAAGAATGGCAACGGATACGCCTTTCAAGGACTGGCTTGCCGTGAATGATGCGCTTATTCCGCTGAGAACGGTGTTAAATGAAGAAGAAATAAACCGTTACAGAAGCCTTTGTCAAGATACGGCCCGGGCTTTGGAGTCTGTTTGCCGGGAAATCCTTCCAGGTCAGACAGAGCACGAGATAGCAGCAATGCTTGCGGGAAAAATAATAGAAAAAGGGGTTCATCTTCAAGTTTTGCTTGTGGCAACAGATGAGCGGATCTACAATTACCGGCACCCGATTCCGACTGATAAGCGGCTGGAAAAACATGCGATGATTGTGATTTGCGCTGAAAGACATGGACTTGTGGCCAATGCGACACGGTTTGTCTACTTCGGAGAGCCCCCTGCAGAGCTTATCGAGAATAAAAATAAATTAGCAATGATTGATGCCGTCATGAACGACGCCACAAAACCAGGGAAAAAAATATGTGATGTATTCAAAGCTGGTGTTGCTCAATATGAGAGGGCAGGTTTCCCGGATGACTGGAAGAAGCTCCATCAAGGCGGTTTGACTGGTTATGATTCAAGGGAAATAATCGCTGTGCCTGAGACGGATGTCATCATTAAAGCCAATCAGGCATTTGCCTGGAACCCGTCATTGCCAGGCATCAAATCAGAAGATACAATACTAGCTAAAGAGAATGCTAGTGAATTTTTAACGACAACAGGGGAATGGCCATCCATAGATGTTTGTATTCAAGGGAAAGTGTACAAGAGGCCTGATATTCTGTTTCGAAGAATGTTTTAAGAGATTTGACAACGGCTCCAATAACTATTAGTTTTGACTATATTAATAAATTTAAGTAATAATCATATATTTTGAAAGCGGTTATCAAATCAAAGTTAAAGGGTGAAAGATTCATGGACAAAACACTATTTAATGCCGGTGCAGTCGATTATATCGTCATCATCGTTTATTTTGCTTTTGTGATCGGCATTGGTTTTTTCTTGAAAAACCAAATGAAGACAGGCAAAGACTTCTTCCTGTCAGGCAGGTCAATTCCAACTTGGATCACCGGGATCGCTTTTTTATCAGCGAACTTAGGTGCCTTGGAATTGTTGGGAATGGCGGCACAAGGCGCCGAGTATGGCATGCTGACAACACATTTCTATTTGATCGGTGCGATCCCCGCCATGTTGTTCTTGGGCCTTTATATGATGCCATTTTATTATGCATCAAAGATCCGTTCGGTCCCGGAATACTTAAAGCTGCGATATAATGAGGCTACCCGGGGACTTAATGCCGTCTCGTTTGCGGTCATGACTGTTCTAGTATCAGGAATCAGCCTTTATTCTATGGGTCTTATTTTTAAGGTGCTTATCGGCTGGTCGCTGACGACGAGTATTCTATTTTCCGCTGTTGTTGTTTTAATCTATGTTGGACTAGGCGGATTAACCTCCTCGATTTATAACGAGGTCGTTCAATTCTTCCTAATTTGGCTGGGATTGCTGCCTATACCGATTCTCGGATTGCACGAGTTAGGCGGCTGGGATGGCATGCTTAGCCGTCTGCCTGAGAGCTTCGGACATTTGTGGGCAACCACAGGTGATCCAACGCAGAATGCCATGGGTGTCAGCTGGCTAGGCATTACCCTTGGATTAGGATTCGTGCTCGGCTTTGGTTACTGGACGACTGACTTTTTGGTCGTTCAAAGGGCGTTCGCCGCAAAAAATTTAAGAGCGGCACAGAACACGCCGATTTTTGCAACTTATTTTAAAATGATTGTGCCTTTTCTCGTTATCATTCCGGGATTGATTGCTGCAGTATTGTTTCACAATTTGGGCAAGCCGGGAGGGCCGAGTTACAATCTTGCACTTCCGATGCTGATCCAGCGCTATTATCCGCCAGGTCTGCTTGGACTCGGACTAACAGCTATGCTTGCGAGCTTCATGAGCGGCATGGCGGGTAACATCACGGCATTTACATCTATTTTCACATATGATATCTATCAGTCTTATATCAAGAAGGATGGGACTGATAAGCACTATATCTCTGTAGGCCGCTGGGCAATTGTCTTAGGCGTTGTTGTCAGTATCGGTACGGCTTATATTGCTGCAGACTTTCCAAGTGTCATGGATTACATGCAAACATTGTTCTCTTTCTTTAACGCGCCATTATTTGGTACATTCTTACTCGGCATGTTCTGGAAGCGGACGACACCATGGGCCGGTTTCTGGGGATTACTCTCTGGGGTAGTTGGGGCAATCGTTCTCTATTTCGCGACGCCCGACAGTGTCTATGCCAGCCCGCAAGCAGGTAACTTCTGGCGTGCCTTTATGGCATGGGGCATTACAATGCTCGTCACCATTGTCGTCAGCTTTATAACGAAGCCAAAGCCTAAAGAAGAGCTGAAAGGCCTTGTTCGCGGATTTTCTGACCGGGTGAACTACAAGCATCTCCCATGGTTCAAAAGACCGGGCTATCTTGCTGCGATTTCATTTGTCATTCTTATTATCTTCAATATCTGGTTCTGGTAAGGAGGAGGTTCAACCATGGAATCTAAGAAAAGAGACTATTTAGACCTCCGTAAGATTATTGGCTCGCTGCTAACCTTCTACGGGGTCATCATTGCAGGGTACGGCTTATTTGTCAAACCTGATAAAGCGCATTTGCCATTCAATATCAATCTGTGGTGGGGGCTTGTCATCCTCATCGTGGGTCTGGCATTTCTCTTCGCATCGCTTCGAAAACTTAAAGTAGACGATGAGTGAGAAATAGTTTAAAAGCCTCGTATGGGTGTTGGCCTGTACGGGGTTTTTATTTTATGCATTTAAAACACCTTAGAGATTCTCTATTTTTATTATAAACATAGTGCGGTTTCACTTTTGGAAGAATATCGCAAATACTTAAGATTATTTTCCTAAGCGGCGAGGATGAACTAGTGAGATATGCCTGGTAACAAGTAACTGATTATTATAATTAGTCTAAAATAAGGGGTGATCTTGTTGATTTAAGCCGTTTTATGGTGTATATGTTAGTTTATAAATTAATTTACTTAACTAATAAACTAACAGGAGGTAACTCAAATGTTCAAAAGATGTTTGCCATTTATTCTCTTTTTTGTCGTCTGTTTTTGTTTTAGTTTTACTTTAAAAGCATTTGCAGATGACCTAAATGAACCCGAATGGAACAATAACCCCGAGATTTTTCAAGTAAACAGGGAACCGGCACATGCGACTATGATCCCTTATAACAAGCTGAAGCCGGCGCTTGAAAATGATAAAAAACAATCAAAAAATGTTAAATCCCTCAATGGCCAATGGTTTTTTAAATGGTCGAAAAACCCCGCCAGCAGACCAACGAATTTTTATAAGGACAGCTATGATGTGTCCAAGTGGAACAAAATAAAGGTGCCGAGCAATTGGCAGATCGAAGGCTATGGTGACCCAATTTATCTTAATGTACAATATCCGTGGATAGGCTATGAAAATCCGAAACCGCCTAAGGCGCCTACAGCCTATAACCCTGTAGGTTCATATAAAAGGACATTTACGGTCTCGGGAAATTGGAAAGATAAAGAAACGTATCTCTCTTTTCAGGGAGTCAAAAGTGCCTTTTACCTGTGGGTTAACGGCCAAAAAGTAGGCTACAGCGAGGATAGTTATACACCGGCAGAATTTGATATTTCAAATTACCTTCATAAGGGGAAAAATACCGTTTCCGTTGAAGTTTACCGGTGGTCAGACGGCAGCTGGCTTGAAGATCAGGATATGATTGATCTCAGCGGTATTTTCCGTGACGTCTATCTATATTCAACACCGAAAACACACATACAGGACTTTAAGGTGACGACTGATTTAGACGATCAGTATAAAAATGCTGATTTGAACGTAAATGTAAATCTTGCAAAGTCTACTGAGGGCGGAAAAGACGTTAAACGGGTCGAAGCGATGCTCTATGATGATCATAATCACGCCGTTTTAAAAAGGCCTATAAAGATGCCGATTTCTTTCGGCAATAATCAAAAACTTTCCGTTAAGGGTGAACAGCTTATGAAAGACCCGAAGAAATGGTCGGCTGAGCATCCCAATCTTTATACTGTCGTTTTAAAGCTAGTGGATAAGTCAGGAAAAGCCATTGAATATGAAAGCACCAAGGTTGGCTTTCGGGAATTTGATTTAAAAGACGGGCAAATGATGATCAATGGCAAGCCTATTGTTTTTAAAGGGGTTAACCGCCATGAAACGGATCCTTACGATGGACAAGCTGTAAGTGAGAAAAGAATGATTCAAGACATCAAGCTAATGAAGAAATTCAACATCAATGCGGTTAGAACATCACATTATCCAAACAATCCGAAGTGGCTTGAACTGTGTGATGAATATGGCCTTTACGTCATTGATGAAGCTAATCTTGAGTCTCATGGCGTCAGAAATACAGTGCCAGCCAGTGATCCAGAGTGGACCGCGGCTTCTATCGACAGGCTGCAAAGCATGGTTGAGAGAGATAAAAACCATCCATCTGTATTGATCTGGTCCTTGGGCAATGAAGCAGGGCGCGGCACCAACTTCAAGAAGATGGCGGATTGGGCCCGTCAACATGACCCGACACGATTAGTTCATTATGAAGGCGACAGCCGCTGGGCTGACATGGAAAGCTGGATGTATCCGACAGTCTCTTCAGTTGAGGACTACGGGAAATCCGGTAACGATAAACCGCTCGTATTGGTCGAGTACGCCCACGCGATGGGGAACAGTGTCGGAAATTTAAAAGAATACTGGGATGTCATTGACAAGTACCTTAATCTGCAAGGCGGATTCATTTGGGACTGGGTAGAACAGGCGATATGGCGCCCCATACCTGGTGAGAAAACAGGCGGCTACTTCTCATTTGGCGGCGATTGGCATGACAATTATCCAAATGACGATAACTTTGAGGCCAATGGTCTTGTCTTTCCTGACAGAAAGATACAACCCGAGCTTTATGAAGTAAAAAAGGTATATCAAAACATTAAGGTTAAGCCGAAAGATTTGCTCCATGGTAAGGTGAATATTACTAACCAATTTTTATTCACAAATCTTAATGAATATGACGCCACGTGGACATTAAAGCAAGATGACAAAGTTGTACAAAAAGGCAAGTTAGCAGGTCTTAATGTTGCGCCGTCATCAAGCAAAAATATTACAGTGCCGATAAAAGAACCTAAATTAAAATCGGGTGCTGAATATTGGCTGGACATTAACTTTTCCCTTAAAAAGGATACAAAGTGGGCATCAAAAGGACATAATGTGGCCGGGGCTCAGTTCAAGGTTCCTTATAAAGTACCTGAAGCAATTGCAGGAACCCTTTCAAAAGATGACAAAGTTAAAGTTCAGCAAGATAACGATAAGGTAACAGTGACCGGACAAACATTTAAAATCGGTTTTGATAAACAAAAAGGAACACTTTCATCTTTCCGTTACAAAGGCGATGACTTAATTAAAACCGGTCCAGTGCCAAACTTCTGGCGGGCTCCTACGGATAATGACAAGGGAAATGGCATGCCCGAAAGAACCGGCACCTGGAGAGATGCAGGCAAGAATATGATGGTTAAGGATGTTACTGTCAATAAAATAGGGGACAAAGCCGTAAAAATTACAGTTGATGGAAGCCTCCCTACCACTCAGGCATCTGATTACTCTGTGGCTTATACTATTTTCGGCAATGGCTGCGTCCATGTTGAAAACACCCTTGATCCTGGTCCGGGACTGCCTGAAATTCCAAAGGTCGGTACAACACTTACCTTGCCAAAAGAATTCGACCGAATAACTTGGTATGGAAGAGGCCCGCAGGAGACATATTGGGACCGAAAAACCGGAGCAAAAGTCGGTGTCTTCCGCAGCAATGTCGATGATTTCTTCGTACCGTATCTCGAGCCACAGGAAACGGGAAACCGGACGGATGTCCGCTGGCTGACGATGACCAATGAAAATGGAAAAGGTCTGATGGCGATCGGAATGCCGCTCATCAACTTCAGTGCGATTCATTATACAGAAGGGGATTTAGAGCAGGCCCATCACCCCTATGAGATTCCAGAAAGTGACCAAGTCGTCCTGGATCTAGACTACAAACAAATGGGTGTTGGCGGTGACAATAGCTGGGGGATGAGAACACACCCGGAATATACGCTATATGCAGATAAAACATATTCTTACAGTTATGAATTAGAGCCATTTGATAAACATGCAGGATCGCCAATGTCTGTTAGCAAACATGTTTTTAAATAATCTTCACCACCAAAAAGAACAGGGCATCAGCCCTGTTCTTTTTCTGCGCGTTTATCAGCTTGTTCGGCCCGTTCTAATGCTTCTTGATCATCGGTATCTAGTGTTTGTGTGTATTCGACATCCTCATTCTTAGCAATATGGTCCTGCGGTGATCTTTTTCTGTCCATAATAACGTAGCGTCCTCCTTAGGATTTCTTGCTGTTCTGGTAGGCGTTGTCTGCTCTTTTAAATTCTCTTTGGTAAAGAACGGACTGTGTCTTCCTTAACTTGCCCTGCTTTGTAGCGGAATCACGCTTTGAAGCCATGAACTATCACTCCTTTCAACCTATGGTTTCCAAGGAGCGGGTGATTTAATCACAAAAGGATGCCCGGGAAATTCCCCTGGGCATCCTCATACATTATGCTTCTTTCAATTCGTCGATTTTGGCTGTATACAGCTGGATTCTTTGCTGGTGCTGCAGATAATGTTCTCTCGTCACAACAAAGAGATGATTTGACGTGCCATTTCCGTTTACTGCATTGTATACATCAGGATAAAAATCATCAGCTAATTTAACATAAGGAATTTTTAATGCCGCTTTTTGTGAGCGGAGATTTGTTTTTCGGATTTTCATGAAAATGGTTTTGATGTCTCTTTCATAAAACAGCTCGGAAAAGAATGCTTCCTTTGCTTTTTGATTATAGCCCACGCCAAAATAAGGCTTTCCTAGCCAGGTCCCCAAAAATCCGGCACCATCATCAATATCATATAAGGTAATCGTCCCAATTGGCTGGCTCCACTCATCGATGATCGTCCTTGAAATAACATTGTTCGCCTCCTCGGCTTCGATAATCTGCTTCGTCTTGAACAGATACTCTTCAGCCGTCGAAGCTTTTTCCCTGACAAAAGGAAATACGTCCGGATCACGCATCAAATCAAACAAGGCGCCACATTCATAAAGGTCACGCTTCTTTAACACCTGTCATACCTCCAGATGAGCATTTGAACGCTCGGGTGAATGTCATATCCTTTTTACGGGGTGGGAATCGAACCCACTAGAACCAGAGAAAAACTGGTGGCGCAGCCAATTGCCTTCCCATATGAAATTGGAATTAGTATAGCCGATTTTTTAATAAAAGAAAATAGGCTATTTTTATTTTTCTCTATAAAAAGTGAATGCAAATTTTGTTAAGGGTGTTATAAACTTATGTCATTTATTTGTAATTTTTATTTATCTTTTTTTAATAGATCCATCAAAGCTTCTTCAAGCTCGGGATACTTAAAGACAAAGCCATTTTCCAGCGCTTTCTCGGGAATGACCTTTTGCCCCTTTAACACAAGGGTGCTCATTTCCCCTAAAGCAAGGTTTAAGACAAAGGAGGGGACAGGCAGAAAGTGCGGCCTCTTCATCACCCGCCCAATTGTTTTGCCGAACGTTTTCATCGTAACGGGATGTGGTGCTGTGACGTTGACAGGGCTGTTGACATGTTCGCTCGCAATGACGAAAGCGATCAATCTGATAAGATCTTCAATATGGACCCACGACACCCATTGGCTGCCTGAACCCACCGTCCCGCCGGCAAACATTTTATAAGGCAAAATCATCCGCGGCAGCGCGCCATCCTCCCGTCCAAGCACTAGGCCAAATCGTGTGCAGACAGTTCTAATGCCGAAATGTTCAGCTTTCATCGCTTCATCCTCCCAGCGGTAGACAACATCAGCAAGGAAATCGCCGTTCTCGTAACTTGCGCTTTCGGTAAATGCCGCGGTTTCTGATGTGCCATAGAATCCGACAGCTGAAGCGTTGATCAAAACGCGGGGTTTAATGGGCATTAGAGATATGAGTTCAATGAGTGTTGCTGTCGCCTTTAAACGGCTCTGCATAATGTCTTCCTTCTTCTTATCTGTCCAGCGTCCGCTATTGATGGACGTCCCCGCGAGATTAACGGCTGCGTCAATCGGCGGAAGCTGATCAAGCGGTGAGCTGCCTTCCTTCAGCCATTGAATGTAATATATGTTGTCCTTTTTATTGGTTTGAATCCGCTGTCTTGTTAAAATAAAGACATCATCGCCTTGTTTGGCAAAGTATGCGCACAACGCTTGTCCTACAAACCCGGTACCTCCCGTAATTAAGATATTCAAGAGAATCGCTCCTTATTTTTGTAAATAACTATGATATGATGATGAAAAGGTGATCACATGTATAAACTATCGAAAATTCAAGTAAATGATAGAAAAAAGGGCTACTTTTTCATTGACCTCGAAGAGAGCGCCGGCAGCACTATTACCTTAGAGGTTCATGAGGATGTTCTTGTCGTCCATGCATTAAGGAAGGGTATGGAATTGACACAGGATCAATTTGAAAGTATTAAATCTGAAGAAAACCAAATTAAAATCTATCATCTAGCAATAAACTATTTATCTTATCGTATGCGCACGAAGCAGGAAATGGAAGAGTATTTAATGAAAAAAGGCTTTCAGCGAGGGGAGATTCATCCTTTAATAGAGAGATTGCTGAAGGAGAAGCTGTTAGATGACCGGGCCTTCGCTGAGGCTTTTGTCAGGACACGGATACGTCTTACAACGAAAGGGCCCAATCTTATTTTAAGAGAATTGGACAAAGCGGGGGTGCGCGAGGATGATGCTTCCAGCGCAATAAGCAGTTACTCATTTGACGCCCAGCTTGACAATGCAAGCAAATATTTAAAGAAGAAAGCATCAGCGGGAAAGGCAAAGCGGTCTTCCGCGGAAGAACACAATCGCTTAAGCAGATTGTTGATGCAGCGCGGGTATAACACAAATGTTATTAAGCCAGTATTAACAGGCATCTCTCCTCAAACCGAAGAAGATGAGTGGAAGGCATTGGAAAAACATGGAGAAAAAGCCGCGAGAAAATTCGCGCGGCATAATGGCAGAGAGTTTGAGCAAAAGGTCAAACAATATCTTTACCGAAAGGGATTTCCATTCCCTATGATCGATGCTTTTGTTGCAGAGCTGAGGGAGGAAGAATAGAACATTCCTATAATTCCCTTAGCTCTTCTTTATTGACATGGATGTCATCCCGGCCATCATCATGCCTGAAAATATAAGCTGCGACCGCCTCGGGTGACGCGAGTTTTTCCGGATTTTCAATATGATCTGTTTCATCCCAAAAGGGTGTGTTCATGCCGCCCATATATGCACTCACTACAGAGAGGTTTTCCTCCTCAGACCATTCCGACTTAAGGCTTTCTGAAAATCCGCGGACTGCAAATTTTGTTGCGCAATAGACCGCTTCATTCCTTTTACCTTTTAACCCTGCAGTAGAAATGATGTTTAATATCTTTCCTTGGCCTTTTTTGTGAAAATACGGTGTAAAGGACTGTGTCATCATGATCGTTCCTTTAATGTTGGTATCGATCATAACCCCAATCTCATCCTCCGTCATGCTTTCGAATGGTCCAAAAAAGCCTATACCGGCATTGTTAATCAACATGTCAATTTCAAAGGTAGCCGTTAGTTCGCCAGCCGCAGCTTTAATGTCGTTTGAATCGGTAATATCACATGTTTTAATCACCGTCTCGATGCCCTTATCTGTTAATTCCTTCTGCACAGCTTTCAATTTCTCTTCATTTCGTCCTAGTAAAATCGGCTGCAAGCCGCTGCTGCCGTATTCAAAGGCGAGAGTCCGTCCAAGCCCGGAACCGCCACCGGTAATCACTATATATGACATATAGATCCCTGCTTTCTTTTAGTAAATTTTTACGTTTTGCTCTTATACTCATATCCCTTATAATAGTATTGGTATATTTAACAGGGGGCAAGTCCAAATGGAAAAGCGATTTAGTGACATGAGTGAATATGAGTTAAAGCAGGCTATTGCTGAATTTAATGAAAAAGCGAAGAAAGCTGAGCAAATGGGGATTGTTAACGAATTCGCTGTCTATGAACGAAAAGCGATGATGGCGAAAGCGTATTTATTGAACCCTGCTGATTTTAAGCCGGATGAAATATACGAAATCGGCAATAATCCCGATGAACTTTTTAAAATTTCTTATATGAACGGAACGTTTGCCTGGGGCTGGCGGGGAGATTCTAATGAGCTTGAAGCGTTTCCTATTTCAATGTTAGGGAAAAAAAGGGAAGGGCGGAATTAAGCTCTTCCTTTTGATGGGAAGAGCTTTTTCCTAAGCTTTTCCTCACTATAAACCCATCCCGTAAAGGAACTGATGATCTCTTTGTTATCTTCATCAAGCCATACTGCGGCAACAAATGGATAATGGCTTTTCGATAGATAACGTAAATCAGTGAACCTGACCTCATATCCGCCTTCAAAAGGATTAATCTGCCAGCGGTATATAGGAGAAAACGAGAGAAATGCCTTGAGGTTTTTGTCCTTTTTTGCCAGGTTGATCACATCTGTATCCGGTACGGGAATCCGTTCGAAGGTATCAATGATGCTGATCGCCCCGCCCAAAACCTCACCCACGTAATAAAAGTCAATGGCTTTGACAGCCAAATGATATTTTGACCAATGCATCGTCGGCGAAAGAAACACATCAAGTGTATCGGGAAGAATCGCCTTCACTCTTTTAACAACTTTATGATGGTGATAGATACGCCATAAATAATAGATAAACAATACGATATAGATAACAGTAAATGTAAAGCCGGGGTGACCAAATAAAAACCAGACGGCAAACCCAATGATATGGATAACAAAAATAAACG
Organism: Scopulibacillus darangshiensis; assembly: GCF_004341035.1. Taxonomy (GTDB): domain Bacteria; phylum Bacillota; class Bacilli; order Bacillales; family Sporolactobacillaceae; genus Scopulibacillus; species Scopulibacillus darangshiensis. The sequence continues at coordinate 48,372 of NZ_SLXK01000024.1, forward strand.
GATCAAAGATATTTATGATGCCGAGCGCCACCCATCGATAGGAAATTGGGCGAACTGCCTGCGTGCCGTAAGCATTAAAGATATCAACAAAGACATGCAAAAAGACGCCAATAAATGTCCATAATCCGACATGCACAACATTTGCCTCATGATTAAATGGCATGATCAGCGCAATTATCAGTATTGGCCAAAGAAAGGTTGCCGGAATGGAATGTGTTACACCTCGGTGGTGTCTAATATATATGGCATTGTTCTTTAACTTCAATACAGTATCGATATCAGGAATTAATGAACCAGCCATAGTTCCAAAAAGGATGGCATGTGTTGTTGCTGGGTTTTGCGTGACAACAGGATCAAGAGTGGCAAGTCCTGCAAGCCCCAGCCCCATAACAACGTGTGTACCGGTATCCATGGTATGTACAGCTCCTTTTTTAAAAAGCCTTGTTAACATTATACATTATGAATGGGCTGGCATTTACGGGCGCCTAAATGAAAAATAATGACAAAACAGGAGGTCGTTCATTGATGAACAAAATTGAATATTCTCTTGATACGAGACAATTAAGCAGTGATATCGTTCAGTGGTTTCACGATAATAAAAGAGATTTGCCTTGGAGACAGTCAGAGGACCCCTACCATATATGGATCTCCGAAGTCATGCTTCAGCAAACACAAGTTGATACAGTTATTCCCTACTATAATACATTTGTCAGCCGCTTTCCGACACTAAATGATTTAGCTTATGCAGATGAAGAAACGGTTTTAAAAACATGGGAGGGCCTTGGCTATTATTCCCGTGCCCGCAACCTGCAAAAAGGTGTAAGGGAAGTCGTCGAGACATACGGCAGCAAGGTACCTGATAATAAAAAAGATATCCTTTCGATTAAAGGCATCGGACCATATACTGCCGGGGCTGTGCTTAGCATCGCTTACCATCAGCCGGAACCGGCAGTCGATGGCAATGTCATGCGTGTCCTGTCAAGAGTTCTATTAATTGATGACGATATCGCAAAAGCCCGTACGAGGCTTTTATTTGAGAATATCATTTACGATCTGATTCCCGAAACAGACCCTTCAGGATTTAACCAAGGCTTAATGGAAATCGGAGCGCTCGTTTGCAAACCCAAACAGCCAAAATGTGATGTCTGCCCCATCGCTGCACACTGCTTGGCCAATGAAGAGGGCGCACAGCTTGAATATCCTGTTAAGAAAAAAAAGACACCGCCCAAACCACTATATTTTGCTGTTGTTGTCCCGCAGGATCAACATCAGCGGGTTTTGATCCAAAAGCGGCCTGACAAAGGGCTGCTCGCTAATTTATGGGAATTCCCTATGATTTCTGTGGAACCCGAACAAGACAATTTAGATGGTATTATAGAATGCGAAATGAAAAATCGCTATAACATCATAGTCAAACCTAAGGATATAGAGACAACTGTTACACATATATTTTCCCACATTAAGTGGCACCTAAACGTGTACACCGCTGATATCAGTACAGTTGGGGAAGATGGAGAGACATATCGCTGGGTTAAGGAGGCAGCTTTAGACAGCTTTCCTTTTCCAGTGTCGCACCAAAAAGTCATGAAATATATCAAGGCTAATTAGGAGGATGTGAGGCGGAGCGAAAACCGCCTCACATTCCTATGCTTTGTGTATCCCGCCCCGCGACTCAATTTCTTCGACAACATCCTGACGAATTTGGACGCCTTCACTGTTCAAATACGGTGTCATCTGCTTCAAGCATTCATGAAAGTAAGCGAGTTCATTGGTATGCCAATCAGTAACCGACATCATCGACAACTCGGTAAAATCCCTTCCACTGTACATTTTTGAACCACCTTTAAAATAAAATTTGAGCTTATTTTATCCCAGTTGGCGGGAAATTAATTGGGCCAAATTTTTTTACATAAAAATTTTTAACGTGGTTACATTAATAGTCGTGGAGGTGATACTCATGGGAAAGCAACCAAAAGCGTCTAAAACTAACGCTCAACAAGTTAGACAACAAAACGCTCAAGCTGCTGGTAAAAACATGGCTGGCCAACAAGCTGGTCAAGCTGGCCAATTCGGTGCAGAATTTGGCAGCGAAACTGATGCACAGCAAGTGCGTCAGAAGAACCAACAATCACAACAAAAGAAAAGCCAAAACCAACAGTAACTTCACCTTGCACGAATGGACTCCTTATCAAATCTGATAAGGAGTCTTTACTAATTTTACTTTCGCCTAACATGAGATTTGTAATGAAGAACCGAAATGTGGTACATGTTATAAAAGAACTTTTGCAACAAAGCATCGAATTCATTTAATTCTTATCCGCTTACAGTTATAATCTTAGTTAATGAACAATTTCCTTTGAAAGGGGAACGGACAATGCGTTTTCCTCGTGTCGGTCAAAATATTCAAATTCAAAGTTACAAACATGATGGCTCACTTCACCGTGTATGGGAATCAACGACGGTGCTTAAGGGGACAGCCAAAACGATTATCGGAGCGAATGATCAAACCGTCGTCAGTGAGTCGGATGGCCGCCAGTGGCGGACAAAAGAACCGGCGATTACTTATTTCAGCACAAAAGAATGGTTCAATATTATTTGTATGATCCGGAAAGATGGGATCCATTATTATTGCAATCTAGGTTCTCCTGTTACCTGGGATGAGGAGGCATTGAAATATATCGATTATGACCTTGATATAAAGGTGTTTCCAGATATGTCATATAAGCTTCTTGATGAGGATGAATATTCACTTCACAAGCGAAGAATGAACTATCCTAAGAAGCTGGATAATATTTTGAAAAACCATGTTCAAGAATTAATAGACTGGATTCAGGAGCGAAAAGGTCCGTTTGATAAAAAGTTTGTGGATAAGTGGTATAAAGTATATAAAAGGGTTAGAAGATAGGTGATGCTTTCTGGAAAGTATTAAACGCTATATGGTTTTTGTCAAACCGTATACGAAGCAAATTGTTATTACCGTTTTTATCGGTATTCTTAAGTTTGGAATCCCATTATTATTACCTTTAATTCTCAAATATGTCATTGATGATATCATTAATACGTCATTATCGGATACTGAAAAGCTGAAAAGGCTTCTCTATGTTATTGGAGGCGCTTTTTTTATTTTTGTAGTGCTCAGACCGCCGATCGAATATTACCGGCAATACTTTGCTCAATGGACGGGCAACAAAATTTTATATGATATTCGCGACCGGCTCTTTGCCCATTTGCAGAAGCTTAGTCTCCGTTATTATTCCAATACCAAGGCCGGAGAGATTATTTCAAGGGTAATAAATGATGTTGAACAGACAAAGGCATTTGTCATGACAGGGCTAATGAACATCTGGCTTGATATGATCACGATTTTAATTGCCCTTTTGATCATGTTTTGGATGAACTGGATTCTGGCCTTAATTTCCATCGTGATGTTCCCGTTTTACGGCATTGCCATTAAGGTCTTTTATGCGCGTTTACGAAAATTGACACGCAATCGCTCACAGGCACTAGCAGAGGTTCAAGGGCATTTGCATGAAAGGGTTCAAGGGATGAATGTTATTAAGAGCTTTGCGATTGAGGATGTTGAACAAGAACGTTTTGCCAAACGCAATCATAACTTTCTTAACAGGGCCTTGGATCACACCGCATGGAATGCCAAGACCTTTGCGATTGTCAATACGATGACCGATGTCGCGCCGCTCCTCGTCATTGGGGTGGGGGCTTATCTTGTCATCGTCGGCAATATAACTGAAATTGGGACGATTGTCGCCTTTTTCGGATATATGGAAAGACTTTACGGTCCGTTAAGAAGGCTCGTGAATTCATCAACAACCTTAACCCAGGCGATTGCCTCGATGGACCGTGTCTTTGAATTTATGGATGAAGGCTATGATATCGAAGACCGGGCAGATGCCAAACCATTAAATAAAGTAGAGGGTCATGTTCATTTCCGGGATGTTACCTTTTATTACGATGGTGAAGAATACCCAGCGTTATCACATATTAATTTGGATGTTCAACCTGGGGAAACTGTGGCGTTTGTCGGTATGAGCGGCGGCGGGAAGTCAACCCTTGTTAGTCTTATCCCGCGCTTTTTCGATGTGTCAGACGGCGGGATCATCTTAGATGGCCACGACATCCGTGAATTCGAGGTCAGAAGCTTAAGGGATAAGATTGGCATGGTGCTGCAGGACACTATTTTATTTAGTGATTCGGTGAAAAATAATATCAAAATGGGCCGTCCTGATGCGACGGATGATGAAGTGATTGAAGCGGCGAAGGCAGCCAATGCCCATGGTTTTATAATGGAGCTTTCAAAAGGCTACGATACACAGGTTGGCGAACGAGGCGTTAAGTTATCAGGCGGGCAAAAGCAGCGAATTTCAATCGCTAGAGTCTTTCTGAAGAATCCGCCGCTTTTGGTTCTGGATGAAGCAACCTCAGCGCTAGATTTGGAAAGCGAGCATCTGATCCAAGAGGCTTTGGACCAATTGGCAAGGGACAGGACAACCTTCATCATCGCCCACAGGCTGTCAACGATCACCCATGCCGACCGCATCGTCGTCATCGAGCGTGGCCAGATCACAGAAATCGGCAATCATCAAGAATTGATGGCACGGCAAGGGAGCTATTATAATCTGTTCCAGGTTCAGCAGCTGGAGGAATAGGTTAAATTAATCTAAGAGAGGGCATGCGCCCTCTCTTTTTGCGTTCTATATAATATTGCAATAATGTAATGTAAAATTTAAAAACAAATAATTGTTTCGAATTAATTAAAAATTAAGTGGTCAATAATCACCGTTTCATGTAAAATTTAAAATGGAAGCGGATTCAAAAAGATATTATTCCGTTGGATCTTACAACATGGGGGGTGATGAAAGTGACAGATCCGGTATTAGATGTTAAAGGCCTTAAAACATATTTTTTCACAGACGATGGACAAGTGCCAGCTGTTGACGGCATTGACTTTCATGTGAAAGAAGGAGAAATACTTGGGATTGTCGGGGAGTCGGGATGCGGCAAAAGCGTTACGTCTCTGTCGGTCATGGGATTATTGCCATCGCCGCCGGGCAAAGTCGTTGACGGCAAGATCCTCTACAATGGTGAAGATATTACTTATGCCTCAGAGTCAAGAATGCGGCAAATTCGCGGCAATGACATCGCGATGATATTTCAAGAGCCGATGACATCGCTCAACCCCGTCTTTACGATTGGGAGTCAATTAATCGAGGCGATTCGAATTCATCGAAAATGTTCCAAAAAGCAAGCGAGAGCCCGTGCAATTGATTTACTCAAACTGGTAGGGCTGCCGCGTGCTGATGAGCTGGTCGATGAATTCCCCCACCAATTATCAGGCGGTATGCGCCAGCGTGTGATGATCGCCATGGCCATGGCATGCGATCCTAAAGTACTTATTGCGGATGAACCTACAACCGCCTTGGATGTCACCATTCAGGCGCAAATCCTTGACCTTATGTTAAAGCTGAACAGAGAGACTAAGACGGCCATCATTATCATTACTCACGATCTTGGGGTTGTGGCGCAAATGTGCCAAAGGCTTGTGGTGATGTACGCCGGTAAGGTTGTAGAAGAGGGAACAGTTAAAGACATCTACAATAATCCAAAACATCCTTATACAAAGGGACTTATTCAATCTGTTCCAGATATGCGGGAGAAGAAGCAGCGGCTTTATTCTATTAAAGGAAGCGTGCCAAAACCTGGCTCTATCAAAAAAGGATGTCAATTTGCACCGCGATGTGAGTATGTCATGACTGATTGTTTGGAGCAGGAACCGCAGCTAACAGGCAATGAACATCTTGTTCGCTGTCTGTTATATAGGGAATAGAAAGGAGTCAGTCATGGGTGAATCATTATTAAAAGTGAACGATCTCAAAAAGCATTTTCCAATTGAGGGAGGCGTCTTAGGAAGAACTTTAGGCCATGTCAAAGCTGTCGACGGTGTCAGCTTCGCCATAGAAAAAGGTGAAACCCTCGGCTTAGTTGGTGAAAGCGGCTGCGGGAAATCGACAACAGGCCGAATGCTCTTAAGGCTGATAGAACCTAGTGCCGGCCGTATCGTATTTGCAGGAAAAGACATGACGAAGCTTGCCAAATCTGAGCTTAGAGAGTTGCGTAAGGATATTCAAATGATATTCCAGGACCCTTTTGCATCGCTCAACCCACGCCATACAGTGGGAAGAATCATTGAGGAGCCGATGATTGTCCATAAGCTCGGGGGTAAGAAAGAACGCAAAAAACGGGTGAGGGAATTGCTTGAAGTTGTTGGCTTGAGCAGCTATCATGCCAAGCGCTACCCGCATCAATTCAGCGGCGGGCAGCGGCAAAGAATCGGCATCGCCAGAGCGCTTGCCGTTAAACCCAAGCTTATCGTCGCTGATGAGCCTGTTTCCGCACTTGATGTGTCCGTCCAATCACAGGTTTTGAACCTTCTTCAGGATCTTCAAGAACAGTTTGGACTAACCTTTTTATTCATAGCACATGATTTAAGTGTTGTCCGCCATTTTAGTGACCGTGTGGGAGTCATGTATCTGGGCAGAATCGTTGAACTCGGTGCGAGCAAAGAGCTATATGAAGATCCAAAACATCCTTATACACAAGCGCTGCTTTCAGCTGTGCCGGTGCCTGACCCTAATTATCAGAATGAAAAGATCATTTTGTCCGGTGATGTGCCGAGCCCATCCAATCCGCCCAGCGGCTGTACATTCCATAACCGCTGTCCGATGGCAATGGACCATTGCAAAACGAAGGTGCCCGAATTAAAAGAACTTGAAGACGGACGCTTGACAGCTTGTCATTTATATTAATGAAAAGAGGGGGATTTATGTGAAAAAGATCCTATTAATGGCTTTATCTATTGTATTTATATTATCAATTGCCTTGACGGGATGCTCTTCGAATGAAAGCAGTTCCGGATCTGGCGGCAGCAAAAAACAAACGACTCTAGTATTTGGCCGCGGGGCTGATTCGACATCATTGGATCCCGCCGTTGTCACCGATGGCGAATCTTTTAAAGTTACAAAAAACATTTACGACACCCTTGTGGAATACAAAGGGCAAACAACTGATGTCGGTCCGGGTTTAGCGGAAAGCTGGGATATTTCAGATGATGGCTTAACCTATACCTTCCATCTCCGCGACGGGGTAAAATTCCATGACGGTACAGATTTTAATGCAAAAGCTGTTGTATTTAACTTTGACCGCTGGATGACCGGAAAGAAATCAGGGAAATTTGCTTATTATCCTTCAATGTTCGGCGGCTTTAAAGGTGATAAAGGCCACATTATTGAAAGCGTTACGGCAAAGGATGACAGCACGGTCGTGTTTAAACTGAAAAGACCGTCAGCACCTTTTTTGAAAGACCTTGCGATGTCACCTTTTGCCATTGCCAGCCCTACAGCTGTCAAAAAATACGGAAAGGATTATGGCCGGAAGGCTGCGGTCGGAACTGGTCCATTTAAATTTAAAGATTGGAAATCAAAAGACACCATTACGCTAGTAAAAAATGATGATTACTGGAGAAAAGGACAGCCAAAGCTTAATAAGGTTATTTTTAAGGTTATTCCTGATAACACCGCACGTTTAAATGCTCTTAAAAATGGTGAGATCGATTTAATGGATGGCGTAAACCCAAGTGATATTGAAAGCCTTAAAAACAATAAAGATCTAGAACTCTTCTACCGTCCGCCAATGAACGTCGGATATCTCGGCTTTAATGTAGAAAAAGAACCATTTAATAAAAAGAAGGTTCGTCAAGCGCTTAATCATGCGATAAATAAAAAAGCACTGATTGACTCATTCTTTGCGGGGGCGGGTGAACCGGCAAAGAACCCGATGCCGTCTAACATAGCCGGTTACAATGATGATATTAAGCCTTACGACTTCGACCTGAAAAAGGCGAAAAAATTACTTGCCGAAGCAGGTTACCCAAACGGTTTTAAAACTGAACTTTGGACGATGCCGAACCCTAGACCTTATATGCCTGCACCGCAAAAAATAGCCGAGGCTATCCAGGCTAACTTTAAGAAAATCGGTGTTGACGCCAAGATCGTTACCATGGAATGGTCAACCTATCTCGAAAAAGTGTCAAAAGGTGAATCGCCAATGTTCTTGTTAGGCTGGACTGGAGATAATGGTGATGCCGATAACTTCTTGTACACACTGCTTGACAAAGATGCTATCGGAAGCAATAACTATTCACGATATGCTAATGACAAAGTCCATGAACTGCTTATTAAAGCCCAATCTGAAACGGATGAAAATAAACGGAACGAGCTCTATAAGAAAGCGCAAGTCATTATTCATGAGGATGCGCCATGGGTTCCACTGGTTCACTCAAAGCCAGCATTAGTCGGCAAAAAGTCGATTGAAGGCTTTAAGCCTCACCCAACAGGATCAGATAAACTTAACACTGTCTATTTCAAATAAGAAAAGCTAAATGAAGGAAAGGGTATATCCTTATACCCTTTCCATTTTCGCTAAACAAGTTTCTACATAAATCGAGGTGAGTCATCATGCTTTCTTACGCAACACGCCGTGTACTTATGCTTATACCTGTTCTATTCGGTATGTCTCTTATCGTGTTCTCTATTATTAGATTAATACCCGGAGACCCGGCACAGACCATCTTAGGGACCAAAGCAACACAGGAAGCGATTCAAAGCCTCCATCATGCTCTAGGTTTGGACAAACCATGGTTCGTACAATATGTGAGTTACCTTAAAGATCTTTTGACAGGGGATTTCGGAACATCGATAAGAACAAATGCCCCGATAAGTCAAGAAATATGGCCGCATCTTGCAGCAACGATGGAATTGTCTTTTGTTGCAATGATCATTGCTATCTTTTTCGGTATTAATGCTGGTATCATCAGCGCATGGAAGCAAAATTCCATCTTTGATTTTACAGCGATGGTTATTGCATTAATAGGTGTGTCAATGCCTGTCTTTTGGCTTGGCTTATTGGAGCAATGGGGGTTTTCTCTAGAACTGCACTGGCTGCCATCTATCGGCCGCGATAATATTCGTAATGCCGTCAATCCCATTACACACTTTTTTCTTATAGATACTTTGTTGCAAGGAAGGTTTGATCAGTTTTGGGTGGTTATCAAGCACCTAATCCTGCCAAGCGTAGCTCTAGCAACAATTCCAATGGCCATCATTGCGAGAATGACCCGTTCAAGCATGCTTGAAGTGATGAGATCCGACTATATTAGAACAGCTAGAGCTAAAGGGCAAAGAATGTTTTGGATCGTCTACAAGCATTCATTAAAAAACGCTTTTATTCCGATTTTAACGGTTATTGGTTTGCAGACTGGTCTTCTTCTCGGAGGGGCGATCCTAACTGAAACGATCTTTGGCTGGCCAGGGATCGGACGCTACGTCTATAATGCGATCCAATATCGCGATTATCCAGTCATCCAATCTGGTATTCTTGTTATCGCCTTTTTCTTTGTCATGATCAATTTAATTGTCGATATTCTATATGCCGTTTTTGATCCCCGTATTAAATACCGTTAAGGAGGAGGTTAGCAAATGCTTGAAACAGCAACAAATAAACCACCAGTTGATCCACAAATAGAAGAGGAAAAATCAACTCCTTTGTTTTCCGAAGTCTGGAAAAGCTTTAGAAAGAACAAGCTGGCATTGATTGGTGCCTTAATTGTCATTTTTCTTATCCTCTTAGCTTTTACTGCAAGTTTTTTTGCACCCGAAGGTATTAATGAACAAAAGCTGAGCATGCGCCTTCAGCCGCCCTCTGCGGATCATTGGTTTGGGACCGATGATTTTGGCAGGGATATCTTAAGCAGGGTCATGTACGGTGCCAGAATTTCATTGCGGGTTGGCTTTATCGCGGTTATGGGATCTATTATCATTGGGACGCTGCTCGGGATTTTAGCCGGCTATTATGGAAAAGTTGTGGATATGATTATATCTCGTATCTTTGATATTCTTTTAGCGTTTCCAAGTATTTTACTAGCCATTGCCATCGTTGCTATTCTTGGTCCGTCTTTAAGAAATGCGCTCATTGCGATTGCCATAGTTAACGTGCCAAACTTTGGCCGGCTGATCCGATCCAAAGTGTTGAGTCTTAAGGAAGAGGAATACGTGGTGGCTGCTAAATCAATTGGCATGAAGGACTCAAGAATCCTTTTTCACCATATTTTGCCTAACAGCCTAGCGCCTATTATTGTTCAAGGCACCCTAAGTATTGCGACAGCGATACTTGAAGCTGCGGCATTAGGTTTCCTAGGAATGGGCGCACAGGCTCCCGAACCGGAATGGGGGAGAATGCTGTCTGATTCACGGGAATATATTCAAGATGCCCCGTGGACAGTTATCTTTCCGGGTGTAGCGATTATGCTGACAGTGCTTGGATTTAACCTGCTAGGCGATGGTCTGCGCGACGCTTTAGACCCGCGAATGAAGCATTAAAGAGATCATATTGCACGAGGCCACTGAATAAGTCCTTTCTAAAGTAGGCGCTGTAAACTTGGTTGTTGATTTCCGTTGCAGGCACTCGCTTTCCGCGGGCAACGCTTCAGCCTCCTCGGAAGAAAAACACTTCCTGCGGGGTCTTCAGCTGTTGCTTTTCCCGCAGGAGTCTCGTGCCTTCCACTCCAATCAACCGAGTGGTAAAATCATATAACATCCTTAGTGTATAAAAGGCATAATTCCTCACTTTTTTGAGGGAATTATGCCTTATTTCTTGAATAATCAAATTCAAGTGGGTGGGTAACATGATTCGGCAACAACAATAACTTCCATTAAGTGCTTATATGGGTATTTATGATTTAGCCGTTCCAAAGGATAACTTTTTGCGAAAAATAAACGAAATCGTTGATTTTTCTTTTGTCTATGATGAACTTAAACGACCACCTGCTAAAGCAGGTGGATTTGGACATAAGTTTGCACAAGCGCCTTTTTTGTTACTCTGGTTTTTCCTCGACAAAATTAACTTTATTCTCCTTTTTATGAAAGGTTTGGAAGCCTTCAACAAGTTGGTCAAGATGTTCAATATTTTGACTATAGGATATAATCGAACCAATTAATGGGAAAAAGGTCAACCAGTTGGATTCCTCTGAGTTATATTTACGGTAATTTTCAATAAAGGAATCCGTAATTTTCCCCTTATATTCACAATACCCTTTGGTATGCTCCTCATGGTGCTCACTGCGGATTTTTCCGTTAAATTTTAAGAGAACGCGCTCATGGTAAGTCATCAAGCCTTCCAAACGATCTTGAAGCGTTTTTTTAAAGCTATCTGGAAGCTGATGGAAGGCATTTTCATTACGATCGAGTGCTCTTAGAATATCATGTAGCTTTTTCGTTGCTGTAATCATTTGCCGAAAAATAACCGCTTTGCGGTACTTGGCAAACCTGTGTTTTTTTAAATAATTGCGTTCTTCCTTATACCAATGATAATAATTATCGATTTTCAATCTATTTTTATCAAAGATTGTCAATTCATCTTTGATCTTCGTGTGTTCAGAAGCATGATGACTGAGAAGTCGAATCCATTTAAAAAGCTCAGTCGATTGATCTAAAATTGTATAATAGAGTTTATTCTCATATTTTGGCGGCAGCAGGACAAGGTTCACAAATGTTGCTGATAACACACCAATGAGAACAAGGAGGACACGTTCGATGGCAAACATCGTAAAATCGCCGTGAGGCGGGGTTCCTGCCATAATGACTATCACGGTGACCATTGTCAGCGTAAGGGTAGAATGCAGACCTAATCGAATTTGGATCACAATAACGATAATAACCGCAAGCCCGATAATAAATGGATTGGAACCAATGAATGATACAAAAAGCATGGCTATTATTGCACCGATAATGTTGCCTTGCACATTATCAATCATCGTTCGAATCGAACGGTGAACAGATGGCTGAGTAGCAACCGCCGCAGCGATGCCGCTCATCGTTAAAGGCGTTAAATGAAAAAACATTGAAACAAATAGTGCGAGTGTTACTGCTAATCCCGTTTTTAGACTTCGGGCACCGAGTCTCATTTGTATAATTATCCCCTTTTTATGATGTAAATCTTTAGTTCGCCACTGACTATACAATGCTTAGTCTAGAAAAGCAATAGTTAGAACCCCATTTATTAAAGTCTGCATATACTGACTCTTTCAAAACCCTTTATCTTCAAGTAAGTTGTGAAAAGGCAACATCAACGGCTTTCAACGTTTCCTCAATATCAGATTCCCCATGCTCCGTTGTTATAAACCAGGCTTCATATTTCGATGGTGCTAAATTAATTCCTTGATTAAGCATTAGCTTGAAGAACCTTCCAAACAGGTCGCCATCTGTTCCTTTTGCACCATCATAGTCTTTTACTGCATGATCTGAGAAATAGAGTGTCATAGCACCTTTTAACCTATTGATGGTGATCGGCAGCTTATATTTTTCATTAATTTTAAGGATGCCATTTTCTAATTGTTTTCCAAGCCCATCGAGCTTATCGTAGACACCTGGCTGCTTAAGAACCTCAAGGCAGGCGATGCCGCTTACCATAGATAGGGGGTTACCTGCCATTGTACCTGCCTGATATGCAGGTCCCAGAGGAGCTACTTGTTCCATAATGGCCTTTTTCCCGCCATATGCACCGATAGGCAAACCTCCGCCAATGATCTTGCCCATTGCGGTCATATCCGGCTCCACACCAAGCAGATTTTGGGCACCGCCATACATGAAGCGGAAGGCTGTAATGACTTCATCATAAATGACTAATGACCCGGCATCATGGGCAGTCTCGTTGACTGCTTCCAAAAAGCCATCTTCAGGCATAACAATCCCGAAGTTCCCAACAATTGGCTCGACTAGTACACAAGCAATGTCATCACCCCACATAGTCATTGCTTCCCTGAAGGCTGTGACATCATTAAAAGGAATCGTAATCACTTCGTCCGCTGTGTTTTGTGTTACACCAGCCGAGTCAGGCGAACCAAGTGTTGACGGCCCCGAACCCGCAGCGACAAGAACAAGGTCAAAGTGTCCGTGGTAGCAGCCGGCAAACTTTATTATTTTACTTCGTCCGGTAAAGGCGCGTGCAACCCTGATAGTTGTCATCACGGCTTCGGTGCCTGAATTAACAAATCGGACTTTTTCAAGGGATGGCATGGCATCTTTAAGCATTTCCGCAAATGTGATTTCAAGTGATGTCGGTGTCCCATATAAGACGCCTTTTTCTGCAGCGTCCTGAATCGCTTTCGTGATATGAGGGTGGGCATGTCCTGTGATGATTGGTCCGTATGCCGCGAGATAATCTATGTACTTGTTGCCATCCTCATCCCAAAAGTAGGGGCCTTTAGCCTTTTTCATAAATACAGGTGCCCCGCCGCCAACCGCCTTAAATGATCTGGACGGGCTGTTAACGCCGCCGACAATATGTTGTTCGGCTTCTTTATATAGTTTTTCTGATACTGTAAATTGTTTCATTGGATATCGCCCTTTCACAAAGTATTAAAGTGCCGGCTATATGCCGGCACTTTTAAAAGTAATAATACTATTAGTATCTAATATTTGAAGGAATTTCACAAGGCGTGGAAGAGTGGGCTCGGCTTTTTCACCAAATTCATTTTCCATAAGCTCAGCCATTTCTTCCACAGTATATTGGCCATTGCAATGGTCTAAAACAAACAACCCCAAATCATCAAGCTTAAATCGATTTTCCTTTGGCTGTTTAAAGACTATGATGTGGAATTGGAAATTGAAGAGCGTTATTTTAAGTTTTGATATCAGTGAAGAAAATAGTTCATAAATGAAGGAATGACGTCATAATCTGTGAAGCGACACAAAAGCATTTACAGAAGCGAATAATATGGTATGATAATCATAGAAAAATCGGATTGAAACAAAAAAGGGACCGCAGGGAGGCACCCCCGCGGCAAGATACAATGGCAAAACCTCTTTTAGAGGTGAGCTCTGCAGCATAGACCTCCCGAATTATAAATTAAGGGAGGTCTATTTATGTTTTGATTCTGACAGTATGACAACAAGTGTGCCAAAGGCTACCATAAGTGATAACGCCTCAAATACTGTCACGAGCACCACCCCTTTTCCAACGCTTGAGTGAGCCCTCCCCCTATAAGATACCCATTGTATTCCTTTTATTGTAACACGAATATTGTCAAGCTTAATCCGCCATTAGATTTGTTTTTTTTCTAGCTAAATAGATGCATAAAAATTGCCGATTCGCTAATAATCTATAAATTGCGGGAAAATTCCACCTATTCGAAATTTGCGGGCAGACTAAAGTCATGAATCAAATGACATAAGGTGGAAAGCTGCTTAAAGTCAGCTAATGACTGATAAAAAATGCTGCAAAATTCTGGCTGTTAAGCCCCAAATTGTTTTGTCACCGTAATTATAAAACATTTCGGCCATTTGCCGGTTCCGAAAAGGGTATTTTTTTCCGCCATAAATCCGATCATAAGGAAAATCGGGACGCGGCCTCACGTCATAATCAACGATATGCCTTTCAGGTTCTTGATTCATTAGCCAATTAAGCGGAACGGTAAAAACTGAGTCCACTTCACTTTGATTTAAGTTCAGCTGATGATTTTGACTTAAAGCAGCGACAAAAGGAAAGACCAGCATTTGTGAGGATGGAACATAAGTAGCAAGTTCCCCGAGTATATCAATGTCTTCGCCGCGAATGCCGAGTTCTTCCTCTGTTTCCCTGAGTGCGGCATGCCTTGGAGTGGGATCAGTGTCATCAATTCTGCCTCCAGGAAAGCAAATATCCCCGGGTTGGTGGTTCATTTTTTTTGAACGGACTTCAAAGAGGATATGCCATGTCTTGTCCGCTTTTACAAGTGGTATCATTACCGAAGCTTTTAGGGCTGTGTCTTCGCCGATGATCCCTTTATCCATTGCGATTTTCTTTTGAATTTTTTGCAGATCCATTAGTATCACCCATATAAAACTATAACATAGCCATACTGCCTGAAGTGTTATGTTTGAGAAACTGACTTACTTTTGAGAAAATAGCTACTAGAGGTGATTATAATGAAAGCAATCGTACATAAAGGGACAGCCGGGTTTCAGGGAGTGTCTTACACTGATATAGAAGCCAGCAGTGTCAGTGACGGCAAGGTTAAAGTCAGTCTTAAGTCAGCAGGATTAAATCACCGTGATTTATTCGTTTTGACACGTCATAAGGAAGACGAACCCGGCCTGATTATAGGTTCTGACGGTGCCGGTGTCATAACGGAAATCGGTCAAGATGTAGAGGGGTTAACTGTAGGGGATGAAGTGGTGATTATCCCAAGTCTTGGCTGGAAGGACAAGACTCCTGCACCGCCTGAACACTTTGAAATTCTTGGATTACCCGATCACGGCACATTCGCTGAAGAGATCGTGATCGATGCCGGGCAAATTGCCAGGAAACCCGGCTATTTAACATGGGAGGAAGCAGGTGTTCTGCCCCTTGGAGCCTTAACCGCATACCGTGCTCTTTTTACAAGGGGCCAATTAAAAGTGGGACAAACTGTATTTATACCCGGTGCCGGCAGCGGCGTCGCGACTTATCTGATACAAATGGCAAAAGCCTCCGATGCAAAAGTCATTGTTTCTTCCCGCAGTGAAGAAAAGCGACAGAAGGCCCTAGAAGTAGGTGCTGACTTGGCAATCGATTCAAATGAGGATTGGGCATCGGAATTAAAGGGCGAGATGGTTGACCTTGTCATCGAAAGTGTCGGGGCAGCTACATTAAGGAAATCATTCCACGTCTTAAAACAGGGCGGAACTTTGGTTCTCTTTGGGGCATCGGCAGGCGATGAGGTCACAATGAATTTGCGTGATTTTTTCTATGGCCAGTACAGTTTTCTAGGTTCAACAATGGGAAGCATTCAAGAATTTCATGAAATGATTTCCCTGATTGAGAAACATCAGATAAAGCCAGTTGTGGACAGTGTCTATCCACTGGAAGAAGCGTTAGCAGCAATGAAAAGGCTAGAGGATGGCGAGCAATTCGGCAAAATTGCTTTGAAAGTGACAGATTAAAAAATAGTAAGGAGAGATGACTAATGCTGGAAAATAAACAAACTGCACCCGATTTTACGCTGAAATCAACGAGCGGTGAAGACATCACACTATCTGATTATAAAGGAAAGAATGTTGTTTTGTATTTTTATCCTAAGGATATGACGCCGGGCTGTACAACGGAGGCATGCGATTTTAGAGATCAAAATGAAAAATTTGAGGGGTTGAATACTGTTGTACTCGGTATCAGCCCGGATCCGGTTGACAAGCACCAAAAATTCACTGAAAAACATGGGCTGCCTTTCCCATTGTTAGCGGATATGGACCATGAGGTTGCGGAAAAATACGGCGCCTGGCAGCTTAAGAAAAATTTTGGCAAGGAATACATGGGGATCCAACGCGCGACCTTTGTCATTGATAAAAACGGGGAAATTGCCAAAGTATGGCCAAAGGTGAAAGTCGCCGGACATGTTGATGATGTGCTCCAGTATGTTAAAGATAATTTGGCATAAGAGTTATCAATAAAGGGAAAAGGTGCGGAGCAATCCGCGCTTTTCCATTGTTTATAAAAATCATTGAAAAATTATGACTGTGGAAGGGATTGCTAGCTCGTGAATGTCGTAACCTCTGCAAAAATTCGAAGGGATTTAAGGGAAGCCCTAATAAATGAATTTCCAAATGCCGTATTTTCATTTCATTCAAATATAAGGGATGCAGCAACCAGATTAAAGGATGCCGATATTCTCATAACCTATGGTGAAGATTTAACGGATAGCATCATCAATGCTGCCGAAAATTTGAAATGGATCATGGTAATTTCCGCTGGGCTTGACCTGATGCCATTTGATGCCATTAATAAGAAAGGGATACTTGTCACAAACGCCAAAGGCATACATAAAATCCCTATGGCCGAGTATACACTTGGCATGATGCTACAATATGTAAAAAGATTGCGGACGTTTGACCTTAATCAAAGGGAACACAAGTGGGATAAAGCTGTTAAAACGAGTGAATTGGCTGGTAAACGGATAACAATTATCGGCCCCGGCGCCATTGGAGGCGAAATTGCCAGGCTTGCTAAAGCTTTTCGAATGACAACGGCAGGGGTGAACCGTTCGGGGCACCCAATTGAAAACATTGATCAAATTTACCTTAACAGTAACCTGTTAGATGCATTGAAGGATGCAGATTTTGTTGTTTCGGTTTTACCGAGCACAAAAGAGACATACCATTTAATAAATAAAACGCATTTCCAAGCAATGAAGCAGGATGCTGTCTTCATTAATATAGGCAGGGGAAAAACGGTTGATCAAAGAGATCTCTTGGAGGCATTAAAGGAGGGGATGATTTCGCATGCCATTTTGGATGTCTTTGAAAAGGAGCCGTTAAATGAAGAACATCCTTTTTGGAAAATGGATCAAGTAACATTAACACCTCATATTTCTTCGATTTCGTCTGAGTATCAACCAAGGTCAATTGACATTTTTAAAGAGAACTTATCCAAATATTTGGCCGGTGAAAATGATTATATAAACAAAATTGATTTAGAAAAGGGCTATTAACGAGCGGGCTTGGTGCATCATCCGAAATTAAATGTGGATTGAGTCAGTTTTTATGAAAAATAAATGTGGCCTCAGGAAACAATAATTGACATAGTTTATATAGACATGTAAACTTAAGTTATAAATTATAACTATTTTAATTTAAGAATAAATGTTTTGAAAGCGAGGTGCATGGCGATGACTGAAGAGCGCATTAAAGAAGCGATTAATACGCTTAAGGAATCAGGCGTCCGCATCACACCCCAACGTCATGCCATTTTAGAATTTCTCATTGTATCCATGGCTCACCCAACTGCAGATGATATTTATAAGGCTCTCGAGGGGAAGTTCCCTAATATGAGTGTCGCAACAGTGTACAATAACTTAAGGGTTTTCAAGAAGGCAGGACTTGTTAAAGAATTGACATATGGCGATTCATCAAGCCGTTTTGATTTTGCCTCGTCTGATCATTACCATGTCATTTGCAGTTCTTGTGGAAAGATCGTTGACTTTCATTACCCTGGTTTAGATGAGGTCGAGGCTCTTGCAGAACATGTCACAGGATTTTCCGCTCAGAATCATCGAATGGAAGTTTACGGCGTCTGCCCTGACTGCAGGGAACACGGTAAAATACTCAAAAGCTGAGACCTAGGATCTCAGCTTTTTTTAATATGAATTATGTAGCAGTGTATTGAAATTAACCTTCTTTATAACTGCTCTTCCGATTATATTTCTTGTCAAAGGGTTTACCTTCCAGATTAGGATCAAGGGTCAAAGGTTCGTTGCAGCTCATGCAAATATCTACTCGTCCCAATATTTTTGTCGGTTTGCCGCAATTAGGGCAAATGACCTTCACTGTTTTGGTCGACAGCATACCCACCCATAAATAGACTCCTGAGCTAAGCAAAACAGAAATAAACCCGATCATCATGAAAATGCTCATGATGAGGAAATGGGTTTTAAAAAGGAGAGCAGCATACATAATAGCGAATCCAAAAAAAACAAGGAGCAGTGCAAACGATCTAATTCTATTTATCTTACTCGATTTTTTGAAAAGCATATGGACAACCTCCTTCCTTAAGTATAGCACATTAAGGATTGGAACTATATTTCAATTCGAAATTAAATCTATTATTTAATTATTTGTTAAAAAAAGACACAGACCACAAATGGCCGTGTCTTTTTTTATAGCAAAATGCTTAAACCCAAATAAATTTAAAAGCTCTTTCCTAAAAGATTGTTGTCTATTTGCTTTCCGCGGTTAGGTATGACATTGGCAGGTGATTTCCGCTC
The DNA here is from genome assembly GCF_004341035.1 of Scopulibacillus darangshiensis. Classification (GTDB taxonomy): domain Bacteria; phylum Bacillota; class Bacilli; order Bacillales; family Sporolactobacillaceae; genus Scopulibacillus; species Scopulibacillus darangshiensis. Next base: position 67,213 of record NZ_SLXK01000024.1, read on the forward strand.
CTGGCACTCGCTTTCCGCGGGCGGTCCGTGAGCCTCCTCGTCGCTATCGCTCCTGCGGGGTCTCACTTGGACGCGCTTTTCCCGCAGGAGTCTCGTGCCATACGCTCCAACCACTCTAACCTTTAGATGCCCGTGGCAACAAAAAAAAGGAATTGATGCTCAATTTTCAATTGATGAAGAAAAGGTGGCCTTTATTATCCAAGAGGAACTAGGGGAGAAAGATTATCCAATTATTTATGTCAAGCCACATCCTAAAACGATGTCTGCTTTAAAAGATCATACAGATGTATTGGAGATGTATAAGTATTATCTGCCGGAACATTTATAGTTGTAAGCTAATAGAAATGATTTTCTTTATGAACGCGGGGTGTGAAGCGGCAATTGCGAAAACAATACTGACAGAAAAGACCAAGCTTGTGTGCCAAACCTTGGACAAATTATATGATAGATATTTTCCGAATAACTTTAGAAAAAGTTGTTGACGAAGCAAACGATAGCTGATATTATAAATAGCGTCGCTGTTAGGAGCGCCTTTAAAAATACAAACTAAAAAGTTGTTGACAAAGCAAATTTGGGTCTGTATAATAAATAGGGTCGCTTCAACAAAAACGACAAAAACTTCCGAAAAAAATTGTTGACACGAACAACACGGCATGATATGATTATCGAGTCGCTGTTAAAAACGACAACATCAAAAAACGCTTCAACAGCAAGTTTGAAGCAAATTCGAGAAGAGTTAACACTCAAAAACATCAACATCGAACAAAACGTGTTTTTGCAAATCGATGTTAACTTGAGAAATTCAGTTTCTTTGCGCAACAACACTTTGATTTTGTTGGTGTTGTCACGCAAGTCGAAGTGAATCGAGAAGAGAATGCTCCTTGAAAACTAAACAAAAGCCAAGCGTGATTGAAAAGGGCAACCTTTTGAATTAAACAGCTAAGGATCACAACGATTGAATGACAAGTTGCTAAGCAACTTAATTATAATGATGCATCGCGCATCACAACTTTTTGAGAGTTTGATCCTGGCTCAGGACGAACGCTGGCGGCGTGCCTAATACATGCAAGTCGAGCGCGGGAAGCAAGCTGATCCCTTCGGGGTGA
>NZ_SLXK01000025.1 GCF_004341035.1 Scopulibacillus darangshiensis
GGGTGATAACATTTCATATCATATCAGCTTTTATCTCACATTTCAATTTTTATTTTTTATTCCTTGATGCGATTATTGAAATCCTCAATCTTACTTTCTGCTGCTTGCTTATCTTTTTCTAACTTTTTAATCGCATCTTTTGTTTCGTTCTTCTTGTCGTCATCCTTTATATCTTTCAGCTTTTTATTTTGTTCATCAATTTTGATGTTAATCTCTTTAAGATCGGTTTGTGCCTTTTGCTTCTCATCATAAGCTGATATTTTCTCATCATAATACTTTTTCAGATTATCATAACTTGAACCCACGTCATTTCTCTCATCATTCTTGATACTACTCATGAACTTATCTAATTCTTCTTTCTGATTTGTCATGAAGTAAGCTTCAACTAATTTTTTGCTTCTTCTTTGATTAAAAAGAATATCTTTATTTTCAATCATGGTTTGATATTTATTTTCCAAAGTAGCTATATCAAAGTTTATGACTTCATTATTTTTCACTTGGTTTGCTAATTGCTTTAACCTTTCTTCCCCATCATCTTCTTTAATTAAGGCATCCCCAATTTGGTAAGCATTCTTTTTATCTGCTGTGATCGCCTTTGTTAGTTTGTCTTGATCTATATACCAATCCACTAAAATACTTTGATCTTTTTGATTTAAATTTTCATAGCCAACCCTATCCAACTGAGCGTAAGCTTTTTCCTTTTGATCCTTGTTCCCATTAGCATTGATATAGACACGATAGGAGCTTAACACTTTATTTTGTTCCTGTATTTTTTTCTTGGCCTTGCTTAATGCATTCGGTTCCTCAGCACTACTAAAATTATCAAAGGCGACAGACAATAACCCTATTGCCAGTAAACATACAATGGTTATCACCATGCCTTTAGGACTCGTCATTTTATCCATTAAATTACTCTTCGATTTTTGCTTGGTATTATTTGACTCTTTTTTATTCTGTTCTTCATATAGACTATTTTTAATCATATCTTCTGTGCTAGCTACTTCTTTTTCTGCCGTATCAGACCGTTTGGTTTTAAACATTTTATTCCATTTGCTTTTTTGCCTTTTTTCCTCTTGCTCTATTTCTTTTTGGGTCTCTTCATATTGAATTTGATTTTCATAGGAGCGAATCACATCTTCCATTTCCTCAATGTCTTTTGAATGAATAATATCTTCTGCGAACAGGAAGACTCTTTCCCTTTGCTCTATAAAATCTGACTTTTTGGGTTTCCCTAAAATAGCGTGTTTCGTTGTTAAAGCCAACAATATTAACTCTTTTAAACCATCAACCTTATTATCCTTTTTATAGAGTTTAAACCCTTCAAAATCAAAGAGCAGTGCTTTAACCTTTTCTTCTTTGATATCTATGGCAAAATTACTTTTTTCCCAGAGAACAGAAACATTCTGTTTAGCAATATCGATCATGGAATTAAAATAGGGAAACATCTCTTCAAATTGTATCCGTCGTATATGGTGAAAATCAAAGGCATTTGTCATATCATAGGTGATTTGTAAGCGATCCCTAATGCTTGTTATTGATTCAGCATAGTAAAACGCATCTGCATAATTTAATTCTTTGATTTTTTCTTTATAATTTTCTTCTATCACTTCTATTTCTTCTGTTTCCAATCGTATCAATGGCATGGTAACGAGTGCTTCATTTTTATTAATGGTTATTTCACCGAATCGGTTTATTTTTTTAATCATGTGTTATCACCCTCCAGATCACGAAGCTTTATTCAGTTTGGGTCAAGAGATCATCAATATCTGTTGTCTCATTATCTTCATTCACATTCATCATGTGCGCCATAATGTCATCATGTGTGTTTTCCAACTGCCTTTGCTGCTCCACTTCATTTTCAAATGCTTTTTTAACATCATCAACGGCTCTTGGTTTTTTATTTTCCTCTTGCTGCTTTTTTTGTTTAAGTTGATTAAATTCCTTTTCATCTTCTGATGTCATTGCCACACGAGAATTTATTTCTTGAACAACCATTTCGCTTACACTTTCACTCTTTGACGAAACAGCAGCAGCCACCTCTATATCTGCTAACCTTCTCTGCTGTGCTCGTTGTTTTTGATAATCTTCAAAAGTGTCTATATTACCTTTGTTAATATTTTCTTCTTTTACAGGCGTTTTGTACCCAAGGCTTTTTCTATTCTGGTTATAATTTGGTTTTCTATTTTCATCAAAAAGCAACCCAGGGTAAAGGTCATATTGCCATGCCTTTTCTATTTTTAATGGGTCTTTCCCTTTTAATAATAAGTACGCTATATTTTTTTCCATGCTCATTAATTCATTTGCAGGCAGCAATGCTCTTTTTTCGTAAACATCAGAACGATTTGTTGTTTTCCCTTGCTTTGAAACAGATGTGGATTCACTTTTATATTTTACTGTGGTGGCATCTATCCAATCTGACCAGTATTTTGCCCCTTCCTTTTCCCCAACTTTTAGTATAAGGATGGCAGAGTGATTTGAAATAATGGTCTTAGTGGCTTCTTTCCCATATAACTTTTTATCTTGTAATTGTGAAATATCTTGGACAATGGTGTGCATATAAATTTTATAACCCCGGCATAAAGAGAGTGTATTTTCATAGCCGTCTATCTTACCGATGTTTGGAAATTCATCTAAAAGAAAATGGACTGGTATGTCTAACTCGGGAATTGGGTTTATATCCCCTAGTTCAAAAAAGCGATCGATCATTTGACTAAAGAAAACACTCGTTAGGGAAGCATAAGGATTAGTCGGTACAGCAATCTTTACGTATAGCACACTTTTATGTTTCTGAAATTCATCAAAAGAAAAATCACTGGTTTTGGTCATCTCTTTGATTCTGTTTAATTGGAAAATACTAATCATGCTTTGAAAACTTGATGAAATGCCCGATCTTGTATTCATTGATGTTAAATCACCAAGAACACTAATCAATAACCCTTTTGCTGGGTTTTCATCTGGCATGTCGTCCAACCATTCATCACACTTTTTAGGGTCAGACACATGTTGATTAAAGACATTGATGACTTGTGCCATGTTGGCCTGTTCTTTAGGAAATTCACTTTTAACATAGCTTATTAGACCAGCTAATAACTTTTGAGCACGTTCTTTAAAGAAATCTTCTTTGCCGTCTTTGGTGCTGTTTTTTGAAATGATATCACTCACTTTTTGAGCATCTTCATCATTTTTAACATAATCTAGGGGGTTGTATTTTGCACTGCTGAAGTCAGCGAAATCAATTTGATAAACACGATAGCCTTGATCTCTTTTTAATTGAGATGTGACATGATAGTTTTCACCCTTAGGATCAATGTTTATAATGCATTCGTTTCTGATACTAACTAAATTTGACATCACATACGATTGACCTTTACCACTACCAGAAGGGCCATTGACATAAACGTTCATGGTATCCAATTTGGTATGCTTGGGGAGAATTAAAGCCTTGCTTTTTTTAGGCACCTTTCCAATGATAATGCCTTCTTCCATTTCTAACCCTTTTCCATAGTCGCCTTTACTGAAATCGGCATGTTTCGAAAGGGTTTTTCCATCTAACATAAGCAAAGGGTTTCCCCATTTCGCCGTCCCTTTGACTCCGAAATCGGATGCACTTTTAAAGCTGATGTCAAAAATATTTTTCCTGAAAAGATAAATCGCTGCACAAAACAAAGCTATTGGAATAAAAGGGAAAACGATTTTTAAATTCTCATCACCTAATATTGTTTGATAAATTTCTATCGGTTGCTTTAACGCATCAACTAAACTTACGTTTAGTTTTTTAACGATTTGATAAAGGAATCCTCCAATAATATAAGAGATAGCTAGGGACGAAAATAAGCTTATTAAGACAATTGCTAACCAGCCCTGCTTTAATTTTTCCAATTTGTTATCACCCTCTCGCCCTATCTTCTAAACATACGTGTGACGGTTTTCACGCCACTTATAGCGCCCCGGCCACTGCCACTACTATTACCAAATTCTTTGAGTAATGATGGGATCGCTAACCCAACCATCAAAAAAGCGATAGAAGTTATTTTTTTCATAAAAAACGCCGTACCGTCACCTTCGATAACAAAGGAGATATCGGAAGCAAATGAGAAACATAAAACAACACACAATCCTTGTAGCGCAAGTGTTAAAAACCTAGAAATAATGGTCCTTAACCACATACTAAACATGTTGTATTCATCATTAACCATTGTGACGACTGCAACGGGGCCGACAACAAAGAACACCCCAACCAACGCAAATGTATATAACATCTGAATAAATAAGATCCCAAGCAGTACGGCATAGATAAGAATAAGGATAATAAATAAGGTGCCATTTGGCGTTAATAGTAAATTAAGCATGATGTTATTGGTTAATTCTTTACTTTGACTAATGTAATCAAAGATGCCATAATTCACACGGTATTGTATGGCAAGTATAAATCGAAAGACTAAATCATATGAAAAGAGAAAGATACACGCAAAAGCGATTTTAACAATTTTTTCATTCAAGACATTAATTGTGTCAGAATGATTCACCATGCGATAAGAGTATATCTTCATTAATTGAAACAGGATAAAGACGGCCAATAAAGAGTTTGTAAAAGTTGAAAATGATTCTTTGAATTTATTCAAGTTGTTATCATCTAATATTTTTTCAGGGGTAATCGCTAATTTACTGATGGGGTCTAAGAGCGCACCAATAATCGAGCCACCTGTGACATATCCGATATTAACCACATTACACAAAACATCGAAGTGGCCACATTCAAATTTCCCTTTTGTGTAATTTAATTTCTTTATCAGATCGACAAAAACGCCACCACCGGGAACATCATCTTCCCATTTATCAAATGCCTTTTTATGCGCATGATAGAGATCACCTTTAGCTCCCTCTTTTATGCCTAGGTTATTTTCTTTATATTTTCCACCTTGCTTTTTTGTATCTGAATCGATTTCGTTTCTAATCTCGCTTGATGGTTTATTAATTTCCTGATCGAGACTATTTCCTCCATGTTCTAAGCTATCAGTCGAAGGTTCCTTAGCGTTTGCACTAGGCATAAAAATGAAAAGGAATAGAAACATAGCCACCAGGATTAAAAGCATCTTTTTTCTTTTTTTTTGGAGCACCGTGTTATCACCCTCTCGTTTTAGCCCTTAATGAATAATAAATAGAAAATAACTATTCCAATAATCATTAAAGGAAACGAATAAAATTTAAATAAAAAGAATTTATACTGTGATTCTTCTTCTTTGTTCATGGGGCGTTTATACTTTTTTTGGTAGTAATCATTTTCCTTTTTGATTTTTTTTTCAAAAAGATAATATTTTATTCTATCTTCTAGTACCGTTATTTTTTGGGAGAACGATTCAACAATTGACTTAATCATCAATTCTCACTAATTTATCACCGTTACCAGCCGTACCTTTTTCATGAATTGAAAGCGTGTCTTTGTCCTTCATTTTAATTTGCAATCGCTTAGTTTCGTCATATCCCCCACTTAATATTAGGTAATCATAATCCTTATCCTTTACTTCTTCTACTTTGTATGTTTTATATCCCTCGAATCCTTCAATTGTCATATCATCATTTAGTCTTATATCGCTACCTTCATCAATCAGCGCTTCATCATCTTCTTTTACTTTCCAATGTCCGACAATATCCTTTTCAATATTCGAGCAGCCACTTAAAATAAGCATTACTGATAAACCAAACAAAATAAGCACATATTTTTTCAACCCATCACTTCCTTTTATTCGTTCCTTGAGGTTATTTCATCAAACTTAGTAACTAACCATTTGCCATTTTTCTTTTCCATGTCAATATTGACGACAACAAAATGCTTTTCAGTCACTTCTGGGCCTACAAGTTCTAAAGTAAAGGTGACAATAGACGAGTATTTATTGCTGTTTTTATATTTGCCGTAAAACTCAAAGTCTTTAACCCTTTTCGTAATACTTGGTTCTTCATCGTTATGTTTGGGGATTTTATCACCAAACAATTGTTTTCTTATATCGTCTGAAATGGCAGGTTTGATGGCAATGTATAAATTTTTTCGATCCGTTGATTGATATATTTCTTTGGTCAGCCAATGCGCATCAGATTCAAAGGTGTTTGAGCCATCTCCATGATTTACGTTATCTTTTAAATCCCTTGTTTGTTCATCTTTGTTTTGGCTTTTAACCTTGTTCGCTTCTTTTGTTTTGACAATTTCCTGCTTCAGTTCCTTGTTTTCCTTTTTAATTTCGCTATTTGTTTCTTGAACATTTTTGATTTGAACGATAAACACGACTACGGCTATGATCAAAATTATCGTGATGACGGGAAATATAAACTTTCGCAAGATGCCCCCCCTTTTTTATTTAACCCTTGCTCCAAAGTCCAAGTAATTTCTTGGGTTATAGTTTTTTCTGTTTGGATTTGAGAAATCGTCATTTTGAACCGTAAAATGGAGGTGTGGCCCTGTTGCTGAACCTGAACTTCCACAAATCCCAACGGGATCGCCTTGTTTGATTTCTCCCGGCTGGGCTATCTTTTGGCTCATATGGGCGTAGCCTGTGTAGAAATGATCGTCATGTTTGATAACCACATAGTTTCCTAAGCTGCTACTATGATTAGTTGGCAACACTTCGCCATCAGCACTGGCGTAAACCTTAGTGACGCCCTCTGTACAGGCTAGATCAATGCCGTGGTGATCTTCACCCTTCTCCCCGGTTATCGGATCGATTCGGCGCCCAAATTCGCTTGTTACAGTGATGGATTTTAAAGGATATCCTAATTCGCCATCATAATTAGTCGGTTGGGGCTTTCCACTCTTAATCTCTCCAACATATTTCATAACGGAAGAAACATATAATATATCGCCATAGCAAGCACCATATTTTTTTCCTTCTTGTCTTATACACGTATAATTACTTGGGTTTGCCACTTTTTGCATTTGCATTTTTGAGAAAGCAATAGCAATTTCTTTACTGTATTTTCCGTCATTTTGCTTTTGAGCATAATCAGCAAAACCAATACCGAAGTTATAAGACTGAATAGCAACCTTAATGTTATTATGTGATGCTTTAAGCACTCTTTTAAACTGTTTCACGCCTTGTTCAATGGACTCTTTAGGGTCTGTTATACATCCGATTTGACCACATTTAGATTCAGACGCTTGAAATATATCACCGTTCGATCCTTTCAAATTGCCCCCACTCTCCTGCTGCAGAATGGCCAAAAGAATAATAACGATATCTTTATCCATGCCTTGCCTTTCTACTTCTTTTGCTATATCGTCTTTCCACTGCAAGACACTTTCTGAGACAACTTGCCCTCCACCCTCTAAAGAAAAATCATCATCATTTGGGAGAATGCTAGCAACAATGATAATGATTAAAATGATGCCAACGGCAATGAGTCCTCCAGTAGAAAAAAGTATTTTCATCAGGAGCGTTCTGAAAACACTTTGTATTATCGCTTTAGCGTTTTCCATTTTAAATCTCCAAAGCAGAGTAATCTTTATCTAACCAGAGCTTTGCTTCCAAATCGGTTAACTCAACGTGTATTTTAATTTTTCGACTCCCGACAAATAAAAATCCTTTACCTGCCTTCTTTTTTCGATCTGCTTCACTAAATTCGAGAAAGTTAATGTCATCCTCGGAAAAATCATATAGCATTTCATTATTAACAAACATGACCTCTTTTTTCTGCATGGGTAGTATGATCTGTTGCATGGATAAAGCAATAACAGCATCCCCATAATTTCTGTTGGCATCTTTTGCACTCATAAAATCTTGGATTTGTTGAGTAGCTGTGGTAATGCCACAATTAAAGCTACGGACGACCTTCATCATTTCATATAAAAACTCCATAGCTACGGTTACTTTAGGGTCAGCGATTATATGAGCTTCATCAATGTATAATTGGGTTTTCGCTTTATCCCCATTCAAAATCTCATTACGCAGCGATGATAATAGCAGAAAATATAACGGCTTAACAAGTCGGTCATTTTTATAAACCGAAAATAAATCATAGGAGATTAAATCATTGTTCACATCGACATTCGTGTAGCCATTAAAAACGTTTGAATAAGCGCCAACAGCATATGCTCGAAGCGTTTGATGAAAGTCGGCTATGATTTTATATTGATCCTTATTATTTTGGGCTTTCTCAGATAACAAATTGTACAAGTTTTCCATCGTTGGATAATCGGTATTTTCTAACCTTAAAAACAGGCTTGAATCAGTATTTTTCGTGACTGATTTTCCAAAACGTTCATCTGCATAAAGCTCCAATAAAATTTCCGAAAGAACATCAGCTTGTAGGTCAGTCATATTGGAATACATTAATTGAAAAAAGGTGATTAAGGTTGACACCTTATCAAACAATGGATTTGATGCTTGTAAACTGCCATTATTATCTTCAAAAGATCGAACGGGGAGATCAAAAGGATTGATGATTGAACCACCCTCAAGCGAAAATTTGACCCACTCGCCCCCCATACGTTTTAAGACATTACCAAATTCCCCTTTAGGATCGATCACAATAATGCGATTGCCAAACATGTATTTACGCATCATATTCGAAAACATCGCTGTTGATTTACCACTTCCTGTCGTGCCAATGTAGACAGCGTGTTTATTTAAATAGGTCTCATCATTGACCATAATAATATTGTTTGTATCCATGTTCGACCCAAGGATAATCCCATTTTCATCGTAAATTTCGTTTTCATGAAAAGGAAAAAAGAAAGACACGGCTTCACTGTTCATCGGTCGATACGTTAAATCGTATACCTTGTTTTTGTTAATTGGTAAAAAGCTATCAAAAGCATCTTTCGCCCTTGTTTTCGGAAAATTCAATTTCGCTATACTGGCAACTTCTGATTTAACAAGGGAAGTCACACTTTCTAATTCATCTAGGGATGAGGAAACAATATGAATTAAGAACTGAAACATAAACATTCTTTCACTATTTCGGGCCAGGTTTTGTAAAAGCATTTCGGCATCTTCGATTTCAACTTGAGCCTTGGCTTTCACATATGACGATAACTTTTCTTCTTTTAATTTTGACTTATTCTGATCAATGGACTTGGATAACTCTTTTCTGACTTGAGAAGGTTCGTAAAAATCAAGATATTGCACGATAGAGATCGTTTCTGAGATTTCAGATATACGCCGAATATTATCCTGATTTAAAATTGGTTCAAATTCAACGGCGACTAACGTCCTTGTGTAGTTACTTCCACTGCGAACATAATCTTCTGTGATTTGAATGGAATCAGGGCTGATTTGTCTGGTTATTACATTGTTTTCATCGATCGTATCCTCATAGTTGAATTCTTTTTTATTTTTTTGGAACATTCCTTTTAAAAAGGAGAGAGCCATGTGTTATCACCCTTTAAATTAATAAGCTAAAGAATTTTTCTCTGCTTTGTTTCTTCCCATTCCTCTTGCATGCCTTGATAAGATGTGTCGCCCATAGATATTGGGAAGGCTATATTTTTACTAAGATCAATTTCATGATTAATTTGGGCTGATTCATAATCAATGCTAGAATAGATGAGTTTGAAAAGGTCTTCGTTATTTAAAACGTTGGCATTTATTCTGTATTTGTCTCCAATCATATTGATCAAATTAGAAATCATTATTTCGCTTTTTCGACTTAATTTACTTATTGCCTTTTCTTTATTGACGCCAATCTTTTCCGAAATAATAAAATACCTTGCCTTACTTACCATTTTTTTATTTTTTTGAATTTGGTTTGCTTTATTAATATAGCTTTCTGCAAGCATTCTTTTTATCATATTTCTTTCATTTCCTGTTTCTTCATGAACCCAATTCAAATAGGATTTAAGGTTTACAGGTTTAGACTGCTGCTCAATTTGAATTGGGAAATCCGAAGGAGGGTAGCTATTTAAAAAGTTTTGATATGACTTTAATGTTCGGTTTCTATCATTTTTGGACATACCCGTTAAATTGACACTAGAGACCTCAATGACTTTAACAATGCGTTTATCCAACGTCTCAATACAGTCATTAGCAATATTAAAAATGCCTAACTGGGTCCGAATATCATTTTTCATGTCTTCTGCCCTTTCCTTTGAATACTCATAAACCTTTTTGCTTTTCTTAAACTTAATTTGCCACCACATTTGCCGAATTAAAGAAATGTTTTTTCTGTCTGGGTGTTTGATCCACAAGAGACATAATACTAGTACAGGGGGCAGTACGGTAAAAGCAACGTTACCGGCTTTAAGGTATCCTAGGTTATACATGATATAGATCAAGATGATTGACAAGATAATAAAGGGTGTTGTGTACAAAATATCTACCCAACGGAATGTCCCCATAAAGTAACGGGAGGTATCAACATTCATTGGTATTTCAATCTGACCTTCATCTCTCATTTTTTGTTTTCGGACGTAATAGGATTCTTCAGCCAAAGTATCCCCCCTTATTCAAGTTGCTTTCCTTCTTACAAATTGCCTTGGAAAAACGAAATGATTGGTTTAGCTAAGAAGAATACAATAATTCCGGCTATACACGTAATAAATCCTCTTTGAAAAGTTCTTTTGTTTTCTTCGCCACCAAAAGCCGTAAGAAGAGCCATAACAATAATTCCGATCGCAAAGATTGAAATCCCCAATGTTCTGAATTCCGTAAATATGGTATCAACCAATCTTCCTAAAGCATCAAACATATCATAAATTCCTCCTTTTAATATACACATCTGATACATGCGTGTATAATTTATGTATAGTATATCATATGGAAAAACATGTTACAATAAGATTTAATAAGATCTTGGGGGAATATATTAGCTATGAAAAATGAAAAGAAACCAGATGAATTTTCCAGTATTCATATCAAATTAAGCAACAAATTTTTAAATGAGTTAGATGAATTTACAACAAGCTTTAACTTCACAAATCGGACTGAGGCTATGAGATATTTATTAAGCCTGGGCTTGAAATATCAAAAAGGTCTCCTAAAAGATAAAATGAGTGAATAATTTACATAAAGATCAAAAACATTCAGGTGTGCAGCATTGCTATTATTTTTAAATAGCAGCTGCACTTTTTATTTTAAATCCTTTAATTACCAATTATTTAAGTAGTCCGTAAGCCACTTTTCTTTTGCCCTTGCTTCTTCAGAAGACATAATGTTTGAATCATTTTCTTTTTTCGAGTCTTCATTATCCCATTTTAAATAATCATTCAACCATCTTTCCTCTGAAGCTGAAAGCTTTTCTTCCTGCTGCTCCTTTTCCCGTCCCATGTCCTTTTGAAGCCACTTAGGGAGTTTGTCACGTCTTTGATCAATATGTTGGTTAGAAGTAATACCTTCTGTTTTTTTACGTTTGTTCTCGATGTATGTATCTATGGAAACTTGTAGCATATTTCTAAAGTTTGATTTAACTTCACTGTTCAGAACATTGGTAAGCACATTTTCAAAATCGTAATCGGATAATCCAGATGTTTTATATTTTGTTTCAATGTCCAAAACATTAATTTTAAAAAGGATCAATCTATCAATCTTTTTTATTAAAGATTTTTTTAGACTTGGAGTAACATTTAAATCCATGATTTCATTTTCTATTTGGATTGATAGATTCTTATTATTATTTGTTTTTAATATATCTTTGTTTTTATTAAAAGATATATTATTACTTGTGTCTCGATTTGAGACTTGAGGAAGTTTCATATCGAGACTTGAGGAAGTTTCATTTTGAGACTTGCCCGTCATATCAGTATTTTCTCTGGAAGTTTCATTTTGAGACTTGCGATTTTCATTCTTATATTTTGTGGAATAAACCTTGTTTTTCTGTTTCCGTTCCTCATAATATTTTAACCGTTGTTCTTTGGCTTCATCATCTGAAAATAATACATTAACGATTTCATCAAAGAACATTTCTAAATATCTAGTAGTCTTTAATTTGTCATTAGACTTAATTTGCCGTTTATGCCGTTTTAAAAATCCTTCATCCTCTAAAGCCTTAAATAAACGAGATTGAGTTGCTTTAGAAAATGTCGTCTGTTCCTCACAATCTTCCTCTGTCCAAAAAAACATGCCTTGATCGTCAAGTTTTCCATCGGTGTACCAACGGCGATATTGATTAACTGCTTCTGCGAGTAACACTGCTTTGTTTAACCCGATTCGATGTGCTGTGTGTTTGTTTACGGGAATAAAGGAACCTGAGGACATCCAATCTAATACAAAGTGTTTTGAATCAATATTCATTTTGACCACTAAAAAAACCTCCTAGTTTAACCCATCCCAATAGTAATCATTCACTATTAGGAAGGAAACAAGCAGGATCGCATTTCCATTTACTTTTTGTTGCAAACATAGTGTGCATGGTGGTACAATATACACATAAATGCAAAGCAAAAAGCAATATCCCTTTTGTGAACAAACGCCCTATTGGTTATTTAATATCAAAATACTCCGCTAAAAGTTCTTTGATATTAAAGGAATGGGCAGTTAAATAGTTTAGAGTGCTACACTCATGTGTAGCGCTTTTTTCTGTTCAATATAAAAATTTTATCATATTTTGGCTAAATATGCCTTATGTATATTATTTAAATTTCTAAAAGAGGTAGGATGGGTGAACAATTTGCTTTTTTTGAATCACTATTTAGTCTAATATACTATTTAATGACTATAAACGCAAGACCATAATTACAAATAGTGAATATCCACTCACCTCTAATAAACGGGGTGTCAATAATGTCCCGTTTACACATCAAAAATCTTATTGTCACTTGTAAATGCTTTATGGCAGCATAGGGCTGCGTAAAAATGATCAGGCACACTGTGCCTTTCTGCCCCCTTTTTTACCAAATCAATAATATAGGCAGGAACCCTAGTAAAAATGGTTTCATATTCATCCGTTTTATAAATAGGCAAGTAATTAATCGGGCCGTTTAAAATACAATAAGATATTAACCCACTAATTGGTATATAATGTTTTTCACTGTAATCAACGATTTTTTTTTTTAGGTCTTCATTCACCTGTATCATCATCTGTTTTGGATCCGTGTTAAGATCGTTTTTTAAAACAGGAGAGTGTTCTTCTAACCGTTCAAAGTAATCTGAAATTAATAAGCCCATAAAGTGGTTTTTTTTCATACCAAGCTGTTTCTGCAGCTCGTCTATTTTCAGAGCGAAATCTTTTTTTATCGTTAATGAAAAGTTATCGGGCTCTAATATTACTTGTTGCTCTAAATTTAAAACATTCGTCATTGAAGGAGCATTCTTAAAAATGTTCGCTAGAGCAAAAGAAATAACACCGGCTTTAGAAAGATTCAAATTCTCGGAAGCACGCTCAATTCGTTTAAATGCCTTAATAGACAGTTTAATTGATAATTTAGTTGTCTCCCCTCGATTCTTTTTCCCCATTATGCAACCTCGCCTTTCGTCTAATATCCTTAGTTTAGATGACGGTATATTTATATGCAATGTCGGTTTGAAATAAAATTAATGTTAATAACCCAGATTAATGAACAAATACAAAAAAGCACGTTTTAAAAAAGATTGATCATTTTTAGGGTGCCTTTTAACCCAAAGCTCCCAATTATTTTAAGAAATAGCACTTAAATAAAGATTGAGTGAATCTTCTACTTCTTTTGCTATTAATTGAATAAAATCACGATAATTTTTTGTTGTATGAGATTTATCTAAGGCTTCATAATAAGCTAACCGGTTTTCCACCTTAATAACAACTGCAGGAAAGCCTGCTTTCATCAATTCTAAATTTAAGAGAAGGCGAGATGTACGTCCATTCCCATCAATGAACGGATGGATGCCAACAAATATTGCATGCAACATCGCTCCTCGCTCCACCGGATGTAACTCTTGCGCCTTGTTGTCGTACCACCTAATCAACTGTTCCATTTGTTCCTTGATTAAATAAGGTGCTGGAGGTGTATGTTTTGCCCCAGCAATAAATACTTGTTGATCACGGTATACACCTGCGTACTCATCATCAACGCCTTTTAAAACGAGCCGATGGAGACTTTTTATTTGCCATTCTGTAAATGGCTCTCCCTTTTGTACAATTTCCTCAACGTAGCGAATCGCATCTCGATGATTAATGACTTCCAAATGCTCTCGCATCGTTTTACCACCTACAGTAATCCCTTCTAACACGACCTTTGTTTCGTTCATTGTTAATGTATTACCTTCAATAGCGTTGGTATTATAAGTCCATTCAAGCAATAGCTTTTCATGTAAACTCTTTAACGTATATTTTGGCAATGGTCGTAAGGCATCTAAACTCGCCTTTTTCCTATCTATTTGCTCAAACATCTTATTTCACCTCTATGTGCCGTCCTATATTTTCACATCCCAATTTTACACTAACTGTTAAATAAAAACAGCTCTTCATTATAATTAGCAAGCTGTTTTATCAAACTTTAAAACCATACAATGATCCATGGTTTAGTTATCAAAAAATTGCATGACCATCATTCGAAAAAAGGACATTCATCTCATAATGATCATGCTTACTTTATAATAAAGAATTTCACTTTTGAAGATCAATCAAAAGTCGATGTTATAATCCTCGTCAATAGTACCAGTGATCTCATCAGATACCAGCTGGCCTTCTTTCTCAGCTAGAGGGCTAATATTATCTTTAGCATCTTTCTGATGGGCTGCCAGGGTGTTGGGCTTGGCCAAAGTTAGCTTGCCCTCTATTTTCTTATTAAGCTGTTTAAATTCATTTTCCATTTTATGACGTAGATCAAGGAGTTCGTCATAAACATGACGGTTTTTTTCCTTCCCCAATTCTATTTCCTTTTCCGACGCTATATCTCGTTCAATTAACTGAAACGCATACTCTCTGAAAGTCTTTTGGGGCATTTCTTGAATTCGCTTTTCCACAAAAGCATACATTCCATCAGACATTTTAGTTGTTCTTACGTTAAATACTGGGCTTCTATCGTCCATAATTATCACCTGAACTAAGTTGTAGTTTGCTGCTTTTTAGCCATATCAGCTCGGCTGAGTATTTCTAAACCATAAAGATTTAATTTACGGGCATCAGGAAGGAAAATATGGTTATTTTCAAATATATCGCCGTTATATCGACTTTCAATTTCATGCCTTACTGATTCTTTGATTATCGGGGCAACGCCACCAATATAGACATATTTATATGTTTTATCTTTAGGTGCTTGAAAAGCACCTTCTACTTTTGTTATTAAAATGTTGGCGTATTCACGCAAGGCATGGTAAATAGGATCCGTTAAATCATACGATTTGCCACTATTCCCATCCTTTCTCTCCATTTTTGATTTATCAATATTATCAACGATAAATTTTTCTAAGGAGCGTACCTCATCAAAGTGTTCTAAAAGCTTTTCTTTTCTAAGATCTTCTATGTGACTTAAATATGGTATATCAGAGAAGAACGTTAATGATTGACGACTTTTTGGCGCTGACAACCCGGCAGGCAAAAGCGCAAGGTCAACCGTTCCGGCCCCAATATCAACTAAGACAACATCATTGTTTTTAAATTGATCGGCATCAGAGTTGTTTTCTAAATCAAAGTTTTTCTTTAAAGCCCAACGAGCGACTTCCCCTTCGATCCGGCAATGACTCTCTTTTACCTCGATTGATAGCTTTTTATCAACACCTAAGGTATGAATCACCACTTCGTGCTGGCCTTTAAAACGGTCAGCCATTTTTGTTTGCATTTCACTAAATTTATTCAATTTCACAAGAAGCCAAATAGGTAGCATGGTTTGAAAATAATCAATTGTAACATTGTAGTCTTGGACCTGTTCCTCTTGTTTAATGGCATGATAGTAAGCAACGGACGCCAAAAAGGCAACATAAGGTATCTCTGATTCCGTCTTATTATGTAGTTTTTTTATATGATTATTACCAAGGACTTCTTTTTCGGCAGCGTTCCCTACTAAAAAATATCTTTCCTCATTATCAATTTTAGTCGAAATTAATAACCGTTGAAGCAACTCTTTTGGTTCCTCAATGGGAGAAACAAAATACCCTTCTGCTTTTTCCTGACTGACTTCCACAATATTAGTAGGCATTTCAAAGTAGTAACCGTCAAATAAGGTCATAAACATAGAATTACCAAAATCAGCATTTACATGGTTAACTTTCACAAAAACATCCCCTTTTGTATTTATCTTGAATTCAATTTATCTTATAATATCATCTATAACTCTCTTTGTAAAGCGCATGTATACAGTGTAATGTCAATAATAATGGGGTTTTATTCGTTTTTTTCTACAAGTGTATACAGTGAATACAATTTACTATTAGATGTGTATTTAGTGTTTTTCAACTAAAAATTTAATTTAAAAGAAAAAAGGACATATGTTAAAACACACCGAAATGTACACTTAGGTGCGAAAGATTGAGGGCAACCTATATGAAAGTTAAAACCTAACTTTAAAATACCGTTAAAGGCGCTTAGTAAAAGAACACTTAGGTTTAAACCAATGTGTGGATGTGAGGTGTGAACATGTGTGATCATGAAAACCCACCTTTTCAAAAGGTGAGTGAAAACCAAGGTGATTTATCACTAACTGTTAAAGAAGCTGCCATTCATATCAATGAAAGCCCTCATGTCGTCCGAAATTGGATGAAAGAATTAAAAGGGCAAATTCCAACCATACAAAAAGAGAATGGCTATCATTACTTTGATGTAGCAGCCTTAGAAAGACTTCTTCTTATTCAAAAATTAAGTAGAGAACAAAACTATACGTTAAAGCAGATACATTATTATTTGAGTACGGGGGAAGATCCTCTTGAACCTGAAAACATAAGTGATGATAAAAACGAAATTCTAGAGGAATTGAAATCAATAAAAGAGATGCTTAAACATCAGGAGAATTTTAATAAAGCTTTGGTTGAACGATTGGAAAATCAAAATAAATACATGGAGGAGACAATAGAAAAAAGGGAACAGCAGCTTCTTTTGTCTTTGAAAGAAACAAAAGAAGAAAATCAGCCTGAACCTCAACCTCCAACTAAAAAAGGCTTTTTTGCTCGACTTTTTAATAAAGATTCATAAATAAATAGAAAGCGAATTTGAAAGGATCAACGGGAGGATATTAACTTAGGTAGAAGACATGATCTATGATCTAAATAAAGTCTAAACTGCCTAATTATAAGGCGATTTAGACTTTAAAAAGATAATAATTATAAAGGCGCGTTTTAATGCTCCAATTCAACTTCATTTGTTGTTTCTTTATATGTCACCTTCGATTCGTTTTCTATGCTTTTATCATTTTCATCATTTTCTTTTGTTGCATTTTGATTGATGTCATCTAGGGTTCTTTCAACAGATACAGATTGAGTTAATTTTTCCAATCGTTTTTCCGTATTGGTAATGTTGTCTGTGATTTCATTCTTTAACTCTTTTATTGTAATTTGATCGGACGGGTTTTCTTTTTCCAGAACATTTAATTCATTTAATTTTTCCTTAAAGCTAAGAATGTTTTTTTCTAAAGCATGAATATTGTAAGCTGTGAAGGCTTTCATGTAAAGACTTTTATCATTACCTAAAGCTGCCTTTACTTTTTGAGCGTAAGACGTATTAAGTAATTCATGATTTACCGAATCATTTTTAACCACTGGGTTTTTATTCGCATTTAAATTTAATTTGTCATCCACTTTTTTAGAGAACGTCTTGATCGTCTCATTGATATTAGAAAGGGACTCTTTTATTTTATCTTTAGAGTGATTTTTGACTTTTTGAATACTATCTTGTGTGGCACTTTTTGATTGTGTAAATTTATCTTTAATGCTTTGTTTAAAGTTGTTTACCAATTCCTTTAATGACACTTTTATATCCGATATATTACCCTTATTTTCTTTTTTATTATAATCCTCTAAAAGCGCTTGAACCTTTAGTAAATGCTCATCAAGCATACCTTCGAGTTCATCTTTGCTGACGTATGATTGATTTGAATTATCCCCAACTACCTCATTATCAATAACGTCAGATAAATCTTTTTTATGATCTTCCAGCAATTGAGTTTGGTCATTTTTATTTTTTTCATTAATTACTTTTTTCTCATTATCATAATTCTTGTTATCTATAAAACTTTTCAGTGATTCCATTGTAACGGATGTATTTTTAAGGTGTTGAAAGTTGGACATATCATTCGTTAATTTTAGTTTATCGTCAATATTATCAAATAATTGGTTAATATCAAGGTCTTTATTATATATTTGGTTTATTTGAGTCTTTAACTTAGAATCGTTAATTTCTTTTATTTCTTTTAGTTCTTGTAAATCAAACGTGTTAAGGCTTTGACTTACTGGTTTATTATTTCCATTAACATTTTCTAGCCCATTCCATGTTTCAATTCCTTTACCACTTTTTAAATTAAGGGATAATGTTTTTGTTTGCTCCGTGTCTCTTTCATGTTTGTAAACTAAAGAAATATCGTCATCTTTTTTATTCACTTTATCAAGATAAAAACCTAGCTTATCTTCTGCCTTATCATAATATGAATTTAGAAGATCATAACCCTCCTTTTCTTCTTTGCTTTCATTGCCTTTTAAAAAATAATAATTTTCGCCCTTTTCTTGGCCTGATGGACTTATTTCACCGTCTTTGATAATCTCTAATCGGTTATCTTTTGAATCCTCTTTAAGCGCTTTGTCACTCTCAATGTTGTTGTCTTTATCATTTTCATTTTTACGTTTGCTAATATCTTGAGACATTTTTTTAAAAATGTTCTCCAATATTTCCATTAAATCATCTTGCTTAAGATCAGTGCTCATAATAAATCCTCCTTAATTATTTTAAATAATTTGGTTTGTTATGATTAACATAATCAGCAAACACTTTTAGGAGTTCCTCTGTTTCTTCAACATTTAATTTTTCACAGTCAAAATATTTTTCTAACAAAGCACCTTTTTGAATGAGCCTATTTGCTCTCTTTTTCCGTTCACCTTCCATAAATTGATACCACTTTCTTTTTTCTCGTTCTATGTGTTGTTTTTTTCTAGCAATTAATGTGAGGGGGTCGTTTGTATGTTTTCTTGTTCGGACTTCCCCATGCTGTCACCTTCATTATTCAGTAATTTGTTAGCTTGGTCTTTAAGTGATGTTATAACTTCAAATACCTTTTCACTATCATCCTGTATATCCCATGTTTTTAAAACAAAAGCACCGATGTCTTGTTGTGCCTTAACCTCTAATTCCTTCATTTCTTTTTCCATTTTTTCAATACGCTCTTGCATCTTTGCTTTACGTTCCATAGCCTTACTTACTTTATTAGCCATTGTTAACCTCTTTTCTTTGACTTATTTAGTATCCTATTGAACTTCTATCTATATAATAAATGAATATGTTGATAAATTCAACAAAAACATTGGAAATAATACGTAAAAATGTTATAATAGGATCACGAATTAAAGATGAGTGCCCATTTACACGCAGTGGTTCCCTCCGGTCTCAACTGCGCATCAAATGGGTTTCCTGCGGGGGCTCTTGGATTATAAAGAAAGGTGGTGACACATTATGAGTAATGGCTACTATTTGTTTAGCTGTGGAACAGTAAATAAGTCAGCGCAATCCGTTGTTGCTATGGCTTCTTATCGTTCAGATGAAAAGTTATATTCAACTCGTGATGGTATGACAAAAAGCTTTAAATCTCATAATGTGAAACCAGAGTCCTTTATCTTATCCCCCAAAAATGCCCCGTCATGGACAACTAACAGAGAGAGATTATGGAATGAAGTTGAAACATTTGAAAAGAGAGATAATGCAAGGTTAGCAAGGAGCATTTTATTAGGTTTACCCAATGATTTAACAAATGACCAGCAATTAGAACTGACAAAAGAATATGTTCAAGAGACGTTTGTTGATGAAGGTATGGTAGCAGATGTATCGATACATCGGGATGATGAACAAAACCCTCATGCTCATATTCTTTTAACAGTAAGAGAATTTAATGAAAAGGGCGAATGGGAAAAGAAGAAGTCACAAAGAGTACCCGTTTTGAATGATAAAGGGGAACAGGTATATGATGATAAAGGATGGAGAAAAACAAGATCGGTCAAGTTGAATAATTGGGATAGCAAAGAAACTTTATTGCATTGGAGGGGAAAATGGTCTGAAAAACTAAATGAAAAAGCCAAAATATATGACTCTGATAAAACATATAGTCATAAATCTTATAAAGACCAAAACAAAACAAAAAAGCCAACGCATCATTTAACACGAAATGCTTATCAATTAGAAGAAAAAGAAAAGAATGAATGTGAAAAAAATAATAAAACATACACTCCGAGAACATATTATGCTAAAAAAAATGTAGAAATTAAAGCATATAATAAAAAATATGAAAATGTTATAAACTTAGAAGAATATAAGACTGAAAAAGAATACAAAAAGTATCTTGATAATGTCCGTAGGGAACATCACTTTGATGAAGAAAAAATTCATGCTACAAACTTATTAGTGGAGAGAGCAAAGGGATATATTGATTATAAAGTGGCCCTAAATCTTTATAATAACTTCCATGATGAGCGTAATAAATGGTCGCTTAAATTGGAACGTGATGAATCAAAAATTAACGCAGAGAAAAAATTATATTCCAGTCTTTTGACAGCTTATAAAAATAATAAAAATGCTGTCGTCCAATTTGGTTATTCATCTAATGATTTTAAAAATGAAGTAAAGGCTGATTTGTTAAAGTTAAAAAATATTGAGGAAAAACATACTGAAGAAAAAGGGAAGTTTGATGAACTTAAAAAAGCAACGGAAATTAGTTTAGATTACCAAAAAGAATTAACTAATCTTGAATTTCATTCAATTTATAATCGTGGTTATGCTAAAGATTATTCCATTGAGGAAAAATATTTTGTTTTAGATTTATTGAAAAAACATAATATCCTTATTCCATCAAATAAGATCAAAGATGAATATCAAAGACAGGCTGTTTCCAATGAAAACATTTCAACTTATGTTCCTGTTTGGAAACAAGCAAAAGATACATTAACATCAATTGAAATATACAATCGAAGTATACGTAAATTTAACAACTTAAATCTCAATATTATCGAACCAACTAAACTTAAAGAAGAAACCATTAAAATTAATAGCATAAAACAATTGAAGTCAAATTATGAAAATTATATTGAAAAAATTGAGCCGTTGTTAGATCAAGATATTAGAGAAAAGATATCGCCAGATATTAATTGTGCTGTGATTGATATTAACGTTAAGGTTGCATTGTTAGAAGGGTATTCAAAACTTAACGAACAAGAAAAATTGTTTCTTGATGTTAATGAATTTATTAAAGACATACAAGAGCAAGAAGAATTTAAACAGCAAGAAGCAGCCAACAAATCAAATGAAAATGGAAATGATGACGAAAAAGAAATATATAATAATATCTCAGATCGTTCGAGTAATATTGTAGATGGTTTAACGTCACTTCTAGACGAATTGCAAAAGGATAATGAAAATGGAAATGGTCAATCTGTTAAACGGGATCGAACAAAATTGAGAAGGAGAAGATCAGAAAACGGAATGGAATTATAAAATACATTTAAAGGGTGATAACACATGGGACTTTCATTAATCTTGGCTGAAAAACCGAGTCAAGCTAAGGCTTATTCTGAAGCCTTTAATGTGGAAAAAAGAACAAAGCATTATATAGAGGTTAAACCTGATAAAGCTTTTCCAAATGGTGCAATTATCACTTGGGCGATTGGCCATTTAGTAGAGTTAAACCCTCCCCAATTTTATGATGAAAAATATAAAAAGTGGGATTTAGCCAATTTACCAATCGTCCCGAAAACCTTTTCTTATTCCGTTTCTAAGGATAAAAAAGAGCATTACAATGAAGTTGAGAAATTATTAAAAAATGCAAAAGAGCTTGTGATCGCTTCAGATATCGATCGAGAGGGTGAAGCGATATCACGCCTTATATTTCAACAAGCTAAGGTTACAAATAAGCCCATTAAACGATTATGGATTAATTCTCTGGAAAATGATGAAGTTCGTAAAGGGATGGAGAATTTACGTGATGGCAAAGAAACATATAACTTTTTCTTGGAAGCTCAAGCAAGGCAAAAAAGCGATTGGTTAGTGGGTATGAACTTATCTCCGTTATTTACTTTGCCACTTCAGCAGAGGGGATATAACGGAAGTCTTTCTATTGGCCGGGTCCAATCACCCACTGTTTATTTAATTTACCAACGACAAAATGAAATAGAAAACTTTGTATCAAAACCTTTTTTTCAAATTGAAGGTGAATTTACCGTGAAAAATGGGTCATACAAAGGTATGGCAGATGTTAAAGAAGAAGCGAGGGAAACGGTTCAAGCTTTGTTGGATAAACATGATATAACTGGTAAGGATCAAGGGATTATTCAATCCGTTGATAAGAAAGAAAAAAGGCAAAAGTCACCCAAATTACACTCTCTTTCTTCTCTGCAGAGTGCAGCCAATAAAAAGTGGAAATACAGCCCCAAGGCTGTCCTTGATATTGTACAGAAACTGTACGACAAAAAGATCCTTTCTTACCCCAGGACGGATAGCCATTTCATTACTGAAAGTGAGTTTCATTATTTAAAAGAGAATTTAAATGGGTATCAACAAATTCTGAACAATGTGTTTACCCCATTATCATTAACGCCAAATAAGCGTTATGTGGATGGATCAAAGGTAGAAGAGCACTATGCCATTATCCCGACCAAAGCCATTCCAAATGAAAGCATTATGGCAGGATTAAGCACAGAAGAAAAGAACATCTATCATGAAATTGTGGCTGTCACCTTGGGGATGTTTCATGGCGATTATATTTTTGAAGAAACCACGATTATGACAAATGTGAAAGGTCTTCCGTTTAAATCAACGGGAAAAACCGAAAAAGAAAAGGGATGGCATTCTTTATTCCCGGTTAATGCTGACAAAAAAGATAAAGATACTGTTTTACCAACTGTTTCTAAAAATGAACAGGCAACTGGTATCATCGGAATTAAGGAAGGTATGACCCAGCCTCCTAAACCTTATACCGAGGGGCAGTTAATCAATATGATGAAGACCTGTGGTAAATACGTTGAAGATGATAAAGATGTCGAGATTCTAAAAGATGTCGAAGGGTTGGGAACTGAAGCCACCCGGAGTAGTATTATAGAAAAAATAAAACAGCAAAACTATATTGATGTAAAAAAGAACATTGTTTCTGTGACTGATAAGGGGAAAATCCTTTGTGAAGCCATTGATGGGACCCTTTTATCGAGTCCGTCGATGACTGCCAAATGGGAAAGTTACCTTAAAAAGATCGGTGAAGGCCAAGGGTCACAAGAAAAGTTTCTTGAACAGATAACAGCATTCATTAATAAAATGATTTCTGAAGTCCCAACTCAATTAAACGTCCCTTCTATTGCTAAAAAAATTCAAGATCAGCAGCAAAGCAATGGCATATCTAAATGCCCTTCCTGCCAAAACGGGTTTATCATTGAAAAAAAGACAAGTAAAGGTAAATTTTATGGCTGCTCTTGTTATAAAGAAGGTTGTAAGGTGACCTTTCCAGCAAAAATGGCAGGGAAAACGTTAGGTAAAACAATCATTAAATCGTTGAGTACAAAAGGCAAAACAAACAAAATTAAAGGATTTAAGAGTAAAAAAGGAAAAGATTTTGAAGCAGCATTAAAATTAGATAGCGAATTTAACATTGAATTTGATTTCAGTTAGAAATATTGTTTTAAGTTCAGGGCATAAGAACCGTTGGTGTTGACTTAAAATAAAGTTTGAACAAAAGTACATCTTATTCCCTTTATTTAACGTTAAATAAAAAGAATCCGTTTTGAAAAAAGTTTGATCAAAATGGATTCCTTTTTTTTTGGCGATATACAATCTTTATAATAAAGTTTGATCATTTTCTATCTGCGATCTTTAACAATCGCGCCCGTTTGGAGTGTAATTTGGTCTACCCTTGATGTCACTATTATAGTCCTTCTACATAGAATTTCTCATACCTAATAAGAGGGTCATGCCAACATAATGTAAAAAATTTCATAAGGCCAATATCTTTAATTGTTTTTATTCAATGCATCAATGACTTTAGCCATGAATTCGGGATTATTAACAACAAGTAACATGATTTGTTTTCTGGCTCGGGTAACGGATTGATAGAACATTCGCTCTGGATCATAATAATTTGCATTTCTTACAGCAATACTATTTTGATCATCGTAATAAAAGGTAGAACCAATTAATACAAGTACTTTATCAAATTCTTGTCCTAAAACCCTATGTGCATTCAATCCTCTGTTAAGCTGCATCCTCTGGATTGCTTCACCATTGTAATTCTGACTTGTGTAATCAATAATCTGCCATCCTTCGTGTTCCAATCCTACTGCAAATTCTCTGGCTTTCTTAATATCTCCAAAGTAATGGATGGATATATTACCAGTGTTCCTACAATTCGCCATAGATCTCAGATTAAAAAGACCTTTGACGAAAGTACCAAGCTCCTTATTTGTTCGCATCTTTTTACTTAGTTCAAATAACTCACTCCTATTCAAGGTGTTTAGAGTATTAAGGTTGTTGAAATTACGTTCATGAACTGAAAGTATTTGCTTTGGATCCAAAGCAAATATACCTCTTATATTATTTTCTTTTATATATTGGATAATACTTTCAAGCTGTTGAGGATACATCCTTTGGGTCTCATCAACAAAAATAACTTTGGGGTTAAGTTGTTTAATCTGTTTAAATTCCTTAATAGGGATAATGTTCCATTTGTATTGTTGTCTTAATTTCAAATGTCCCTCATTCAATTCACCAGTATGAATTATAACTATATCATGTGTTTTGTTAAATTCTTTGGCTAAATCATAAAGTAATAAAGTTTTTCCTGTTCCGGGTAAGCCTTTCAAAATAATAAACTGCTGGTGGTTATCAAATGTTTTTTTCTTAAATTCTTCCTGTTGTTTCGTCAAAAAATATGACCCATTAATGAACCTTTCACTGTCATTGAAGGGAGATACCAAAAAATATGATGGATCAAACAAATCATCTATGTTTGAATGATGTTCTATTTTTTGACTAATTAAGAGCTTTTCGAATGTGGAAATGTCCGCAGGTCGAAAAGTTTCGTCGTTATCTAACTGATAAAAGCCATTATCTTCCGAAATATAGGTAAACAACTTTAAATTTTTACCTAAAGACGATAAATAATATTTATTTTTTAATAACTGTATCCGAGCGTCTTCTACATTCAGACAGGATTTTACTTCCACGTTCAAAATATAATTTTCTCCAAACCTAAGTAAATCAAACTCCTTATCAATTTGAGGTATTTTATAACCTACATAAAAATATCCAAGGTATCTATCATCCACGGACAGATTATCAATAAAGGCAGATATTTGTTCAATTTCCTCACTCCTCATAGAGAATTCGAAAAGATTCTTAATCCCTTCAAAAGTATTTTCTGGTAAATCCCTGTAACTGCTCACTAAAGAATTTAAATCAGTTGGTTTTTTCAATGCCTTCACCTTATATATATTTTTTTTTTGATTCCTACTAAATAATCTTGCCCGATTGTGGAACTGTCACATCAAGTTCGTCGACTTAATTGTATCAAACCTTTTTATAAATTATCGGACATTATTCCAAATGATCAATCTTTATTATAAATTATCAAAAAAGCTACAGTTGGGGTCGCCTTCCAGGTCTGCTCACAGCATGTAAAATAACCAAGGACGTTATTTAACATGCTATGGCATCTCACTGCCCTCTAAATTGCCCGATAACAACAAACTGTAGCATAATGGGCTCCATCCAAAGACGGATGGGGCTCATTATGACATTTTGTAAGTTCCTGTCCAATTCTTCACGAGGACATGACCACAAAAATCAAAAACCCAATGATAAAAAATGGATAGCTGGCTTTGGCCAGCTTTTTATTATAAATTATTTTTCCTTTTGCACTCCGAATCGTACAACGCCCTAAATCTTCTAACCTTCCAATGGGGCAGGTACCGTATGCCTTTCCCCATTGGAAGCTAAGAAGATGATGAAACCATCAATAAACTTTCACGGCATAGCCTTCGCTTCGCTACGGTATTCCATGTTTTATTGACAGTTTCATATAGGGGTTGTAAGAATCTCCATAGCAAAAGGGAAAAATAATCCCCTTTAGGGGACTTACTCGTTTCGGAGTTGCAAAATCAAAAATAATTTCAAAGGAGAAAAAAACAAATGAGCAAAAAAGTTTATGAAATGATTACGAACCAGATCATTAAAAAATTAGAAAAAGGAACCGTCCCGTGGAAGAAACCATTTAAAAACGGTGTGGCTGTCAATTGGAAAACACAAAAGCCATATCGTGGTATTAATACCATGCTGTTAGATGGTGGGGAGTATGCCACATTCAAACAGATCAATGATGCAGGAGGGAGAATTAAATACAAAGAAAAAGGTCATATCGTTGTTTTCTGGAAGATGCTTGAGGTTGAAGATAAGGACACAGGCAAAGAAGAAAAAATCCCAATGATGCGCTGCTATAAGGTCTTTGACATTAATACACAGGTTGAGGGGTTAGAAAGCAAACGAAGGACAGAGAGCTACGATCATGATCCCATTGAAGAAGCTGAAAAAATCAAAGGAGAATATGTCAATGCACCGTCCTTTAGTTTTGTATCAGGTGCCGCATATTACAAGCCGTTTGAAGATAGGGTGAACGTTCCTCCGTTGAAGGATTTCGAGGATGCAAACAAGTATTATAGTACGCTATTTCATGAACTAATTCATAGCACAGGTCACAAGGAACGGTTAAACAGGGAAGGGGTCACAGGAACTATAAGGTTTGGGAGTGAGAACTACAGCAAAGAAGAATTAATTGCCGAACTTGGCGCTTCCATGTTGTGCGGTGTGACTGGAATTGAAAATACAACAATCGATAACAGCGCATCTTATATTCAATCATGGTTGCGGGCCTTGAAGGATGATAAAACATTAATTGTGAAGGCATCACAGCAAGCACAGAAAGCCAGTGATTATATTAAAGGGGTTACATATTAAAAATGATCCCTTCCCTGCAGCCAGGGAGGGAAGGGAAATGATATCAAGTAAACATCAAGGCCAAAGACTAAGATGATTGACATACTAAAGAGGTATTTAACCCATTAAATTCTTGTACAATTATATATGGAAGTTTAGTAAGTCCTTAATTAATTAAGCGTCAGGCATGCTGACATTTGAAATGACAATAAACAATGATAAGAAGGAGCTGTCAAATAATGAAAACATGTGCCTACTGCTGTTCAGAGCTGCAAGAAAAATACTGTCCGTTTTGCGATATGGTTTTAGCTGAAAAATACGTTATGGAAAACGGTGAGCGCCTTTCTCACTCCATATCTTGGTATCCTGAAGAACACAACATTTATAAAAGCACTAAAGACCTGCTGAAATTAGAAACCATCGAGTTAATTTGTTTATTAAAACATGCAAGGGCATACAGAGGGCAGGCTTACGAGTTACGCCGTTTGCGGCATAAGTCAGAATTAAAGGTCGGAATGAATGAAGAGGTCGAAAGCATAGCCAAAGCGTCTTATGAAGAATATGAAATGGCGACTAGAAAAGTTTGGGTATTAGAAAATATTTTAAGGGAACGCATCGGTTATTTTCCTTACAGGATTTCAGAAAAATATATTCAAGGATATCTAGAACATATTGAGCGATCAGAAAAAAAGCAAATGGTAATTAGCGAAACAGTTTTTATTTGAAAGGAGTAAATAACATGAAAACCATTCTAAAAGGGATCCTTATAGCTTTTATTATTAGCTTTGTGATTAATCACTTTTTCCTTTTTCCGGCATTATTCACCTATATTGGCATTGTTGCATTTATATCTATGATTATTATTTATAGAATAGCTAGGCTTATCTTGAAGATAGTTCATTAAAAAAGCAAGGAAATAAATTTGTTTATTTTTTTATAAAAGTTACTTAAGAGTCTTTCCGTTTAAGTTACTTAAATATATAATAAAGGTAACTTAAATTATAAGGAATGATTTTATGGAATGCATGAATTGTGGTGGAACGTATGATGTAATTGATTTTTATATCGGTGAGGAAAAAATGATTTTATGTGCTGATTGTCGTCACAAACTAGTAGCGATAACAAGCAAGCATAAACAAGGTAATAAGGCAGGGCGTCCTTCACTTGGTGAAACTAAAAAAGTATCATTGACCCTTTCAGAAGATGATTGGGAATGGATTGACGAGAAGGCAAAGGGCAACCGTTCCAAATTGCTGCGCTATCTTATTGGCCAAGAACAAAGTTCAGAGGGCCGTTGGAGTAATGACGCTTGTTTAGGCTATGCCATTCTTGCTGCTGAAAAGCTCGGTTATTCGGAGAAAAAAGTCCAGGAACTGGTAGTGGCGATCTATGGTGAATTTGACAGAAAAAGCATAGGTGAAGCAAAAGATACTTATAATCAATCATCATATTAAAGGAAAGAGATATTATTCTTTTCCTAATAGAGATAGTTGGTGAGATCGTGGAAAATAGTCTCTATATAATTCTAACCAATAGAAAGGATGGAAAATATACAAAAATATTAGAACTATGAATTGTTAATCGACAAACCTTCCGATGCAACAGTCATCCTTGAATATTCTACTGATGAAGAACATGACTTTAGAAAATGAGGAAAAGATAGAAGAATACAGAAAAAGATTAAAAGTTATTTTGAATAAATTCTAGTATATGAAAAAAGGATGAAGATGCAGCTCTGTGGAAACAGTTAAGAGGATAGAAGTAAAAGGAAAAGGAGGGAGGGGTTAAATTTTGGGTAAATTGGTTCTGCCCACAAGTTCATGTAAAGGTTTTCCTGTTCAACCTGCCTTTTTGAAAGTCATTATTGTAATTCATTGTTATATTAACTGGCATAAAAAATTGATTTTGAGGAGGCATTGTTTATGAGTGAACAATTGACCATACAACAAAGGACATTTATTAGAGTTCCAGTGGAGGAAATTTATGATACTCTTACGACTGCAGCCGGATGGAATGCCTGGTTTACAGACGGAACTAATGTCAATATTAAAAATGGCAAAGGTGAAATCCACTTAGTTTGGATTGGTTTAGGAGGTAACAAGAATACGATAGAGGATGGAGGGCCAATAACAAAAGCGGATCCAAATCGTTGTTTTGAATTTAAGTGGTCTCCTGCTAAAAATTTAATTACAACGGTAACCTTTACCTTCGAAAGAAAGGAAAATGGGACTTATCTAACGGTAACTGATTCCGGTTATGATTTTGATAATTTATCCGCTTTAACAATGTGCAGCACGGGTTGGGGTGAGGCTTTAACTCTCTTAAAATTCTACCTAGAATATGGAATTATTGATAAACATCCCGAAAGTAAACCTATAAAAGAAAAAAGGGAAATATGACAGACAGCTTCAAGGGTTGAGGGATGTAATTTTTTTAAAGGACATGATGGTACATCGTTATGGGGATTGCGCTCCACGCCTTTTTAAAGAAAGCTGTTTGTCAACAAATAAAAACAGATTTCCTAAAAGCACAGTTTTATAACAGACGATCTCCAAATAAATGAAAAACGTATTGGGGTTAAGAGGTGGGGATAATAAAAGCAAAATAGAATAAGAACTCTTTTTTTTCTTCCATTAAAATAAAGACAAATATATTTTAGGGGGAATCATTCATGAGTAATCGAACTTTAGTCCAAAAAAAGTTACACAGTCTGTTAGCAAATAAGGATTATCAGGATCCAGGAGATCGGATGACCTTTAACGGACCACCTGAGGGCCTAGAAATTCCGTCATTTGACAGAAGGAGTGACAATCAACTTCTAGAAGTTGCATTCAATCATGAAAGTTCTATTGAACGAGAGAGAGCCATATGGGAATATGCGTATCGTCAAGACGAGAACGATGCACTGAAAAAGATCGGAGAAATTCTAAAAAGCGAACAGGATGCTGATACCCGTTCCAATCTACAATGGTTAGCAATTAAAATTAACAGTGAAAAAGCAATTCCGCTTCTTAAGGATTGCTTACAGGACGAGGATAGTGAGGTAAGGGATTGGGCCAGGGTAAATTTAAATGAACTAACTGGAGAAGATTTTGGAATGGAATATGATTCGGTCGTATATAACGATCAATATACTTTTGATCAGACAGTCCCATTGATAATCGGTGGATATGCGGATGTCTTAGTTCCCGGACAGGGATGGATCCAAGCAAAGTTATCTCCTCAATGGTTCGCCTCACTTCTAGGTAGAGTCCTTGCATGTACCAATACGGATACCTTCTTGACAAATTTGGTTATCGAGAAAGAGATTAAAAACTATAATACCGATGGATCGAATCATTACGAACCATTTATGTTTCGAGGTATGTCCTATGAAGCAAACAAATACCTTTACAAACATGTATATCAATCAAACACCACCAGACCATTATACACTAAAGGTAAAGTCAAGGAGAAAGAAGATAATCCGTACTTAATAAACGTGGAATTACAAAGAACGGCATTCACAGAGTTAATGTATCCAGATGAAGAAAATATTAGTTTCTCTTCCATTAACGGCACAATGACTAAAAGAGGTGAGAAACTTAAAAAACGTGGGTTTGTAAGAAGTGTTCGTGGTAAGTTTTCTGGTTGGGCTTATACTGACCTTAATCGTTTTATGAAAACGGGTGAGGTTAAACCCGGTACTGTGCAATTAACAAATACGACAGATGCGGTAAATGGCCATTTAGCAAACACGATAGTCTATGGAACATTCCGTGGAAAATCAGGAGATTTTAACCACGAAGGTAGAATTAATCTAAACAGTATTCCTTGCCACGCAACTGAAGATGGTTTGTTGGATCTTGACTTGGATGGAGTTGCAGACAAGGATCCATTTGTACCTAGTGTTGATTATAGATAATTGATGCCCAAACAACTTCTAAATTACAAGGTTTATAAAAAGGTAGCTGATGGTTACCATCAGCTACCTTGGCAATACTTCAAATATTAAATTAGAAGAATATTGTTTAAATGGAATATAAATCTGTTTGCTTATTACATTTAAATCCTTAATGTATACAAAATAAGGGAATTCTCGACCCAATCCGATTTTTCTCCGTTTATGATATACACAGATCAAAAAGGATACACAAAGGAAAGTGGGAAGTCACAATTCTCATACACGCAGCTTCCACCAGGCAAAAGTTGTTTGGTTCATACAAGATTAAGTCACAGACAAATATGTTGCAATATTGCAATTAAAGATTTTATTTTTTCATTAATAACAAATTTAGAATAGGCAATCGTAATATAAAAGAAAGAAGGCTTTTAATGAAGTCTTATATAAAAGTGTTGAGGATAAAAAATATCGGATGGTTAATTTTTACTAACTTTTTATTATCACTAACATTTTTTGATATTGTTTTCACGCTATTATTGCAATCAAGAGGGATTAATTTTACCCAAATCTTCATATTAGAAGCTGTGTTATCATTATTCGTTCTCATATGTGAAATACCAAGTGGGTATCTAGCGGATAGATGGGGACGAAAACCGCTATTTATTATTGCAGTTATTTGTTTTGCGGGGAGTACGTTAATGATTGCTATTTCCCAATCATTTGTTTTATTTTTAGTTCATTCGGTACTTTATGGCATTGGCGCCGCTGCAATGAGCGGAACGGATGAAGCTTTGATTTATGAGACATTACAAAAAAAAGAGCAAACCACGTTGAGTAGATATGCTTTTTCCTTACAAGCAGGGTCATCAACAGCAGCCATGCTTATCAGTTTTCCGCTTGGTAGTTTTATTGCACAGTATAGTCTTAACTTAACAGCTTACTTTTCTATAGGTTCAATGGTCTTGGCAATAGTTAGCGCTCTCTTTATAAAAGAAACTAAAACAAAAGTAAAATTGGACAATCAAGAAATAGATAAAAGTAGTAGGGCAGAATCTGCTTTTTTATATGTAATCAAAAAACAACCAATGTTGGTACTAATTAATATCCTTTCATCCGCCGCGTCTGCTTTTATTCTTAGTCTATTGTATTTTAACCAACCTTTGTTTCTTTCATTTGGGGTCAATATCGTTTATTTTGGTGTAATTATGTTGGGAGCCAACGGTCTTTCAACCCTTGGTTCAGTGTCAGCTCCTTCTTTAGCAAGCTATTTAGGAGTTGGCCGTATCATTGTCTTGTCATCCCTAATCACGGGTTCACTTTTTATATTATTAGCCTATATCACTAATGCGATTTTTGGACTAGCCATTTTTGCCTTGATTATGGGTGTTGGTGCTATTCGAGGTCCATTGGTGCGAACTATCATTAACGACACAATAGATCATGAGGCACGAACTACCGTTTTATCCTATTTAAGCTTTATTGGATCATTAGTTGGAATCACTTTAAATCCAATAATCGGGTGGCAAGCTGATTTAGGATTAAACCGTGTATTTATAATAGAAGGTTCCCTATTGTTGGTAGTTGGTATTGGTTTTGCTGTAGTTTTTACAAAACAAGTTCATAGAAACGATAAAAAAAAGCAAGATCAACATCTTAGTTATTAGTCGCTGTTGAGGGAACTTACATTAGATTGTTAAAGTACCCTAAAATCAATAATATGAGTATTTTTGCACAACCTTTGAAGGGATTTACAAAAATACCCTATGGGACATCGAAGGAGAGTAAAATAATATCTGATATCATCCAGAAATGAATCATGCTATTGAATTAAGTAAAAATACAGGGGTCAGCCAAGCAGCATATATTTGAAGAATTATATTATATAATAGTTATTTGGAATATAGAAAAGGGATTAGTCCAATTATGGGAACTTTACATATTTAGCACCTCATTCTGCGAATCGTTTCTGTACCCCTGATTGGAGAGAACTCGTGACTGCATGTTCCACTGGAAGCACGAAACTGTTGTCAGGGGGCAAATTCATATAAAAGGTAAAAACAGTAACCGTAAAAGTTTATCCCACCTCACACAACAACCCTACTATTCTCTATTGTAATTTAAATCCTGAGTATTTTATTATTCCCCCTTGCTCTGTTTCCCGAACTTCCAACCAGTAGGTTATATAACCTACTGGTTGGAAGTTTGTAGCTTCAAAGCTACACCGTGCGATACCGAGCCTTTTTCAGATTAATATCGTTAAAATACCTCATAAGTTAATTTGCTAATGAGGACTTATTTCCAAAAGGCACATTTCACATTTCATTAAACTTTCGATTAGCCTTTAACATCTGATACAATCGATTTCTTTTTACTCAGTGATTTATAATAAGTTATTAATCCCTCTATTAAGGGTGTTGTTATTAGGTAAGAGTATAACCCTGTGACATCCGTGTAACGATCTTCAATATTGTTATAGACACAAAAGCTGATGATGTTCCATTTAAGCTCTTGATACTCAAATGATATCCAGTATTTAGACATGTAAGTAGGATCATTTATATTTTTGTAATAAAATTCCATTTTACCATCATTATGCTCAAAAATATCTAAAATATTTAAATTCATGTCACCAATCTTAAGATGGGACATCCTATTCACTCCCTTTACTAAAGTGATGTTTTGAGACCTACTCTGTATATTTCAACATCACAAATGATTATTTCCTTTTTTCCTTGAGTTATAGGAGGTTGAGGCAATCCCCAGTGATGATCTATTTTTTTCAAAGCAACTTATAGTAAAAAACAATTACTGATCATTATAAGTTTGTGCCTTGTCTAGGTTATTTTTGTTTAATTCGCTACCGTTCATTTTCTGGTACTGTCCCTGTCTTAATAAATACATCAATACCCTCTATATCTATCTCAACTACATCCCCTTTAGAAAACTCGTGATTTAATAAAGCATAGGATAGAACCTTTCATTTCTTTGAATGTAATACAAAATATAGAGAAAACCGTCCGAT
The DNA here is from genome assembly GCF_004341035.1 of Scopulibacillus darangshiensis. Classification (GTDB taxonomy): domain Bacteria; phylum Bacillota; class Bacilli; order Bacillales; family Sporolactobacillaceae; genus Scopulibacillus; species Scopulibacillus darangshiensis. Next base: position 33,894 of record NZ_SLXK01000025.1, read on the forward strand.
ATTGTGACTGGTTTTTTTATTAAACTTAGTAAACAGAAAACTTAAAATGGAATACGATGCATATTTACTACTACTATCCTCCTGATATTTAACAATGAAATCGGTCATATTCACATAAATTTAATGCGATAGTGTTATTTAATCCCGTTAATAAGGTAAAGGTATGCTTTAATACATAAATACACAAAAGTGGTAAATATAAAACTATTGAATCAATTATATTTTTTAGTAAAAAGTGGGAGGGATTTGTAGATGTTTGTCAGAAACTAAGTAAGTATGTAACTAAAGGTTTCCAAATGATGTTATTTGTAGTCGATAGTTTGGAAATGGAAAAGCATTTTATGAGAAGAAAGATATGTCTGCTCGTGTAAATAGAAGATTGTAAGTATGGTAAACAATTGAATTGAAAAGAGGCATTTAAATGGAGGCTGGTATAAAAATAATAAGCATTAATAATGCAAATGAAGAACTAAAAAAGGTATATGAAGAAGGCAATGGGGATTTAGCTAATATTTTAAAGGTTAGTTCTTTGAATCCAAAGGCTTTAAAGAAACATTACGAATTTTATAAAACCATTATGTTTGATAATTCTCCTTTATCTCGAAGAATCCGTGAAATGATAGCTGTGGTAGTATCGGTAAAAAACGATTGTTTTTACTGAACTCAGCATCACGGGGCGGCGCTCCGTTTAATAGTCAAGGATGAAGAATTTGTAAAACAAGTTATTCTGGATTTTAAGAAAGCAAACATTTCTGAAAAGGAAAAGGCCATTTTAAACTATGCAGCAAAGCTAACAACTGACATTAAAGAAATTTCGGTAAGGAACATAATGGACTTACGAAAACACGGTATAGATGATCGAGAAATTTTGGATATATGTCAAATAACCTCATATTTTAATTTTGTTAACCGGATGGCAGAAGGTTTGCAAGTAAATCTCGAACTAGATTTCCCAATTATTGAAATCGATTCTTAAGAGCATTGTTTTCGTATTTGAGAACGTATTTGTACTCTTATTCACGATACGTCCATATTTAGAAAAAAGACAGTATTGAAAGCAGGTGTTTCAATGGGGAGAATTAAAAGCTTTATATTGAATGTTTCATTAAAAAATGTTGATTCTGATATCAGAAAATTTGAAATAGGGAGTCGGCATAGCAAAAGAAGGATTGAAAATATTGGCCAAGCTTTCTTATATGGTTATAATGCTGCACTTAAACAAGATGAACTACCTTTTAAAAAACAAATGGATATCATTGAACCCGAATTAGAAGGGTTTGCTTATGAAGGTGCAGCAATGGCTTTAACCTTAAATGACTTTTTATTCCCTACCCGAAGTCCACGTTTGATTAAATTCATGTCTTCCTGCGGTGCAAACCATATATATATGCTCCATGTTGGAGCTGGTTGGGGACTAGCCCGACTTCCAAAATTTTATACAAATATCCTCTTATCGAAAATGGACCCTTTACTTAAATGGCTATCAATCGATGGTTATGGTTTTCATGAGGGGTACTTTCACTGGAACAAGGCATATCCCAAAATGTTGCTATTATCTAAAGTAACTAATAAATATAGAGACAGGGCATTTGCTCAAGGGTTTGGACGTAGTATTTGGTTTAAATTTGGAGGCAAACCCGAAACGATAAAATCAATCATCAGCAATTTTCCATACGAAAAACAAGGAGATATTTGGAGTGGTATAGGCCTTGCATTGGCATATGCTGGTGGTGTTCAAAAGGAGGAAGTGGAAACATTTAAGTCAATACCTCCGGAGTTTTTCCCCCATTTAGCTCAAGGAGTTACATTTGCTGCTAAGGCTAGAATATTTGCGGACATACCGTCCCTTCACACAAAGGTAGCTTGCGAAGTAATTTGTGAGACGACAGTTGAAAAAGCAGCTCAAATCACGGATTTAGCGTTGAAAAAAATAAACCGGAAGACACCCTATGCATATGAAAACTGGAGGAGAATGATCAGGGAGGAATTTGGGTCAAAGGGGGAAAAGACATGGATTGGTTAAAAAAATTATTGGTCCCAATTAGTGCTCTTCTTATTATTATAATTTTAGGAGTTATGGTTCTACCCAATGGAATATCTTCAGCAGCTAAAGATAGTTTAGCGAGTGAATTTAAATTTAAAAAGAACGCCTTAACCTATCAGTCAGGCAATGAACCAAAAAAGGCTAGGGAGGTTAATCCATCACTAGAACATATTAAGTCATGGATATCTTCCGTTGGAGCAGGCGTGGCCATTAATGATATTGATGGGAACGGAAAGCCAGACGATGTGTGCCATGTAGACCCTAGGTATAATGGAGTTACTATTGAAGCTGCACCAAATAATGCCAATCGTTACAAACCCTTTAATTTAGATCCAAAGCCTTTGAAGTATGATAAAACCATGGCACCAATGGGTTGCTTGCCGGGAGATATTAATGAGGATGGCTTAATGGATGTTTTGGTTTATTATTGGGGTCGAACGCCAATAGGATTTATTCAAAATAAAAGCCCCGGAAATAATGAAGGAAGTTTATCGGCTAGTAGATTTGAACCCCATGAATTAGCCAGTAAAGTGGACCATTGGTACACTAATGCTGCTTCTTGGGCAGATATCAATGGTGACGGACATAAGGATATAATAATCGGTAATTACTTTCAAGACGGTGCTCACATATTAGATGAAGGCGCAACCAAAGGGGATTCTATGCAACATTCAATGTCAAATGCATTCAATGGAGGGGATAATAGGATCCTTTTATGGACAAGGGGAAAAGATAAAACGGTTAATTACAAGGAAGTATCTTTACCGGAAAAAGTAAGTAAGGGATGGACGTTAGCTATAGGAGCAGCAGATTTAAACGGAGATTTGTTGCCAGAAATATATTTTGCCAATGACTTTGGACCTGATCGATTACTTCTAAATATTTCAGAAACAAATAAAGTCAAATTCAAACTTCTCCAAGGAGAATCAGCCATAAACACACCAAAATCAAGTGTACTTGGAAAAGATTCCTTTAAAGGCATGGGAATTGACTTTGGTGATATAAATAGGGATGGCTATTTCGATATGTATATAAGCAATATAGCTGATGAATATGCACTCATGGAAAGCCATCTCGCATTTATAAGTACTGGTAAAACACAAAAAATGGAAAAAGGGATTGCACCTTACAAAGAAGAGAGTCATGAACTAGGTTTGAATAGAAGTTCGTGGGGATGGGGTACAAAATTAACTGACTTTAATAATGATGGTGTATTAGAAGTTGTACAAGCTACCGGCTTTATAAAAGGTAAGGTTAATAAATGGGCGCAGTTGCAAGAAGTAGCTATGGGTAATGACACATTGCTAAGCAATCCTGAAACCTGGCCTAATTTAAAACCGGGAAGGGCAGATTTAAGTGGCCACGATCACAACCCTTTTTTCGTAAGATCAAAGTCTGGAAAATATATAGATTTGTCTAAAGATATTGGAATAGGCGATCCTCATGTGTCAAGAGGTATAGCCACTTCTGATGTTGATTTGGATGGCGATGCAGACTTCGCAATGGCTAACCAATGGGAAGAATCATATTTTTATGAGAATGTATCTCCTGTTAAAAATAAATTTTTGGAGCTTAAATTAAAACTACCAATTAACAAAAGTCTTAAAGATACACAGGTGATTCCTTATGATGAACATGAACAGTTTAAAGTCAATAGTATTAATGCGATTGGGGCAACTGTTAAATTGACTTTACCTTCAGGGAAAACAGTTATTAATCAAGTGGATGGTGGTAACGGACATTCTGGTAAACGCTCACCTCTAGTAAGGTTTGGTTTAGGTGATATAAATAAAAAGGTTCAAATTGATATAAATTGGAGGGATTTAAAAGGAATTAAGCACCATCAAAAGTTAATGATTCGACCTGGTATCTATACCATTATGTTGAATAATAAGGAGGGTTAGGATGAATAAACGGAAGAAAGCACTGCGAAGGTTTGCCTTAACAATAACGATCTTCAACATCCTTGGCCATACAGTATTAGGATTTGAACAATCCATCGCACAAATCTTTGTGTCATTGGGGACGGCATATTCTTTAGAAATCTTGTTTGAAACTATGAAAAGTATAATTAGTAAAAGAAAACCAAATTTTTCGGGGTCTTTTATCAATTTTATGGACTTTCTTTTACCTGCTCATATAAGTGGTCTAGCTATTTCAATGTTAATATATGCAAACGACGAATGGTTACCCTTTATTTTTGCAACGGCAGTTGCTATATGTTCAAAAGAAATTTTGAGAGCACCACATAAAAAAGGGAGTAAACATTTTTTAAACCCCTCCAATACTGGTATAGTGGTTATTTTACTTTTATGCCCTCGTGTGGGCATTGCCCCTCCTTATCACTTCACAGAGTATGTGGATGGCTTTTGGGATTGGTTTATTCCAGCATTAATTTTATCTTCAGGAGTTATGTTAAATGCTAAACTTACAAATAAAATGCCTTTAATCTTGGCATGGGCTGGAGGCTTTATAATTCAAGCCTTAATAAGGTATCAATTTTTACCGTATGAACATCTTGCCACCTTGTATCCAATAACCGGGCTAGCATTAATTTTATTTACCTTTTATATGATCACAGATCCGGGGACCACCCCGTTTAAAACAAAATCACAAATATGTTTTGGGCTTTCTTGCGCATTTGTATATGGAGTATTAATGCTATTTAATGTCGTATTCGGCTTTTTCTTCTCATTAGTAATTGTATGTAGTGTAAGAGGACTCTATATGTATTATTTGGCAATAATACATACCATGTCTCAAAAGGTAAGTTATCAAAAGGGTTTAGTCAAGGAGGCTAGATAAATGTCAAAAATAGCTGTTGTTGGAATGTCGTGTCTTTACCCCGACGCTTCGTCACCCACAGAATTATGGAATAACGTATTAACTAAACGGCGCTCATTTCGTAAAATTCCAGAAAAGAGATTATCTTTGAAGGATTACTATTCTTCTAATCCCAAAACACCTGATAAAATTTACTCAAAGATGGCCTCGGTTATAAAAAATTATTCTTTTGATAGGGTTAGATATAAGATTTCTGGTAGTAATTTTCGGTCCACTGATATGACACATTGGGTTGCGTTGGACATTGCAACCAAAGCACTTGAAGATGCTGGGTACATGTCCAATAAAAATTTACCTAATGAGAAAACTGGAGTAATAGTAGGAAACACTTTAACTGGTGAATTTTCCCGTTCATCATTAATGAGACTTCGATGGCCTTATGTCAAGCGAATTTTAGCAAAACAGCTAAAAAAGGAAAGCTGGACCTCCGAAAGGATTTCCAAATTTTTATTAGAAGCAGAGTATGCATATAAGGAGCCCTTTGAACCAGTAAATGCAGAAACCCTTGCTGGTGGATTGTCTAATACGATTGCGGGTAGAATTTGCAATTATTACGACCTTAAAGGTGGTGGTTATACTGTTGATGGTGCCTGCAGTTCTTCATTAATTGCCGTCAAGGATGGTTGTATTGCATTAACGCAACATGATTTGGATGTTGCGTTGGTAGGTGGCGTCGATTTAAGTTTAGATCCGTTTGAATTAATTGGTTTTTCAAAAACAGAAGCATTAGCAAAGAGTGAAATGAGAATATATGATCAAAAATCAAATGGGTTTTGGCCAGGTGAGGGTTGTGGTTTCGTTGTTCTTATGAGGCTTCAAGACGCCATTGATCAGGGATTCAATATTTACGCAAAAATAAACGGTTGGGGGGTATCATCCGATGGAAGTGGTGGTATAACTCGGCCAACTATTGATGGTCAACAATTGGCTATTAACAAAGCCTATAATAAGGCCGGTTATGGTATTGACACAGTTTCCTACTTTGAAGGACATGGAACTGGTACAAAGGTGGGCGATGAGGTTGAATTAAATACAATTATAAAAGCCCATGGGGATGTAACGCGAGGGAATCCTGGAGTCATCGGCTCAATTAAAGGGAATTTTGGGCATACAAAGGCTGCCGCCGGAATTGCGGGGTTAATTAAATCTGTTCTTACTCTTCACCATCAAATTATACCCCCGATCACTGGTCATACAGATTCCCATTCGATTCTTTTAGAAAATAAAAATACATTAACTGTATTAAATGAAGCGAAAGTGTGGAATGGGAAGGGACCAATGAGAGCCAGTGTAAGTTCTATGGGTTTTGGAGGAATAAATGTACATTTAACGATGGAGGGTACAAAAAAAGAACAAAAGGTTCTCACATCTCAAGAAAAATGGGTGACCTCATCATCACAGGACACTGAATTAATAATTATTGACGCAGAAAATCGGATGGTACTTGGAGGTCTTTTACAAACTATTCATGAACAATCCAAAGAAATGTCATACGGAGAGCTTACAGACTTGTCCGTTAACCTTTACCAGAATTTAAGCGATAAACCATTAAAGGTTGCACTAGTCGTTAAAAGCCCTGCTGAACTTCAAAATAAAACAGATAAGCTTATTAACTTTCTAAAGTCCCAATCAAGTTTTATTATAAATACCGATGAAGGGATTTACTTTACTGATAATATCAAGGAAGCAAAAGTAGGCTTGCTTTTCCCAGGTCAAGGGGTGAGAGTCGGGTCTGAAAATCAATGGCTGAAAAACAAATTTAAAGGTATTCAGCAATTTCACAATAAATTTCCGATAAGTAACAAAGGGGACATCGTGAATACATCCAACGCCCAGCCGAATATAATTAAATCTACACTGGCAGGGTTACATTTTTTAAAATCACTGTCTGTAGATTCTGATATCGCTGTTGGCCATAGTTTGGGAGAGCTAACAGCATTACACTGGGCAGGAAGTATAGATGAAAATGATGTGATTCGACTTGCAGAAATAAGAGGTAGAGTAATGGGAAATGTATCGGGGCCAAATGGAGCCATGGCCACAATTTTTGAGTCAAAGGAAAATGTTACTAACATTTTAACCCCCGGCGCTGTTATTTCGTGTATAAATGGTTCGAAACAAACAGTTATAGCCGGCGAAAAGGTCAGCATCGATCAATCAATTAAGGCAGCTGAAAATAAGGGCTATTTTGCAAAAAAACTTCAGGTTTCTCATGCGTTTCATTCACCATTAATGAATGATTCAAAAAGCACATTATCAAATTACTTAAAAAACTACCATTTTACTGAACCAAAACGAAACATCATTTCCACAACTACAGGTGATATGGTTAATGATGTCGCTAACATAAAAGAAATACTTATTTCCCAGTTAACAAAGCCTGTGTTATTTTTAGGTGCCTTGAATCAGCTGAAAAGTTTTTCCCTTGATTTACTAGTTGAAGTAGGGCCTGGAAAATCATTGAATCATATTGCAAAAAGTGAGATGGATGTTCCTGTAGTTTCCATGGAAACCGAACATCATTCGGTGGATGGCTTATTGAATGTCACAGGTGCATTGTTTGTGTTAGGTAAAACCTCATGTGGACAGTTAAAGGCGCTTTACAACAGATATACAAGACCATTTGACTCCGAAGGGGATTCACAGTATTTTGTAAATCCATGTGAAATGGTTGATGAAGACGATGGTATTGAATCTACATATGATAGGCTAATTTCCGAGGAAGTCGCTGCTACTGCCGAAGAGGAAATAACTGATATAAGTACCGATAATTCCGAAAACGCATTCAAAAAGCTTTTATCAGAAAAAGTAGAGTTACCAATTGAATCTATAAGTGACGATAGCCGTCTTTTAGACGATCTACATTTAAGCTCGATTTCCGTGGGACAAATTATTGGTCAAGCAGCTAAGAGCTTAAATATTAAGGTTCCAATATCATTCTTGGAATTCACTAATAGTACAGTAAAAGAGGTAAGCAACTTTTTATCGCAACAAATTGGCAATTATGATGATGCTGCTGAGATGTCTCCCGAGGGAATTAAAGATTGGGCAGGTGTTTTTACTATAGAACAAGTTGAAAAAAGCTTGGTAAGAAGATCTTCAGACTTTCAGGGGAATGACTGGGATTTATTTATTCCAAACAATTTCCCATTAAAAAAGCAATTGGAGAAGACTTTATCTGATTATAAAGGTCAGGGTGTCATAACAGGCTATTCTGATTCACCTAATAATTTTAATTTATTATTAAAAGCAGCTACTGTAGCCAAGGAGAAAAGATCTAAATTAGTTTTAATCCAAACAGAATCCTTAAAAGCCTCGTCCTTTGCTAAGACGTTTCACCTGGAAACAAATATTGATACTTTAGTTATTACAATTCCTGAGAGTAATCAAGCTATTCCATGGATTATAGAAGAAGTTAAGCATCTAAAGGGGTTTAATGAAGTAAGATACACTGCAAGTGGTAAAAGATTAGAACCAAGAGTTAAAAGTCTTCCACTTAAAGGAGATGGCATTGCCAGGATTTTAGACAATAAAGATATCATTTTGTTTACTGGTGGTGGAAAAGGGATAGCAACAGAGTGTGCATTATTTTTGGCAAAGGAAACAGGTTCTCGTTTAGTTTTAATAGGTAGGTCTGACCCTAACAGTGACACACAATTGTTTAATAATTTAGAGAGGCTCAAAAAACATAAAATAGATTTCAACTATGTTCAAGCCGATATAACAAATGAAATACATGTTAAGAAAGCTATGAAATGGATACGAAGTAATGTTGGACACGTCACTGGTATAGTTCATGCGACTGGAGTTAATCATCCTAAAAGTCTTAATAATTTAACGAATTCGGATCTTAATGAAACGGTTCAACCAAAAGTAAATGGTTTACGTAATCTTATCGAAAATATCGAGTCTGAATACTTAAGGTTTTTTGTTTCTTTCGGATCAATTATTGGTCGATCTGGTTTACATGGAGAGGCACATTACGGCTTAGCAAACGAATGGCTTACCAATGAAACATCCAAAATTAATAAGCAGCTTATCCATTGTAAGACATTAACAATGGAATGGTCAGTTTGGTCCGGTGTCGGAATGGGACAGAGTTTAGGGACGGTTGATCTATTAAAGAAGCAAGGTATAGTACCAATTAAAATAGAACAGGGGACTCGATGTTTTAATACATTATTAGCAAATTTATTAATAGGTAATCTCACAAGTCCATCCGCAATTATTACAGGAAGGTTTGGAAAAATGCCTACTTTAAAATTAGGTGAAAAACCCCTTCCATTTTATCGATTTATGGAGAAACCAGTTATTCATTACCCAAAGTACGAATTAGTCGCTGATGCAACATTAAAAGAGGATACAGATCTCTATTTAAAAGACCACGTATTTGATAATAACCTATTATTCCCTGCTGTTATGGGTTTAGAGATGATGGCACAAGCTATAATTTCATTATCCGAGAAAAAAGAAGGTTTGATGTTTAAAAACGTTCGTTTTGATCAACCAATTATCGTGGACCCAAATCAGAAGTCAAACGTACGTGTTGTTGCGCAAAGAAAAGAAGATAATGATTACGAATTGGCTATTAGAAGTAACCATACTGACTATGCAATAAATCATTTTCAAGCTACCTGTGATACTAACTCTAATTTTAATAAAAAGAACTATAAGCACCTAATTACTAATTCATCTTATCAAACCACTTTAAATCCAGATCAAGATTTATACGGACAAGTGTTGTTCCAATCAGGCATGTTTCAAAAAGTACAAAATTATAAACGATTAATTGCCACGGAAACCTTATTTATTGTAAAACCAAAGACCGAACAATGGTTTAGTACTTTTTATCCAGAGAAGCTTGTTTTACAAGATCCTGGGGTTCGGGATGCAGCGCTTCATGGAATACAATCTTGCGTTCCAAATCAAATTTTAATTCCTGTCTCGGTGGGGAAAATTAATTTTATCGGTGATATTGGTAAAGCAAATTACGTATACGCTAAAGAAGTGAGCCAAAGTGAGTCCAATTATGAGTACAATATTCTTATACTAGACAAAGAGGGTAACTTACTAGAGTCTTGGGATCATTTGACCTTAACTGCAGTTAAATCGCTTCCTAGTGTAAATCTAAATGAAAAATTATCATGCATTGTGTTTAATCGTAAGATTAAACAATTAAACTTAGATAAAGCTCCCGTAATATCAGTTGACTCATTTGAAGGTTCTAGGGAATGGAAAAAGGCACAGTCTCTCTACCAGTTAACTGGAATAACTAACCCAGTACTAAAACGGCAAGATGGTAAACCGGAACTACTTGACACCAATGTTTCGGCTTCTTTTTCCTATAAATATGGTATGACATTTAGTGCACTTGGGAAAGGGGCTATTGGGTGTGATATAGAAGTTGTTGATGAATCTTGTAATTGGGTTACACTTTTGGATACTGAGCAATTAGGATTATCCACTCAAATCATGAATGTCATGAGTGAATCATTTGATCATAGTGCTACACGTGTATGGTGCGCTATGGAATGCGCGAAAAAAGCTGGTTACAACGATACAAAAAACTTTAGAATAAGTATAAAAAATACTAATTTATTAATTCTAAGGAATAAAAAGGTGTCCGTTTTTTCCTACAAATTCAAAAAGGAAGATAACCATTATATCTTATCTTTATTAATGGAGGGGAGTTAATGAAGGCTTTTGAATATGAACATATTGTTGGTTTTGAAGAAACTAATGTTGTTGGTAATGTTTATTACGCCAATTATATAAAATGGCAGGGAAGATGCCGAGAAATTTTTCTGCAGCAATATGTACCGAACATTTTAAAGGAAATTGACAATGGATTATCTTTAGTTACCATGAACGTTTCGTGTGATTTTTTTAAAGAACTTTTTGCTTTTGATAAGGTATTAATAAAGATGTACTTAAAAGAATATGTACAAAATCGGGTAACTATGGAATTTGAATATTGGAAAGTCGCTGATAACCATTTCGAAGAATTAATAGCAAAGGGTAACCAACAAATTGCTTCTATGCGAAAAACCGAGGAGAGATTAGAACCTGAGCCACTTCCTGAACCATTTATAAATGCACTTTCTGAATATAAAAAAACATAACGATATATCTTTTGTGGGTTCATTTTAAGAAAGGGTGTATCTGAATGAATGAAATGCAAGAATATCAAATAGTGGTACAAAAGGTGGTTCAAGAAATTCGGAACAATTTAGAAAATAAAATAACAATGGATGAGTTAGCTGGTTTAGCTCACTATAGTCCTTACCATTTTAATAGGATTTTTAAAGGGGTTATGGGAATTCCTCCTAAAAGGTTTTTAGGTGCACTCAGAATAGAGAAAAGTAAAGATTTATTAGAGAAGACATCTAAAAGTATTACAGATATTTGTTTAGATGTAGGATATAGCAGCTTGACAACCTTCTCAAACCTATTCACAAAAGAAGTAGGTCTATCTCCATTAAAGTACAAAAAAGGAAATCGTCTAATAAAAAAAGACCACACCATAGAGGCAGATAAAATTATAGGTCGTTTAACCGGATCGATAATAATACCTAATAATTTTAATGGAAAGATTTTTATGGGTGTTTTCCCAACAAGTATCCCCCAAGGGAAACCTAGGCATTGCATAATTTTGAAAAATGGGCCGTTTTTTAACATCAATTTAGATGCCAAAGGAAAATTTTATTTGCTGGCGGTGGCAATTCCCGATAATAACTCTGAATGCTCGGATTTAAGGGGGAAGCAAAAGAAATATGTAGCTTCATACGGACCATTTACTACAAGTGATGGACCAGTTAACGAGTACATTGACTTGACTTTTCATTTGCAGAACCCAACCGATCCCCCAATATTAACTGGATTGTAGTAAAGATGTTAATTTAAATTTTTTATTTATTTAAAAATAAGTGTGGAATTTACAAATAAAATTTAATCTTAGTTGAAATAATATTAGGATAACAAACCCGATTCCCTATAATTAGGAAAGTCGGGTTTGTTATATTTGTTCGTTTTAAGTACACCCTTGTTACACATTTAAAAATAGCGTAAGATCAATATATATAAAAGTTCAAATAGGGTTGTTCAATATAGGGGGTACCCGTTTATGCTTATCGGATATGCAAGAGTAAGTTCTTTTCAACAAAATTTAGAAAGGCAGATAAGGAGTTTAAAAGATTTTGGTTGCAACAAAGTTTTCGCTGATAAAATATCTGGGAAAAATTTTGACCGACCTGAATATCAAAAAATGAAATCAAAGTTACGATTTGGAGATACGCTTGTTATTCCGTCTTTAAGTCGCTTAGGCAGATCGAAACAAGGGATTTTAGATGAATGGAAAGAATTAATGAAAGAAGATATTGATATTGTTGTATTGGATATGCCGATTCTTGACACAAGGAAATATAAAGACCTTGAAGGGATTGGCCAACTTATTACTGATATTGTATTACAACTATTGTCTTGGATGGTTGAAGAAGAAAGAACAAATATAAGAGAAAACCAACGGCAAGGTATTGAGATTGCCAAAATTGAAGGTAAATACAATGGGAGGAAGGTGAAATATCATGCCAACGCCACTGGTAAAGACAAAATCATTTATGACAAGATCATAGAAATGCTGAATCTTGGGAAAAGCGTGATCGATATTCATGATGCAACTGGCGTAGCGAGAAATACGATTTATCGAATTAAACGGGATAAAGAAAATAATGAGAGAATTTAATCCAAACAAACACAGCCAATATATCTATAATATGGAGGATGAATGTAATGGATAATAAATTAACCATCATTATTGTCACTCATCAGTTAAATCCTTTCATTCTTCAAACTTTTCCCTTTACCTGAATGTGCCAACTGCAAAGCTATAGCTTAATAGAGTAATTGTTTGCTAAGCTTGTTACAGGTGAAGTCTTATGTTTATTTATCCACAGTTATTAGAAACAAGCCCAGAGCCGTTTGATCACTCTGACGTCATCTGGGAGCCTAAAATGGACGGGTTTAGGGGCATCCTAACCAGATTTGATGGGAAAACCACGTTGTACACCCGGAAAGGAAATGTTGTTACAGACCGTTTTCCGGAATTTTGGGAAATTCCGGCTTCAGGAGACTTCATTCTTGATGGTGAAGTCATCTGTTATGACCCCCAAAATAAGCAGATTGACTTTGAACTTGCTATGCAGCGCTTTTCAACCAAAAGCCATTCAAAGGTTCTATATAAAAGCAAAACCCTTCCTTGTGTTTTTGTTGCTTGGGATATTCTTTTTTATAAAGGAAAAGACTTGCGACAAACACCCTTGATCAAACGAAAAGTAATACTAGAAAATGTATTAGAGGAAAACGAACATTTTCTGAAGATCAGGTATATAGAAGGACAGGGAAAAGCGTATTTCAATAGCATTAAAAAGATAAATCTTGAAGGGGCTATTGCGAAATTCAAGCAATCCTTTTATGTATCCACGAATCCACCAACGGCTAAAAGATCAAACCATTGGCTTAAGGTAATCAATTGGAAATATACCAATGTCTATTTAACAGGTTACCGTAAAAATCCTGAGTTCGGATGGCTTGCAGCCATAGAGGAAAATGGCCAGATTAAACCTGTTTGCATTATAGAATATGGTGCAACACCAAAGGAACGTCAAGCGTTTTACGGGGTTGCAAAGTCTCTTATTACAAAAGAGGATAATGAAATGGTTTACCTCAAGCCGGCAATTCGAGCAAAGATTAAATTCCGGAATTGGACCCGAAAGGGTTATTTAAGGACACCTGTGTTTGAGGAATTCATTTTATAAATGGCGGACTTTAGTCCGTCTTTTTTTTCTTCAGGCTAATCGAATACTCTATTGCCATTTCTGCTCCGTTACTACACAGGCCCAATACCATTTTTTAAACATGAAAATCCATATGTGGTTTCTCCTGTTTATAATAGTCTAATCTATCCTGCAAAACACCAGTATGAAATTCGAATTTATGACCATCGGGATCAGTAAAATAAATGGATTTCTTATCTCTTTTATCTCTAGGACGGCCAGTTAAAATATTTACACCCATTTTTTCTAATTTGTTGTATATACTATCAAAGTCAGTCTCTTCAATTGAAAAAGCAACATGAGTGTATGATTGACTTATTTCATTACGAGGAATGTCTTTCTCTAAATTAAGTGCCAGCCACATGCCATTCAAATCAAAATAAGCAGTACTTCTTCCTTTAACCAGTAATTTAGCACCAAATACATCTTGGTAAAACTTTATGGACGTTTCTAAATCAGAAACTGAAAATAAAAAGTGGCTTAGTCCCTTCACAAACAACTACATCACCTCAAAATAGTTATTTTACATAATGGCCCCGATCGCTGAATTTAAATAAACCAGCACACTAGATAATTGTATCAATATTTATAATAAATTATCAGAATTAATATAAATAATCAAACTTTATTTCCAAGCCACAACACACGCGAATCTATTAATGGAAAACTATTTAAGACCTTTTCATGTTATAATTTGAGCAATAGTTCGGATCAAGGGTGGTCGGCGCACTCCTGTTGATGTCTTGTCTTACGACATGCCACAACGAAAGGGGGTGAGCCTATCACCGTCTATGAAAGTCTTATTGTGATGATCCAGTTCGCAGCACTTGTGGTTGCGATCTTGTCATTTCCAAGAGACAAAAAATAGACCGCCCTTGTTATCGCAGGCAGCGGTCTATTTTTAACCGTATTGCCGACCCCCTTGAAGGGGAACCGACTATTACTGACCGTATGAGGTAGGACTCATGCGGTCTTTATTAATGTACTTAGCTTGTACCTATATTATACCACTTTTAAATACTTTTAAAAACGTTATCATTTTTTGTTCGGGAATAAAATCCGATTATCAGCTGCCGGAGGTATTGAATGTTCGTCTTTTTACCTCTTCCGGAAGTTGGCCAATATTTATTTGTTCGGTTTTAGGTCAATATCCCCAACTGCTATTTGCTAAAAAACTTAAATTATAATAAACACGGCTGTTTGAGCCACTATTTATCAATTTCCAACGTAATGTCTCACTCTTGGGACAATCAAAAGTTGATGAACGTGACGTCCCATTTCTTTTTGGATGCATCGTCCTATAATAATGCCAATGACCATTCACCTTATGTTCTAAAATAAGGGTATATCGTCCACCTGCGCTACTATGGCTTGTAGTAGTGATTTGCATTTGACCCGTATGACCAAGCGATGTAAAGGTTTTGGTGTAGACATAGTTCGAAAAAGACCCACTCTTATGTACTGTAGTCCAATTTGCAGAAGCTTTTTGAGGGGTACTAAGGCCCACAAACAATGTGAATATCAAAGCAAAACTCAATATCGCACTTATTAATATTTTCTTTTTGATCATCCTTGTTTCCCTCCTTCTTTTAAAATAATAAACTATAACTTTTCAATAATATCACTTTTTTATAGACTTTTGTAGTGGTTATATCATCGTGGATGTGGAGGAACTTTTAACCCTCCACAAACAATAAGTCACCAATTTTAGGTGGCTTCACTATTTTTTCAGTTAGTGACTGGCTCAAATTTTTTATTTATAGCATCCATTACAATTTCAGCACCTTCACGACTAAGTACCAGGTTCCCATTATTTAAAATGAGATTATTAGTATCCGTCTCACCAGTTATTTGGCATGTCATATCGGGGATATATTTTTTTAAAACGATCCGATCATCTTCTAAAAAAATCTCAAGTGGATCTTTTTCCTGAATGCCCATAGTTGTCCTCAATTCCTTTGGTATAACGATACGACCTAGTTCGTCAACTTTTCTAACAATTCCAGTCGATTTCATTTGCTTCATTCCCTCCGTAAAATGGTGTTGTTCATTATTTTTAGATTAGCATTTTATCACAAAATTACAATCATTTAGTTTAGAGTTGGAAGTTATTCAGGCGAAATAACCCAACATAAATAATGTCGAGATTTTTGTCATAGTTATAGGTTATAAATATAATGCTACAATTTAAGTACACATTAGCAAGAGCAATTGTAGCAAGTGCCCACCCCATTTTATGCGTTTTTTCACCATAAAAGCCCACCTTTTTAATCATCATTCCTGATTTCTTTTATTCCTTATGACATCTTCGGAAGAAAAAAGGCAGGAGGAATGATTTCATTCCTCCTGCCTTTTATTTTATAACTCTTTCATCGATCCATGATTTAACCTTTTCGGTCACTGTGAAAGTTGATTCCTTCACTTCATCTAACAAGATACTGATAAACGTTCCAAAAGATATATCTTTATTATAAGGGTTATTTTTAGTGATATATTTATAAATCTCTTTGAGCTGCTTCATCCTAACAGCGTCTAATTCACTTTTGACATGATTGGAAATATATGAATTTATAATATCTGTGTTTTTCACCGATAAAGCTAACAAAGCCCCTGTTGCGGACGATGGTGGGATATCAAGAGAATAAGCTAGCCTTGCTAACTGGTCATGATCTTTTTGAGAAAACCTCATTGTTATTCGTCTTTTTTGTATTCCTTTTTCAAATGAAAACGTCTCACCCTCCAAATGCCCTGCATACAAAACATTGTTGTTTGCCCAATAATCACGTTTGATAAATGAAGATAAATATTCAAGAACGGCTGTTGAATATAACCCTCTTTTGGAAATAATAACCCCGACATCTTTAATCGGCACACTGGTAATATATGAAAGCCGACTGACAGTTTCATAAAGTTGGATGGGAATTGTTGGTTTAACATCTCTTTTTTTATCGGCCCTTATCTTCCTCTTCTCTATTGTTTGAGTCATCCAATCCCTCACTTTCCGTTAGGCCAATGTCCCAACGTCCTAGACTTAATCATATATATATGAGGGGAGAGGGAGGGGTTATGTATCTTTAGGACATTTTTTTGGTTATTTTTCTCTTTTTATTTTTCAATGGAAAGCCGTACTTTTCGCTATGTTCAAATCCCTTTTTCATTATCTTATTTACTTCTTTTTGACTCATTTTTACAGCCATATGATCATCTCCTTTTAAAAGCATTATCGACAAGCACCTAAACACTTATACACTCCCAAACCTTATTTTGGGGTGCCACCAGCATTTTGACGTTTGACTCACGCTAAGACAATATCTCCATAAAAAACCCGGAATTCTTTACGCTAAGAATATTCCGGGATACATTATTAGATTTTGAATTATAGTGTTCCATTTTCACCCATTTAGGGTATGCCGATATATGCTATAAAAGAAAGGAGCAAAACATTTTAATTTTTTTCAAATAATGTTAACATTGTCAACAATCCGTGCTATAATAATGTTGACAATGTTAACAGGAGGTTTTTCCTATGAAAAAGGCGACCAAAATAATTAATGACCGTTTCCCCTTCGTTGAAGAAAAACTGGCCACCAATGAAAATTTATTTTTGGCTACAGAAGCCCTTGATTCTTTAAATGATATTGAAAAGGTTTTTTTAAGGCTCGCTTGGTTCTTTGAAAATCCCAATACGGAATCATTTGATTTAAACACCTTGTATAAATCGTTAAACGATGACTGGTTAGAATTAGCATTGGAATGTGTTGTTTTATTTTTTAAAGAAGATACGGTTTTAATACAAAAGCCTAATTTTTCTGTTCTCCGGGAAGATGACGATTATTTAAATCAAAACCAGTTCGCTAATTACCTTTCGGATCAAGGATTGCCTTATAATCGATCTAAGCTAAATGTTTATTTAAACAGAGGGTTGATTCCTGAACCTGATTTGAAAGTCGCTAATAAGTCTTACTGGCGCCTGTCTGCCGTGAAAGCTTTTTGCGATAAAGAACAGTTAAAGTAAGTGATTGATGAAAATAAATAGCGAACACGGAAAGGAGGTATAAAATGCCATTATTATTTAAATAGTTTTCAGCTTTCAAGATATTTTTCTTTATCCTCCGTAATAAAAAATGTCCTAAGTGCGGAAGTCCCTTGTTGGTAATGGGGAAGGGCATTTCGAACTAACTGAAAAAGGGTTTAAAAGAGAATGTAAATGTGGGGCAAGCGTTCAAACAGGTTTTGCAAAATCAAATCAATTTAGTTGAGAAATTTATAATCGATGCTATTGTTTACAAAGGAAAGACTCATAAATCGGGCTAATCAATCTTACTTAAATATTTTTCGACGGACTTTAGTCCGTTTTTTTATGCCTTCAGGCCAAAGAATAACCACTGCTTGGGTGACAGCACTAACGGATCGTAGAATAGCAAACTACGCTATCCAACGATCCGATAAGTGTCGCTTCGCCTTAAAATGGTCGATCATAACGGTCTGTACGGCTGAGCCTACACACCGTAAATTCCTGTCCATTTCTTAACAGACGAACGAGTCAAAGATCGTCTCCGACGGCTTGAAACCTAGTTTTCAAGACTTCCTACGCTCGGCGCTAGCCGTCAAAGGATGAAAGGGGGAAACCACCCTTATCACTCCTTTGGTCATTCCTAGCTTTTGGGTTGAGAGCAACCCGTCAACTCCTTAAATTCCTTCCACTTCGTTCCAGTCAGACATTTACCGTTGACGGATACGAAACAGGCATTCCTACCGTTTTTATGATGAAATAACATAAATTTTGTTTAAGATATTCGCAATTAAATGTTGACTTTATCAACATTTAGGCGTATAATTATAACTATAGAAAGGGGGCGAGAAACAGACCCGACACCACAGCTAAAATTCAAAAAGGTCGGTTCTTAAATATCCCAATTTCAATTCAAAGGAGCAAAAGACAATGGAAACAACTTATGAAATCCAGCGCATTAAACAAGTGGTTCAGGAGGTCGAGGAAGGTGTCAGATACGTTATTCGCTCGCCAATAGACGCAGTGGAGATAGCAACAAAATTTATTGGCGACGATGATAGAGAGATTTTCTTCGTTATGTGTCTGAATACGAAAAATCACGTTTTGGCCGTTCATCGTTGCCACATCGGGGCGTTGAACGCTAGTATCGCTCATCCGAGGGAAATCTTTAAAGCAGCTATTCTTAATAACGCTGCAAGCATTATTGTTTCACATCAGCACCCGAGTGGAGATACCTTTCCTTCCAGTGAAGACATTGACGTTACTAAAAGGTTAGTGAAAGCCGGAAGAATCATAGGGATTGACGTATTGGATCACATTATTGTAAACCATAAAGCCGATTATACTAGCCTAAAAGATAAAGGGTTCGTATAAAAAGGGGGACTCCCCCCCTTTTTATACCCTTTGCGATTGAACTAGAGTTAGATATTTAATAAGGAGGGATAATATGGGTTATCCAAAAGCCTATGCACCCAAAGAAGGCTATAAGTATCAATTGCTCGGTAAATTTAATCGAGATGGCGATTTTGAACATATCGGTTACGGTGTGGACGAAGAAGATATCAATCACTTGATGAAAGAAATCTCTGAACGTGATGTTGTGTGCCAATTCCACATCTTTCAACTACCAAAATAATAAGGAGAGATTACCATTGATTTTACAATTAACTCGCAAATCGGGAGCTATGGTGTTTATCAACACACATCAGATTTCATCTTTTGAACATCATGAAATTCCATATAATATCTCGGCGACACAGGTCACTATGACAACGGAGGTTTTAATCGTTAATGAGGCACCCGAACAAATTAAAAAAATGTTAATCAATCGCTAGTTATTTTACAAAGTTTTTCGCCCCCAACACAGCAAATTGTTCTATTTAATTGTTGACTTTATCAACATTTGAGTGTATAATTATAAGTGTAGAGAGGGGGTGGAATGCCATTCTGGCATACAGCTAAATCTTAAACGCCAGGTCTTATCCGTCCAATTTTCAACACAAAGGAGAAAAAATGGTTATTGAAATCATTAGAGCAATCATCGGATTAGGGCTTTCCACATTATTCATTTTATGGATTTTAGATAATGTGAAAAAAGAATCAATCAAAACTTTCGCCCTTCTCGTTTACTGCTTACTGTTTATTGTCATTGTTACTCATTTAGTTATTCGTCTCTTTTTCACTTTTCTTTAAGAATGAAAGGAGTGCCAAAAATGCCGTTCACTATTCATTGCAAAACGTGTGGAACCCGTTCAGCAAAAAGCTACCTTTACAAAAAGACAGCACAAAACCAAATCAATAAGGGGGTCTGGAAACGCCACAAAGACAACTGTCATGTTATTAAAGTCGAAAAGGTGTACTAAAATTCAGGGGGCTTTCGCCCCCTCCCCCCCCAAGGAGGATCAAGATGGTTCCAGAAATAGAATGTCAAGTTTACCATGCGATAGTGATTAGAGACCATCAGGAACAATATACAAAACTTTTAATTTCAGTGACACGTCTCGACCCGTGGGAATTTGCTTCATGTCATTTTAAAAATTTAGATTGGACGCTACACGAATTGGAGGTTTTACAATGATAAGCAAAAAAGAATACATTGATCAGGCTTATAGAAAGATAGCTGAAATTTGCCACCACATGACAAATGACGCTTTAACGGAATACCTGATCATGTACGTTTATGAAATTGGTGCAACGGATGAAGTTGTTCATTATATTGAGCATTTTTACATGATGCAAAAAACGATTGCCAATAACGCAGGTGTCCCAATGCTTAAACAGGCCATTTCATTACTGGAAGGTGGCTTTGATCATGATCGAGTATGTCTGTACGCCATGTGATATCAATGAATTGATCTTCGGTATTGTACCTTTTAAGAGGTGCCCAAAGTGTGGCTTGTTGATGATGACCATTGAAAAGGATTGATTTCATAACAACAGGAGGGAACATCATGAGTGAATGGTCTTATTATAATCAGGTTATTCTAGAACATGGCATGAATACTATTGGGGCTAGTGAAGACTACTGGGATATCTACAAAAAGGCTGCGGTTGTTTGTTCGAACACCGATTCATTTTGGGGCGTTGCTTGTCATCCGGAAAATCTTTTTGACTTAAATACTAGGAGGTTAAACCATATGGCAAACTTAAAGATTTATAAAGTCGGGGATGATGAATACACGGAATATATTGCTGCTGAAAACGAGCTTGAGGCTTTAAGAGATTATAATTTACGGATGGATGATGTGCAGCAACCTGCGCTGAAAGCAGATGTTGCTCCTTTGGAAACTGAATTATTCTTTGAAGATGGTACTGCCGGTTATAAAAGAATGTCCATTAAAGATTATTTTAAAAAGTATATGATGAATGATTCCCATTATAATGGCCCTTTTCTTATCGGGTGGAATGAATGAATAGTGACACCTTGTATTGGAAGCAAGCTGTCCAGACAGCACACATTACACCATTTGCTTATTATAAAAAGGTTGTACCCCTCATAGAAGAAGTGAAACGGTCACGCATTTATGAAATAATGTATCAAAACAAACAGGATCAGGTCGACTATTTAAAAAAGAAACTAGCTGAGGAATGGTTGGTAAAACAAAGCCTTTTACAAGAAATAAACGATCTTAGGAATCACCATCACAGGCTAGCAAAATAGCATATGCCGTTAATATGACCATTTATTCTTAATCATGAGAATGATTTAAGAGTCACTTTTATCTCGCTCTCAAAATTAAAAGGAGGATTTGCTTTGTATAACTGGATGGACTATTACAAAGCCTTAGTTGACCTTTGTAATAAAATGGGTGTTAACGTCCCAAATGATGCCATTCATTGGTCCAGTAAAAAGCTTTGCAATTATTATCATTATCTGTTAAACACCTAGCCCATGTTGACATTCACAACATTCCGTTTTATACTAAAGGCACATTTGTGTTGAAATAGGATGTTTAAGTCCTAAAAGTGATATGGATTAGCTGCCATATCACTTTTAATTTGATAAAGGGGTTTCAATGATGACCAAAAAATACATTGGACAAAGGGAAATCGGTAACATGATGAGTGATTATGGTATCCCGGGCGATTACCGGAAGGTAAACGTGCTTTATAGTCGTGGTAAGCTACCTGAACCAAGTGTCTACATAGGCAAAAATCCTGGTTGGTTGAAAGAAGATATTGAAAAATGGCTTTCTGAATATCAAAAAACACAGAGACCATATAATAAACATTAAGGGGTATAAACAATGCATTCTATAGGGGTTGTTAGAAAGGTCGATAGACTAGGTCGCTTCGCCATCCCAGCTGAACTGAGAAAGGCCTTAGACATTTCACCAAAAGATCCTCTAGAAATATCTTTTGATAGTCACAACACATTGACTTTAAAAAAATACAGTCCCGGTACCACGTGTCAAATCACAGGTAAAACGGATGATGATAACCTTATCTTAGCCAAATACAACCTTGTATTGAGCCGTGAAGGCGCTGAAATGGTTATGAGGGAAATTAAAAGATACCTTCTAGAACATTTAAAAGACGAATTGGAAAGGATCAGCACCACGTCTGCATCTGTTTATAATGCAAATAAAAAAGCAGGAGAACCACACAGTAGTACCGTTTGTAGGCGTTTCAATATGACATTCTCAGAAATTGTAAAGTTGTTGGGTCTCAAGCCTTCGAAGGCTTTTTTGCCGAAAGATGAAATGCTTGAGCAGTTAACCATTGAATTTAATCGTATTGGAAGCTATAAGAAAAATGATTATGAGAAAAAGAGAAATAAAGCCCTTTTCCCTTATCCGAGGGTTTTAACCGCTCATCTCGATATGACATGGAATGACATTATTAAAGCATGTGGCTGTGAAAAAATTAGGCGATATAAAATAGATGAAGTCTCCGATCAAGTATTAATACATGAATATAAACAAATAAGTGACCAACTAAATCACCCGGCAACGGTCAGAGAACTTCAACAACTAACGGCTTTTAGCTACGACATATACCGACAGCACTTTGGGACGATAACCGAGTTAAGAAGGCAATGCGACTTTAAAATAGCCGATAAGGTTGATCTTCATGCCATTACTAAAGCCGAGTGTCAAAAACAGCTTTTAAATATTTATAAAAAGCATGGTCGCCTTTCTTATTCGGAACTTAAAAAAAGAATGGATATCAGCATGTCCACTCTTTTTAGAAAATTTAATACAACTAAAATCAATGATATTTGGAATGAGGTCACTGGAATTAATTTTTAATTTAAATTCAAGCAGGTCAATAATATAAAAAGAAATAGGTGGTTTTAAAGTGAAAGTCCACAGCATTTAAGAACCTTTAAAAAACCAGAAGTATACTGATCTGATTGCTATGTCTATTTGCTCTTATTACAAATACTATAAATACCAAGCCATAAATATTCGAAAGCCCCGGACAGTTGAGGCTTTTTTCATTTGCTCAAAAATAACTTGTAGGGGTAGAAAAGGGTTTACAATTACACGGAAACGTGTATAATAATAAGTAACAACACGGAAACGTGTATAAAAAAGGGGGGCAAACAAAATGGAAATCGAATCCCTAAACTGGTATGAAATGATTGTTGAAGCTGAAGGATCAGATTACATTGAGAATTATAGAACAAAGCAAACATTAGATGAGTTGAAAAGGAGCAGGAGGTTTGAAGGATTTGAAGGCATTCAGGAATCTGCTAAATGGAATCATAAAGGATCAGGAATGTTTATAAAAGCACGTGTCATGGAATCGGCAGCAGAAGATATAAGCATTGTTCAAGAATTTAATAAAAACTCCAAAACAGGAACAAAAGGACATTACACCATAAATGAACTTGAAGGATTTGATTTAGTAGATGTCTCTGGGTATGGCATTGTTGATAACTTCCTTGAATTCAAAAGGCAATATGAGGTTGAAGTTGCAAAAAAGTAGCTTGCCCGCTAGAGGAGGTGTATACGGCAAGTGAAGCAGAAGATAAATGGAGATTGCCTGAAGGATCAGTAAGACAATCATGTAATCGTGGTAAATTGAAAGATCATATTGGAGAACATGTTAAACGCTCCGGTAAAGTTTGGCTTGTTACAGATTATGTAATGAACGAATTATTCGGTAAACCTAAGGAGGAATTACAAATGAGAACATGGAATCGTGAAGGTTACAAAGTAAAAGAAAAGGAATTTGATCACGATTTACACGCATTTGACGTAATAAAAGCTGAAGATGTCATATCCACGATCACGCCTGCAACGATCGAGGACATGGAGCAGATCATCACAGACCTAAACAATGGCGAAGGTGTGGACGGTTGGGAAGATGGACGCGGGAATACGATCAGCATTTAACACCGAGGGGTTCGCCCCTCTCAAGGAGGGTGATTATAAAATGAACGAAAAAAACATTGAACTAGTGAAGGGATTTGAAGAAAGGGTCAGTCAAGGCCAGGAATACTTTTCCCGATTTACGCTTGATGGTTTTGATCCAAGGGACGAATCATTTATCGTTTCTGCTATTTGTAAAAAGTATGGTAAACAAGATTTCCCCGGTGTTGACATGACGGGTTTTAGAGTATTAGAAGCAACCAAAAAATTTATGAAGGGTGAGGGCCAGCACAAAAATAGACCAAAGGACAGGGTGCTTAAATTCTTGGAATGTTACGAGGAAAACAAATAAAGCCCGCCTCATAAGAGACGGACTAACCGGACGTTTGTCCAGCAATGGCAAATTTAATTATAACATAAGTCACCTCACAGGTGGCTTTTTCTTTTCCCTAAAACTCAACCGGATTCTGCAAAATCTTCACCATTTCACCGTTTTTAACCCCAAGATGCCCCTTTTCAATCAGCGAGCGCACAACATCCTTCAAATCGTTCTCACTTTTCCCCGTATAGGTTCTTAATCTTTCCAATGTCGGACTTCTGCCATGCAGTGATTCATTAACATAGATTCTTAATATTTTTCTTTCGGTGTCGGGTGTTGCTTTGGA
Organism: Scopulibacillus darangshiensis; assembly: GCF_004341035.1. Classification (GTDB taxonomy): domain Bacteria; phylum Bacillota; class Bacilli; order Bacillales; family Sporolactobacillaceae; genus Scopulibacillus; species Scopulibacillus darangshiensis. The sequence continues at coordinate 58,610 of NZ_SLXK01000025.1, forward strand.
ATAAAGTTTGATCAAAGATACTTCACAAACTTATATTTTACGTTAAATAAAATTAACCCATTTTGAAAATAGATTGATCAAAACGGGTTAATCCCTTGTGAAACACTATGCAATTTTTATAAAAAAGATTGATCAATTTCTGGCTATGATCTTCCACAAACGCGCCCGATTGGTGAATAAAGGATTGGTGTAATAACTATAATTTCCTGTGCATTACAAATTGTGATTTGCTATTTTTAAAATTATTTTTTTCATAGAAAGGTATTAATTGTTCCTCAGAAAACAAACTTATTACGTCAATATAAGAAAGTTCATCTAACAATGTTGAAACAAGTTTTGTTCCTATACCTTCCTTTCGAAATGAACTATGTATAACGACATCCTCAATATACGCTCTAAATTTCCCATCCGAAACAGCTCTTGCAAAACCAATAAGAGCATCGTCTTTCCACGCACCAACAGATTGCACTTTATTTAACATTTCCTCAATTTCTTGTTCTTTTCTTTCCTCCCACCAACCTACATCATTATAAAGAATCATAATATCAATGGGTTTAATTGGTCTTTTAGTAAAACTCAAAATTTCTATATTCAAGTTATTGTCCTCCTGGGATTTTTTACTAGTTTCCCTAACACTCTCCCTGAAAAGTGTAAGGTGATGAAGATACCAACAACCTTTCTACACCATCTTTATGGTAAGGCATTAAATTATTAGCAGTGTTTACATCGAACCATTTTACCTCTGCAATTTCATCATTCTCTTCAATCGGGATTTCTCCGTCAATAACTTTTGCATTGAATGTGATAAGTATAGCGTGATGTTCGTGTTTTTTAAAAAAAGCTTCATTAACCGCAATTACATTTCCTACTTCGATTACTAAACCAGTTTCTTCTATCGTTTCTCGAATAACTGCTTGCTCTAACGTTTCACCTTTTTCTACTGCCCCACCTGGTAGTGACCATCCACCACCTTTGTTATTAACCATTAAAACTTTTTCTATTTTATCATCATAGACAAACGCATAAACAACATCCACTCTCTTCATAGCGTATCCCCTTTTAATAATTGTTTTTAAACCATAGTAGCACAACATTATTCAACTAAACTGCTAGTTAGTTTAACACACCTTTATTCCGTTATCTGGCCCGTTTGTGGCATTGTCACAATCCGTCTTGTCAATGTAATTGTATCAAACCTTTTTATAAATTATCGGACTTTATAAAAATGATCAATCTTTATTATAAATAATCAAACTTTATTTCAAAGCCACATCGGGAAGCATTTAAAAATCATCAACCATCGGATAAATATCCTCTTCACTAATTCCTACATTTGTAATCAATTCAAACTTTAATTTCACGAGATCCCTATTTTTATTTTGTACATACAATACCTTATTCAGCTGATCATATCGCTGCGCAAATCCCACCAATTGCTCTATAAAACCATTCTTATAATAATCCACTATCACAGGTAGCGCTTCACCCATCGCATCACATAAAACCCGGTCAATTTCCTCATATTCTTGCTCGTCTAATATTGGTTTTTCAATCTTTTTATAGTCGGCTTTCCATTGTCTCAATGCTGTCATGTGTTCTGGCAACATTAGTGATGTCCACTTAATTGTTCCGCGGTCTTTGACCATTTCAATCACCTCACTTGCTATTATACACGAATGTATGTTCGATTAAAACCCAAAACAAAAGGCAAGCTGAGTAAACCCAGCCTGCCTAAGCCCCTTTTTATGTAAACATGAAAAGGGTGATAACATTTCATATCATATCAGCTTTTATCTCACATTTCAATTTTTATTTTTTATTCCTTGATGCGATTATTGAAATCCTCAATCTTACT
>NZ_SLXK01000026.1 GCF_004341035.1 Scopulibacillus darangshiensis
GTATAAGTGCTCCTCCACTTCGTTTTGTCGCAAGGCAGCAAAGAAGTGTAGCAAGCAGTAGCCTTTCTGACGCACATAAGTGCACTGGCTAAAGATGTAACATCCTGTTACAACGCCAGTACTAGCACGTCCTGTGCGTCGCAACTACGCCTCTGTCTTCACCAAAGGCTCACCAATCGGCGAGTTTTCTTTATGCACTTTATAGGTTTTTTGATTATTTTTATTGAGCATCGATTATTCATTTAAAAATTAAAATCACCATTTAATTTATATAGGTTTATCAAAGGTCGGGAAATGATTCTTCTAAACGACTGCCCCCTTGTATTATTAACGCATGATAATTATCTTTAAACCCCATATCTATTCACTAGTGTTAGGTCAACCAATTCTAATTTTATTCATATCATGGTCCTTAAAATAAACAGCATAATGATTTTCTCCGTCCGCATAAGGGTGTTTCCTGGGTATAGGATGGTGATTCCTCTGTCCCTTAGTTCTTCGGTTTACCTGTCTTTCGGATGTTGGGTGAAAGGCAAGGTGATTAAGCCATACACGGCTCTGAGAACACACAATCTGTCCAAAATCGGCTATCGTTCCTTTTTCGTATCTGTTGTGAACTGAAGGAGATTATGACAACATATAATTACGATAGTAGGTTTGAGAGGTGGGATGTTACATGTCTTTTGATTGGCTTCAAAGCGACACAATGATTATTACAATGAGGTTATTGATTGCAGCATTTTTGTGTGGGTTAATCGGTTTGGAAAGGGAGGTAAAAAGGCATCCGGCAGGCTTCCGAACACATCTGTTAGTGGGGTTGGGGTCGTGTTTATTAATGATTTTATCCTTGTATGGTTTTAAGGAATTTATAAATTACCCGTCAGACTTTGCAGTGAGGTATGACCCCTCGAGAATTCCTTCTTATGTTATAAGTGGAATCGGCTTTTTGGGAGGCGGAACAATACTCGTCCACGGCATTACCGTAAGAGGTCTTACAACCGCAGCCTCAATCTGGATTGTGGCAGGCATAGGGCTTGTTGTTGGGATTGGCATGTATTATGTTGCAGTTTTAACAACAGTTATTGTTATTTTAAGTTTAATCTTCTTAAATAAGTGGGAGAATGTATTTATCAAGACGGCACATAAAGAAACACTTTATTTATTAGTATCAAATAATAAACCAAGTTTATCAAATGTCCTTGAAATCCTTGAAAGCTATCATGTGAAGGTCGATAAAGTTAATGTCGAAAACCATGGTGACACTGATCAAATGCTTTTAAAATATCGGTTTGTCACTATTCTTCCTAATGATAAGACCTTCCCGAAACTTTATGATGAATTAACCCAAATTGATGGTATCCACAAAGTTTTTACTGAAGAATAGGCTACTTTTTTAAGTGAATCAGTTGATAATTTTGAAAAGATGATTATAATTAAAGTCAAAGATAGTCAAAGTCAGAAGGGAGGCGCATAAGAGATGAAAAATGTTTCAGACATTATAGAGCAATATATCAAGCAGATTCTGAGCAACGGCAATGTCATTGAATTGAAACGCAGTGAGCTTGCTGAAAAATTCCAATGCGTCCCTTCGCAGATAAATTATGTTTTAAAAACACGTTTCTCGATTGAACGGGGTTATATCGTTGAAAGTAAACGGGGCGGTGGAGGGTATATCCGTGTTATAAAGGTAAAGCCAAATACTGATGCTGAATTAATTAATGAAATGATTGAGCTCATTGACATAAGGATGACACAAAATATATCGCAATCAATGATCATTCGTCTTCTTGAAGAAGGGATTATAAGCAAAAGGGAAGCACGTCTAATGGTCAGCGCTATTGACCGTTCCGTTTTAGACTTAAGTATCCCGCTAAGAGACGAGGTCAGGGCGAATATATTAAAATCTATGCTCCAGGCTTTGAAATATAAACTTTAATTAATGATTTGCATAAAAATAGTCCGGAAAAACGGATTAAAATAGATGCCAAATAGAAGGGAGACTAATACAATGGAATGTCAGGAATGTCATCTTAGGCCGGCAACGTTGCATTTTACCAAAATTGTAAATGGCGATAAGATGGAATACCATCTTTGCGATCAGTGCGCTAAGGAAAAAGGTGATGTTATGGCAGGATCCGGCAGTTTTTCGATTCACCATCTTCTATCAGGCCTGCTGAATTTTGAACAGCACGTTGGAGAAAATCATCACCATAATCATTCTGTCTTAAAATGTCCAAAATGTGGCTTAACTTATCCAGAGTTCGTTGAAATTGGAAAATTTGGTTGTGATGAATGCTATAAGGCGTTTCATGATAAACTTGACCCTGTTTTTAGAAAAGTTCATAGCGGGAATACAATGCATACCGGTAAAATTCCGAAACGGGCCGGGAAAAACATGAACATGAAACGGAAAGTCTCAACGTTAAAAGAGACATTACAGAAGCTCATTGAAGATGAAGAGTTTGAAAAGGCAGCTGAAATAAGAGATGAAATACGTGCGCTTGAAAATGGGAGGAATGATGAATGAGTCTGCAAAAATTCATTGATCAGGCCATTAGCCCATGGATGCAATCGGAGGGGCCTGACGCGGATATTGTATTAAGCAGCCGGATTCGTTTAGCTAGAAATTTGACCGATTTCGCCTTTCCGGTAAATGCTTCTAAGGATCAAAGGGAAAAGGCATTTCATTACATAAAGGAGCGATTGGAAAAGGAAGCATATCATTCTATGGGTCAGTTTGAATGGATCAATATGGATGGGTTGGAACCAATAGAAAAGGAAGTGCTTGTTGAGAAGCATCTTATTAGCCCCAATCTTATTCAATATTCAAATCATGCGGCTGTTTTAATCAACGAAAATGAGTCCGTTAGTATTATGGTTAATGAAGAGGATCATTTACGAATTCAATGTCTTTTTCCCGGCTTTCAACTGAATGAGGCACTGACGTTATCCAATGGTATTGATGATTGGCTGGAGGAAAAGTTTAATTATGCATTTCATGAAACAAGGGGCTATTTAACAAGCTGTCCGACGAATGTCGGTACGGGTCTGAGAGCATCTGTCATGGTGCATTTGCCGGCATTGATGTTGACCCAACGGATGAACAGAATTGCACCAGCCATCAACCAATTTGGGCTTGTCGTTAGGGGGATTTATGGTGAAGGCAGTGAGGCGCTAGGAAATGTGTTCCAAATCTCAAATCAAATGACACTTGGCAAATCAGAGGAAGACATCGTAGAAGATCTCAGAGGTGTCGTCATGCAGCTTATTCAACAAGAAAAGGCTGCTCGGCGTGATTTGCTTGATATGTCTAAGATCCAACTTGAAGACAGGATCTACCGTTCTTATGGTGTCCTTGCCTACAGCAGAATTATTCACTCCAAAGAAGCGGCAACATGTTTATCAGATGTGAGGCTGGGGATAGACCTGGGATTGATAAAAGGTGTTTCACGCAGTATTTTAAATGAATTAATGGTGCTGACCCAACCGGGGTTTCTGCAGCATTATTTCAAGGAGGCCCTTAGCCCAGATGAAAGGGATATAAAGCGTGCAACACTTATTCGTGAACGTTTGAATCTTGAAGATTTCCAAAAACCAACTGACTAAAGGAGGCTGAACACTTATGATGTTCGGACGTTTTACAGAGCGAGCTCAAAAGGTATTGGCACTTGCCCAAGAAGAAGCGGTAAGGCTGGGACATAATAATGTAGGGACGGAGCATATTCTTTTGGGGCTTGTCCGTGAAGGTGAAGGGATTGCGGCAAAGGCACTAAAGGCATTGAATTTAAGCCCGGAAAAGATCCAAAAAGAAGTTGAAACGCTGATCGGCCGTGGCAGTGAAAGTGTGCAGACCATTCACTATACACCGCGCGCCAAAAAAGTTATTGAACTTTCAATGGATGAAGCGCGCAAGATTGGCCATTCCTATGTAGGCACCGAGCATATCCTTCTAGGGCTGATTCGTGAGGGTGAAGGCGTTGCAGCCCGTGTGCTTAATAACCTTGGCGTAAGTCTTAATAAAGCAAGACAACAGGTTTTACAATTGTTGGGCAGTCACGAATCGGGGTCCTCTGGTCAACAAGGGAGAAGTGCTTCAAGTGCAAATACACCGACACTTGACAGTCTGGCGCGGGACTTAACGGCGACTGCAAAGGAAGGCGGTTTAGACCCTGTAATTGGCCGGAGTAAGGAAATTGAGAGAGTTATTGAAGTTTTGAGCCGTCGGACCAAGAACAATCCGGTATTAATCGGTGAGCCTGGTGTAGGTAAAACAGCTGTGGCAGAAGGGTTGGCGCAACAGATTGTCAACAACGAAGTTCCGGAGATTCTGCGTGATAAACGTGTGATGACACTTGATATGGGAACTGTTGTCGCAGGTACAAAATATCGCGGTGAATTCGAGGACCGTCTCAAAAAAGTAATGGATGAAATCCGTCAAGCAGGAAATATCATTTTATTCATAGATGAATTGCACACATTAATTGGGGCAGGCGGGGCTGAAGGCGCGATCGATGCATCAAACATTTTAAAACCGTCCCTTGCCCGCGGAGAGCTGCAATGCATTGGAGCAACGACCCTTGATGAATACAGAAAATATATTGAGAAGGATGCGGCACTTGAACGGCGCTTCCAGCCGATTAAGGTCGATGAGCCGACAAATACGGAATCCATATTAATCTTAAAGGGCTTGCGTGACAGATATGAAGCCCACCATAGGGTTAAAATTACGGACGACGCCATCGATGCCGCTGTCCGCCTTTCCGACCGTTATATCTCAGACCGCTTTTTGCCCGATAAGGCCATTGACTTAATCGATGAGGCGGCTTCAAAGGTAAGATTGCGTTCATACACTGCACCGCCGAATTTAAAAGAGCTTGAACAAAAACTTGAAGAAGTTAAGAAAGAAAAGGATGCAGCAGTTCAAAGCCAGGAATTTGAAAAGGCAGCTTCTCTAAGGGATACTGAACAAAAACTGAAGGAAGAGCTTGAGGTTACTCAGAAAGAATGGAAAGAGAAGCAAGGTCAGGAAAACACCGAGGTGACACCAGAGGATATCGCCATTGTTGTATCAAACTGGACCGGTGTTCCCGTGTCAAAACTTGAACAAGAAGAAAGCCAACGATTATTGAATATGGAAGAAATCCTTCACGAGCGTGTGATTGGCCAAGAGGAAGCAGTGAAGGCTGTTTCCCAAGCTGTGCGGAGAGCCCGCGCCGGTCTCAAAGATCCTAAGCGGCCCATTGGCTCATTCATCTTCTTAGGGCCGACAGGCGTTGGTAAAACAGAGCTCGCCCGTGCTGTTGCTGAATCTCTTTTCGGTGATGAAGATGCCATTATCAGAATTGATATGTCGGAATACATGGAAAAGCATACGACTTCAAGATTGGTCGGTTCACCTCCAGGGTATGTTGGCCATGACGAAGGTGGTCAATTAACTGAAAAGGTCAGACAAAAGCCATACTCTGTTATCTTGCTTGATGAAATCGAAAAAGCGCACCCGGATGTTTTCAATATTTTATTACAAGTGCTTGATGACGGCAGGTTAACGGATTCAAAAGGGCGGACAGTTGATTTTAGGAATACAGCCATTATCATGACATCAAACGTCGGGGCTAATACACTTAAGAAAAATAAATATGTTGGCTTTACTGTTCAAAGTGAAAACCACGAATATCAAGAAATGAAGGATAAGGTCATGGAAGAGCTCAAGCGGACATTCAGGCCGGAATTTTTAAACCGTATTGATGAGATCATTGTATTCCATGAACTTAATAAAGACCAATTGAAGCAAATTGTGACACTGCTTGCGGACCAGCTTAAGAATCGTCTCGAAGGGCAGGGCATTACAATTGAATTAACCGATGCAGCCAAAATGAAAATAGCTGAGGAAGGCTACGACCCTGAATATGGTGCCAGGCCGCTGAAAAGGGCCATTCAACGAAGAATTGAAGACCGTCTCTCCGAAGAATTACTAAAAGGCAACATTACCAAGGGGACAGCGGTAACAATCGATTATCAAAATAACGAATATGTTGTTGTTGACAAAACGGAGGCTGCAGCAAACAAATAATACGAAGTTAAAGCCAAGGGCATGGTCACCCCTTGGCTTTTTTCATAAATATAAAACCTTTTTATCGATCAAAACGTATAAAGGATAAGGTGTTTTTCCCATTTGTGTGGAAAATGTCTTCAAAATGAAACATAAGATGTTGACGGTAAAAGCGTTAAAATGGTATTGATGTGGTAAAATTGGGGCTAAGAGCATGAAAAAGGTGGGTTAATAAATGGCAAAGCAAAAAACAGTTTTCTTTTGCCAGGAATGTGGATATGAAAGTCCAAAATGGATGGGAAAATGCCCGGGTTGCAATCAGTGGAACACGATGGTTGAAGAAAAGGTCAGCAAGGTTCAATCGGGCGGGAAAACCGTCAAAAAGAAAGCAAATAAGGCAACACCAATAAATTGCATAGAGTCGGAGAAGGAACCAAGGGTATTAACGAAGATGAACGAGTTAAACCGGGTACTCGGCGGCGGTGTTGTACCGGGCTCACTTGTTCTTGTCGGCGGCGACCCGGGCATTGGCAAATCAACCTTGCTGCTTCAAACGTCCGATCAGCTCGCGTCGTTGGGTAAAAAGGTTTTGTATATATCCGGTGAGGAATCCATAAAACAAACAAAAATGCGTGCTGAACGCTTGGGAATTCTATCGGACAACTTATATGTACTGGCTGAAACCGATATACATGAAATAGAGGAAAGAATGCGGGATGTATCACCTGATTTCCTTGTGATTGATTCTATTCAGACCGTCTATAATACTGATGTGGCTTCCGCCCCGGGAAGTGTAGCGCAGGTCAGAGAATGCACCGGGCAATTGATGCGAATAGCTAAGAGCGAAGGCGTTGCGACATTTATTGTTGGCCATGTAACCAAGGACGGCGCGATTGCGGGGCCGCGTCTGCTTGAACATATGGTTGATGCAGTGCTGTACTTTGAAGGTGAGAGGCACCATACTTTTCGAATTTTAAGAGCGGTCAAGAACCGTTTTGGATCAACGAATGAAATGGGCGTTTTTGAAATGAAAGAATCCGGATTGGTTGAAGTGGCAAACCCGTCTGAAGTCTTTTTACAAGAAAGGACAAACGGCGCCGCTGGATCGACAGTTGTTGCCGCGATGGAGGGAACGAGGCCCGTATTGGTTGAAATTCAGGCTTTAATTTCACCGACAAGCTTTGGCAACCCCAGACGAATGGCCACAGGACTTGACCATCACCGTATTTCCTTGTTAATGGCTGTTCTTGAAAAAAGGGTAGGACTTCTCTTGCAAAATCAGGATGCTTACATTAATGTAGCAGGCGGGATTCGTTTGGATGAACCAGCGACAGATCTTGCTGTCGCGATTAGTATTGCATCAAGTTTTCGCGATCAATTGACACAGCCGGCGGATGTCTTTATAGGAGAAGTGGGTTTAACCGGAGAAGTAAGGCGTGTCTCGAGAATTGAACAAAGGGTTTTTGAAGCCAGTAAACTCGGTTTCAAAAAGGCGTACATACCGGAAAAGAGTCTGGACGGATGGACTTTTCCAAAGGGTATGGAAGTCATAGGCGTTTCTTCTGTGAAAGAAGCGATGGACTATGCGTTGGGAGGAGCAACACATGAAACAAAAACAGCAATTTATCAATCAGATACTTAAAATGGTCGCACCGGGGACCTCATTGCGCGATGGCATAGATAATGTCTTGCGGGCGGAAACAGGAGGGCTGATCGTTGTAGGCTATGATGATAAATTAAAGGGCATTGTCGAGGGAGGCTTCTCAATTAATTGCCCATTTACCCCGGCGAACCTTTACGAATTAGCAAAAATGGATGGTGCTATCATCCTAAATGAGGAAGCGAAGGCCATTTTGCTGGCTAACACACAGCTTGTGCCTGACTCGGGCATTTCCTCTGTTGAGACAGGTATTAGACATCGAACCGCAGAGCGTGTGGCAAAACAAACCGGTAATTTGGTGATCTCCATCTCACAGCGCAGGAATGTGGTGACCTTGTATAAAGGGCTTTTTCGCTACTCATTAAAAGATATTGGCGTCATTTTAACTAAGGCTAATCAGGCTATGCAAACCCTGGAGAAATACCGCTCGGTTCTGGATAAGGATCTTGTTAATCTTGGAGCGCTTGAATTTGAAGAGCTTGCTACCTTTCAAGAAATCACACAAGTTATTCACCGGATTGAAATGGTATTGAGGATTAGGGATGAAATTAATATATATATCAATGAGCTTGGAACAGAAGGCCGCCTAATTAAAATGCAAATGACTGAATTAATCAAGAATGTTGAACGGGAAGCAGAATGGCTTATCCGCGATTATATGCACGATGAAACGGGAGACATAGAAGGCATATTAGAGCAGTTAAGGCCCCTGCCCAATGAAGACCTTTTAAATGAAAATATAATTATAAAAGTATTAGGGCATACCCCTCACGAGAACCAAAGCGAAGAGGTTGTGTTTCCTAGAGGCTACCGCGTGTTGAACCGTATTTCAAGATTACCGCAATCCATCATAAAAAATTTAATCGAGAAATTTGGCAATATGAATAATATTGTCAAAGCATCCATTGCTGAATTGGATGAAGTGGAAGGAATCGGCGAAAAAAGGGCCAAGAAAATTAAGGATGGACTTGAACGCATTCAAGAGCAGCTGTTTATTGATAGGATTGTATAATTATTGACTAATGTATTAACTTTATTGTAAGATATAATGTTATTATTGACACGCTTTATTTCCTTATGATAGGTTATATTTGTAGTATTATGGAAATTGAAGTGAGATAGTAAAAGGTGAAAAAGCTTGACATTTATGCTAATTATGTAAATTTCACGATATTAAGTTTCAAATTCAGCAATTTGTCTATAATGGTAAAAGGAGGTGACCAAGGATGATGAAAAGAATGATCCAATTATTTTTCATTATTTTAGGCGGGACACTCGGATTTGTATATATCCCTATGATAATAACAGTATTAAACTTTGGAGACAGCATACCAGCTTGGCTTCATTCACCATATACCGGAGCGATTTTAGGTTGTATTATCTTTTTCTTATTGACCTTCTGGTTTGTTGATACCTTGGTGGGGACGATCAAAATGTTTGAGGAGAAAATTGTAAAGGCTCCTGTAACCGATGTGTTGTTTGGTACATTAGGTCTTGTCATTGGTTTGATTGTCGCATTCTTGATCCAAATCCCTTTGGAAAAACTAAATATCGTTGGTATTAGTACCGTATTACCGATCTTTATTTATCTGTTCTTAGGTTATTTCGGATTTCAAATTGGTTTCAAAAAGCGAGATGAACTTATTAATCTTTTTCACATTTCACCCAGGTCGAGGGACCGTAAGAAGGATGCCGGCGAAAAGGATGATGAAAATTCTGCAGAAACCGGGAAAATGCTAAAGATTTTAGATACAAGCGTCATTATCGATGGACGCATTGCTGATATTTGTCAGACCGGATTCTTAGAAGGGGTTATTGTTATTCCGCGTTTTGTTCTGGAAGAACTTCAGCATATTGCCGATTCATCGGATGTTTTAAAAAGAAACCGAGGAAGACGGGGACTGGACATACTTAACAAAATACAAAAAGAACTTGCTGTTAAGGTTGAGATTTATGAGGGCGACTTCGATGAGATTTCTGAGGTGGACAGCAAACTTGTAAAACTGGCAAAGCTTGTCTCGGGTATTGTCGTTACAAACGACTTTAACTTAAATAAAGTTTGTGAGCTGCAAGGCGTTTCGGTTCTTAATATTAACGATCTAGCCAATGCTGTTAAGCCTGTTGTCCTTCCAGGAGAAGAGCTTAAGGTACAAGTAATAAAGGATGGAAAAGAGCAGAATCAAGGTGTTGGCTATCTTGATGATGGGACGATGATTGTAGTGGAAGAAGGGCATAAGTATATCAGCAAGACAATCGATGTGATTGTCACAAGTGTTCTTCAGACGTCAGCGGGGCGAATGATTTTTGCCAAGCCTAAAGTTTTAGAACAAGCTTTATAGTATCAACAAATAACGATAACACGATTATAAGCGGCGGATGAATTCCGCCCTTTTTTCCGTGTAGCTGGTTCACCGGGGGTTATCATGAATTATGATGTTGTCATCCTTGCTGCTGGAAAAGGGAAACGAATGGGCGCAGGGAAAAATAAAATGCTGCTTGAAGTGGCGGGGATTCCGATTATTCTCCATACACTTCTTGCTTTTGAAAGTGATAAGGCATGCTCAAGGATTGTTTTAGTTATCAATGAAAGTGAAAGAGATATCTTTAGCTCTTTTCTATCCCATTTTAATATAACAAAAGTCGTGAAAATGGTACAAGGCGGAACTGAACGGCAGGACAGTGTCTATCAAGGGCTTAAGGTCTTGAGTGGTGAGGGGATTGTCCTGATCCATGACGGAGCAAGACCCTTTGTGAAAAAGGAGAGTATTGCTCGGGTCACTGAAACCGCGAGAGATGAGGGTGCGGCGATTCTAGCAGTCCCAGTTAAAGATACGATTAAAAAGGTGTTAGACCACAAGGTTCAAGAAACCGTTGAACGATCAGATTTGTGGGCAGTGCAGACACCGCAGGCCTTTCGTCTCCCGCTTATTTTAGCAGCCCATCGGACTGGATTGCAAAGGGGGCTGCAGGCAACTGATGATGCCTCGCTGATGGAACAAACCGGACAAACTGTTGCTGTGGTGGAGGGTGACTACCAAAATATTAAAATCACAACACCAGAAGATATGCTCATTGCTGAACAATTTATGCGGAATAAGAAGGGGTCGGTGCAGAATGAGAATCGGGCAAGGATTTGATGTACATGAATTTTGTGAAGATAGACCATTAATAATAGGCGGCGTAACCATTCCCCATGAAAAAGGACTTCTCGGCCACTCTGATGCTGATGTTCTGCTGCACACGATTAGTGATGCGCTGCTCGGTGCCATTGGCGAGGGAGACATCGGCAAGCATTTTCCAGATAATGATCCGGCATACAAAGGCGCTGATTCTAAAGAATTGCTGAAGGAAGTGTGGCGGTTTGTTAAGGACCAGGGCTATCATCTTGAAAACATTGACAGTGTCATCATCGCGCAAAAGCCCAAAATGGCACCTTACATTGAAGAAATGAGGGCTGTTATTGCTAAATTGCTTGAAGTGGATGCCCGAAGGATTAATATTAAAGCAACGACAACAGAAAAGCTTGGGTTTACGGGAAGAGGAGAAGGCATAGCAGCGCAGGCGGTGTGTCTGCTGGTATAAACCCTAGTTCAGTGCTAAAATAGATGATACTAATAGATGGTGGTGGATGAATAATGAATGATATAAGAGTAAGATATGCCCCAAGCCCAACGGGACATTTACATATAGGCAATGCACGAGCTGCAATTTTTAACTATTTGTTTGCCAGAAGCCAAAATGGAAAATTTATTATTCGGGTTGAGGACACAGACCAAAAGCGGAATGTCGAAGGCGGTGAATACAACCAACTAGAATATCTTAAATGGCTTGGCGTCGATTGGGATGAAAGCGTCGATGTCGGCGGTGACTATGGCCCATATCGCCAAATGGAACGGCTGGATCTATACAAAGAGCATTGGCAAGCGCTCCTTGACAAAGATCTCGCTTACAAATGTTATTGTACGGAAGAAGAGTTGGAAGAAAGCCGCGAGGAACAGTTGGCTCGCGGAGAAATGCCCCGGTATTCAGGAAAATGCCGCCACTTGGCTTCTGATGAGCAGGAGCGCCTTGAAGCGGAAGGGCGAAAGCCGAGTATCCGCTTTAGAGTCCCGCAAAATAAGACATATAGCTTTGATGATATAGTTAAAGAAACGGTTTCTTTTGATTCAAATGGTATTGGTGACTTTGTTATTGTCAAGAAGGATGGTATACCGACTTACAACTTTGCTGTTGTTATTGACGATCATTTGATGGCGATCTCCCATGTATTAAGAGGAGAAGACCATATTTCCAATACACCAAAGCAGCTTATGATTTATGAAGCCTTTGATTGGGCTCCTCCAGTGTTTGGCCATACGACATTGATAGTTAACGAACAAAGGAAGAAGCTTAGCAAACGAGATGAAAGCATTGTTCAATTTATTGAACAATACAGTGAGCTTGGGTATCTGCCTGAAGCATTATTTAATTTCATCTCATTATTGGGATGGTCCCCAAAAGGCGAGGAAGAGATTTTCACCCGCGAAGAGTTAATTAACATTTTCGATTCGGAGCGGCTAAGCACATCACCAGCGGTCTTTGATCCAATGAAATTAGCTTGGCTGAACAACCATTATATTAAGGAAGCGAACCTGGATACTGTTGTTAATTTAGCCTTGCCGCACTTGGTCAAAGCCGGAAAGTTGCCGGAGAAGTTAAGCGGTGAACAGGAAGCGTGGGTAAGAGAGCTGATAGCCCTTTATCAAAAAGAATTGCAGTATGGCTCAGAAATTGTTGAGTTAACAGAGTTGTTTTTTAGAGATGACATCACATATAATGAAGAAGCAATGGCTATTCTTAATGAGGAACAGGTTCCGGAAGTACTGAAAACCTTCAGTGAAGAATTGCAAAGCTTAGAAGTGTGGACGCCTGAAGACATTAAGAAGAAAATAAAGGCGACACAAAAGGCAACAGCGCAAAAAGGCAAAAAGTTATTTATGCCTATCCGTGTGGCAACAACCGGCCAGATGCATGGCCCTGAGCTGCCGCAGTCCATTGCCCTGCTAGGGAAAGACACTGTCGTAAGCCGCTTGAATGATTTAGTCCAAAGTCTCGAAAAGTAATCACGTTTTGATTTTAAATTGATATATTAATACATCATCTAAAAAAGTATAGTTCAAAAAAGATCTATAAAAAATGTTGACGAGGATAGTAGGATAGATGCCCCTTTCCGAGTAGAGAGAACCATCACCGGCTGAAAGTGGTTTGGGAAAGAATCTATCTGAATTGCCCCTCTGAGTCCCTTGTTGAACCTGAGTAGGCAAGGGCGGCTTACAGCCGTTATCTGGTAAAGTGGAGAGTAAGATTTACTCAAACAGAGTGGGACCGCGCCATTTAAGCGTCTCTGTGTCATGTGACATAGAGGCGCTTATTTTTTGTTAGAAAAAAATGGGAGGGTTATTAAATGCCAAATATCCTTCGGGAAGATTTAGAAGTGGTTTTTGACCAGGACCCCGCTGCCAGGAATTATTTCGAGGTCATCTTAACATATTCAGGGCTTCATGCCATTTGGTCCCATCGCGCGGCTCATTGGTTCTGGAAGAAACGGTTTTTTTTCCTTGCGCGATTGTTATCGCAGATCAGCCGTTTTTTTACAGGGATAGAAATTCATCCAGGCGCAAAAATCGGGCGGCGGTTTTTTATCGACCATGGCATGGGAGTAGTTATTGGGGAAACGTGTGAAATTGGCGATAATGTCACGATATTCCAAGGTGTAACGCTTGGAGGGACAGGTAAAGAAAAAGGAAAACGGCACCCGACGCTTGGCAATGATGTTCTAATTTCTTCCGGGGCTAAAGTGCTCGGTTCCATCACAATTGGCAATGATTCCAAAATCGGTGCGGGATCCGTTGTCCTTAAGAATGTTCCGGATCATTCAACGGTTGTGGGGATACCAGGCCGGGTTGTTCGGCAAAATGGTGTTAGAATAGATCACGATCTAAACCACGGTGATTTGCCTGATCCGATTGCGGATAAATTAAAACAAATGGAAAGCCAGATTAATCAGTTGGAAAATGAGGTAAAATCTTTAAGAGAGAAAGGTTGTGATTCCGATGGCGATTCAGGTTTATAATACATTAAATAGAAAAAAGGAACCTTTTAAAACAATCGAAGAAAATAAGGTTAAAATGTACGTTTGTGGGCCTACTGTCTACAACTATATCCATATCGGCAATGCCCGGCCGGCGGTTGTTTTTGATACAATAAGGAGATATCTTGAGTACCGCGGCTATGATGTTTTGTATGTATCAAATTTTACCGATGTGGACGATCGGTTGATTAAGGCATCCATTGAGCAAGGTGATTCTGTTTTAAATATAGCCGAAAGGTTTATCAATGCTTATAAAGAAGATGTCAATGCATTGAACGTGAGAGAAGCTGATCTTCACCCGCGGGCAACGGAAACAATGCCAGAGATCATTGCTTTTATTCAAAAGCTTATTGACAAAGGCTATGCCTACGAGGCTGGCGGTGATGTTTACTTCAGGACCAGGAAGTTTCAAGGATACGGCAAGCTGTCACATCAATCGATCGATGAATTGAAAGTTGGCGCGAGAATTGATGTAGGTGAACACAAAGAGGACCCCCTGGATTTCACCTTGTGGAAGGCAGCGAAACCTGGTGAGATAACCTGGGAAAGCCCATGGGGTGTCGGACGTCCGGGTTGGCATATTGAGTGCTCGGCAATGGTCGAAAAGTACCTTGGGGATACGATTGATATTCACGCTGGCGGACAAGACCTTACTTTCCCGCACCACGAAAATGAAATTGCGCAGTCTGAAGCCCTGCACGATGATATGATGGCGAATTACTGGCTTCATAACGGCTACATCAAAATAAATAATGAAAAAATGTCTAAATCCATTGGGAATGTGATCCTGGTCCATGAATTGGTCAAAAAGTATGACCCTAACGTCGTAAGATTCTTTATTCAAACGGTTCATTACCGACACCCAATCAATTTCAATGATGAGCTGCTTAGCAGTGCAGAACAGGCTTATGATCGGCTCCGGACCACATATTACAATCTATTGCATCGGTTACAGCACAGCGCCGACTTGCTGGAAACAGATGAGAGGAACGCGTGGATGGAGACAATTAAAGGCCTTAAAGATCGCTTCATTGCTGAAATGGATGATGACTTTAATACAGCAAATGGAATTTCTGTCTTATTCGATGCCTCTAGAGAAGCGAACAAACTGTTGCAAGACAAAAACTCTTCCAAAGAGATTTTAGAGGCGTATTTAGCGCTATTGGATGAATTAACTGGCGTTTTGGGACTGTCATTGGCAAAGCAAGAGGAACTTCTCGATGAAGACATTGAAAATCTGATTAGCCAACGGGAAGATGCACGAAAGACACGCCGGTTTGATGTTGCCGATCAGATTCGGGATGATTTAAAGGATAAGGGCATTGTCTTGGAAGATACACCGCAGGGCGTCCGATGGAAAAGAGTGTAGACGATGGAACAAAAGAGATTAGAACTCGCGGGCATCGGCTCGCTGGCATTAGCGTACATGGGAGATGCCGTCATAGACTTACATGTTCGCCGTGCTTTGATAAAAAGTGGACAAGTAAAGCCCAAACAGCTTCATAGACTGGCCGTAAAATATGTTTCAGCTAAGGCGCAGGCTGCTTTTCTTCACCAGCTTTTTGAAGAGAGTTTTTTAACTGAAGAGGAAGAAAAGATCGTAAAAAGGGGAAGAAATGCAAAATCAGGTACTGTCCCCAAAAATACAGATGTCCAAACTTACCATTACAGCACAGCGTTTGAAGCTTTAATCGGATATTTATACTTTCTGGAAAACGAAAACCGTATTGATGAAATAATGGATAAAATGCTTGGAATCAATCAGGTTGAAAGGAGTAAGTCAAGTGGGCGATGAATTTATCATGGGCCGACACCCGGTAAGCGAGGCTGTTAAGTCAGGAAGAGGAATAAATAAAATATGGATCAATAATCAAAGCCAGGGATTAAGCCAATCGTTATTTGACCAAATAAAAGAAAAGGGCATCACGGTCCAATATGTCCCGAAGAAAAAGCTTGACCAACTCGTTCAATCACCACAGCACCAAGGCATCGTTGCTTCAATTGCCGCTTATGAGTATGCAGATCTTGACGACTTATTCTCCCTTGCGGATAAACGGGAGGAACAGCCGTTTTTTATATTACTAGATGGTGTAGAAGATCCGCATAATCTTGGCTCGGTGTTAAGAACGGCTGACGCGGCGGGAGCACATGGGGTGATTATACCCAAACGGCGGGCAGTTGGACTGACGTCAACTGTAGCCAAGGCGTCAACTGGTGCAATTGAATATATACCTGTCGCTAAAGTGACTAACTTAGCAAGGGCTATGGATGAGCTAAAAAAGCGAGGCGTATGGTTCGTTGGAACAGCTGCGGAAGGTGATCGTGATTATAGACAGGCGGACTGTGACATGCCGCTTTGTCTAGTGATCGGTAATGAAGGGAAGGGCATGTCACGGCTTGTCAAGGAAAAATGTGACTTTCTTATTAGTATCCCTATGGCGGGCAAGGTGACCTCCTTAAACGCCTCAGTCGCCGCAGGCCTGTTAATGTACGAGGTCTATCGAAAGCGTCATGGGCAAGGTGAATGACCAATGGATATTTTACTGGTTGACGGCTATAACGTCATTGGAGCATGGGAGGAGCTACGTGAAATAAGAGCATCGGATTTTGCCGGGGCCAGGGACCATTTAATTGGCAAAATGGCTGAATACCAGGCCTACACGGGGTGGCGCGTTATGATTATTTTTGACGCCCATCTCGTACCTGGTATTGAATCCAGGAAGCTTCAATCCCGTGTTGAAGTCATTTATACCAAGGAAAAAGAGACTGCTGATGAACGGATTGAAAAGCTTGTCGGTCAGCTCAAAAATGTTAAAACACGTATTCATGTAGCAACATCCGACTATACTGAGCAATGGACGGTTTTTTCCCAAGGCGCCTTAAGGAAGTCTTCCAGAGAACTTTTAATAGAAACTGAGAAAATTGAAAAGCGGATTAGTGAGGATATTCGCAAAAATCATGACAAAAAAACGAGGGTCACCATCCACCTCGACCATGAAATGGCAAAAGTTTTTGAAAAGTGGCGGAGAGGTTTTTGAAATTTCTTGACGATTTAAAATTTTTTGCTGTATAATATTGCTATAATAGGCACCGTCATGGTCGGAGGGATTTGTGTGAGTGTGGACCCTAAAGAGACTACCCATGCAAGATTCGAAGAACTAGAGGATGAACAAGTCGTTGAATATGTACAAGTTGGTGATATTCATGCTCTTGAGCACTTGATTTTTAAGTATAAGAATTTCGTGCGGGCTAAGGCGAAGTCGTACTTTCTTATCGGTGCCGATCGTGAAGATATCATTCAAGAAGGAATGATAGGGCTCTATAAAGCGATCAGGGATTTTAAAGGGGACAAACTGTCTTCTTTCAAAGCCTTTGCTGAACTATGCATTACCCGTCAAATGATAACAGCTGTAAAGACCGCAACAAGGCAAAAGCACATCCCGCTTAATTCTTATGTATCGTTGGACAAGCCTATTTATGATGAAGAGTCTGATCGGACATTATTAGATGTTATTTGCGGGTCGCGGGTGACCAATCCGGAAGAATTATTGATTAATCAGGAAGAGTTTGATGATATTGAGCTTAAAATGACTGAAATATTAAGCGATTTGGAACGGCAGGTCCTCATGCTGTATCTAGATGGCCGTACTTACCAGGAGATTTCTGTGGATCTTAAGCGCCATGTTAAATCAATTGATAACGCTTTACAACGCGTTAAGCGCAAGTTGGAACGCTACCTTGAGCTTAAAGAAATCAGTCTATAACAGGGGCTAACCCTGTTTTTTCATTTATTGACAGGCTCGCCTTCCCTATGATACATTGTAACCATCATTATATTGGGCGGTTTTATGTACAGTTCATTAGAAGGCTTAAGCAGAAATCGCTGAAAAGGTGTTTAGTATGAGAAAGAAAATTATATTGGCTTGCTCCATTTGTAAGCAAAGAAACTACACATCGACAAAGAATGCGCGCACCAATCCGGAGAGGGTTGAAGTTAATAAATTTTGTAAAACATGTAATGAACATACATTGCATCGTGAAACAAAATAAACTTTTAATTATGGTGTTGGGGGTTATAAAGGCTAATGACAGGCATCGTAAAGGGTACAGGGAAGTTTTTCCGCAACGTCGTCACTGAAATGAAAAGGGTCAGCTGGCCAACACGCAAAGAGCTGACGGGCTACACAATTACGGTCGTTGTCACCGTTGTTTTTTTAACGGTGTTTTTTGCGCTTATAGATTTAGGTATCTCTGAGTTACTGAGACTTATTTCTGAATAATAACCTTTGGGTGAGTTGGTTAGGGATTATAGGTTTGGAGGAAATAATTTATGGAGAAAAACTGGTATGTTGTCCACACATACTCTGGTTATGAAAATAAGGTAAAAACGAATCTTGAAAAGCGCGTTGAATCAATGGGGATGTCTGATAAAATCTTCCGTATTCTTGTTCCTGTAGACGAAGAGACAGAGATTAAGAATGGGAAGAAAAAGACAGCATTGAAAAAGGTGTTCCCTGGCTATGTGCTGACAGAAATGGTTATGACTGATGACTCTTGGTATGTTGTGCGTAACACGCCTGGTGTTACGGGCTTTGTTGGTTCAACAGGAGCTGGTTCCAAACCAACCCCCCTTTTACCTGATGAAGTTGAAGCGATCCTTAAGCAAATGGGCATTAAGGAAGCAAAAGTGGATGTTGATTTTGAACTCAAAGAGCAAGTAAGAGTCAATGAGGGACCTTTTGCTGATTTTGTCGGCACAATAGAAGAAATTGATCCTGAGAAAGAAAAAATTAAAGTCCATGTGAATATGTTTGGCAGGGAAACGCCGGTTGAATTGGACTTTAATCAAGTTGAAAAAGTTTAAAGGCACTTGCATTCTGTATTCAATGATTGTATAATTTTCTTGTTTGCAAGGTTTACCTGTCGCCATTATGAATAAGAGATATAGGCGAGTAGTGGGAGGGTTATCCCGTTACCACATCACGGACTAAGGAGGTGTGTCTCGTGGCTAAAAAAGTCATTAAAGTTGTTAAATTGCAAATTCCTGCTGGCAAAGCTAATCCAGCTCCGCCGGTCGGTCCAGCCCTAGGTCAAGCGGGTGTCAACATTATGGGTTTCTGTAAGGAATTCAATGCTCGTACTTCTGATCAAGCTGGTTTGATTATTCCTGTAGAAATTTCGGTATTTGAAGACCGTTCATTTACTTTTATAACGAAAACCCCGCCAGCAGCTGTTCTTCTTAAGAAGGAAGCTGGCATCGAATCGGGATCCGGTGAACCAAACCGCAACAAAGTTGCAACACTTAAGCGCGACAAAGTTCGTGCGATTGCAGAACAAAAAATGCCGGATTTAAACGCTTCTGATGTAGAATCTGCCATGCGGATGGTTGAAGGTACTGCCCGGAGTATGGGCATTGTCATCGAAGACTGATCCCGCAAAAGACTAATTTTGCATCGAAAGGTTGCGGGTCTTACTTGCTCGCAACCTTTATTTGGTGGGAGGTATAACCGTTAAAACCACAAAGGAGGAAAAGAGAATGACTAAAAGAGGCAAGAAATACCAAGAAGCTGCTAAAGTCATTGATCGCCAAAAGGCTTATGATGTTAGCGAAGCTGTAAAATTGATTAAGGAAGTCGCTCCAGCAGCGTTTGACGAGTCTGTTGACGTAGCTGTTCGTCTTGGAGTTGACACTCGCAAAAATGACCAGCAGGTGCGCGGTGCGGTTGTTTTACCTCATGGTACTGGTAAAACACAACGCGTTTTGGTGTTTGCGAAAGGTGAAAAGGCAAAAGAAGCGGAAGCAGCCGGTGCTGATTATGTAGGCGAGTCAGAGTACATCGAAAAAATCAACCAAGGTTGGTTTGATTTTGATGTAATCGTAGCAACCCCTGACATGATGGCTGAAGTTGGTAAGCTTGGCCGTGTCTTAGGACCAAAAGGTCTTATGCCTAACCCTAAAACTGGCACGGTAACTTTTGAAGTTGAAAAGGCAGTTAACGAAATTAAAGCAGGTAAAGTAGAATACCGTGCTCATAAAGACGGAAATGTCCATGTGCCAATCGGTAAAGTATCATTTGATGATCAAAAGCTTGTTGAAAACTACAACACATTAATTGATATTCTAATCAAAGCAAAGCCTGCAGCTGCTAAAGGAACCTACATTAAAAACATCGCTGTTTCTTCAACGATGGGTCCTGGTGTAAAGGTTACAGCACCTGCCAAATAAATTTTAGTTGACATCGATTTGTAAAACCAATATAATAACATTGGTTTGAAAATAAAATATAATGAACATACCGTAGACAGCAGGAGCGTAATTTACGCTTAAATCTCCTGCCGAGGTGCTTGTGAGACTCTAGATAACGTTGTTAGATAGATTATCCGTGCCTTCATGTCTATGACATGAAGGCTTTTTTAATATAAATAGCCCTCGATATATTGGTGTGATCCTAATTAGGAGGTGGAAAAAATGAGCGTCATTGAAGCCAAGAAACAAATCGTTCAAGAAATCAGCGAAAAGTTAAAGAACAGCGTATCAACCATTGTTGTCGATTATCGCGGTTTGACTGTTGCGGAAGTAACTGAACTTCGTAAGCAGCTTCGTGAAGCTGGTGTGGATTATAAGGTGTATAAAAATACGATGATTCGCCGCGCGACCGCTGAAGCTGGTCTCTCAGACCTAGATGAATTTTTGGTTGGTCCGACTGCTGTAGCTTTCAGTACAGAAGATGTTGTTGCTCCGGCAAAAGTTCTTCATAATTTCGCAAAAGAACATGATGCATTAGAAATCAAAACGGGTGTGATTGAAGGCTCAATCGCAAGCGTTGATCAAATCAAAGCACTTGCAGAGCTCCCATCAAGAGACGGCCTGCTTTCTATGCTGCTTAGCGTCCTTCAAGCGCCAATCCGCAATTTTGCATTGGCTACGAAAGCTGTGGCAGATCAGAAAGAAGAGCAAGGTGCCTAACCCTAATTTAACAACAAATTGTATTTAAACTAATAAACATTAATTAACTAAGGAGGATTTATCCATGACTAAAGAAGATATCATTGGCGCAATTAAAGAGATGTCTGTACTTGAATTAAATGATCTTGTTAAAGCAATTGAGGAAGAATTCGGTGTAACTGCAGCGGCTCCAGTAGCTGTACAAGGCGCTGGCGGCGGCGAAGGTGCTGCTGAGGAAAAAACTGACTTTGATGTTGTTCTTGCAAGTGCTGGAAGCTCAAAAATCAAAGTTATTAAAGTGGTTCGCGAAATCACTGGTCTTGGTTTGAAAGACGCAAAAGAATTAGTTGACAACGCTCCAAAAGCAATCAAAGAAGGCGTTGCTAAAGAAGAAGCTGAAGAAATGAAAACTAAGCTTGAAGAAGTAGGCGCTTCTATCGAGCTTAAGTAAGCTCACCTTAAAGCCCGCCTTTGCAGCGGGCTTTTTTTAACCCCAACCAACCTTTTGATATCTTTTTAGAGCCGGGTGATATAATGAGTGACCATTACTATTCTAAAAAGCCCCAAACTGAAAGTTGTCCCATTTCCTTTAACACTTCACTAAGAGGCATATCATTGTCATTTTTAACCGACAGAGGTGTCTTTTCAAAAGGCGATATTGACTTTGGATCAAGATTGCTCGCAGAAACATTCCAATTACCTGAAATTGATGGATCTATTCTTGATGTAGGTTGTGGCTATGGACCTTTGGGTATTACAATTTCCAAGGCGTTTCCGAATCGCGAAGTAACAATGATCGATATAAATGAACGTGCGGTAGGACTTGCTAAGAACAACGCAGAACGCAATGACGCTAAGGTGACGGTTGTGCAAAGTGATCTTTTTGAAAACGTTTCAGGTAATTATGCTGCGGTTATAACAAACCCTCCAATAAGAGCGGGAAAGCAGATCGTCCATAATGTATTTTCCGGTGCTTATTCACTTTTATCAGATGAGGGGGAACTTTGGGTAGTGATTCAGAAAAAGCAGGGAGCACCTTCAGCACTTGAGGCCTTGGGAGAGCAATTTGGGGAAGTTGAGACTGTAGTTAAGAAAAAAGGCTATTATATTATCAAGGCAAAAAAGGTTTGACGGGCTGGTCCTGTTGTGATAATATAATTCAATGCCAATAAATTCGGTTATTTAATTATACATGTATATCCTTCAATTATGAAGGGAAAACTAAGCGAATGTGTATGTATTACGGTAAGCCATAAAGTTTGCCGATTTTTCAATATGCTTGATTTGAGGGGTGAAACAGTTGATAGGTCAACTCGTGCAATACGGACGCCACCGCCAACGTCGGAGTTATGCTCGCATTAATGAAGTTCTAGAACTCCCTAATCTCATCGAAATTCAAACTGCTTCATATCAATGGTTTCTTGATGAGGGTATACGAGAAATGTTTCAAGACATTTCACCAGTAGAAGATTTCACGGGAAATCTTGTTTTAGAATTCATAGACTATAGTCTGGGAGAACCAAAGTATTCAGTTGATGAATCAAAGGAACGCGACGTTACTTATGCTGCACCATTAAGAGTGAAAGTCCGATTGATCAATAAGGAAACCGGTGAAGTCAAAGAACAAGAAGTGTTTATGGGTGACTTCCCTCTTATGACGGAATCGGGGACGTTTATAATCAATGGTGCTGAACGGGTTATCGTTTCACAACTTGTTCGTTCACCTAGTGTTTACTATAACGAAAAATTCGACAAAAATGGTAAAAAAGGTTTTACCGCTACTGTTATTCCAAACCGTGGCGCATGGCTTGAATATGAAACGGACGCCAAAGATGTCGTCTATGTACGAATCGACCGTACAAGGAAGCTTCCTGTTACGGTGCTTTTGCGTGCATTAGGGTTTGGATCTGATCAAGAAATCATCGACTTGCTCGGTGAGGATGAATTTTTGAGAAACACACTTGAAAAGGATAATACCGAGGGGACTGAAAAAGCGCTTATTGAAATCTATGAGCGATTGCGTCCTGGTGAACCGCCAACAGTTGATAATGCAAAAAGTTTAATCGATAC
The DNA here is from genome assembly GCF_004341035.1 of Scopulibacillus darangshiensis. Classification (GTDB taxonomy): domain Bacteria; phylum Bacillota; class Bacilli; order Bacillales; family Sporolactobacillaceae; genus Scopulibacillus; species Scopulibacillus darangshiensis. The sequence continues at coordinate 22,856 of NZ_SLXK01000026.1, forward strand.
TCGCTTCTTCGATCCAAAACGTTATGATCTTGCGAATGTCGGTCGCTATAAGATTAATAAAAAACTTCATATTAAAAATAGACTTTTTAACCAGCGTTTAGCAGAAAAACTAATCGATCCGGAAACGGGAGAAATTGTGGCGGATGAAGGCACGCTTCTTGACCGGCGGACACTCGATCGGTTGCTGCCAATTATTGAGGAAAAGCTTGGTTACGGAGAGTATACTCCTTCAGGAGGTGTAGTTGAAGGTCAGGATATTACACTCCAATCGATCAGCGTTTATGCACCGAACGATGATGACGGTGATAAAGTTATTAAAGTCATGGGCAACGGCCAAATTGATAATACTGTAAAACATATTACACCTGCCGACATCCTTGCGTCTATTAACTATTTCTTTAACTTATTGCACGGTATTGGTGATACGGACGATATTGACCACCTAGGAAACCGTCGTTTGCGTTCGGTTGGTGAACTTTTGCAAAATCAGTTTAGGATTGGTCTATCCCGTATGGAGCGTGTGATTCGCGAACGGATGTCTATTCAAGACACCAATGCGATTACACCGCAGGCATTGATTAACATCAGGCCGGTGATTGCTTCCATTAAGGAATTTTTCGGCAGCTCTCAGCTTTCGCAATTTATGGACCAGACGAATCCGCTTGCTGAATTAACACACAAACGTCGTCTTTCAGCATTGGGACCTGGCGGTTTGACAAGAGAACGTGCCGGAATGGAAGTTCGTGACGTTCACTACTCCCACTATGGCCGTATGTGTCCGATCGAAACGCCAGAGGGCCCAAACATTGGTTTGATTAACTCGCTGTCAAGTTACGCTAAGGTAAATAAATTTGGGTTTATTGAAACGCCTTATCGACGGGTGGACCCGGAAACAGGCAGGGTAACCGGACGGATTGATTACCTTACAGCTGATGAAGAGGACAATTATGTTGTTGCACAGGCCAATGCGAAGCTTGATGATGACGGTACCTTCATGGATGATGAAATTATTTCACGTTTCCGTGGGGAAAACCTTGTTGTACGTAAAGATCGTGTGGACTACATGGATGTGTCGCCGAAACAAGTTGTTTCTGCAGCCACTGCCTGTATACCTTTCCTTGAGAACGATGATTCTAACCGGGCTTTAATGGGGGCGAACATGCAGCGGCAGGCCGTTCCGCTTCTTGTTCCAGAGGCACCGATTGTCGGTACTGGTATCGAGTATGTCTCTGCAAAGGATTCCGGTGCTGCGATTCGCGCTAAATATCGCGGCAGAGTAGAAGAGGTTTCCGCAAAGCTGATCAAAATACGTACAATTGAAGAAATTGACGGCCGTGATGTGGAAGGCGATCTCGTTGCCTATAAATTATTAAAATATGAACGTTCCAACCAAGGCACCTGTTATAACCAAAAACCGATTGTTGAAAAGGGGACAATTGTTGACCAAGGTGAAATCCTTGCCGACGGCCCTTCAATGGAAAAAGGTGAATTGGCCCTTGGACGCAACGTCCTTGTCGGGTTTATGACATGGGATGGTTACAACTACGAAGATGCTATTATTATGAGTGAACGTCTAGTGAAAGATGATGTTTACACCTCAGTTCATATTGAAGAATATGAATCTGAAGCACGGGATACAAAGCTTGGGCCAGAAGAAATTACTAGGGATATCCCGAACGTCGGGGAAGATGCGCTTAGAAACCTTGATGAACGCGGTATTATTCGCGTCGGCGCTGAGGTTAAAGATGGCGATATTCTTGTAGGCAAAGTCACACCTAAAGGGGTAACAGAACTTACAGCCGAGGAAAGACTTCTCCATGCTATTTTTGGCGAAAAGGCGAGGGAAGTGCGTGATACATCCCTAAGAGTACCTCATGGCGGTGATGGGATTGTCCATGATGTTAAGATATTTAATCGAGAAGACGGTGATGAGCTGCCGCCAGGCGTAAACCAGCTTGTCAGGGCTTATATCGTTCAGAAACGGAAAATTCATGAAGGCGATAAAATGGCCGGCCGCCACGGTAATAAAGGTGTTATCTCTCGTATTTTGCCAGAAGAAGATATGCCGTATATGCCGGATGGCCGTCCGATTGATATCATGTTAAACCCATTGGGTGTTCCATCGCGTATGAATATCGGGCAAGTGCTTGAACTACATCTTGGCATGGCCGCTCGTGAATTAGGTATTCACGTTGCGACACCGGTATTTGATGGTGCTCATGAAGAAGATGTATGGGAGACACTGGCTGAAGCCGGGCTGTCACGAGATGGTAAAACAGTTCTCTATGATGGACGCACAGGTGAACCTTTTGATAATCGGGTGTCTGTTGGCGTTATGTACATGATTAAGTTGGCGCATATGGTAGATGACAAACTTCACGCTCGTTCAACTGGCCCATATTCGCTTGTCACACAGCAGCCGCTTGGCGGTAAAGCTCAATTCGGCGGACAGCGATTTGGTGAAATGGAGGTTTGGGCGCTTGAAGCTTACGGTGCCGCATATACGCTTCAGGAAATCCTTACAGTCAAGTCTGATGATGTCGTGGGACGTGTGAAGACTTATGAGTCCATTGTTAAAGGCGAAAATGTCCCTGAACCGGGTGTGCCGGAATCGTTTAAAGTCCTTATTAAAGAACTTCAAAGTCTCGGAATGGACGTAAAAATCTTATCAAGTAACGAAGAGGAAATTGACATTCGTGAAATTGATGAGGAAGACGAAGCAACAAGTGAAACAATGAATGTCAATGCTTAACATAAACTGACTCAAGGTTACAAGTGGCTTAGAACACTGAATTTATAAGGGAGGTTGCCCCCTTGTTGGATGTCAATAAGTTTGAATTTATGAAGATCGGTCTTGCGTCTCCAAACAAAATCCGCTCATGGTCTCGCGGTGAGGTTAAAAAGCCGGAAACGATTAACTATAGAACGTTAAAGCCGGAAAAGGACGGTCTATTCTGTGAACGAATATTCGGCCCAACCAAAGATTGGGAGTGTCATTGCGGGAAGTATAAGCGCGTAAGATACAAGGGTGTCGTTTGTGATCGATGTGGTGTAGAAGTAACACGAGCAAAGGTACGGAGAGAAAGAATGGGGCACATAGAGCTAGCTGCCCCTGTTTCTCACATTTGGTATTTCAAAGGAATTCCAAGCAGAATGGGTCTACTATTAGACATGTCCCCAAGGGCTTTGGAGGAAGTCATTTACTTTGCTTCGTACGTTATCACTGAACCAGGCGATACACCGTTGGAAAAGAAACAGTTATTATCTGAAAAGGAATATCGCAACTATCGTGAAAAGTATGGCGCAACCTTTAAAGCAGGCATGGGTGCGGAATCCATCAAAAAGCTTCTTCAAGACATTGATCTAGAAAAAGACGTGGCTGCCCTTCAAGAGGAACTTAAGACAGCCCAAGGCCAGCGCCGTACACGTGCAATCAAACGACTGGAAGTATTGGAAGCTTTTAGAGGGTCGGAAAATGATCCATCATGGATGATTCTAGATGTGCTTCCGGTGATCCCGCCTGAATTGCGTCCGATGGTTCAACTTGACGGCGGCCGCTTCGCAACGTCGGACTTGAATGATCTCTATCGTCGTGTTATTAACAGAAATAACCGTTTGAAGCGTCTATTGGACCTAGGTGCGCCTAGTATTATCGTTCAAAATGAAAAGCGGATGCTGCAAGAGGCAGTTGACTCCTTAATTGACAACGGCCGCAGGGGCCGTCCTGTAACTGGTCCGGGTAACCGTCCGCTGAAATCCTTGTCGCATATGCTGAAAGGTAAACAAGGGCGTTTCCGTCAGAACCTTTTGGGTAAACGTGTTGACTATTCCGGTCGTTCCGTTATCGTGGTTGGACCAAATCTTCATATGTATCAATGCGGTTTGCCGAAGGAAATGGCGCTTGAGCTTTTCAAACCATTTGTGATGAAAGAGCTTGTTAACAAAGGGATTGCTCATAACATCAAAAGTGCAAAGCGTAAGGTTGAAAAGGTTCATCCTGATGTATGGGGCGTTTTAGAAGAGGTTATTAAGGAACACCCTGTCCTGCTAAACCGTGCACCAACATTGCATAGGCTTGGTATCCAGGCGTTTGAACCGACATTGGTTGAGGGCAGGGCAATTCGTCTGCATCCGCTCGTCTGTACGGCTTATAACGCCGATTTTGACGGTGACCAAATGGCTGTTCACGTACCATTGTCTGCAGAGGCGCAAGCGGAAGCGAGATTATTGATGCTTGCTGCACAAAACATTCTGAACCCTAAAGACGGAAAACCCGTTGTTACGCCATCACAGGATATGGTGCTGGGTAACTACTATTTGACACTTGAAAGAAAAGGTGCCATTGGGGAAGGAAAGGTTTTTAAAGATTCAAATGAAGCAATGATGGCTTACCAAAGTGGTTACGCACACTTGCACACACGGATCGCCATACCGGCAGCAGTAGTCGGCAATGCTACGTTTACAGCGGAACAAAATAAGCAATATCTTTTAACAACAGTTGGTAAATTAATTTTCAATGCGATTCTCCCTGAATCGTTCCCTTATATTAATGAACCGACGCGTTTTAACCTGGAAGTCGCAACACCGGAGAAATACTTTGTACCAATGGGCACAAATGTGAAAGAAATTATTGCCGAAAGGGAAGAGGTTTCACCGTTTAAAAAAGGCATTCTGGGTGATATTATCGCTGAAGTTTTCAAACGATTTAAGATTACCGAGACATCCAAAATGCTTGATCGTATGAAAGCACTTGGATTTGCCTATTCAACAAAAGCGGGGATTACAGTCGGTGTATCTGATATTATTGTTCTAGCTGATAAGCCGGAGATTCTTGCAGAAGCTGAGGAAAAGGTTAATAAGGTTCTGAAACAATTTAGAAGAGGTCTGATCACCGAAGAAGAACGTTACGAGCGTGTTATCTCAATCTGGAGCGGCGCTAAGGATACGATTCAGAACAAACTGATGAACTCGCTTGATAAAACGAACCCAATCTTCATGATGAGTGATTCCGGTGCCCGTGGTAACGCATCAAACTTTACGCAGCTTGCGGGTATGCGGGGCTTGATGGCTAACCCATCGGGACGAATTATAGAACTTCCGATCCGTTCAAGCTTCCGAGAAGGTTTAACCGTATTGGAGTACTTTATTTCCACTCACGGTGCACGTAAAGGTCTTGCGGATACGGCTCTGAAAACTGCCGACTCAGGTTATTTGACCCGCCGTCTTGTTGATGTCGCTCAGGACGTAATTGTAAGAGAAGATGATTGTGGCACTGACCGAGGCCTAGTTGTAAAATCAATTAGAGAAGGCAACGAAGAAATTGAAGGATTATACGACCGCCTTGTCGGAAGGACGGTGCATGAGGACATCGCACATCCTGAAACAGGTGAGGTATTAATCAATAAAAGCGATACAATTAGCGAAGACACAGCAAATAACATTGTTGACGCAGGTGTCAAAGAAGTGTTGATCCGTTCTGTATTTATGTGTGACACACGCCATGGTGTATGTAAGAAATGTTACGGTCGCAACTTAGCCACTGGTTCTGATGTTGAGGTTGGCGAAGCAGTGGGAATTATCGCAGCCCAATCCATTGGGGAGCCGGGCACACAGTTGACGATGCGAACCTTCCATACCGGCGGTGTTGCAGGTGATGACATTACACAAGGTCTTCCGCGTATTCAGGAATTATTTGAAGCGCGTAACCCCAAAGGGCAGGCTGTCATTTCCGAGCTGCCTGGAACGGTTACATCTATTAAAGAACTTAAAGATAAGCGCGAGATCATTGTTCAAGGTGAAATTGAATCAAGGACCTACACCGTTCCTCTTGGAGCAAGGCTAAAGGTAGCTGTGGATTCTCATGTGGTGCCTGGGCAGGTTCTAACAGAAGGCTCAATTGATCCTAAGGAACTCCTTATTGTCGCCGGCATTGAAGGTGTGCAAGAATATTTGCTTCGTGAAGTGCAGAAGGTTTACCGCATGCAGGGTGTGGAAATTGGTGATAAGCACGTTGAAGTAATGGTTCGCCAAATGATGCGGAAAATCCGTGTCACTGATGCGGGTGATACGAGCGTATTGCCGGGTTCACTTGTTGATATTCACACCTTTAAGGATGTCAATAAGAAGGTCCTTATTAAGGCCGAAAAGCCTGCAACAGGAAGACCGGTTTTACTCGGTATTACAAAAGCATCTCTTGAAACTGAATCATTCTTATCCGCTGCATCATTCCAAGAGACCACTCGTGTTCTAACTGATGCTGCAATTAAAGGCAAACGCGATGAATTGCTTGGATTGAAAGAAAACGTCATAATCGGCAAACTGGTTCCTGCTGGTACAGGAATGTCACGTTACCGAAATGTTGTATCGGACACACCGGAAGAACTATCCCCAGAGGAGGGTTCGGAAGGACCTGTCAGTGAAGAATTAGTTAATCAGGAAAGTTAATTATTAGTATTGACAAGGGGGAGCGCTCGGTGTTATTATAACGGAGTGCTCCTGAACACCTTGTTGCTTTGGAGGATATAGGCATGTCTTATGATAAAGTAACACAGGCGAGAAATGGACTTATTATTGGTACAAAGCAAGCGATTAAAGCTATGAAAAGCGATCAGATCGAAGAGTTGGTAATTGCTCAGGATGCTGATATTCGCGTGACCAATAAAGTGCTGGAACTGGCACAGGAAATGGAAGTGCCGGTTATTACCGTTGACTCAATGAAAAAACTCGGCAAGGCATGCGGGATCGATGTTGGGGCAGCGGCTGTGGCAATAAAGCGATAATGTTTTTGCATGAAGCGTATAGCTTGGGCAAAAACAAATTTTTTGCACTAAGATGAACCGCCTGGATCAGTGGGTTTAAAATTAAATGAAGGGAGGAAACAATAATGCCTACAATTAATCAGTTGGTGCGCAATGGCCGTCAATCTAAAATGAAGAAATCTGACTCACCGGCGCTTAACAAAGGATATAACAGCTTCAAGAAGTCTTTGACTAATGAAACATCACCTCAAAAGCGCGGAGTTTGTACACGTGTCGGCACAATGACACCTAAGAAACCGAACTCAGCATTGCGTAAATATGCGCGTGTTCGTTTAACAAATGGAATCGAAGTAACGGCTTATATTCCAGGAATTGGCCACAATCTGCAAGAACACAGTGTTGTACTTATTCGCGGTGGTCGTGTAAAAGACCTTCCGGGTGTACGCTATCATATCGTCCGCGGTGCACTTGACACTGCCGGAGTGAATGAACGCAAACAAGGCCGTTCTAAGTATGGTACGAAAAGGCCAAAATAATAATTAAAATTATTGATATAACTACGATGAAAGGAGGGGTTATGATGTCTAGAAAAGGACCTGCTGAAAAACGTGATGTTATACCTGACCCGCTTTATAATTCAAAGCTTGTAACACGGTTAATTAACCGGATTATGAAGGATGGAAAAAGAGGTATAGCACAAACTGTACTTTATAAATCTTTTGATCTAATTAAAGAACGTACAAATCAAGAGCCGATGGAAGTGTTCGATCAAGCGCTTAAAAACGTTATGCCGGTATTAGAAGTTAAGGCTCGCCGTGTCGGTGGCTCTAACTACCAAGTGCCAGTCGAAGTCCGCCCTGAACGCCGTACGACTCTTGGATTGCGTTATTTAGTAAATTATGCTCGCCTTCGCGGTGAAAAGACAATGGTTGAAAGACTTGCGAATGAAATCATCGACGCAGCTAATAATACTGGTGCTGCTGTGAAGAAGCGTGAAGATATGCACAAAATGGCAGAAGCTAACAAAGCATTTGCACACTATCGCTGGTAATAGATTCTTTCAAAGAAAGGAGAGAAACCCATGGCAAGAGATTTCTCCTTGGAGAAAACACGTAATATTGGTATTATGGCGCATATTGATGCCGGTAAAACCACTACTACTGAGCGTATTCTCTTCTATTCCGGACGGATCCATAAGATCGGTGAAACACACGAGGGTGCTTCCCAAATGGACTGGATGGAACAGGAACAGGAGCGCGGTATCACAATCACATCTGCCGCGACGACCGCTCAATGGAATAATCATCGTGTAAATATAATCGACACACCTGGACACGTCGACTTCACAGTTGAAGTTGAGCGTTCATTGCGTGTTCTTGACGGCGCGGTTGCAGTACTTGATGCACAATCCGGGGTTGAGCCTCAAACTGAAACGGTTTGGCGTCAGGCAACAACTTATGGTGTTCCTCGAATAGTCTTTATTAATAAAATGGATAAAATCGGGGCTGACTTCCTTTATTCCACAGGCACGATGCATGATCGCCTTCAAGCTAATGCCCACCCAATCCAATTGCCGATTGGTGCTGAGGATCAATTTGAAGGGATTATTGATCTTGTCGAAATGAAGGCCTACTTCTATGAAGATGACCTTGGCACTCGTTCTGATTCGCGTGATATTCCAGATGAGTACAAAGATCAGGCTCAAGAATACCATGATAAGCTCGTCGAAGCGGTTGCAGAGCTGGACGAGGATCTCATGATGAAATATCTTGAGGGTGAAGAGCTTACCATCGAAGAAATCAAAGCAGCTATCCGTAAAGGAACTTGTAACGTGGAATTTTATCCTGTTCTCTGCGGATCAGCCTTCAAGAACAAGGGTGTTCAACTTGTTCTCGATGCAGTTATTGATTATCTTCCTTCACCAACTGATGTTCCTCCAATTAAGGGGCATCTGGTTGACTCCGAAGAAGAAGTTGAGCGCAAGGCTGATGATAAGGGGCCGTTCTCTGCTTTAGCATTTAAAGTTATGACAGACCCTTACGTTGGTAAGCTAACCTTCTTCCGCGTTTACTCAGGTACAGCGACGGCAGGTTCTTATGTTCAGAACTCTACAAAAGGCAAGCGTGAGCGTCTTGGCCGGATTCTACAAATGCACGCAAACACCCGTGAAGAAATCAAAACAGTTTATTCGGGTGACATTGCTGCTGCTGTGGGTCTTAAAGATACAAGCACAGGTGATACACTTAGTGATGAAAAGAATCAAGTTATTCTTGAGTCCATGGAATTCCCTGACCCGGTTATCTCTGTAGCGATTGAGCCAAAGTCAAAAGCTGACCAGGATAAAATGGGTATTGCCCTTGCAAAGCTTGCTGAAGAGGATCCAACATTCAAGACAGAAACAAATGAAGAAACTGGACAAACCATTATCTCCGGTATGGGTGAGCTCCACCTCGACATCATCGTAGATCGTCTAAGACGTGAATTTAAAGTTGATGCTAATGTGGGTGCACCTCAAGTTGCTTACCGTGAAACGATCAAATCAGCCGGTAAGGTTGAAGGTAAATTTGTACGCCAATCTGGCGGCCGTGGTCAATATGGTCACGTCTGGGTCGAATTCGAGCCTCTTGAAGAGGGTGGCGGATTTGAATTTGAAAACAAAATTGTCGGTGGTGTCGTTCCTCGTGAATACATCCCGGCGGTAGAAGCAGGACTAAGGGACTCCCTGCAGAATGGTCTTCTTGCCGGCTTCCCGCTTATTGACATTAAGGCTAGACTTGTTGATGGTTCATATCACGATGTTGACTCCAATGAGATGGCGTTTAAGATCGCTGCTTCAATGGCGCTTAAAAAAGCGAAGGAAGCATGTAATCCGGTTATTCTCGAGCCAATTATGAGAGTCGAGGTGACGATCCCTGAGGAATACATGGGTGACATTATGGGTGACGTCACAAGTCGCCGCGGACGTGTTGAAGGAATGGATGCACGTTCCGGAGCGCAGATTGTTAAAGCGTTCGTGCCGCTATCAGAGATGTTTGGTTATGCAACAACGTTGCGTTCCAGTACTCAAGGACGCGGTGTTTATTCTATGCACTTTGACCACTACGAAGAAGTGCCTAGAAATATCGGCGAAGAAATTATTAAGAAATCAACTGGTGAATAAGTCCTTCACTGGACCGACAAACACTGTTGTTTACAAAGATGTTTTATTGTAAGCTAAGATGGATGGGCGATTTTAGCCCGCTGTCTTAGTACACATAAATAATTTAAATTTTCTTTTGAAGGTTAAAGGAGGAAACATATCAATGGGTAAAGAAAAATTTGACCGTTCAAAACCACACGTTAATATTGGTACAATCGGTCACGTTGACCACGGTAAAACAACTCTAACAGCTGCTATCACAACTGTTCTTCACAAAAAATTCAATCGCGGTGAAGCTCGCGCTTACGATTCCATCGACGGTGCTCCTGAGGAAAGAGAACGCGGAATTACAATCGCAACTGCACACGTTGAGTATGAAACAGACGCTCGTCACTATGCTCACGTTGACTGCCCAGGACACGCTGACTATGTTAAAAACATGATCACTGGTGCTGCGCAAATGGACGGTGCGATTCTAGTTGTGTCCGCAGCTGACGGCCCAATGCCGCAAACTCGTGAACACATCCTACTTTCTCGCAACGTAGGTGTACCTTCTATCGTTGTCTTCCTTAACAAGGTTGATATGGTAGACGATGAAGAACTTCTTGAACTTGTAGAAATGGAAGTTCGCGATCTTCTTTCTGAGTATGACTTCCCTGGTGATGACGTACCTGTTGTTGCTGGTTCTGCTCTTAAGGCTCTTGAAGGTGATGCTTCTTATGAAGAAAAAATCATTGAGCTTATGAATGAAGTTGATGGCTATATCCCAACACCAGAACGTGACCACGACAAACCATTCATGATGCCTGTTGAGGACGTATTCTCAATTACTGGCCGCGGTACTGTAGCAACTGGCCGTGTAGAACGCGGTAAAGTTTCTGTTGGTGACGAAGTTGAAATTCTTGGTCTTTCTGAAGCGCCTAAGAAAACAACTGTTACTGGTGTAGAAATGTTCCGTAAACTTCTTGATTACGCAGAAGCTGGAGACAACATTGGCGCTCTTCTTCGCGGTGTAGACCGCGAGCAAATCGAGCGTGGCCAAGTGCTTGTAAAACCAGGTACTGTTAATGCTCATAAGAAATTTAAATCTGAAGTTTACGTGCTTTCTAAAGATGAAGGTGGACGTCACACTCCTTTCTTTTCTAACTATCGTCCTCAGTTCTACTTCCGTACAACTGACGTAACTGGTACAATCAGCCTTCCAGAAGGCGTTGAAATGGTTATGCCTGGCGATAACGTTGAAATGACTGTTGAGCTTATTTCACCAATCGCTATCGAAGATGGTACTAGATTTTCTATCCGTGAAGGCGGACGTACAGTTGGATCTGGTGTCGTTTCTTCAATCGTTGAATAATGTAAAATCATCGAAAGAAGACATCCATTTTGGATGTCTTCTTTTATTTATCAACTACTTTAATATAGAAGAAAAAAGTTCACCAACTTATGGAATGTGTTTCTTTTTCACAAATACCTTGACCTTTTAGGTGATGCTCTCTATAATATGAGAGGTGGATTTTTATTAATAAGTAGGCAACTAAGGCTTGCGTCAGCCCTGTTTTTTTTATATAATAGGGAATGTTGGTTTTAGCGATGATGCGAAAGGTTGCGGATACACCCGGCTCCTTTGCCAAGGCTGGGGTAAACGGGAAATTTTCGTGGAGTTAGTCTATTTATGAAAATGGGCGAAAAGGAGGGAATTATAATGGCAAAGCAAAAGATTCGCATTCGTTTAAAAGCTTATGATCATCGCATTCTTGATCAATCTGCAGAAAAGATTGTTGAGACTGCAAAACGCTCGGGAGCAAAGGTGTCTGGACCGATTCCGCTTCCAACAGAAAAATCTGTTTACACGATCCTTCGTGCGGTACACAAGTACAAAGATTCACGTGAGCAGTTTGAAATGCGTACACATAAGCGTCTAATCGATATTGTTAATCCAACGCCGCAAACGGTTGATTCACTTATGCGTTTAGATCTTCCGTCTGGCGTCGACATTGAAATCAAACTATAAAATAATATATTTTATTACATTAATAGGAGGTGTTACGGATGACCAAAGGAATCTTAGGGAAAAAACTCGGCATGACCCAAATCTTTTCTGAGAACGGCGATGTAATCCCTGTAACAGTTGTTGAAGCTGCGGGCAATGTTGTCCTGCAAAAGAAAACTGTAGAAAATGACGGCTATGCTTCCATTCAGGTCGGTTTTGAAGAAAAGAGAGAATCACGTGTAACAAAAGCGGATAAAGGTCACGCAGAAAAGGCACAAGCGGCTCCTAAGCGCTTCATTAAGGAAATCCGTGATGTAAATCTTGACGAGTATGAGTTTGGTCAAGAAGTCAAGGTAGATATTTTTAAAGTAGGCGACGCGATTGATGTCACTGGGACATCAAAAGGAAAGGGATTCCAAGGTTCCATTAAGCGCCATAACCAATCACGCGGACCAATGAGCCACGGCTCTCGTTATCACCGTCGTCCTGGTTCTATGGGTGCTGTCGATGCTGCACGTGTTCCTAAAGGTAAAAACTTACCTGGACGCATGGGTGGAGAACAGATCACTGTACAAAACCTTGAGATTGTTAAAGTTGACACAGACCGCAATCTTCTTTTAGTAAAAGGCAATGTTCCAGGACCTAAGAGAAGCTACGTAACAATAAAAAGTGCTGTTAAAGCAACAGAAGCTAAATAAGAAAGGAGGATGCTTCCATGCCAAAATTAGCTGTATTAGACCAAAAGGGTACTGAGGTCGGAAATATCGAATTAGCTGATACTGTATTCGGTATTGAACCGAATCAAAATGTATTATACGAAGCCATCGTTATGCAGCAAGCGTCATTGCGTCAAGGAACACACGCAACTAAGAACCGTTCTGCTGTACGAGGCGGCGGACGCAAACCATGGCGCCAAAAAGGAACAGGCCGTGCGCGTCAAGGATCTATTCGTTCACCACAATGGGTTGGCGGCGGTGTAGTATTTGGACCATCTCCAAGAAGCTATAGTTACAAACTGCCTAAAAAAATGCGCCGTTTGGCCATTAAGTCAGCATTGTCAGTTAAGGTCAATGATAACGATTTGATTGTTCTTAACGAGCTAACAATGGATGCACCTAAGACAAAAGAAGTTGTTAACGTACTTAACAGCTTATCAGTCAATCAAAAAGCGCTTATCGTTACAGGAGAGTTTGACGATACACTTGCATTATCTGCTCGCAATATTCCTGGCGTCACAGTACTGACAGCTGCAGAGCTTAATGTATTGGATGTCGTTAACCATGATAAGCTTATCCTCACAAAGGATGCGACAGCCAAATTAGAGGAGGTGCTTGGATAATGAGAGATCCACGCGATGTCATTAAGCGCCCCGTCATCACTGAACGTTCAACAGAACAAATGGCAGATAAAAAATACACATTTGATGTTGATCGTCGTGCGAACAAATCAGAAATCAAACGCGCCGTTGAAGAAATCTTTGGCGTAAAAGTATCTGGAGTCAACACAATGAACTATAAAGGCAAGCCAAAGCGCTTCGGACGTTACTTCGGATATACTGCTCAACGCAAGAAAGCTGTGGTAACATTAACACCTGACAGCAAAGAGCTTGAGTTTTACGAAGGTGTCTAATCATCACTAGAGAAGGAGGGAAAACACGATGGCAATCAAAAAGTATAAACCAACGTCTAATGGTAGACGTAATATGTCAACTTTAGACTTTAGCGAAATTACTACTAACAAACCTGAGAAGTCGCTTGTTGAAGCCTTGCCTAAGAAAGCAGGACGAAATAACCAAGGCAGATTAACTGTACGTCATCAAGGCGGCGGTCACAAGCGTAAATACCGTGTCATTGACTTTAAGCGGAACAAAGATGGTATACCAGGACGCGTTGCTACGATTGAATATGATCCAAACCGTACTGCTAACATCGCATTGATTCATTATGCAGACGGAGAAAAACGTTATATTCTTGCACCAAAAGGAATTAAAGTGGGAACTGAGATCATGGCTGGTCCAGAAGCTGACATTAAAGTCGGTAACGCTCTGCCTCTTAAAAATATTCCTGTTGGTACAATCGTGCACAACATTGAGTTGAAACCAGGACGCGGTGGTCAATTGGTGAGATCTGCAGGCGCAGAAGCACAAATTCTTGGTAAAGAAGGCAAATATGTTCTTGTACGTCTAGTATCCGGCGAGGTGCGCATGATTCTTGAAACATGCCGTGCGACGATCGGTCAAGTCGGAAATCTTGAACATGAACTCGTTACTGTAGGTAAAGCGGGTCGTTCTCGCTGGTTAGGCAAGCGCCCAACAGTTCGAGGATCTGTCATGAACCCTAATGATCACCCGCACGGTGGTGGTGAAGGACGCGCGCCTATCGGACGTAAGTCACCTATGTCACCTTGGGGTAAACCAACACTTGGTTACAAGACAAGAAAGCGCAATAAGCCTTCTGATAAGTTTATTGTACGCCGACGCAAGAAAAAATAATAACCTAGTTCATAAATTTACACACAGCTGAAAGGAGGTCTATCAATGGGTCGAAGCCTTAAGAAGGGACCTTTTGTCGATGATCATTTAATGAATAAAGTTGTGGCTTTAAACGAAAAGAACGATAAGAGAGTTATCAAATCATGGTCACGTCGTTCTACGATTTTCCCTGAATTTATTGGTCATACCATCGCGGTATATGACGGACGCAAGCATGTACCTGTCTATGTATCTGAAGATATGGTAGGGCATAAATTAGGAGAATTTGCTCCTACTCGGACGTATCGCGGTCACGCAGCGTCAGATAAGAAAACAAGCCGTTAATGAGAGGAGGAATAACCAATGCAAGCAAAAGCTATTGCTAAACAAATTCGTATTGCTCCTCGTAAGGCTCGCTTAGTTGTTGATCTCATCCGGGGCAAAGAAGTTGGCGAAGCGATTGCGATTCTTCGCAACACGCCAAAGGCCGCTTCCCCGGTTGTAGAGAAAGTACTAAATTCTGCGATTGCCAATGCAGAGCACAATTACGAAATGGAACCAAATAGCCTTGTGGTGGCACAAGCATTTGTCGATGAAGGTGCAACATTAAAGAGATTCCGTCCGCGTGCTATGGGCCGTGCCGGAAGAATTAATAAACGCACAAGCCATATTACTATAATTGTTTCAGAAAAAAAGGAGGGATAATGCGTGGGACAAAAAGTTAACCCGGTGGGACTTAGAATTGGTGTTATTCGCGACTGGGAATCCAAGTGGTACGCTGATAAGAATTATGCAGAATATCTCCACGAGGACATCAAGATTCGTGAATATATCGAAGAGAAACTTAAAGATGCTGCTGTTTCTTCAATTGAGTTAGAACGTGCTGCTAACCGCATCAACGTTACGATCAAAACCGCAAAACCAGGAATGGTTATCGGTAAAGGCGGCTCAGAAGTTGAAGCTCTTAGGAAATCCCTAAACGCATTAACTGGCAAACGCGTTCATGTCAATATTTTTGAAATCAAACAAGCGGATGTTGATGCAAAGCTTGTTGCAGATAATATTGCACGTCAATTAGAAAATCGTATTTCATGGCGCCGTGCTCAAAAACAAACGCTTACTAGAGCGATGAGAGCAGGAGCTAAAGGTATCCGCACACAAGTATCAGGTCGTCTTGGTGGCGCTGATATCGCTCGTTCTGAGGATTATAGTGAAGGAACAGTACCGCTTCACACACTACGTGCAGACATTGATTATGGCACGGCTGAAGCTGACACAACTTACGGTAAGCTGGGCGTTAAAGTCTGGATCTATCGTGGTGAAGTCCTTCCAACGAAAGGAACGAACAAGAAGGAAGGAGGAAAATAATCATGTTAATGCCAAAACGCGTAAAATATCGTAGACAACATCGTGGTAAAATGCGTGGCCGCACAAAAGGCGGAGCTGAAATTACATTTGGTGAATACGGCTTGCAAGCTGTCACTGCTTCATGGATTACCAGCCGTCAAATCGAAGCTGCCCGTATTGCGATGACACGTTACATGAAACGTGGCGGTAAAGTTTGGATTAAAATATTCCCTCAAAAGCCTTACACAGCAAAACCTCTAGAAGTTCGGATGGGTTCCGGTAAAGGGGCTCCTGAAGGTTGGGTTGCTGTTGTTAAGCCCGGTAAAATTATGTTTGAAATTGGTGGCGTATCTGAGGATGTTGCCCGCGAAGCACTTCGTCTTGCTTCACACAAGCTACCGGTAAAAACGAAGTTTGTAAAACGCGAAGAAGTGGGTGGTGACGCAAATGAAAGCTAATGATATCCGTAATTTAACCACTGCTGAAGTAGAACAAAATATGAAGACTCTTAAAGAAGAGTTATTCAATCTTCGCTTCCAATTAGCTACAGGTCAATTGGAAAACCCTGCCCGTATTCGCGAGGTGCGTAAATCAATTGCCCGTGCCAAAACAGTCTTGCGTGAACGCGAATTAAAAATCCAAAACGGTTAAATGAGAGGAGGTTTTCCGAATGACCGAAGAACGCAATAGTCGCAAGTCATATGTAGGACGCGTCATTTCCGATAAAATGGATAAGACAATTACCGTTCTTGTCGAAACATATAAAACTGATTCACTGTATGGCAAGCGCGTAAAGTACTCAAAGAAGTATAAAGCTCATGACGAAGAAAACAAGGCAAAAAACGGCGATGTTGTAAAAATTATGGAAACACGCCCGCTATCAAAAGATAAGCGTTTCCGTCTTGTCGAAATCGTAGTAGAAGCTGTTATTATATAATACGATTCGGTACGACAGTCCGAAGGGAGGTTACGTCGAATGATCCAACAAGAAAGCCGTTTGAAAGTTGCTGATAACTCAGGTGCGCGTGAGATTTTAACGATTAAAGTCTTAGGTGGTTCAGGCCGCAAGACAGCTAGCATTGGTGATGTTATTGTTGCTACGGTAAAACAAGCAACACCAGGTGGCGTTGTCAAGAAAGGTGACGTTGTCAGAGCTGTTATTGTCCGGACACGCAAAGGGGTGCGTCGTCCTGATGGTTCTTACATCCGTTTTGATGAAAATGCAGCCGTCATTATTCGTGATGACAAAAGCCCTCGCGGCACTCGTATTTTCGGACCGGTTGCTCGCGAATTGCGTGACCAGCAGTTTATGAAAATCGTATCGCTCGCTCCAGAAGTTTTATAATACGGAATGTTAGATAAGAAGGAGGTGCGCTATCCGCTATGGCTCACATGCATGTAAAAAAGGGAGATAAGATCCAAGTTATCTCCGGTAAGGACAAAGGTAAGCAAGGTGTCATCTTAGAAGCATACCCTTCCAAGAATCGTGTGATTGTTGAAGGTGTTAATGTGGTTAAGAAACATTCCAAGCCAACCCAAGTTAATCCACAAGGCGGCATCATTGAACAAGAAGCACCGATTCATGTTTCTAATGTTATGCCATTGGATCCTAAATCAAATGAACCAACCCGTGTTGGTTATAAAGTAGAAAACGGCAAAAAAGTTCGTGTAGCAAAAAAATCCGGTGAATTATTAGATAAATAATGTCGTCTTTGAAGGGAGGTAAAACGCATGAGCCGTTTCAAAGAAAAATATCAAAATGAGGTTGTCCCTGCTTTATTGGAGAAGTTCAATTATTCTTCAATCATGGAAGTGCCGACAATCGAAAAAGTTGTCATTAACATGGGTGTTGGTGACGCGGTACAAAATTCAAAAGCATTGGACAGCGCTGTTGAAGAATTAACGGCAATCGCTGGTCAAAAGCCAGTCATTACCCGCGCTAAAAAGTCTATTGCAGGCTTCAAACTTCGCGAAGGTATGCCAATCGGTACAAAGGTGACGCTACGCAGCGGACGCATGTACGATTTCTTAGATAAATTAATTGCAGTATCATTACCACGTGTTCGTGACTTCCGCGGTATTTCAAAAAAAGCTTTTGACGGACGTGGGAACTATACACTTGGTGTTCGTGAACAACTTATTTTCCCTGAAATCGATTATGACAAAGTAAGTAAGGTACGCGGCATGGATATCGTCATTGTAACAACTGCAAAGACAGACGAAGAAGCAGCTGAATTATTAGGCCTTCTTGGTATGCCATTCGCAAAATAAAACGATGTAAGGAGGGAAAGTCTTGGCTAAAAAGTCAATGATCGCTAAGCAAAAGCGAGAAAAGAAATACTCAGTTCGTGAATACACTCGCTGTGAACGCTGCGGGCGTCCTCACTCCGTTCTACGCAAATTCAAGCTTTGCAGAATTTGTTTCCGTGAACTAGCTTATAAAGGACAAATCCCAGGCGTTAAAAAAGCAAGTTGGTAAACCCAAGTTAAGGGAAGGAGGTCATTCGAATGGTCATGACAGATCCAATTGCGGATATGCTGACTCGCATAAGAAATGCGAATACTGTTCGCCATGAACAGTTGGAACTACCCGGCTCAAGAGTCAAGAAGGAAATTGCAGAAATTCTAAAGCGTGAAGGCTTTGTGAAAGATGTTGAATTTATCGAAGATGCTAAGCAAGGTATGATTCGTATTTTCCTTAAATACGGAGCAAGCAATGAACGTGTTATCACAGGTTTAAAACGGATCAGCAAACCTGGCCTTAGAGTGTATGCAAAAGCAAACGAAGTACCTCGTGTACTTGGAGGTCTCGGCATTGCGATTGTATCTACATCAAAAGGTATTCTTACAGATAAAGAAGCTCGCCAACAACAAGTCGGCGGCGAAGTACTAGCATACGTTTGGTAAACCTTAAAGAAAGAATGGAGGTGTCACGATGTCTCGTGTCGGTTTAAGACCTACTGAAGTGCCTAATGGCGTCACAGTCACAATTGACGGCAACCATGTGGCGGTCAAGGGACCAAAAGGCGAGTTGTCTCGTTCTTTTCATCCTGATATGATCATCAAACAAGAAGACAACGCGGTGACGGTGGAACGCCCAAGCGATTCCAAAGAACACCGCTCATTGCATGGCACAACAAGCAGTATCATCAATAATATGGTTCAGGGTGTAACGAATGGTTACGAGAAAAAACTAGAATTAGTTGGTGTCGGTTATCGTGCCAGCAAACAGGGTAAGAATCTTATCCTTAACGTCGGTTACTCCCACCCAGTTGAAATCATTCCTGAAGAAGGAATTGAAATAAATGTTGAAGGCAACAACAAAGTCAACGTTCAAGGCATTGACAAAGAACGTGTTGGCGCTGTTGCTGCAAACATTCGCGCCGTGCGTGCGCCAGAACCTTACAAAGGGAAAGGCATTCGTTATAAAGATGAACGTGTACGACGCAAAGAAGGTAAGACTGGTAAATAAGCGCTAACGGAAAGGAGTGACATAATCAATGATCACAAAGCAAGACAAAAATGCTGTGCGTAAAAAAAGGCATCAGCATGTGCGTCGCCGTGTCGTTGGTACGGCCGAGCGCCCACGTTTGAATGTGTTCCGTTCTTCAAAGCATATTTATGCTCAACTTATAGATGATGTCAAAGGTGAAACACTTGTTTCTTCTTCAACAGTTGATAAAGAACTTTCTCTTGAAAAGGGCGCCAATGTTGACGCAGCAAAAAAGGTTGGAGAACTTGTCGCAAAACGCGCATTGGATAAAGGTTTGGAAACCATTGTGTTCGACAGAGGCGGATATCTTTATCATGGACGTGTTAAAGCGTTAGCTGAAGGAGCCCGTGAAGCAGGACTTAAATTCTAAAACAAAGGAGGGGAATCCATGCATAACAATGAACGTAACAAATCAGAATTGGAAGAACGTGTTGTTGCGATTAACCGTGTAGCAAAGGTTGTTAAAGGCGGACGCCGTTTCCGTTTTGCTGCCCTTGTTGTCGTAGGCGACAAAAAAGGCAATGTCGGATTTGGTCATGGTAAAGCTCAGGAAGTACCTGAGGCGATCCGCAAAGCAATTGAAGACGCTAAGAAAAATATGTTTAATATACCGATTGTTAAAACGACAATTCCTCACCAAGTAGTCGGGAAGTTCGGTGCGGGCAATGTGCTTTTAAAACCAGCTCCTGAAGGTACAGGAATCATCGCTGGCGGCCCTGTTCGTGCGGTGCTGGAATTATCCGGTCTTGGTGACATAGTATCTAAGTCCCTTGGTTCTAACAATCCGACAAACATGGTGCGTGCAACAGTTCAAGGACTTAAGAGTCTTAAACGTACTGAAGATGTTGCAAAACTACGTGGCAAAACAGTAGAAGAATTGTTAGGATAAGGGGGGGAAATACAATGGCAAAAAAACTTGAAATTACCCTCACACGCAGTGTCATCGGACGTCCACAGGATCAACGTGTTACGGTTAAAACCCTTGGTTTAAATAAAACGAACCAAACGGTTGTTCAAGAAGACAATGCTGCGATTCGCGGTATGATTAACAAAGTATCTCACCTTGTCAAAGTGAACGAACTTAGTGAATAAAGAAATAAAATCGACAAATGAGGAGGTGCCATCATGAAACTCCATGAATTAAAACCTGCGGAAGGTTCTCGTTCAACTAGTAAACGTGTTGGACGCGGATATGGTTCCGGTCTTGGCAAAACATCAGGACGCGGTCAAAAGGGCCAAAAGTCCCGTTCTGGCGGTGGCGTGCGACCTGGGTTTGAAGGCGGACAAATGCCTTTAATTCAACGATTGCCTAAACGCGGTTTCAAAAATCCAACTCGTAAAGAATACGCGGTTGTTAATGTTGAAACGTTAAACCGCTTTGAAGCTGGAACTGAAGTAACACCCGAGCTTTTAATTGAAACTCGTGTTGTTCGCAAGATTAACGACGGTGTTAAGATTCTAGGTAACGGTAAATTGGAAAACAAGTTAACGGTTAAAGCACACAAATTTTCTGCTTCTGCCAAAGAAGCAATTGAGTCGGCTGGCGGAAACATAGAGGTGATCTAATGTTCGCAATGATCTCCAATATTTGGCGCGTGGGTGATATACGCCGTAAGGTGATCTTTACACTATTGATGTTGGTTGTTTTCCGAATTGGAACCTTTATACCGGTTCCAAACATCAACAGCGATTTGATTAAATTTAATAATTCAAGTGTATTTGGGTTTTTAAATACCTTTGGCGGCGGAGCCCTACAGAATTTCTCCATTTTATCAATGGGGATCATGCCGTATATCACAGCATCCATCATCATGCAATTGTTGCAGATGGATGTTGTACCAAAGTTTACAGAATGGTCAAAGCAAGGTGAAATGGGCAGAAAGAAAATCTCCCAGGTCACCCGATATGGCACTGTTGTGTTAGGGTTTATACAAGCCATCGGATTAGCATATGGCTTTAATGCGAGGTTTCAAGGCCTTGTAGAAAATCCTACCGTTTGGACTTTCTTGCTAATCGCAGTGATTTTGACTGCCGGAACCGCTTTTCTGATGTGGCTGGGTGAACAGATCACAGCAAACGGCATTGGGAATGGTATTTCTATTATCATATTTGCTGGTATTGTTGCCCGCATCCCTAATGCTGTAAATCAGATCTATGCACAGCGCTTTGAGAACTCAGATAACATGTTCCTGCAAATTATCACGGTATTAGTCATTTTGCTTGTTATTTTAGTTATTGTGGTAGGTACGATTTTCGTCCAGCAGGGGATGCGTAAGATTCCTATTCAATATGCGAAACGGACCGTAGGACGAAAAACGTATGGCGGTGAATCAACACACCTGCCGATCAAAGTCAATGCGGCTGGCGTTATACCGGTTATCTTTGCGATTTCGTTAATGATTACCCCGCCGACAATTGCTCGTTTTTTTCCAAGCAACGCCGTAACGAATTGGATTATTCGAACCTTTGATTATACGACGGTTGCGGGGATGGTCATTTATGCAGCGCTGATTATCGCCTTTTCCTACTTTTACACGTTCGTACAGGTCAATCCAGAGAAAATGGCAGAAAACCTGCAAAAGCAAGGTGGTTACATCCCTGGGATTAGACCCGGCAAGAACACCGAAAAATATATTACTCGTATTCTCTATCGTTTGACCTTAATTGGATCAATTTTCTTAGCTGTCATTGCAATACTGCCTATGCTATTCGTAGATATAGCAAAGCTTCCCGCCAGTGTCAAAATCGGCGGCACAAGCTTGTTGATTGTTGTGGGCGTTGCGCTTGATACGATGAAGCGTATCGAAGGACAGTTGGTTAAAAGGCATTACAAAGGATTTATCAAGAGATAGCAAGCCCGTTCTAGGGCAGAATGAAACGAGTTTGGAGTGGTAGAATGAACCTGATATTTATGGGACTACCCGGTGCCGGCAAAGGCACCCAAGCAGAACGGATTGTTGAAAAGTATGGTTTGCCTCACATTTCAACAGGAGATATGTTTCGCGCTGCAATTAAAGAAGGCACAGACTTGGGAAATGAAGCCAAGTCTTATATGGATGAAGGGAACCTTGTTCCTGATGAAGTTACGATAGGTATCGTTCGTGAACGTTTAGGAAAAGATGATTGCGACAATGGCTTTCTTTTAGATGGCTTTCCTAGAACTGTCGCCCAGGCAGAAGCATTGGAGCATATAATGTCCGATAGTAATCGACGTATTGATGCTGTTCTATACATCGATGTAGATCAGGCTAAGTTGATGAGACGTTTGACAGGGCGCCGGATTTGCTCAAATTGTGGAGCGACTTATCACACAGAATTTAATCCGCCAAAGCAGGAAGGCATTTGCGATAAATGCGGCGGTGAATTAAAACAGCGTGATGATGACCGTGAGGAAACAGTAAGGGCGCGCTTGGAAGTGAACGTCAAGCAACAACAACCGCTCCTTAAGTTTTATGAGGAAAAAGGTTATTTGCGCACGATCGATGGAAATCAAGATATCGATGTTGTCTTTGCATCAGTTGATACTATTCTTGGAAGTTTGAATAAGTGATTATCCGTAAAACACCATTAGAACTCGATGTTATGAGAACGGCTGGAAAAATTGTAGCTTTAACTCATCGGGAACTAAAGAAAGTGATTGCACCGGGTATTACAACAAAAGAACTCGACATCAAAGCAGAACGGTTTATCCGAAGCTGCAAGGCTGTTCCATCTTTTAAAGGGTATAATGGTTTTACCGGAAGTATTTGCACATCTGTGAACAACGAACTTGTGCATGGCATTCCAGGTTCGCGTGTTTTGCAGGAGGGTGACATCATTAGTATTGATATAGGCGCAGAATACGAGGGTTACCATGGAGATTCAGCGTGGACTTATCCAGTTGGCCGGATTTCTGATGACACCGAACGGCTCCTGGAAGTTACAGAGGCATCGTTATATGAAGGTATTAAGGAAGCAAAGCCAAATGCCAGACTCACAAATATTTCCCATGCCGTACAAAAGTATGTAGAGTCTGAGGGATTCTCTGTCGTTCGTGAGTTTGTCGGGCACGGTGTTGGGCGGGATTTGCATGAAGATCCTGAGGTCCCGCATTACGGGCGTCCAGGTCACGGCCCCCGATTGCTGCCTGGAATGGTTCTTGCTGTTGAACCTATGGTTAACGCAGGACGCCGTTACGTTAAAGTCTTGGAAGACGACTGGACTGTCGTAACTCAAGACGGCAGATGGTGTGCACACTTTGAACACACGATTGCTATTACGGATAACGGCTATGAAATCTTGACAAAGGCTTAAGTGAAGGTGATGATTGATTGGTGAGTGAATCAGATTCTATCCCCATACCCGGACAGATTGTTCGTGTATTAAAGGGCAGGGATGCCGGCAATTATTGTGTTGTTGTGAAAGTCCTAAACAGTCGTTTTGTTGAAATTGCGGATGGTGATAAGCGTAAGTTTGATAATGCCAAACGGAAGAATATCAACCATTTGGAACTGCAACAATATGTATCGGCTGAAGTAAAGAACAGCATTCATGAAACCGGGCGTGTCACCAATGGGAAATTACGTTTTGCATTAATAAAGTTTACGAACGAAAAAGTCAGTGACCTGAGGAAGGATGAGTCAGTCGATGGCTAAGGAAGATGTCATTGAGGTGGAAGGCACTGTTATAGAACCGCTGCCGAATGCAATGTTCCGCGTCGAACTAGAGAACGGTCATAAAATACTAGCTCACGTATCTGGGAAGATTCGCATGCACTACATTAGAATTTTACCTGGAGACAAAGTTACGGTAGAATTATCGCCGTACGATTTATCTCGCGGACGGATTACTTTTAGACATAAGTAAGCAGCCCGCGTTATAAGGAGGGTTCACAATGAAAGTCAGACCATCAGTAAAACCCATTTGTGAAAAATGTAAAGTGATTCGTCGTAAAGGAACCGTAATGGTTATTTGCGAAAATCCTAAGCATAAACAAAAACAAGGTTAAAAAACAGGGAGGTGTTATAATCTATGGCACGTATCGCAGGTGTCGATGTACCAAGAGAGAAACGCATCGTGATCTCTTTAACATATATCTATGGTATTGGCAAAACTACAGCACAAAAGATCCTGGCTGATGCTAATGTATCCGAGGAAACACGCGTACGCGATCTTACCGAAGAAGAACTTAACCGTATCCGTGAAGTTATTGACAGCTACAAAGTTGAAGGTGACCTTCGCCGTGAAGTTTCACTTAACGTTAAGCGTCTTATCGAAATCGGATCTTACAGAGGCATTCGTCATCGTCGGGGCTTACCTGTACGGGGACAAAATACGAAAAACAACTCTCGTACGCGTAAAGGACCGCGTCGTACGATCGCTAATAAGAAAAAATAAGAAAAGGAGGTCATGTGAACGATGGCTAAACGTAAAGACAACCGCAGCCGCAAACGTCGTGTGAAAAAACACATAGAAAGTGGCATTGCGCATATTCGTTCAACTTTTAACAACACCATTGTAACGATTACGGACCCGCACGGAAATGCTGTGTCTTGGGCGAGTGCAGGTGGCTTAGGCTTCAAAGGCTCTCGTAAATCAACTCCTTTTGCTGCCCAAACAGCTGCGGAAACTGCAGGTAAAGCAGCAATGGAAAATGGTATGAAGACAATCGAAGTTTCCGTTAAAGGACCAGGTGCAGGACGTGAAGCTGCTATTCGTGCACTTCAAGCTGTTGGATTGGAAGTCACTGCAATTCGTGATGTGACACCAGTTCCTCATAACGGCTGCCGCCCGCCAAAACGTCGTCGCGTCTAAGTTACACGTATATCTTTTCAAGATTTGTTTATAATGGTTACTATTCATAAATATGGACGAGACAGCTTTTTATGAAACCTTGCAATTGGCGACCTGCCAAAGGCTAGTGTATTAAAGCTTACACCGTATGCCCTATGGGAATTGTACGGGAAATTTCGGTTAGAACTTTCTAACCGAAGTTTCGACGTTTTGAAGGAGGGTTTTGTTGGATGATTGAAATCGAAAAGCCAAAAATCGAAACGGTTGAAGCCAGCGGCGATGCATCATATGGAAAATTTGTCGTTGAACCGCTTGAACGTGGGTATGGGACCACTCTAGGGAATTCCCTGCGTCGGATATTGCTTTCTTCCCTCCCAGGCGCTGCTGTAACGACTGTTCAGTTTGACACGGTCCTGCATGAGTTCTCTACCATTGAAGGCGTAGTAGAAGACGTGACAGCGATCATCCTTAACATTAAAAAGCTCGCTATGAAGCTTTATTCTGAAGAGGAAAAGACGCTGGAAATTGATGTTCAAAAGGAAGGGAAAGTCACGGCTGCTGACATTATTCATGACAGCGATGTTGAAATTCTAAATCCGGAACTCGAAATTGCTACGCTCTCCGCTAACAGCCGTTTTCATTTGAGAATGGTTGCAAAGAGGGGCCGGGGATATGTTCCAGCTGAAGGTAATAATAACGATGATTTACCAATTGGTGTCATCCCTATTGATTCCATTTATACGCCGGTTTCCCGGGTTAACTATCAGGTTGAGAACACACGCGTCGGTCAAGTAACAAACTACGACAAATTAACCCTCGATGTATGGACTGACGGCAGCATTCGGCCTGAAGAAGCCGTTTCACTTGGCGCCAAGATTTTAAATGAGCATCTTAACATTTTTGTCGGTTTAACAGACCAGGCGCAGAACGCTGAAATTATGGTTGAAAAAGAAGAAGATCAAAAGGAAAAAGTGCTTGAAATGACAATTGAAGAGCTTGACCTATCGGTGCGTTCTTACAATTGCCTTAAGCGTGCAGGCATTAATACTGTGCAAGAACTTACCCAAAAGTCCGAAGAGGATATGATGAAGGTCAGAAATCTTGGCCGCAAGTCATTGGAAGAAGTTCAAGAGAAATTAGCTGAATTAGGCTTAGGTTTACGTATAGAAGAATAGTTGACAAACAGGTCATTCACTTTCTTTTTTGCGCAAAAAAGAAATCGAGATGGTTGAAGTATGTATTTTGTAAAGGAGGGTATGTGTTCATGGCATACGCAAAATTAGGGCGTGACTCTAGTGCACGCAAAGCTTTATTTCGCGATTTGGCTACTGATCTTATCATCAATGAGCGAATCGAAACAACACATTCAAAAGCTAAAGAGCTTCGTTCAATAGTAGAAAAGCTAGTAACCCTTGGCAAGCGCGGTGATCTCCATGCAAGACGCCAAGCGGCAGCATTTGTTCGCAATGAAATTGCTGATGAAGAAACAGGCAAAAAAGCGGTACAAAAGCTTTTTGAAGATATTGCAAAGCGTTACGATGAGCGTCAAGGCGGATACACACGTGTATTAAAATTAGGACCACGCCGCGGCGACAACGCTGAGATGGCAATTATTGAATTTGTATAATCAGCAATTGAAGGGCAGAGCCGGCTCATCATGAACCTGCTTCTTTGCCCTTTTTTTGTATTTTATTTATAGTCTTTGACAATGGGATGATATACATTCATCAAAAAAGAGCAGAGAATAGTGGAGCAGGGCTTGGGAGGTATTAGCAAGCATGGGGAAAATCATTGAAGTGAATGATCTTTGCTTTAGATATTATGAACACGATCCTTGGACGATTGACAGTGTTAGCCTATTTGTTAATGAAGGCGAGTGGCTTTCCATAATTGGTCATAATGGCTCTGGAAAATCAACTCTGGCAAAGTGTCTTAACGGTCTGCTGCTGCCTGAAGAGGGGTCCGTTAAGATCGGCGGACTTGATACACGAGATGAGTTAGCAATTTGGGACATTCGCCGCCAAGTCGGTATGGTATTTCAAAACCCGGATAATCAGTTTGTCGGGACAACGGTGAAGGATGACGTGGCGTTTGGTATGGAAAACCACGGAATTCCTCGTAATGATATGATCGTTCGTTTGGATGAGGCATTGAAACTGGTTCAAATGGAAGAGTATGCCGCCGAGGAACCGCATCGATTATCAGGCGGGCAAAAACAGAGGGTAGCTATTGCAGGAATTATTGCTCTATCTCCCTCAATTATCATTTTGGACGAAGCCACATCGATGCTTGATCCACAAGGGCGTCAGGAAATTATTGAAACGATGCGTTATTTGAACAAAGAAAATAATATTACTGTGCTCTCCATTACTCATGACTTGGAAGAGGCGATTTATTCTGATCGGATGATTGTTATGAATCAGGGCAAGGTTCTTCGCGAAGGGCTTCCTAGTGAGATTTTTAAAGAAGCCAAGATGCTGGAGGATATAGGGCTGGATTTGCCTTTTACGGTAAAAATGAGACAGGCTTTGAGCAAACTGGGTGTCCCTCTGTCGGAAAATGCCTTGCTGCAGGAAGAATTGGTGGAAGAATTATGGACATTACAATCAAAAATTTAACGCATCTTTACCATCCAAATACTCCGTTTGAACGAATAGCTTTAAGAGATATAAACCTTCAAATCAAATCTGGGAGCTTCGTATCTGTCATTGGTCATACCGGATCGGGAAAGTCGACACTTGTACAGCATATCAATGGCCTGTTAAAGCCCTCAAGGGGCGAGATAACAGTCGGTGATGTGACGATTAAGGCGAGGGAGAAAGCACCGCGATTGAAAGATCTAAGAAAGCGGGTTGGTCTCGTCTTTCAATATCCTGAACATCAGCTTTTTGAAGAGACAGTGGAAAAGGATCTGTGCTTCGGTCCCATGAATTTCGGTCTTCCTCTTGAGGAGGCTAAGGCAAAAGCACACCAGGCGTTAAAACTTGTTGGTTTACCCCAAGACTTTTTGCAGCGGTCACCATTCGATTTAAGCGGAGGCCAAATGAGGCGTGTCGCGATCGCCGGCGTTTTAGCGGTGGAACCGGAAGTTATTATCCTTGACGAACCGACTGCGGGACTCGACCCGATGGGCAGGAGAGACATTTTATCGCTTTTTGAAAGACTTCACGAAGAAAAGGCAGTGACGACCATTATGGTCACCCACAGCATGGATGATGCGGCTTATTACTCCGATAAGGTCTTAGTTATGGACAGAGGGCAGGTCGTAATGATGGATAAGCCTGAACATGTCTTTTCGGACAGTAAGCAATTGAAGCAATTGGGCCTAGACATCCCTGTTACGATGAACTTTTTAGCTAAGCTTAACAAAAAGGTTCATGGGCAGTCTGTTAGACCGGTGTTTTCTATTGAGGAAACAGCGGATGCTGCCATCAAGATGTTAAGACAGGGAAGGGGAGAGACTGGTCATGTTTAATATCATTATCGGCCAATATGTTCCCGGACAATCTGTTATCCACCGTCTCGACCCGCGTGCGAAGCTTTTAGCAGTTTTTCTTTTTGTTATTATTATTTTTTTAGCAAATAACTGGGTGACTTATGCACTCGCTATTATTTTTACACTGTTAGGTGTTTTTCTTTCTAAAGTGCCAGTCCGTTTTATTTATAGGGGCCTTAAACCAATCATTATTATCATTATTTTCACCTTTATTCTAAATGTGCTGTTTACAAAAGAAGGCGAGTTACTCGTTAGTTATGGATGGTTTCATATATATGAAGGCGGTTTGATACAAGCTGTTTTCATTTCAATGCGTCTTCTGGTTATTATTGTTGCGACGACGCTTTTGACATTAACAACCTCCCCAATTGATATTACGGATGGTCTAGAAATTTTATTAGGTCCTTTAAAGAAAATTAAATTACCAGTTCATGAGTTTGCACTTATGATGTCAATCGCTTTAAGATTTATACCGACGCTGTTAGAAGAGACTGAAAAGGTTATGAAGGCTCAATCAGCAAGAGGGTCCGACTTTACCAGCGGATCATTGAAAAGCCGTGTGAAGGCCATCATTCCGTTATTAGTCCCTTTGTTTGTCGGTGCTTTTAAGAGGGCTGAGGAGCTGGCAATGGCGATGGAAGCAAGGGGTTATCGCGGTGATGTGGGGAGAACAAGGCTGAGGCAGCTGATTTGGTCCCTGTCTGACACATTTTTAATGCTCGTCACATTGTTTTTGACGGCTGCTTTGTTTATTTTAAGAGGCTAGGGGAGAACGATTATGCCAAAGTTCAAGTGCACAGTGGCCTATGACGGAACCTATTTTTCCGGTTATCAAGTTCAACCGGACAAGCGGACTGTGCAAAGGGAAATTGAGGCTGCTCTAACCCGGATGCATAAAGGGGAAGAGATAAGAATTATTGCTTCAGGCAGGACCGATGCAGGCGTCCACGCAAGAGCACAGGTTTTCCATTTTGAATCATCACTTAATATACCGCCTCAGAATTGGTGCAGAGCATTAAATACGCTTTTGCCGGATGATATCAACATCACTCGGGTTGAACATGTTCATGATACATTTCACGCTCGTTTTAATGTCAAAAAAAAGGTTTATCGTTATCGGATTTTGAATTCAGATAGAAGAGATATGTTTCGCCGCCTTTATACGTATTATCTTTCCGCCCCGCTGGATATTAAAAAGATGAAAGCGGCCTGTCCTTATTTTGAAGGAACGCATGACTTCACATCGTTCTGTGCTTCAAATACCTCTGTGGTCGATAAGGTCAGGACGATTTATAAGCTGGATATTTCCCCTGACCACGATGAATTGATCATCCAGGTGGCTGGCAGCGGTTTTCTTTATCAGATGGTGAGAATTATGACCGGTGCCCTTATCGATGTGGGTGCGGGAAAAATTAAGCCTGAAGAAATTGAGCAAATCCTATCAAAGAAAGATAGAAGGCTGGCCCCAAAAACAGCACCTGCCCACGGACTGACAATGTGGCAAGTGGTTTATTAGATAGCTGAAATAGTCATTCTTATCTTGACAAAAGGGCCAAGGTGTTATATTATATGATTTGGCATTTCTAAATTAGACCACTACTAGCCCCGAATGTTTGGTCAAAAATAGATGAAATGAAATTAATGGAAACATATGAAATGAGGAGGGAACATCATGCGTACAACATTTATGGCAAACGCGCAAAATATTGAGCGCAAATGGTACGTCATTGATGCGGAAGGTCAGACACTCGGCCGTCTTGCTAGTGAAGTTGCATCAATGCTTCGCGGTAAGCATAAGCCGACTTATACACCGCATGTTGACACTGGTGATCACGTTATTCTTATCAACGCAAACAAAATTCATTTAACAGGCAATAAGCTTACTGATAAAAAGTATTACAGACATACAGGACATCCAGGTGGTCTAAAGGAACGTACGGCTTACGAAATGCGTGAAACACGCTCTCGTGAAATGTTAGAAAGAACAATCAAAGGCATGCTTCCTCACAACAGCCTTGGACGCCAAATGGCTAAGAAGCTGCATGTCTATGAAGGTAACGAACATCCACATCAAGCACAAAGCCCTGAAGTTTACGAGCTTCGCGGCTAATCGATAAGGAGGGACTCGAATTGGCACAAGTACAATATTACGGCACTGGTCGCCGTAAACATTCTGTTGCCCGTGTACGTCTCGTACCCGGTGAAGGCAAAATTGTTGTTAACGGACGCACAATAGATGAATACTTCAATCTCGAAACACTTCGAGCTATTATTAAGCAGCCTCTCGTTGAAACTGAAACAGAAGGCAAATATGATGTTCTTGTAAATGTACAAGGCGGAGGTTTTACCGGCCAAGCTGGTGCGGTACGCCACGGTGTTGCCCGTGCACTTCTTCAAGCTGATCCTGAATACCGTGGATCTCTTAAGCGCGCTGGTTTTCTAACTCGTGACCCACGTATGAAAGAACGTAAAAAATACGGTCTTAAAGGCGCTCGTCGTGCACCTCAGTTCTCAAAGCGTTAATTTTATATTTTCAATCAACCCCGGCTATCGAAGCCGGGGTTTTTTGGTGCCAGGCACTGCGGTGCCAGGCACCAAAAATAACCAGCATTTTAAGTCTCTGATTGTCAGATGCTAATGACGAAAGGAGGCGCTGACATGGCTACTGTTATGAATTTCCACGAGAAATACCGCCATAAACAGCTTGATTTTGAACGAAAAGCCCTTCAGGAATTATCCATACAAAAAATAGAGACAGCAATAAACAATGTATTTGAAGATTTTATTAAACCGGTGGCAGCATATTGGCAGACGATTTCTGACATGTGTCTCGACTATGCTATTGAGTCCTTTTTGCTTGGGGCATCATACGGGCGTTTCGGTTACTATGGTGAGCCGGTTGAACGAGTTTACAGCCGAAGCCAGAGCCGTTTTAAAACATTACTGGATGATTTTTATGACTTTTGGCTTTTCTGGTATTACGTTGATAATATGGCTAATGAATCAATTTATCTGGCCTGTGAAGCTTACTTATACCATTGGTGGAAGGAAGGTTTTGAATCAGCTGTACGTCGTTATAGGATGCGTCTGCATTAATAACAATTGAGTATCCTTTAAACTTTTCTCTTTCGCATAAACTTACTCTTTGTCCCATATAAATGTAACGTAAAACATGCATTGTTTCGGGCGGAGGAGAAGAGATGAGGAGAAAATGGGTTAGAAACGGCATCATTATAATCGGGGTAATATTATTAATTGCCATTTTAAATTACGAAATTGTAAATCGAAACTCTTGGTCACAGTGGAATCTGCCTTTATCCGGGAGGGTTATTGTCATTGACCCTGGTCATGGCGGTCCGGATGGCGGGGCTGAAGGAGGGAAAACAAAAGAAAAGGATATTGCACTGAAAATTTCCAAGGACCTAAGGGATTATTTGCAGGAATCGGGTGCCCTCGTGTTAATGACGAGGGAGACGGATAGAGACTTGGCTGACAAAGATAAAGGAGGGTTAAGCGCCAGAAAAACTCAGGATTTGAAACGGCGGGCAAAATTCATTGATGATGCTGATCCAGATTGCGTCATAAGTTTGCACCTTAACGCAATACCATCCCCAAGATGGCGTGGAGCGCAAACATTTTATCATCCAAAGTCAAAAGAAAATAAAGTTCTAGCTAAATTTATTCAAGACTCACTGCGTAACCAGATAAAAAATACAGATCGCTTTGCTAAGGCTATTGAACACGTTTACTTGTTGAAACGCTCTAAGGCCCCATCTTCACTGGTAGAGGTTGGCTTTCTCTCTAACCCGGACGAGCGGCAGCTATTAGAAACGAAGGATTATCAGAAGAAAATAGCCGTATCAATCTACAACGGTATTCTAAGGTATTTTACAAATGAAAAGGAACCTTCTTCTTAGGAAGAAATAGGTGCGTTAAGAACATATGTCTCTTTCGCACTTTTTTCTTGGCTAAAGCAGTAAAAGTTTTCTTTTTATGCTTTCATAAGCAAATTTGTTATACTAGCTATGTAATTGATTTCGAGAGAGGATGATTCTTTAGATGCTTACCAAGGATCAAGTCATGGAGGTCCTTAAAACTGTTAAGGACCCACATTTACATAAAAGCATTGAGGAAACAAATGGTGTCCGGGAAATGAAAATTACTGATTCCTTTGTGAGCCTCAAGGTTGCTCTTGCGAAAATTAACACGGCAGAGCAAATGAAGGTACAGCAGGAAATAGTCCACAAGCTTAAGGAAAAAGGGGCAGAATCAGTCGGATTACGATTCGAAGCCTTGTCTGAAGAAGACATTGCAGATCTCGGGGGGGTCCCTGAAGCTGGTCCATCTCTGTTGTCAAAAGAGAGCAAAACCGTTTTTATTGCCGTGGCAAGCGGGAAAGGCGGCGTTGGAAAATCGACTGTTTCTGTCAACTTGGCTGTTGCATTGCAAAGAATGGGCAAGAAGGTTGGCATACTTGATGCAGATATATATGGATTTAGTGTGCCTGATATGATGGGAATTGAAGACCGTCCTAAAGTGGAAGGCAAAACCATTATTCCTGTTGAACGCTTTGGCGTAAAGGTCATTTCAATGGGTTTCTTCGTTGAGGACAATTCGCCTGTTATTTGGCGCGGCCCAATGCTCGGCAAAATGCTGAATAATTTCTTTAGCGAGGTTGACTGGGGAGATTTAGATTATCTCATTCTTGATTTGCCTCCTGGTACGGGTGATGTGGCAATGGATATCCATACAATGCTTCCTCATTGTAAAGAAATCATTGTGACTACTCCGCATCCAACGGCAGCATTCGTTGCGGCACGAGCCGGAGCAATGGCGATAAAAACTGAGCATGATATTCTAGGCGTGATCGAAAATATGTCCTATTTTGAGAGTAAAAAGACGGGCGAAATTGAACATGTTTTCGGGCAAGGCGGCGGTGAAAAGTTAAGTGAGGTACTTGGCACGGAGCTGCTTGGTCAGATCCCGCTCGGACAACCCTATGAGCAATCCGGATTTTTCGCACCATCTGTATACTCTGAAGATCATCCTACGGGACAAAAATATTTAGACATTGCCAAAAAGGTCAGTGAAAAGCTTTAACTCAATAAAGAAAACTCGCCGATTGGCGAGCCTTTGGCGAAGACAGAGGCGCCGTTGCCCTTATGTGCGTCAGAAAGTTTATACTAACTCAAAAAGATCTCCCTTTTGACGGGAGATCTTTTATTGTCCTCCTTGCTGCTTTTGCTGTTGTTGCTGTCCGCCGCCTTTTTTCATTTCTTCTTTTACAGCTTTTTTTACCGCGTCTTCAAGCTGTGTGGCAAACAGTGGACTAGAAATTGTGTCCATAATCACCTTTTGCATTTGCTCTCTAAATGGTTTGGTTTTCATTAGGTCGAGATATTCTTTTTCCATTTTCGGGGCTTTAAAAATATCCATCATCATGGCTTGATACTCAGGATCTTTCATTAAGCTTTTTAGCATCTTTTCATTATTTTTTTGCATGACTTTGGCGACCTTATTTGAGAACTTTGGATCTGAAAATAACGATTCCAAGTATTTTTTTCCTTTATCTGATGTTAGTGCATCAGTAATGGTCTTTTTGACAAAATCGTTATTCAGCACGATTTGTTCCTTTACTTTTTCATCCTTCATTATATCTTGCACGGCCTTTTTGCCTTCGTCGGTTTTAAGCATATCAATGAACATCTTTTTCGTTTCCTGATAATCAGGCTGTCCGGATTGCTGCTGGCCAGAAGAACAGCCGCTTAGGAGTAAAATAAAACTAAAGATGATAAAAGGAATCGCCTTTTTCATGGCATATCACTCCTTTGTTATAACTTTAATATGTGATTTTCAATAGGTTTTATACGGCCGTTGCCTGCCTAAGGTTATTGGCTTTTTGGGCAGAGATTGGTAAAATCAATGGTGGTGCGGTATTTCATTTTGGGGTTTGGGGGTTTTAGCTGTGAGTATAAGAAAATGGGTGTCTTTATTTATTTCTACCCTGATTTTAGGAGGAGTTACAGCCCTTATTGCAGGTCTGATAGCGGAGTGGGATATATATACAAAGGATTTTGCAACCGGAGATTTGATTGATTTTTTCAAAAGTACAGTCTTATTATTCGGGACAGGCTGTTTATTTAGCGTTTTAAGCCAAATGGGCTTTTTTGCTTATTTAACATTCCACAGAATTTGCTTGGGTATGTTTGGATCACCGGATATCTGGGGTAAGGTTCAACTTGTTCTCATAGCATTTGTCTTTTTTGATCTAGTGTATTTCCGGCACCATGCTTTTGCATCGAAGGATGAGAGTATTCTTAATTATTTTTTTCTCCCCATTTTACTGTTAATCGTAAGTCTTGTTATTGCATTGTGGAAAAAGAGAGAAACAAATCGGTATGCTTTTATACCAACCATTTTCTTTATGTTTGTTGTTACGACGCTCGAATGGCTGCCGGTTTTAAAGCAGAACGATTTCCGCTGGCTTTGGATTATGGGTATTACTCTTGTTCTATGCAATGCTTACCAGGTATTGAAGCTTCATCGCATGTTAAAAAAATCATGAAAAAGAGTAAAGGATGGCGGCTTGGATCCCCGTCATCCTATTGGAATACGTTTATTTTATGATTTTCGAATTGACTTTGGCATCTGAAATGAGGCTTGATAAAGTCACAAAGGTGAAATCCTTGTGTTTAAGCTCTTCAATGATGAACGGCAAAGCTTTAAATGTCTGTTTGGCGGAATCTGACGCATGCATGCGGATAATATCGCCCTTGTCACTATGTTCAACAACATAGGAAGCAATGCTTTCTGATCCAGGGTTTTCTGCATCCTGAGGGTTAACGCTCCATAGAACAACCTGTTGATCCAATCGTGAAACAGTTTGCAAAACGTCTTTATTTATTTTTCCAAATGGGGGACGAAGCAGGTTTGGCTTCTTTCCGATTGCTTTTTTAATAGCTTGATTAGCTAACTGAATATCCTTTCTGATTTCGTTTGGTTCCATTCCTGTATATGATTGATGTCTGTATCCATGCGACGCGATTTCATGCCCGTCCTTTACTATCTTCTCGACTATATCTTTATGGCGCTCAGCCCATTCCCCCGATATAAAAAAAGTTGCTTTTACTTTTTCCCTTTTTAATGTTTTTAATATTGGTTCAACCTGAACATCACCCCAGCTTATATCAAATGTTAAGGACAGCTGATCTTGATCGGTTTTTACTTGAGAAAGAGCCTTTGGTCCTTTAGTTGTTGAGAAAACACTGACTTCCTGATTCTGAACAAATGCCACTAGTGCCGCAAAAAAGGCTGCTACGATTATAAATAGCGTTCGTTTTATTTTTCTTCCATTCAAGACCCATACAAAGCGCATTTGCCGCCACCCTCTTCAAGATGTTTGTACCATTTTATGGCCAACCTCGATGAGATATGCTATTATAACGACTTTTTGTTAATAAAAAAGTGCAGCTTCGGAAACAATTTTATTAGAGGCCCTACTTAAAAAGAATGGTAATGAGGTGTTGTGATGCTTGGAGCACTTTTCTTGGATAAGGAAGCTTGTGAGGTCGAATATTTAATAAAAAAGGAGCTCGAAGAATTAATATTCGAGTTAAATGATGAGCGCATTAATCACGTTGTAAAGCGGGCGATGGAAGAGCGTTACCAAATACTCTTCAAAATTCTGCTGCGTTTTACGACTCAAAGCGATTGTCTGCGGTATTTAAGAAACAAAAGAAATATGGGAAACAATAATTGATGGTTTAATTAGTAAGACAAAAAGAAATCGAGTTATTTCCTATACATTTATTTGAAGTCAAAAAAAAGAGTTGACGTTACAGGGAAAAGCGTATATTATAAATAGCGTTGCATTTCAAATCAACAAAACGGTCAGTAAAAAAAGTTATTGACTTAATGATTCTTTATTGCTATTATAAATAGCGTCGCTGTTAGCAGCGCCCTTAAAAATACAAACTAAAAAGTTGTTGACAAGTCAAACTTGTGTCTGTATAATAAATAAGGTCGCTTCAACAAAAACGACAAAAAACTTTCAAAAAAAGATGTTGACACAAACAATACAGCGTGATATAATAATTAAGTCGCTGTTAAAAACGACAACATCAAAAAAACGCTTCAACAGCAAGGCGGAAGCGAACTTCGGATTTTAGCTTCTTTGCACAACAACACTTTGATTTTGTTGGTGTTGTCACGCAAGTCGAAGTAAATCGAGAAGAGAATGCTCCTTGAAAACTAAACAAAAGCCAAGCGTGATTGAAAAGGGCAACCTTTTGAATTAAACAGCTAAGGATCATAACGATTGAATGACAAGTTGCTTAGCAACTTAACTTTAAGATGCCAGATAGCGGAACTTCGACTAAGAACGTGACGTCCTGTCACAACGTCGAAATTAGCGCGTCCTGCGCGTCATAACTTTTTGAGAGTTTGATCCTGGCTCAGGACGAACGCTGGCGGCGTGCCTAATACATGCAAGTCGAGCGCGGGAAGCAAGTTGATCCCTTCGGG
>NZ_SLXK01000027.1 GCF_004341035.1 Scopulibacillus darangshiensis
CTTTTTTCATTTATTTGATGCGTAATAGTATGACGAAATCGCTTGATGGGTAAGCATTTCTGTCTTATTGAGGATTTTCTATGAATAATCTAGGACCAATGTTGTTGGTGTTTCAGCTGTGCGAGACCTATATGGAACTGTACTTAATGAAGGTGCCACTAAAGGAATCTTAGTTTCAACCGCTGATTATGGACCAGATGCTTATAGTTTTGCTAAAGATAAACCGATCACACTTTTGAATGGAAATAACCTTTTACATTTACTGCAGAAACATGGTCATAAAGCAAAAATCGATTTGAAATTGGCCAAAAAAGAATTACTAGAGAGGGCAAAGGACGAAAATTAGATTGTTTTAACGCACCTCAACATAAGCATATTGTTAGGATTTCTATCGGACTGTCGTTCCGCTATTTGTGACAAAATGCTATATTTTATGAGCGTATAGGACTGTGGTTCCGTTATTCGGGGAGTCAAGAGGTCATTTGAGTAGAATTTGGGCAAATAGCGGAATCCGAGTCCTATAATTTCAGGAAAGTGGCACTTTTTATAGAAAAAGCGGAATCTGAGTCCTATAAATGAATGAGTGAAGCTTTCATCGAGTTTGTAAGTTCATTATCATTAGCATTTGCTATGACAATGAAAATTCAATGGAGAAGTCAAATGCAATCGATCGTCCATTAATAAATCCCGAAGCAGCAACTCCAGCTTCGGGATTGTCCAATCTATTACTTAACCTTCCAAATATCCAGCAAATCATTGACCTGCCCACTCAATGCATCCTTAGCATCAGAGGTAATATACTCTTGCATGGCTTTGTTGTTCACGGCCTCTAAGAAATCCTCCAGATGGCTGACAGCATGGTCAGTCGAACCGGCCTCAAGCTGGTGTTCGGCTTGCTGTAATTTGTTCATTAGTTGCCCCTTGAGCGGGTCTTTTAAGTCGCCGGATGCACCATAGCTCTCAGTCAATTCACGAACCTTGGCTAACTTTTGTTCTTTGTCTTTGAACATATTAAGAATCTGCATCCTATCAAGGGCGTAGCTGCCGTTGAGATATTTTTCGGCGCCGGATTCAAATATAACGTACAGTTCCCCGCCCTGTTCCCTCATTCCGCCGGATAACGGTGTCATCGTTAAAGAATCCTTATAGGTTTGGCTGTCGAGAAACCAAACGGGTACGGAATTGCCGCTTAGATCTATGGTTTTATGTGGATTCTCGCTTAGCGGATTTTTATAAAACCAAAGGTAGCTTTTATTAAATCGTCCATAGGATTCACTTAAGACAAGTTCATTGTCCAAGAAGCCCATACCTTGAATTTTGTCCGGAATTGATAAGACCAAATCCGGGACGATTGAGCCATCGGGGTTCTTGGGTTTACCTTCAGGAATAAGCTCCCGCTTCTCATCCAAACGATAACCGGCCACCCATCCCGTATAAAGCTCGTTGTCCCGATTCACAATATGATGACTTTCCTTTGTCGGGTATTTGTCGCCATTGGCAAAATCCCCGACCCAAAGGACACCGTTCTTATAATCAACAAAAGAGGCCCTGGAATCTACGTGAAAATGACCTTCAAAAGATATGAGCTTTTTGTTGCTATGAATAATATCTGCTAGCTTTATATAATTCACTTCGCTTCCTGAAGCAATCCACAGATGCCTTTTACTGACTGTGGCGACACCGCCGGAATGTAAGACGTAAGGCGTGCCATCTTCATTTTCCAATTGAAAAGACTTAATAAGCAATCCTGTTTTGGCATCGACGATCGTGATCATGCTCGATAAGTCGCCGTCCCGGTAGTTGGAAATCACGAACCAGTCTTTCGACTCAATGTAATCCACGTCCTGTGGAACTAGACCCTGTTTCAAACCCGGAACGATTGGTCCTTCTTTCTTCAAATCAAAAAATCTTTGATAGTCATCCGACCACACCGCATTGCCTTGCACTTCTTCTTGCGTAATCCCATTGTCATCTGCTTGTCCACCGCTTTTCGCATCTGCATGTTTGGTAAACGACAATGTCCCGATTAACATAACACAACAAAAATAAGCAACGGCCTTCCTTATCGACTTTGCCCCTGATAAATAAATGATCTTTCGCCTCCTTAGAGATTAAGACATGAAAAAAACCACACAAAGTTCCCGTAAGAGGAATTTGTGTGGATCTCCGTGTCTCCATATCCAGTAATATGTAATTAACTCTATTAAAGCAGGATAGAAAATGGTTGTCAATATATTTTTAAAATTAAAAAAGGTTAGGCACCCTATTCACTCAAATATTTACATTCACAATTAAAAAGCTTATGATATAATAAAAAGTGTGAAAATTCATATTAAGGTCTGAGACGAAGAGAGGCCGCAGTATCCCCTTTAAAAAGGGATGTCTGCGGCCTTTTTGTTTTAAACAATGAAATAAAAGGTTTGAGTCCAGAGAAGCCATTACCAAAACCATCATATGATGGTCATTAAGTGATGGCTTTTTTACGTGTGAAAAAAGAATTAGAGCTGTAAGGGTTTTGTCTGGCTTCAGCGCTTAGCCCCTCGAGTCACTTCGGTCCCCTGCGGCGGCGACAGCCTCCTCGGAGGCCCTCCAGTGCTTTTCGGGGCTGACCAAGGCGCTTACGCCTTTCTTATAAAAAGCGGATATTAAAGGATGTGTGGGAATGGTGGAAGACCGAAATTTAGCGTTCATTTTTGATCTGGATGGGACATTATATTTGGGTGATGAGATCTTGCCGGGAGCAAAGGAGACCCTGATATGGGTCCGGCAATTGGGTGCCAAGGTCCGGTTTGTGACAAACAATCCAAGATACGGCCGTGATACGTATTCAAAAAAGCTGATGAGGCTCGGTATCCCGGCATTGGTTGACGAGGTGGTCACCTCTGCGCAGCTAACGGCTGATTATTTAAAAGCCAATCAGGAATTTGGGAAAATATTCATTATAGGCGAGGACCAGTTAAGGTACGAATTATTGTCGGCGGGGCTAGACATCACGAACAGCCCGAATGCGGACACGGTTCTAGTCAGCTTTGATACAACATTAACGTATGAAAAGATCATGACGGGCTATCAAGCATTAAAAAATGGGGCGAGATTCATTGCAACAAATCCTGATCCCGTCTGCCCGAGTCCAGATGGAGGGCTCGTTGATGCTGGAGCAATTATTGCGGCCTTAGAAGCAGCTACTGGCAGGGAAATTGAAGTGATCGTTGGCAAACCATCGAAACTCCTCGGCCTATGGCTGTCCGACCAGTTAAAGACACCCCCGAAGAACTGCATTGTTGTAGGGGACCGCTTAAATACAGATGTTCGATTGGGGAAACAGGCGGGCATGATCACCGCCTGGATTAATCCGACAAATGAAAAATGTATTGATGCAGAGCTGAAGCCGGACATAATATTGGCATCCATTGCAGAGCTTCCGGATGCCTTGTCTCAATTTTTTAAACAAGGCAATGGAAAAAGAGGCCTCACGTATTAAAGGCCTCTTGTGTTTCAGCATTTTTAAGTTTTTGCTTAATTTTTGATGAAAGATGCCATAGTTCGGTGCTGCTTCCAGAAACACCTTTAGCGCCATTTTTTAAAATGTATAAGGACTCATCCTCCGTGTTGATAAGTCCCCCGGCGATTACAATTTGCTTAATATTATTTTTAAGTTGGCCGCGAATGTGGGGGACCGCGATGCCAGGCAGGATTTCAACAGCATCAGGATTCGATTCACGGACAGATTTGAACCCTTGTTCAATTGAAGCGGAATCGAGAATAAACACACGTTGTATGGTAAGTAACCGGTATCGTTTGGCGGCGGGAATGAGGTTCATATGTGTCGTCACTATTCCGTCGATGCCAACATGTTCTGCGAGATATCGAATACTTGAAGCATCTTTTTTTAACCCTTTCATAAGGTCGATATGTACAAAAATCAATTTATCGGTTTCTTTAATGCGTTTAACAATCTGGTTTAAAGTACAAATATCCGCATGAATAAGAATGATAATACTGCTTTCCGCAACCAAGGCTTTTTCCAGATCATCTTGATCAGTTAAAGAGACAATAATTGGATGCCTTGATAAAGCGTATTCAAGAGTGTCCATAGTCCTTACCCCTCAATTGATGGATTTTTCCTTAGTTAATCAGAAAGTATAAACTTTCTGACGCACATAAGTGCAACTAAGCCTCTGGCTACGCCATTTTAAAGGCTCGCCAATCGGCAAGTTTTCTTTATAATAACACAGAAGTACGCAGGCCGTATACACTCAGTGTTGCCAGTTTAAAAACAATTTAGAAAAAACAGATTCCTATATTGACAAAATATTTCCTATTTGATTTAATAAATATAAGTTAATAAAACGGATGGAGACATGAGATCCACACTAGCTTTCCGTATAGGAGGAGCTGTGTGGATTTTTTGCTTTTGAAAATCTTCGAAAGGGGGCGCGTGTTGTGGAAATAGAAAGAGATACGAATCATTCAATCATTTATTCTAAAAAGGCCCGGAAAAAGGAGGAGCGAAAGTTATTAGGCATTGGTTTAATTTACTTGCTTCCTGCTCTAATTCTGTTAATTGTCTTTTTATTTTATCCCATTTTGAAAACGGTTTATTTTAGTTTCTTTGTCGTTAAAGGCGGCGGCACAACAGAAGGATTTGTGGGTTTTCAACATTATAAGGATTTGATTATGTCACCGGAATTTAGAAAAAGCATGGCAGCCACATTTTTATTTATTATTTACACCGTTCCCGCGGAGATTATTATTTCTCTTTTTCTAGCCATGATAGCCAGTGAGAAATTAAAAGGCATCGGTTTTTTTCGAACGATTTTCTCGTCAACCTTGGCGGTATCCGTCGCGGCAGGTGCATCAATCTTTCTTTTCTTTTTTGATCCGTCAGTTGGCATCCTTAATCATTTTCTAGGTCTTATAGGGCTGTCAGGTGTTGAATGGCTGACGTCACCAACATGGGCGCTGGTTTCAGTAGCCCTAACAACTGTCTGGATGCATATTGGCATTAACTTTATCTTGCTGCTTGGCGGGTTGCAGAACGTATCAGAAGAATTGTATGAGAGTGCAAAGATCGATGGTGCGGGGTATTTTCAGCGCTTGTTTAAAATAACATTGCCGATGCTTTCGCCAACTCTTTTCTTCGTTCTGATTATAGGTATGATAAGTTCCTTCCAAACATTTGGACAGATAGACATCCTAACC
Organism: Scopulibacillus darangshiensis; assembly: GCF_004341035.1. GTDB lineage: Bacteria > Bacillota > Bacilli > Bacillales > Sporolactobacillaceae > Scopulibacillus > Scopulibacillus darangshiensis. Next base: position 5,203 of record NZ_SLXK01000027.1, read on the forward strand.
GGAGGGGGGCCGGCTAATTCTACCAATCTCATTGTTTATTCGATTTATAAAGAAGCATTTGCCTATAATAATTACGGCTTTGCCAGTGCTCAAGCGATTGTCCTATTTTTAATTATTCTTATTGTGACTGGACTGCAGTTTCGAATCGGGGAAAAGAAGGTGCATTACCAATGATACTGATAAGGAAAACGCTTTTTTATGTGCTGCTTATTTTGTCGGCCTTGGTTCTCTTTTTTCCGATTTTGTATGCTGTTTCGGCAAGTTTTATGTCACCGGCAGAAATTTTCGGAGGGAAGGTCCTGCCCTCTTCATTTAGCTTTGATGCTTTTAAAGAAGTCATGCAAAGCATTCCCTTGCTTCATTTTATCTTGGTGAGTTTTTGGATGTCCTTTTCAATCATGATTGGGCAATTAATTGTTTGCAGTCTCGCTGCCTATGCTTTCGTTTTTATTCCATTTAAGGGAAGGAACATGATCTTCTATTTATTTTTATCAACGATGCTTATTCCGTGGGAAGCAACCATCATTCCTAACTATTTGACGATTCTTCACCTGGATTGGGTAAATACGATCCAAGGGCTAGTCTCACCGCATATCGCTTTGCCGTTCGGGATTTTTCTGCTCAGGACGCAGTTCCTCACTATTCCTAAGGAGTTATGGGAATCGGCAAAAATGGATGGCTGCTCAAGGATCCGATTCTATTGGTCTTTTGCATTGCCCCTTTCAAAATCATCATTAAGTGCACTTGGAATCTATGGCTTTTTGAAAGCTTGGAATGAATACCTATGGCCGCTTCTTGTAACCAATGACAATAGTTTGCGACCAGTGCAAATCGGATTAAAAATGCTTATTTCTCAGGAAAATTCAACGGCTTGGAACCAGGTTATGGCTGCTGTAGTCATTATTTTATTGCCTACATTGCTATTATTGTTTATCGGCATTAAATACATTCGCAAAGGCTTAACTGCAGGAGCCTTAAAAGGCTAAAAAAAATAAAAGGGGCGGGTAAAATGAAAAGAACGATCAGTATCTTCGCTTCACTGTTGTTAGTTGTCGTATTGGGGCTTTCAGGGTGCAGTAATGATCAGCATAGTTCAGGTAAAGCAAACAGCGGCAAAACAGAAATTGCTTTCTGGCATTCAATTAGTGGTGATAATGGCAAAGCATTGGAAAAAATCGTTGAGGCATTTAATAAACAATCTAAAGATGTTCACGTCAAACCAGTTTACCAAGGAAGCTATACCGACCTATTGAACAAGATACAAGCAGCCGGCGGCGGTGGCTCTAATGAAATGCCTGCTGTCATGAACACCTACGGACCGGCAACGAATTATGTAGCAAACAGTGACTTTATTACGCCGATGTACCAGTTTATCAAAAAGGATAACTTTGATATATCAAAAATTGTAAAGAATGTATCCGCGCACTATGAGGTGAATGGCAAACTCTATTCCATGCCATTTAGCGCTTCAAATGCGGTGATGTTTTATAATAAAGACATGTTCAAGAAGGCAGGGCTTGACCCAAATGATCCGCCAAACACATATAGTGAAATAAAAAAGGCTGCGGAAAAGCTGACGGTAAAAAAAGACGGCAAAACAATGACCTATGGATTTTCAATGGCAACAATCGGATGGTTTTTCGAAGAATTATTAGCCAATCAAAATGCTTTATATGTTAACAATGAAAATGGGCGAAGCGGTAAGCCAACGAAAGCATTGGTGAACGAAGAGCCTGGCCTTAAGGCATTTAAATGGCTAAACGACATGAATAAGGAAGGTGTTTTTAAAAACTATGGCCGCAAATACGATGCGCCTAGAGCAGCTTTTTATTCAGGACAATTGGCAATGTTTGTGGACTCTTCTGCTAACACAAGACAGAATATCAAAAACGCCCCGTTTGAGGTAGGTGCAGCCTATTACCCAGCGGCTGATGATGCCCCTCCCCATGGTTCCACAGTTGGAGGGAACCAAAATTGGATAACCAATAAGGTTTCCAAAAAGAAACAAGAGGCGGCATGGGAATTTGTAAAGTATCTCGTTAAACCCGAAGTTCAAGCTGAATGGGATGCAGCAACAGGCTATTTCCCGGTAACAACCGATGCAACTCATGTTGATGAACTGAAGAATGTCTACCAAAAGTATCCGCAAATGAAGGTTGCTGTCGATCAGCTTAATGACACAAAATTAGGGCCGGCCACGGAAGGACCGCTAATGGATATTTATGAGGAATCAAGAGGCATTATTGAGGATGCGCTGGAAAAAATGTATCAAGGGACAGCACCGCAAAAAGCGCTCGATGATGCAGCCAAACGAATTGATCAAGCGCTAAAAAAATAAAAAAGTATTTTTAAAACATTATTAGCAGAGGGAGTTTTATCTTGACTATCTATTTTGCCCATAGAGGTTCAGTGACTGAAGCACCGGAAAACACGTTATCATCCTTTCAAAAAGCGTTAACGCACGGAGCAAAGTTCTTAGAGCTTGATGTTCAATTAACAAAAGATAATGAACTGATTGTGTGCCATGATCAAAGACTAGACCGTGTTGCTAAAAATAAGAAAGGGTTAATTAAAGATTTTACACTGGCTGAAATTAAGGAGATTGATGTCGGGTCTTCATTTTCAAAGGAATACGAAGGTGAACCCTTAGCGACACTTAGTGAAATTCTAGATATTTGTCCTTCTGAGGTTTTCCTAAATATTGAAATTAAAAATATCCCCATCGTTTATGAAGGGATAGAAAAACGGGTTTTAGACTGTGTCGGTCATCACAGGACGACGGACCAATTTATGGTTTCTTCATTTGATCATTTGGCACTAAAAAGAGTCGAAGTATTGGATCCATCAGTTAAATTGGGATTGTTGTCAATGGACCGATTAATTGAGCCGTGGCATTATGCCGAGAACTGTGGGTTGAATATATATAGCCTCCATCCCCGGCATGTTTTTGTTGATAAAGAATATATAAGGGAAAGCCATGCGGCGGGATATAAAGTATATCCTTGGACAGTGGATAAATTCGATGAATTGGATCGTTTATTAAAATTGGATGTGGACGGGGTTATCACTAACAATCCTGAAATGTTTGGGTCTAAATAAGGGAATGCATCAAATGATACCGTATCGGCAATCATTAACAGGTATACTTCGATTAAATTTAATTAGATCATAAAAGCGGGCTTATTGGAAAGGGGAGTGATTTGGCAATTATTTAACTTCGGATTAAGCAATACAAAAATTAACCAGTTGACAGTCTGTCTGCAATAATTTACAATCAATTTAATGTTTTTAGTATAATTCAAAAGTATATCGGTAGTAGTTATAAGACATTAGTAAATACCAGTTAAACCTATGGTTACTAGGTAATTGAATATCACTTAGCTCAAAGTAGCAAGTTAATAGGGAGCGGTGTAGTGCAGGAAAATGTGCTATATTGCCCCTTTTTTGCATTTTTTGGGAAGGGTGCACTTCAAAGTGAATGAAATATTGAATCCAGGCAGTTTGGATGCAATGATGTACATGGTATTATTAGATGATGTCTTATATCTTCTGCTAGAAAAGAGAGTGGTTATATTATGCCATTAGATCGAAATCAATTAATTGGTAAAGAGGCCATCTTGCTTCTTTTACAGGATAAGGATCAATTACCGGAAAGACTGAGACAACTTAATTGGAAATTCTGCAAGGGAAAAGTCGGAGCGATGGATGGGAAAAAGGTTGTGGCCGCAGTTGAGACAGCTGCAAAAAATCAAGGTATTGTAAAACCCGATCTTTACCGGGAAACACACGCCTTGTATCATGCCATCCTTGAGGCAGTAAGCGGTGTTACACGCGGGAGCAACCAGATTGGCACTTTGCTTCGAACCGTTGGACTGCAATTCGTGATCGTGCGCGGCAACCCTTATCAAGATAAGGCAGAGGGTGAATGGCTTGCTGTCGTCCTCTATGGAACCATCGGCGCTCCAGTTAAGGGCTTGGAGCACGAAGCGATCGGACTTGGAATTAATCACATATAATCAGGACGCAAAAATCCCAAGGCGCGCATAAACCATAGGTGCATAAATTAAAGTGACTCCATCTTTTATTAGATGGAGTCACTTTTACATATTCCCTTCAAATCCCCCCATACTGAAAGCGTTTTATAGTATAATTATAGTTGAAAGAGTATCAGAATTTTCTACCATATAAAGATATGCATCTTGGGGGGGAAGCAATTGACCATACAATATGATTCTATGAATCAGGTTATTGACAGGGTAATAGAAAATGTAGAGAAAGTGCTGGTGGGCAAAAGGCATACTGCTGAGCTTGCTATTGTCGCCTTGCTGGCAAATGGGCATGTGTTATTGGAAGATGTGCCGGGGGTTGGGAAAACCATGCTCGTTCGTGCCATTGCGAAATCGCTTGGAGCTGAGTTCAAAAGAATCCAGTTCACACCTGATTTGTTGCCTTCCGATTTGACAGGTATGTCAATATATAACCAAAAAGAGATGAATTTCGAATTCCGTCCGGGACCGCTGCTGGCAAACATTGTGCTGGCTGATGAAATAAATCGGACATCCCCCAAAACCCAAGCTGCATTGCTGGAAGGGATGGAAGAAGGCAGTGTGACGGTTGACGGCGAGACCCGCGTTCTGCCGAGACCTTTCTTTGTCATGGCAACCCAGAACCCAATTGAATATGAGGGGACATTTCCACTTCCGGAGGCCCAGCTTGACCGATTCATTATGAAGATTTCAATGGGCTACCCGACAAGGAGTGAAGAAGTGGAAGTGTTAAACAGGATGATTACAAGCCAGCCTATCGAGGACATTAAACCGGTTATTACCATCGAGGAAGTCCTTCAGTTACAAGAAAAAACAAAAGAGGTTCATGTTGAAGATAGCATTAAGGAGTATATTGTAGAAATCATTACAAGAACGAGGCATCATCATGATATCTACCTTGGTGTCAGCCCGCGGGGGTCTTTAGCTCTTTTAAAAGCGTGCCAAGCCTATGCCTTGATTAATGAAAGAGATTACGTCATTCCGGATGATGTCAAGCATCTGGCGCCGTATGTCCTTGGCCATCGGCTGATTCTAAAGCCGGAAGCCAAATTTACAAATGTTGAGGTCGGAGAAGTTATCGCTGATGTCATCAAGCGGGTGAAAGTGCCGATCTTCAAAAGGGGCGGGACCGCATGAAAAGACTGCTAAAAGGAAGAACGGTAATAGGAGTCATTTGGACTTTGGTTCTTTTTATCATTGCTTTTATGTATGCGATGTTCCAAGGAGGCTTTGTCAGCTGGTTTGTTTTTTACAGCTTCTTGCCAATCCTCTTTTACGCTCTTATTATAAACTTCTATTCTTTAAAAGACTTTAAGGCCGAAAGAGAAATTGTCAATCAATCCCTTCAGGCTGAAGATACGCTTCAGGTTAAAATCACTTTGACAAGAAAATGGCGGGTGCCGCTTTTTTACCTTATTGTTGAAGACCATTTACCCGACAAGCTGCTCAAAAATCAAAGTGGAAAAACAAAGGGATTATTCTCTGTTAACTTTCGCAAAAAGATCGTTTTAACTTATGACATTACATCATTGCCCCGAGGGGAATATCGGTTGAATGAGATTGTTTTAAAGTCGGGGGATATTTTTGGCTTTATTCAAAAGAAAATATCTTTGGAGCTTGAAGATACCATTATTGTCTATCCTAGAATCCGCCCTTTGCCTCATTGGTTTCCGGCCGATCACTCAGCAGGCGGCCATCATCGCTCAAAAAAGCAATTTGAGCATGATTTAACCGCCATTTCAAGTGTACGGGACTATAAGCCTGGAGATCGCTTAAGCTGGTTGGATTGGAAAACGACAGCAAGGACAAACAAACTGGTAACGAAGCAATTTGAATTTCCACTGAACCGTGATGTGATGGTTGTGCTGGACCGGACCCGGCGGAGCCCTTCTGTGTCTGAACAATGTTTTGAACGATCTGTTTCTTTAGCCGCATCATTTATCCAACGATCCCTGCATGTCGGTTCAGCGGCGGGACTGATCTCGGTCGGCGAAAGGCACACCTTTTTTCCATTAGAGGAAAGTGACCAGCGGCCTTGGCAAATTCAGCGGCATCTAGCCCGAACCAATATGGAAGGACATTTACACCCCGCCCCAACTATACAAGCTTATTTAAAAAGAATCCCCTACCAGACCACCCTTTTATTTGTCAGTCAGACCATTGATGATCAGCTTGTTGCCTTATTTTCAGAATGTGCTTATCGGGGGATAACTGTCCGGCATTATCTTGTTGGCAATCATGAAAGACTCTCTAACGAACAGCAATGGCTGCTGCAATCTCTTCCAGGTATGGGTATCGGTTCGTATCTGATAGATAGCGGTCATTTTGATGAATTATTGAGGGCAGGTGGACGCCGTGCGACAAGTTAAATCCAAATATTATTCGCTGCTTCTGTACCTGCTCGGGTTCATGCTGTTTTGGGAATGGCTCCGGCCTATATCAGAAATAGCCCATGTTAATGACACGTATCTGTTTCTTTTTTTCACGGCCTTTTGTTTTATCTTATCTTATATGAGATGGCCTTTATGGCTGACTTTCCCTATGAAGTTTGTTGCAATGCTGTTTTGTCTTCATACGTTATTTTTTATTAACAGCTCTATTATAAATGTCGAGTGGCTCATTTATGTGGTTGAAGACACTATTAAGAACATCTCCTTTATGTTTTACGGTAATTGGGAAGGACTCAGCGATCTTTTCAGGACGTTTCTCTTCTTCGTCCTGCTATGGCTTGTAAGCTTTCTCATGCATCATTGGCTAATCCAAACCCGAAGATTGTTCCTATTCTTCTTTATCACCGTTTTCTACTTGGCGGTAATTGATACCTTCACACTTTATCACGCTGATCAGGCCATCGTCCGGACGATTGTCATTGGGCTCGTGCTTCTCGGTTTGCTGCGGATCGCCAGCATCCAGGAGAGGGAAAATGTAACGTTCGAAAGAGGCAGGCTGCCTATTTCGTTATTTGTCACTTTGGCGGTCACAATCCTTTTGGCATCCGTCGTCGGCTATGCGGCTCCCAAGACTGGACCGCAATGGCCTGACCCAGTTCCTTTTATCAAAAAAGCTGCAAATGGCTATGGAGACAAAGAAGAAGGGGGCGGCCAAGGCGTACAAACGATCGGTTATGATGAGGACGATACCCATCTTGGAGGACCCTTTCAGATGGATGATACGCCGATTTTCGATACGATAACGAAGGAATCAACATACTGGCGGGTTGAATCGAAGAGCGTCTATACGGGAAAAGGGTGGGAGTCTGCGGAAGACGACAAAATTAATATGGACAAAACACCATATAACCGTATGTATGCTGCTTTGGATTTATACGGAAAAGGCGTAAAGACAAAGGATGTTAAAGCCGATATTTCATTTAAAGGAGAAAGTTTTCCGCAGCTGCTCTATGACGGTGAATTAGAAAAGGTGACAGGAATCGGCGGGAAGCTAATATTGAATCAAATAACAGGGAAAATAGAACCGATGAAGGTCAGCCGCCATATCACACCAAAAAATTATACACTCACTTATCAATATCCAACCTTTTCTGTCGGAAAGTTAAAGAGCATCACTGATGACAGCCATGATCCTGATTCTGTAAAAGAGCGGTATCTTCAGCTGCCGAAGTCGTTGCCGGAGAGGGTCAACAGGCTGGCATTAGACATCACAAAGGGAGAGACAAACCGTTATGCTAAGGCTAATAGCATTGCTGACTATTTCGCCACTGGGGATTATGAATATAATACTAAAGATGTGGCTGTTCCAAAAGGCGGGCAAGATTATGTTGACCAATTCTTGTTTGAATCAAAGCGGGGATACTGCGACAACTTTTCATCTTCAATGGTCGTCATGCTAAGGACGCTCGGCATTCCGGCAAGGTGGGTTAAGGGTTTTACACAAGGTGAATATAAGGATGCCACCGAGGACGGCCGTTTCAAGTTTGAAATCAAAAATTCTGATGCACACTCCTGGGTTGAAGCCTATTTTCCTGGAAGCGGCTGGGTGCCTTTTGAACCGACGAAAGGATTTAATAACATTTATTCCTTCGATCACAATTCAGACACAGACGCCTCCAAAGCATCGGCTGCTGTGAAAGGAGAGCCGAAGTCAAAGCCTGAGCCAAAGAAGGAACAACCGGTGAATAAGGAAACGGATCATAACAGCAGCACGTTGTCACTAAAGGATCAGTCGCTTAAAGCGATTGTTTTAGCCTGTATTGCTTTTACTGCAGCTATCCTTATAATTGCGGCGGTTTTTTACAAAACACGGAAAAAGTGGCTGCCGAAAGTTATTTTACGGCGGTATCGTTATAGGAAAGACAAAGACGCTTTTGAAAAGGCCTATGTGAGTTTGATGAAGCTGCTTAATATCTATGGCATCAAGAAAGAAGATAATCAGACACTTAGAGAATACGCTTATGTTGTGGATCGGAAACTAGATACAAGAAATATGCGTGACCTTACACTAGATTTTGAAAGGCAGCTATATGGCAATCAACAGACAAAAGGGCAATGGCTGCAATCGAAAGAATTATGGGAAAATATAATTAAAAAATTACAAGCTTGAAGAACGCTTCCGACATTGGTAGAATGGTTCCATGCAAAAAAGTATAATTCCTTCATATATGCTTAAGAATAAGGCTTAGGCGTTTCTACAAGGGCACCGTAAATGCCCCCGCTATGAAGGTAGCGATCTTCTTCTTATGTTGTTCAAACAAGAACTAGATTTCTGCCTTCATTGCAGAGTCTAGTTTTTTTACGATAAATATTTAATATTCGGGGTGACGTTATGGAGCAGCAAGATATGATTATCGTTATTGACTTTGGCGGTCAATATAACCAGCTTATTGCACGAAGAATCCGTGATTTTGGCGTTTACAGTGAATTATTGCCGAACACGATGACAGCTAAAGAAATTGCGGAGAAAAAACCAAAGGGTATTATTTTTTCTGGCGGACCAAACAGCGTTTATGGCGAAAATGCCCCTACGTGCGATCCCGCCCTTTTTGACTTGAACGTCCCAATTCTAGGGATTTGCTATGGCATGCAGCTTATGAGCGCACATTTTGGCGCTAAGGTCTCACGGGCTAATCATCGTGAATATGGCAAGGCTATGATCGACGTTGATCCGAACAGTGTATTCTATAAGGACCAGCCCGAGAAGCAGTCTGTATGGATGAGTCACGGTGATTTAGTTGAAGCTCCCCCTGAAGGCTTCGAGGTCGATGCTAAGAGCATATCTTGCCCAGTGGCAGCTATGAGTGATGCGTCCCGAGGGCTATACGGTGTTCAATACCATCCAGAGGTCCGTCATAGTGAATACGGGAATGACTTCTTGAAAAACTTTGTTTTTAATGTATGCCATGCAGATGCGACATGGACGATGGAACACTTTATCGATGAAAAGGTTGAAGAGATTCGGCAAATTGTCGGAGACCGCAAAGTATTGTGCGCACTCAGCGGCGGTGTGGATTCTTCCGTTGCAGCGGCATTGGTGCATAAGGCGATTGGCGATCAATTGTATTGTGTATTTGTTGACCATGGCCTCTTGCGAAAAGGAGAAGCTGATGGGGTTACGGAGACATTTAGTAAAGATTTCCACATGAACTTTATAAAAGTTGATGCGAAGGACCGTTTCCTCACCAAGCTGGAAGGTGTCAGCGATCCAGAAAAGAAACGAAAAATCATCGGTAATGAATTTATTTATGTATTCGAGGAAGAAGCAGGCAAGCTAAAAGATATCTCATATCTTGTTCAAGGCACGTTATATACGGATATTGTGGAAAGCGGCACACACTCAGCTCAAACAATCAAGTCACACCACAATGTGGGCGGGCTGCCTGAACGAATGATGTTTGATTTGATTGAGCCGTTAAATACATTGTTCAAAGATGAAGTACGCCTATTAGGTTCCGAACTTGGTCTTCCAGATGACATTGTTTGGCGTCAGCCGTTCCCAGGTCCTGGGCTTGGGATTAGGGTTTTGGGCAGCATTACAGAAGAAAAGCTGAAGATTGTTCGTGAATCAGATGCGATTCTCCGCGAAGAAATTGCTGAAGCTGGTCTTGATCGAGACATTTGGCAATATTTCACCGTTCTTCCGGATATCCGAAGCGTTGGTGTTATGGGTGATGCAAGGACTTACGATTACTGTATCGCCATTCGTGCGGTGACATCCATCGATGGCATGACATCAGACTGGGCCCGGATACCATGGGATGTATTGGAGAAAATTTCGACGAGAATTGTAAACCAAGTGGATCACATCAATCGTGTCGTTTATGACGTAACATCTAAGCCGCCGTCAACAATCGAATGGGAATAATCTCGAACGATTTACTCTAAATTCACCTTATTGTTCGGTTTCTCGTTGACTGGTCCAATGGGCCTTGGTATAATGAACGAGAAGCAATAATGTTATGGTTATTGTTTCGTATAATCTTGGGAATAGGGCCCGGGAGTTTCTACGAAGTCACCGTAAATGACTTTACTACGAAAGCGGCAGTCGTGTTCACAACAATTGCCGGATCCTTTTGTTGTTTAGGAAGCTCCAGGTCATAGACCTGGAGCTTTTTTGATGCGTTAATCAGAAAGTATAACTTTCTGACGCACATAAGTGCAACTACGCCTCTGTCTTCGCCAAAGGCTTGCCAATTGGCGAGTTTTCTTTAAAGAATCGATTTTCTAAGGGGGAAGGACCTTGAATAATAATTGGCTTGCCCGCTACTTTCGTTTTTCCGAGTTAAATACGACGATGCCGCGAGAGGTCATTGCAGGCTTGACTACATTTTTGTCAATGGCTTACATTCTTTTTGTTAACCCGGTTGTTCTTTCGGAAGCGGGAATGGACAAGGGTGCTGTTTTTACGGCAACTGCTTTGTCTGCAGCTTTTGGAACGCTCGTCATGGGGATATTAGCAAGATATCCTATAGCTCTTGCACCCGGAATGGGGTTGAATGCCTTTTTTACTTATTCTGTTGTCATTGGCATGGGTATTTCTTGGCAAACAGCTTTAGCCGGTGTTTTCATTGCAGGTGTTATCTTTTTAATTATTACTGTCTTTCGCATTCGTGAAATCATTATCAACGCGATCCCGCCGGAACTAAAGTTCGCGACGGCGAGCGGGATTGGTCTTTATATTGCTTTTATAGGATTTAAGAATTCCGGTATTATTGTGTCAAACCAGGATACTTTTGTAGCTTTAGGCGATTTGACTGATCCAGGGACACTCCTTGCTGTTATTGGGGTCGTTATAACTGTCATTCTTATGGTGAGACAGGTCAAAGGTGCTATTTTTTATGGAATGATCATTACCGCCATAGTTGGTATGGTGTTTGGCGAAATTCCGCTGCCAAATCAAATTATTTCAACCGCACCAAGCCTGGCGCCGACGTTCGGCGTCGCTATCACACACTTATCGGATATCAATAGCATTGATTTAATTATCGTAGTATTAACCTTTTTATTTGTGGCTTTCTTTGATACAGCCGGAACACTGATGGCTGTAGCGACACAAGCGAAATTAATTGTAAATAATAAGCTGCCGCGGATTGGACGGGCATTAATGGCGGATTCCTCTTCCATGGTCGTTGGTTCAGTGCTTGGTACATCACCAACAACAGCGTATATTGAATCATCAGCTGGTGTTGCTGCTGGTGGGCGTTCAGGATTTTCATCTGTTGTTATCGCGATTTTATTTTTGTTTGGATTATTGTTTTCGCCGCTTCTTGTTGTCGTGACATCTTCCGTTACAGCTCCGGCTTTGATTATCGTTGGTGTACTAATGGCATCATCACTTGGAAACATCAAATGGCAAGAATTTGAGACGGCGGTCCCGGCCTTTTTAACCATATTAACGATGCCGCTCACTTACAGCATCTCAACTGGTATCGCCATGGGATTCGTCTTTTACCCTATTACAATGCTTGTTAAAGGACGAGGCAAAGAACTTCACCCAATCATGTATTTTCTGTTCTTCATCTTCCTTATATACTTTATTTTCTTATCAAGATGACGTTAAAAAACCTTCCGCGAAAGCGAGAAGGTCTTTTTATTGACAGAAGCCTATTGTCCGTAACTTTTTACTTAAATAGGGAGTTATTGATGATCTTAAGAAATTGTAAAAATTGGGGGCCGGACTATCCGACATTAACCCATATTGGTTAGGATTTTTATCGGACGTCGTTCCTCTATTTGTGACGAAAAGCTATATTTTATGAGCGTACCGGACTGTGATTCCGTTATTCGGTCGTTCAATAGGTTATTTGAGTGAATTTTGGGCAAATAACGGAATCTGAGTCCTATAAAGAATGAGTGAAACATTTATTGCGGTTTGTAAGTTTGCTCGAGCTCTTTTCCATTTGCTATGACTAGATTTTCTTATCAACCGGACCTTTTGCTTAAAAGAGCCTTCTTAAAAAACATAATCATGCCGAAATAAGGTCATACTTAGAATAAATAATTGAGCTTAAGGACGTGTTAAAAATGGTCGCCTTATTTATTTCCATTATTTTTTGGCTAATCGGTCTTGTTATCATATTTTCGGGACGGCTGGTAATCAACAGAATACACAAAATGGATCATGAACTGGAGAAAAAGGCGAAAGCTCTTAAATTTAAGGATAATTCCGCAAGCATGGCCGCGACCATCGAAGATAAGGCGCTAGACATGGTGCCGTGGTATTTGGTGCGACTTTCTGCGACAATTATAGGGATGATTTTTATTGTGTTTGGATTTGTAGCGCTCGGTTTTATGTTCGATTAATCGTCCTCGTCCATGACAACAACCTCACTGACTTCCCTGTCTTGAAGACGCTGCAACACCAGTGTCAGCAACCCCTTTTTGTAAGATGCATCTGAAGGAACCTGGTGAACGGGATAGGGAAGCTCAATAGACCGCTCGAATCGTCCGTTTGAAAATTCCTCATGCACGGGCTGGTAACCGCTGATTTCGCTATTAATAACGCCCCTTAAAGTGATGGATTGATGATTGACATAGATATGGACATCTTCCTTTTTTTCCAAACCAGGCAAGGCGATCAAACATAACAAATAGTTTTGCGATTCATAAACATTCACTAAGGGCCATTCCTTCATAAAAACATCCTGAAAGTCCTGCCAAAATTCCTTGCCTAAAAATCCGCTGACCGACTTTTTCCAATCCTGAAATTTCGTTTCTTTCAAGCTGCACACCTCCATTTAGTATTTTATGGGCAAATATCCAATACTGTGTCTTTATTGCGGAAAAAAATCTGTGATATGATGTAAAATATGGTCCCTACTTAGAATGCAGAGGAGGATGCCCGATGTTAAGCAACACTTTTGCCATGGTTGCCATTATTTTCGTTATTAATATTGTCTATGTATCGTTTAATACGATTCGGATGATCCTTACGTTGAAGGGTTATCGGTATTATGCGGCATCGTTAAGTATGGTAGAAGTCCTTGTATATGTCCTTGGATTGGGTCTTGTCATTAACAACCTTGACCAAATACAAAATCTCATTGCTTACGCATTAGGTTATGGGTCAGGTGTCATCATTGGAATGAAGATCGAAGAGAAGCTTGCTCTAGGCTACATTACGGTAAATGTTATTACGGCAGAACTTGAGAAAGATTTACCGAATTATTTGCGAAATCGCGGGTATGGCGTCACGCATTGGACGGCACATGGCAGAAAGGGAGAGCGATTAATGATGGAGATTTTAACACCAAGACGCAATGAATTTGATTTAATCGATGCTGTTAAATCATATGATCCCGTTGCTTTTATCGTTTCGCAAGAGCCAAAATCCTTCCGCGGCGGTTTCTGGGTAAAATCAATCAGAAAGAGTATGAGACCATGACTAAACCAAGAAAAAAGAAATTTATTGTTGATATAAATGGTTCGATTGAAGCGTGTCTTAATCAAATGGAGGAAGAAGGTTATTTACCCGTCCGGCGGATTGAAAAGCCGGTTTTTAAGGAAAGCAAAAAAGGGCCGGAGTTAATCGGGCAGCATATCATTTTTGAAGGGTTGCTAAAAGGCGAACATTAGAGTGGATATTACTGGTTAATGTTCGATAATTATATTGACATCAGCGGAATCCAGCTGTTATGATGATAATGTCATAAGGAAAAGGAAATTATACCTCATATATCATTGGGAATACGGCCCAACAGTTTCTACCCGGCAACCGTAAATTGCTGGACTATGGGGAAAGTTGAAGCGTTCTGCAGATCGTATATTAAGTGAAAAGGCTTGCCCGATTAAAGAATCTTCAATTCAAAGGGTATCATGCTTTTTTTCACTATGCGATTTCTAGTCCAGGCGGTTCGCTTTCTCATTCAGAGAAACGGCCGATCTGGATTTTTCTATGTCTAAATTTAAGAGGTGGTCACAAAGTGGTACCGTCAGTTGGAATTATAATGGGAAGCAAATCAGATTGGGAGACGATGAAGCATGCTTGTGAGGCGTTGGATCAGTTAGACATCGCCTACGAGAAGAATATTGTATCGGCTCACAGGACACCTGATCTCATGTTTAAATATGCCGAAACAGCAAGAGAACGAGGGCTTAAGGTTATTATTGCCGGAGCGGGCGGGGCTGCACATTTACCTGGAATGGTTGCTGCCAAAACAACTTTGCCGGTAATCGGCGTACCGGTCCAGTCCAAAGCCTTAAATGGCTTAGACTCCCTGCTTTCAATCGTTCAGATGCCCGCGGGGATCCCGGTAGCGACAGTTGCGATTGGCAAAGCTGGGGCAACAAACGCCGGGCTCTTGGCGGGTCAAATGCTGTCCGCATTTGACCCGGCAATAAAGGATCGGATGGAAGCGTACAGAACGGCATTAAGTCAGAAAGTAAAGGAAAGTGATTTAGATTGAAAAAACACATTTTACCTGGTGAAACAATTGGTATTCTCGGCGGTGGGCAGTTAGGTCGGATGATGGCGATATCAGCCAAAGAAATGGGATTTCGTGTTGCCGTTCTTGACCCAAAGGCAGACAATCCATGCGCACAGGTTTCCGATCATGCGATTTTAACGGATTACGATGACCCGAACGGCGCCAAACAATTGGCGGATGAGACTAGTGTGATTACTTATGAATTTGAAAATGTTGACCTGGGAACGGTTGGTTATCTTGAAAAGCATGCTTTTTTGCCTCAGGGCGGAGAGCTTTTGAAGATGACTAAAGATAGGATAAATGAAAAAAATACAATTAGCAGCCACGATATTGCCGTCGCGCCTTATCATCCTGTCAAAAGCCTTAATGATCTAGAGGAGGCTTACGCAGAAATCGGCCTTCCGGCAGTTCTGAAAACATGTCAGGGCGGTTACGATGGAAAAGGCCAGTATGTGTTGAGGACAGAAGCCGATCTGGATGACGTCAGACCGCTGCTTAATGGGGATACGCCATTTGTGTTTGAAAAGTGGCTGACCTTTGAAAAAGAAATCTCAGTTATTGTAACGAGAAGCACTCAAGGGGAGACAGCTGTTTTCCCGGTTGCTGAAAATATTCATAGAAACAATATCCTCCATCATACCATCGTTCCGGCAAGGATATCTGATACTGTTCAGAAAAAGGCTGAAGCATTGGCCGTTAAGCTTGCTGAAAAGATCGATTTGATCGGGACGCTGGCCGTTGAAATGTTTTTAACACAGGACGGAAGTATATATGTGAATGAATGTGCGCCAAGGCCGCATAATTCAGGTCACTTTTCGATAAATGCATGCATCACATCACAATTTAGACAGCACATTCGGGCGATTTGCGGTTGGCCGCTGGGAAGCACAGCATTGCTTAAGCCGGTGATTATGGTTAATATTCTTGGTCAGCACTTGCAGCCGGTGCTTGACGTCATCGATCAATTCGCCGATGTTCACCTCCACCTTTATGGTAAAGACGAGGCGAAAACGGATCGGAAAATGGGCCACGTCACGATTTTGGCCGACACCGTAGACGAAGCGATAGAAAAAGCTGAATCATTAGGCGTATGGAAAATAAAAGACAGGGTGGAGATTTCGAAATGATTGAACGTTATACAAGACCGGAAATGGGTGCGATTTGGACAGAAGAAAATAAATTCAATGCGTGGCTTGAGGTTGAAATTCAAGCTTGTGCCGCATGGTCCGAACTGGGTGTTATTCCTAAAGAGGATGTCGAACAGCTTAGAGAAAAAGCGTCATTTAATATTGAACGGATCCGTGAGATTGAACAGGAAACAAGACATGATGTTGTTGCTTTTACAAGAAACGTATCTGAGTCGCTCGGCGAGGAAAAGAAATGGGTCCACTATGGTTTAACGTCTACGGATGTTGTTGATACAGCGCAAAGTTATCAGCTTAAGCAAGCGAATGATATTTTGCTTAAAGATATTGAGCGCATGATTGAAGTGATTAAGAAAAAGGCACAAGAACACAAAACCACTATCATGATGGGAAGAACTCATGGCGTTCACGCCGAGCCGACGACGTTCGGACTGAAAATGGCGCTGTGGTATGAAGAAATGAAGCGCAACCTTGAACGCTTCAAGCAAGCAGCTGAAGGGATCCGTTACGGGAAGCTGTCCGGAGCGGTCGGCACCTATGCCAACATTGATCCATTCGTTGAAAAATATGTTTGTGAGAACATGGGGCTTAAGCCTGCACCGATTTCAACGCAAACATTGCAGCGTGACCGCCACGCCCACTACCTTTCAACTCTGGCCCTTGTAGCGACATCGATCGAAAAATTTGCTGTCGAGGTGCGCGGCTTACAAAAGTCAGAAACTCGCGAAGTTGAGGAATACTTTGCTAAAGGGCAAAAAGGGTCATCCGCGATGCCTCACAAACGCAATCCAATCGGATCGGAAAATATGACCGGCATGGCTAGAGTAATCAGGGGCTATATGATGACTGCCTATGAAAATGTGCCTTTATGGCATGAGCGTGATATCTCCCACTCTTCGGCGGAGCGCGTTATTTTACCTGACGCAACGATCGCCCTTGACTACATGCTTAACCGTTTTGCAAATATTTTAGAGAAGCTTACAGTCTTCCCGGAAAATATGAAACGGAACATGCAGAGAACATTCGGCTTGATCTTCTCCCAACGCCTGTTGCTCACCCTTGTTGATAAAGGCCTTAGCAGAGAAGAAGCTTACGATATTGTTCAGCCAAATGCCATGAAGGCCTGGGAGACGGAAACACCTTTTAAATCACTTGTTGAAAAAGAAGACCGCATCACTAAGAACTTGACACAAAGCGAAATCGACGAATGCTTTGATGAAACCTATCATCTTAAGAATGTGGATGCGATTTTTGACCGGCTTGGTTTAAATAACTAATTCTAAAGGGGACGAGCGGCATGCAATTACTATATGAAGGCAAGGCAAAGAAGATCTTTCTGACAGATGACCCGGACATCTTGCATGTTCAATATAAAGACCATGCGACAGCTTTTAATGGGGAGAAATTTGCGGTTCTTCCCGGGAAAGGCCGTTTGAATAACTTAATTAGCTCCAAGATCTTTGAAGTTCTAAGTGAAAAGAATGTGACGAATCATTTTGTTAAAAGCCTGTCGGAAACTGAGCAGCTTGTCAAAGCAGTTGACATTATCCCGATTGAAGTTGTCGTAAGAAATGTTACTGCAGGGTCGCTCGCCAAGCGCCTCGGTCTTGAAGAAGGCGAAACGCTTAAATCTCCAATTATTGAATTTTATTATAAGAATGATGAACTGGGAGACCCGCTTATTAACGATGATCACATTGCTATGATGGAGCTGGCAACATCTAGGCAGTTGAATGCTATACGCCTGGCAGCCCAGGAAGTTAATACAATATTAACCAGGGTTTTTGATGATATCGGCATCATGCTCGTTGATTTCAAATTAGAATTTGGCACGCTCAAATCAAATGGGGAACTGGTTCTTGCGGATGAAGTATCTCCTGATACATGCCGGTTATGGGATAAAGAAACCCGTGAGAAGTTTGACAAAGATGTGTTTCGCCGTGATCTAGGCGATTTGCCGGAAGTCTATGAAAAATTGCTAAGAAGGCTGGAGGGTGTCAAATGAAAAAAGTAAAAGTCTATATCACCTTAAGAGAAAGTGTTCTTGACCCACAGGGGCAGGCCGTAAAGGATTCACTTCATAACATGGAATACAAAAATGTGCAGGATGTCAGAATCGGTAAATTTATTGAACTTGAACTAGATGACACTGCAGACATCGATACACAAATTAAAGAAATGTGTGAAAAGCTGCTTGCGAACACTGTCATTGAAAACTACCGTTATGAAATCGAGGAAGGTGTCATGCAGTGAAAACAGCAGTCATTGTGTTCCCAGGGTCCAATTGTGACAGTGACATGTTCTATGCCATTAAGGACGGCTTAGGTGAGGATGTCTCTTATGTCTGGCATACTGAAACAACATTGGATGATTATGATGCTATTATGATCCCAGGCGGTTTTTCTTACGGTGATTACCTTCGTTCCGGTGCGATTGCCCGCTTTTCTAATATCATGCCAGCGGTCGTGAAGGCAGCAAAAGCAGGCAAGCCAATCCTCGGCGTTTGCAACGGGTTTCAGGTTCTTCTTGAAGCAGGTTTACTCCCCGGTGCAATGCTGAGAAATAAAGAATTGAAGTTTATTTGCCAGACGACTCCGCTTGTTGTCGAAAATAACAATACAATATTCACCAAGGAATATGAAGATAACGAAGTCATCCAAGTACCGATTGCACACGGGGAAGGGAATTACTTTTGTGATGGCAGGACCCTTCAACAGCTTGAGGAGAATAATCAAGTCGTATTCAAATATCACAGCAAAAATCCGAACGGTTCAGTTGCAGACATTGCCGGAATCATTAATGAACAGGGCAATGTCCTCGGCATGATGCCGCATCCTGAGCGCGCGGTTGACGACATATTAGGAAACAAAGACGGATTACGCCTATTCCAATCGATATTAAAGCACTGGAGGGAATCACATGCCGCTGTTACATCATGAGCCATCACCCGAGCTGATTTATGGAGACAAAATTTATCGTCAAATGGGGCTTTCGGATAAAGAGTATGATATGGTTCAAGATCTTCTTGGCCGCAAGCCAAACTATACCGAAACAGGTTTGTTTTCGGTCATGTGGTCGGAGCATTGCAGCTACAAAACATCCAAGCCCGTATTGAAAAGGTTCCCGACGAATGGTGACCATGTGCTTCAAGGCCCTGGCGAAGGTGCCGGTATTGTCGACATTGGTGATGAACAGGCTGTCGTCTTTAAAATCGAGAGTCATAATCACCCATCAGCGATTGAGCCTTATCAAGGGGCTGCGACAGGTGTCGGCGGGATTATCCGCGATGTTTTTTCAATGGGGGCACGCCCGGTGGCACTCCTCAATTCCCTTCGGTTCGGTGAGTTGACTAGCCCAAGAGTTAAATATCTTTTTGAACAAGTCGTAGCGGGGATTGCAGGTTATGGGAACTGCATGGGAATTCCAACAGTCGGCGGTGAAATTCAATTTGATCCGTGCTATAACGGCAACCCGCTCGTCAATGCGATGTGTGTTGGTTTGATCGACCATAAAGACATTCAAGTCGGTCAAGCGAAAGGCATCGGCAATACAGTCATGTATGTTGGGGCGGCGACAGGCCGTGACGGTATTCACGGCGCGACATTTGCTTCAGAGGAATTGACTGACCAATCTGATGAGAAGCGTCCAGCTGTTCAAGTTGGTGATCCATTTATGGAGAAGCTGCTGCTTGAAGCATGCCTTGAGCTTGTTAAGTGTGATGCGCTTGTCGGCATTCAAGATATGGGGGCTGCGGGTCTTACCTCATCATCCAGTGAAATGGCAAGTAAAGCGGGTGTAGGGATCAGGATGGATCTCGATCGCATTCCACAGCGTGAGACGGAAATGACACCATATGAAATGATGCTTTCGGAATCCCAAGAGCGTATGTTGATTGTCGTTAAAAAAGGACGAGAAGACGAGATTCAGGAAATCTTTGAAAAATGGCATCTTCATGCAGTGGCTGTCGGGGAAGTTATCGAGGAAAAAGTCCTTCGCCTTGAACACCATGGTGAAATGGTAGCTGACGTGCCGGTCGATGCCCTTGCGGAAGAAGCGCCTGTCTATCATATGCCTTCCGAGGAACCGGAAATCTATCAATCTTTCCAATCTGGGCAGCCTTGGATGCCGCAAGCAGACTGTTTGGATGAGACGCTTATAAATCTATTAAAGCAGCCAACGATTGCCAGCAAGGAATGGGTCTACAACCAATACGATCATATGGTGCAGACAAACACGGTCGTCACTCCAGGATCCGATGCCGCTGTTGTAAGAGTTAGAGGAACGAAAAAAGCTTTAGCCATGACAACGGATTGCAATGCAAAGTATCTGTATCTTGACCCTGAAGTCGGCGGCAAAATTGCAGTCGCTGAAGCTGCCCGCAACATCGTTTGCTCAGGAGGCAGACCGCTCGCTATTACAGACTGCCTGAACTTCGGCAACCCTGAAAAGCCAGAAGTGTTCTGGCAAATTGAAAAGGCAGTCGACGGTATGAGTGAAGCATGCAGGACGCTTGAAACGCCAGTTATCAGCGGCAACGTGTCCCTTTATAATGAAACAACCAAGAGACCTATTGACCCGACACCGGTCGTCGGTATGGTTGGTTTGATTGACGATGTGGCTCATGTCACGACAGTGAGCTTCAAAAATGAAGGAGATGCCATCTATGTTATCGGCCGTGCTGATAACGAATTTGAAGGCAGTGCATTACAGCTGATGCTTGAGCAAAAGGCTTCAGGCCGTCCGCCGCAAATCGACTTAGCAATTGAAACCAAGCGGCAGGCACAACTTTTACAAGCGATAAAATCGGGAAGTGTCCGTTCAGCTCATGATATATCTGACGGCGGTCTAGGTGTTGCCTTGGCAGAATCATTGATGGATACAGGATTTGGGGCTGAGATTGAGCTTACTGGCGACCCGGTTACGGCACTGTTCAGTGAATCCCAGTCACGTTTTCTCGTATCGGTTCCGCAAAGTGAACAGGCAGCTTTTGAAAAGCTTGTTGATGATGCCATTTATCTTGGTCAAGTTACAAATCAACCTTCCTTAAAAGTTGCGACTGAAAATGAAGAGATTTTGAACCTTAATGTCACGGATCTTGAGCACGCTTGGAAAGGGGCGATCTCATGTTTTATGACGAAAGAGAACTAAAAGAAGAATGTGGTGTCTTTGCAATCTGGGGCCATGATCAAGCGGCGACGCTTACTTATTATGGCCTGCACAGTCTTCAACATCGCGGCCAGGAAGGTGCAGGGATCGCGGTAACCGATGGTGAGAAAGTTTATGACCATAAGGGTGTTGGTCTCGTCAATGATGTCTTTGATTCCAATCAGCTTGAGAGTCTAGACGGTCATGCGGCGATCGGTCATGTTCGCTATTCAACACAGGGTGAAAACGATTATGCCAATGTCCAGCCGCTCGTCTTCCGTTCTCAGACTGACACATTGTCACTTGCGCATAACGGCAACCTAGTAAATGCTCAAGCGCTTAAGTGCCAGCTTGAAGCGCAAGGCAGCATCTTCCAAACAACATCAGATACGGAAGTCATTGCCCATTTAATCAAACGAGGTGGTCCTCTTCGCCTTATTGATAACGTCAAGCATGCGCTGTCAATGATTAAGGGTGCTTATGCTCTTGTCATGTTGACCGAGAATCAATTAATTGCAGCCTTGGATCCCAATGGATTGCGTCCTCTTTCTCTCGGGAAGCTTGGGGATGCTTGGGTGCTCGCTTCCGAAACGTGCGCATTTGACCTCATTGGTGCAACCTATGTACGTGATGTTGAACCTGGCGAATTAATTACAATCGACCATTCCGGTATGCGGAGAGAAGCTTTTTCTACCTCAACACAGAGGGCGATGTGCAGCATGGAATACATCTATTTTTCCAGACCGGACTCTAACATCGAAGGCATCAATGTACATGCCGCTAGGAAAAGTCTTGGGATAAAACTTGCCGAGGAAGCGCCGATCGAAGCGGATGTTGTAACTGGTGTTCCTGACTCAAGTATTTCAGCTGCGATTGGTTATGCTGAAAGCTCGGGTATTCCGTATGAACTCGGGATGATCAAAAACCGTTATGTCGGCAGAACCTTTATACAGCCTTCACAGGAATTGAGAGAACAAGGTGTTAAAATGAAATTATCCCCGGTCCGAGGCATTGTTGAGGGTAAGCGCGTCGTGATGGTGGATGACTCCATTGTCAGAGGGACAACAAGCCGTAGGATCGTTCGGATGCTAAAGGAAGCGGGAGCGAAGGAAGTGCATGTTCGCATCAGTTCCCCGCCGATTGTCCATTCTTGCTACTATGGCATAGATACTTCAACAGAGGGGGAATTGATCGCTGCAAGGCATTCTGTTGAGGAAATACGTGAAGAAATCGGTGCTGATTCCCTCGAATTCTTAAGTGTTGATGGTTTGATGGCTGCGATCGGCAGAGACCCATCCATGAGCCAATGCGGACAATGTTTAGCCTGTTTTACAGGTAAATATCCGACAGAAATCTATCCAGATACAGTGCTGCCGCACGAAAAAGAAATGCTCGTATAAGGAGGGGCCTTATTTATGACCAATGCAT
Source organism: Scopulibacillus darangshiensis (assembly GCF_004341035.1). Taxonomy (GTDB): domain Bacteria; phylum Bacillota; class Bacilli; order Bacillales; family Sporolactobacillaceae; genus Scopulibacillus; species Scopulibacillus darangshiensis. The sequence continues at coordinate 27,846 of NZ_SLXK01000027.1, forward strand.
ACAAACAGGCCGGTGTCGATATTACGGCGGGCTATGAAGCTGTTGACCGAATAAAGCAGCATGTTAAGCGGACGATCAGACCGGAAGTGCTCGGAGGCATTGGTGCCTTTGGCGGCGCTGTTGATTTGTCAGCGCTGAATATTAAGGAGCCTGTCCTAGTCTCCGGAACCGACGGCGTCGGGACAAAATTGATGATCGCCATTGAAATGGATCGTCACGATACGATCGGTATCGATGCTGTAGCGATGTGTGTCAATGATATTGTGACACAAGGCGCTGAACCATTATATTTCCTGGATTACATTGCTTGCGGGATATTAAAGCCGGAGAAGATTGAAGCGATCGTTAAAGGTGTAGCCGATGGCTGTGAACAATCAGGCTGCTCGCTTATAGGCGGGGAAACTGCCGAAATGCCAGGCATGTATAGTGATGCAGATTTTGACATTGCCGGCTTTGCAGTAGGTGTTGTAGAGAAATCCAAAATGATTACCGGAGAACATATACAAGACGGGGATCAGTTAATTGGCATCGCCTCTAACGGCATTCACAGCAATGGCTTTTCACTAGTTAGAAAAATCGTTCAAGATGCAGGTCATGGATTCGACGATCGGTTTGGCGAAGGAGACATGACAATCGGGGATGAGTTATTAAAGCCGACTCGTCTCTATGTCAAACCCGTTCTGGAATTATTAAAAAAGTATGATATTAAAGGCCTCGCTCATATTACCGGCGGCGGTTTATATGAAAACGTCCCTCGGATGCTTCCTTCCGGCGCAGGCGCCGTGATTAACCTAGGATCTTGGGACATTCCGGATATTTTCCGTTGGCTATCGGAAAAAGGCAGTATTTTGGAAAATGACATGTACAGTACCTTTAATATGGGTATTGGCATGGTTGCGGCTGTAAAGGAAGAGGACGTAAAAGCCGTTATAGCAGAATTAAAAGAACAGGGCGAACAAGCCTACCATATTGGACACGTTACAAGCGGGAAGAGTTTGTTGCTTAAGGGTGAGGACCATGCGTAAGCTGGCAATCTTTGCATCCGGGAACGGCAGCAATTTTCAGGCACTGGCGGATTCAGTCCAAAAGGGGACGCTTGATGCTGAAATTGTTCTCCTTGTTTGTGATAAGAAAGATGCATTTGTGATTCAGCGCGCTAAGGAAGCCGGTATTCCGGCTTTTTCCTGCTCACCAAAAGAATATGAAAACAAAGCGGCCTATGAACAGGCCATTCTTGATCAGCTGCACATTGCAGACGCCGAAATGATTATCCTAGCAGGTTACATGAGGCTGATCGGGCCAACGCTTTTATCAGCGTACCGTGGCAGAATCATTAACATTCACCCGTCACTGCTTCCGGCATTTCCTGGTTTGAACGCTATTGAACAGGCTTATGAAAAAGGTGTAAAAGTGACCGGTGTGACTATTCATTACGTTGATGAAGGCGTTGATACCGGACCAATTATCGCGCAAGAAGCTTTGCAGATAGAGGGGTCAGAAGCAATCGAGACATTGACGGCGCGGGTCCATAGAGTGGAACATGCCCTTTATCCAAAGACAATCGCAGCATTACTCAAGAAAAGTGAAGGAGTGACCTGAATAATGTCAACTAAAAGAGCCCTAATCAGTGTATCCGATAAAGAGGGACTAATTCCCTTTGTCAAAGCGCTTGCAGAACGCGGCGTCGAAGTCATTTCTACCGGCGGAACCAAACGAATGATTGAGGAAAACGGACTCCCGGTACGGTCAGTTTCGGATGTGACCGGTTTTCCGGAAATCCTTGATGGCAGAGTAAAGACCCTTCATCCTTCCATTCACGGCGGGCTGCTCGCCGTGCGCGACAATACTGAACATATGAGTGCTATTCAAGAACAAGACATCACGCCGATCGATTTTGTTATTGTGAATTTATATCCTTTTAAAGAAACGATTTCAAATCCTAATGTCTCTTATGAGGATGCCATTGAAAACATTGATATCGGCGGTCCAAGCATGCTTCGTTCAGCGGCTAAGAACCACCGTTCAGTCACGGTAATTTGTGATCCTGAGGATTATCAAACCGTACTTGACAACTTAGATACAAGAGTAGATGTTCCTTTTGAAATAAAAAGAAAATTGGCCGCAAAAGTATTCCGCCACACAGCGGCTTATGACGCACTCATTGCTGATTATTTTACAAAGCAAACAGGTGAGGCATTCCCTGAGAAGCTGACCGTCACCTATGAAAAGAAACAGGGGCTGCGTTATGGTGAAAACCCTCACCAACAGGCAGCGTTCTATAGTGCACCATTAAAAAATAAAGCGACGATCTCAGAAGCTGTCCAACTGCATGGGAAAGAACTGTCCTATAACAATATTAAGGATGCCGATGCAGCACTTGCGATGGTTAAGGAACATCATGACCCAGCTGTTGTAGCGGTAAAGCACATGAATCCGTGCGGTATTGGAACAGGTCAAACGATTAAAGCAGCTTTCGATGCAGCATATAAAGCTGACCCGGTTTCTATTTTTGGCGGCATTGTTGCAGCGAATAGGGAAATTGATGCGGAAACAGCAGCAAAGCTCCATGACATTTTCCTGGAGATTGTTATTGCTCCAAGTTTTTCAGAAGAGGCACTTGAGGTATTGACTAAAAAGAAAAACATTCGATTATTAACGATTGATTTTACCGCAGAAAAAACTGCAGCACCTCAATATACATCGGTCCACGGCGGACTGCTTGTCCAAGAGTTTGATGATAAAGGGCTTCAGGATGTTGAACTCAAAACAGCAACGAAGCGGGAACCGACTGAAGATGAATTAAAGGCATTAGCCTTTGCCTGGAAAACAGTCAAACATGTGAAGTCAAACGCGATCGTCCTTGCTAAGGATGGACGGACTATTGGTATTGGTGCCGGACAAATGAACCGTGTCGGTGCCGCAAAAATTGCTATTGAACAGGCTGGCGTTGACGCGCATGGCTCGGTCATGGCATCAGATGCCTTTTTCCCAATGAATGATACTGTTGAAGAAGCCGCGAAAGCTGGGGTAACAGCCATCATCCAGCCTGGCGGGTCTATCAAGGATCAAGAATCGATTGACAAGGCCAATGAACACAATATCGCTATGGTCTTAACTGGGATGCGTCATTTCAAGCATTAATAAATTAATTGAATGGTCCGAAAATAGACTTTCCTTAAGGAGGAAGTTATGAAGATTCTAATTATCGGAAAAGGCGGCAGGGAACACGCGATGGCCTGGAAAGCAGCACAAAGTGAGCGGGTAGAAACAGTGTTCGCTGCACCGGGCAGCGATGGAATCGCTGAAGTTGCCGAGTGTCTGCCCATTCAGGAAACGGATTTTGATGGATTAGTTCAATTTGCTAAGCAGAAAGCGATTGACTTAACGATTGTCGGTCCAGAACAGCCTTTGGTTGAAGGGATTGTTGACCGCTTTAACCAAGAGGGTCTGGAAATTTTTGGCCCAACGAAGGCAGCGGCAGAAATCGAAGGCAGCAAGGACTTTGCCAAAAGTTTAATGAAAGCTTATGGCATCCCTACAGCGGATTATGAGACATTTACAGATTATGAAGATGCGCGGGCCTATATTAAAGAGAAGGGCGCACCGATCGTATTGAAAGCCGATGGCCTTGCAGCGGGTAAAGGCGTCATCGTCGCAATGACGGAGTCCGAAGCGCTTGAAGGACTTGAAGACATGATGGCCCATGCCAAATTCGGAAAGGCTGGAGAGCGGGTTGTTATTGAAGAATTTCTAGCCGGCGAGGAGTTTTCGCTGATGGCGCTTGTGTGCGGTGAAACAGTGGTGCCTTTGGACATTGCCCAAGACCATAAACGGGCCTTTGAAGGTGATAAGGGCCCGAATACTGGCGGCATGGGCGCGTATTCCCCAGTGCCGTACATTGAGGATGCAGTCGTCAAGAAGGCCGTTAAAACCATTTTAAGACCGGCAGCTAAAGCCATGGTAACAGAAAATAGATCCTTTACTGGCATTCTCTATGCCGGCCTCATTTTAACTGCCCATGGGCCAAAGGTCATCGAATTTAATTGCCGTTTCGGTGATCCCGAAACCCAGGTCATTCTTCCGCGTCTTCAATCTGATTTGGTTGAAACGATTCTGCAGGTTATGGAAGGAAAAGCTCCTGACTTAGCCTGGTCCGAGCAGTCTGCCGCTGGGATCGTTCTGGCATCGGAAGGTTATCCCGAGGCGTATGAAAAAGGAAGAGTCATTAACAAACTTGATGCAGTCGATCAGTCAGCACTTGTTTTTCATGCCGGCACTAAGCGGGTTGATGGTGACTGGGTGACGGCTGGAGGCAGAGTTCTGCTCGTCGCTGGCCTTGCCGATCATTTGAAGGATGCCTCCCGCCTGGCAAACTCTGAAATCGGAAAGATAGAATGCCAGGGCGCCTTCCACCGCCGCGATATCGCCTATCGCGCACTTGAAAAAAGCACCCAAAATTAAAAGAAGAGGGCTGACGACCGGATTATTGGTCGCCAGCCTTTTTAAGTAAGGCGAAACACGATGTCCGGGTTTTTTAACACTTCTCCTGTAACTTTTCAGCTAAAAGACAATTTTGTTTACGAGAATCGGAAGGAATTTTCCCCTTTCATATCAAATCATTCTAAGGAGGAAGTTTTAAACGGATGACAGTGCAAAAACTTTAATTATTTAATTAATTAATGTACTATAGTATTATGGTCAAAATCAAAATGAAAGCGCTTAATAAATTATAACAGATTGCAACAGGAAATGAGGTTATGACATGACGATCCGCAAACGCAGCTGGGATCTTGAAACCCTAAGAAGACATACCGCGGTGGTAAGGGGCGAGGCGCAGCCAACGAAGGTTCTCTTCAATGGCAAATACTTAAATACATACCTTAAGCGGTGGGAGTCCGCTAATATCTGGATAGATGGCGACCGTATCGTCTATGTCGGGCAGCAGCTCCCTAAGCAAACGGAAGGCGTCCAGATGATAGATTGTGAAAATCGATATTTGGTGCCGGGTTATATTGAGCCGCATGCTCACCCCACCCAGCTGTATAATCCGCAAACACTTGCTGAGTATGCTGCCAGAAGGGGAACGACGACACTTGTTTGCGATAACTTTGTTTTTTACCTTACACTGCCTGATGAGTTGACTTTTGAAATCATGGATCGGCTTGATTCACTGCCGACGTCACTATACTGGTGGTGCCGCTATGATCCGCAGACTGCGATGCTTGAAGATCCATTCATCTCTGAGAGAATTCGCAAATGGATGCGCCACCCGCTCGTCATCCAAGGAGGGGAGCTGACAAGCTGGCCCCAAGTTTTAAAAGGTGATGACCAAATTTTAGATTGGATGCAGGAAACGAAAGCCTTAGGGAAACCCGTCGAAGGCCACCTCCCGGGTGCATCCAAGAAAACACTTACCCAAATGCGCCTCCTGGGAATAGATTGTGATCATGAGGCGATGACCGGTGAAGAAGCCGTTGCGAGACTGCAGCTTGGCTTGACGACATCTCTTCGTTATTCTTCTATACGCCCGGATTTGCCGCAGATCCTTACGGAAATGTTGGATCTTGGTGTGAAGCATTTTGGCCACGTCTACATGACGACTGACGGCTCAACGCCTGCTTATTACGAACAGGGGCTTGCAGACAGGTTGGTTCTGATTGCCCTTGAACAAGGCATTAGTGACATTGACGCATATATGATGGCATCGGCAAACATTGCTGACCATTATAATATGAATGGTCTAGTCGGACACATTGCTCCCGGCCGGCTCGCCCATATCAATATATTAACATCTCCAGGGGTCCCGCTCCCCGAGAGTGTCCTTGCTAGGGGGGAATGGGTGAAAAAGAACGGGGAGTATTGCTATGATTTCTATTCGGATTATGACTTTAAAGATGATCTGAAACCTTTAAAACTGAACTGGTCTTTACATGAATCGGCTCTTAAGGCGGAAAAGCCTGTTGGGATTGACATGATAAATGCCGTCATCACGAAGCCGCTTAATTTTGAAAAGCTTCCGGAAGAACATGATTTGCCAGAAGACCTCTCCTTTCTGTCTCTCGTGGATCGACAGGGCGGTTGGATCATTAATACGTTTGTAAGAGGTTTTGCTAAGGGTATATCCGGATTTGCCAGCAGTTTTTCAAATACAGGTGATGTGATTTTGCTGGGACGACATAAAGCTGATATGATCATAGCCTTTAATAAGATAAAGGAAACCGGCGGAGGCATTGTTTTAGCGGAAGAGGGAAAGATTGCAGCAGAAATCAAACTTCCCGTATCAGGGGGAATGTCCGACCAACCGCTCGTGTCTCTAATAGAAGAGGAGAAAGTTTTAACTAGCAAGCTGAGAGAAAGAGGCTATCAATTTGAGGATCCTATATACAGCCTGCTCTTTTTCTCTTCAACACATCTGCCTTATATCAGGATAACGCAACAAGGGTTATATGATGTGATGAAACAAAGGATTATTGAACCGTCAAGAAGAATAATAACTTAAATACATACAACGGAGGTTGTGGTTATTTGAAAAAACTGATTTGGGCAGCTGCAATGCTCTTTGCAGTGGCGGTATTAATGATCGGTTGCAGCAGTGAGAAAAACGGCGAAAAGAACAAGTCTGACAATGATAAAGTCGGTGATGTGTCAAATTCCGCAAACGATGGTAAAAAATATCCGCTTACAGGACTGGCTGCCAAAGGCGATATCGATCAAAGGGTCGTAGGGGTTATGGTAAATAATCATCATAAAGCCCGTCCGCAATCAGGAATTTATAAAGCTGATATTGTTTACGAAGTTTTGGCTGAAGGGAATATCACACGTTTTTTGGCACTATTCCAAAGTGAAAAGCCAAAGATCATCGGCCCTGTTCGGAGTGCCAGACCATATTTTATTAAGCTTAACAATGGCTATCACGGCCTGTTCATTGCCCACGGGTGGAGTCCTGATGCGAAGAAGATGTTGAAATCGGGTGCAACGGATAACATCAACGGACTATTTTACGACGGCACGCTGTTTCACCGTGTTGATTTTAGGAAAGCGCCTCACAACTCCTATATTCCTTACAAAAATATTGTCAAAGGTGCAAAGGAGAAGGGCTATTCGCTGCGGGATGATGTCAAGCCGCTGCCGTTTTTAAACAAAGAAGAGGTCAAGCAAATTAAAGGAAGTTCAGTTTATAAAGCAACGATAAAATATGGCGAGCAAAATGTTGTCAGTTATGTTTATAATGATAAAGCTGGTGTTTTTGACCGGCTAATAAATGGAGAGAAGTCCCATGACAGGGAAACGGAAACACCGATCACGGCTGCCAATGTTTTGATTGTGACGAGCGATCACCGCTACATTGACAGTTATGGACGAAGGGCAATTGATTTGAAATCCGGCGGAGATGCTTACCTTTTGCAAAAAGGTAAATTGAAAAAAGTGTCATGGAAAAATAAGGATGGACGAATTCTGCCATACAAGAACGGCAAACCGGTTAAATTCGTTCCGGGGAAAACATGGATCAATATTATCCCGAGCGAACCCGGATTAGATAATGTCAAAATTGAGAATAAGGAGTCGTGATAAATCATGCAAATAGATAAACTAAGGGGAAAAGCACTTGATCAGCTATTTGATTCCATATTGTCTTTAAAGGATAAAGAGGAATGCTACCAATTTTTTGATGATTTGTGCACAATGGGCGAAATTCAATCTCTGGCCCAAAGGTTGGAAGTGGCCAGAATGCTGATGGAAGGCCAAACCTATCATCGCATTGAAGAAGAAACCGGAGCAAGCACCGCAACGATCTCCCGTGTGAAGCGCTGCATCAATTACGGCAATGACGGCTATCAAATGACACTTGACCGAGTCAAGGACGAAAAAAAGGAACTAAAGTAAGGGTCTGACCCCTAGGGGTCAGACCCCTTATTATATGTTATAATCCTCAGATAGAGAGTGTTTTAGGAGGAAGAGGCAATGGATACGTACAAAGAGTGGCGCCACGTCTTTAAATTGGATCCTAATAAGCCGATTGGTGATGACGCGGTTGAAAAAATATGTGAATCGGGCACAGATGCAGTCATCGTCGGGGGGACTGACGGTGTCACTTTAGATAATACATTATATCTGCTCTCACGCATCAGACAGCATGCAGTGGAGTGCGCTTTGGAAATATCGAATATCGATGCCGTCACACCTGGCTTCGATTATTATTTCATCCCAACGGTATTTAACAGCTGCAACACTGATTGGCTCATCGGCCGCCACCATGAGGCAGTTAAAGTATTCGGTGAAACGATCAACTGGGATGAGGTTGTAATGGAGGGATATTGCATTCTTAATCCAGAAGCCAAAGCGGCCAAATTAACTGCAGCAGATACAGAGCTTAATGGTGAAGATGTAGCGTCATACGCAATGATGGCGGAGAAAATGTTCAATCTGCCGGTCTTCTATATAGAATACAGCGGACAATTTGGCGATATGGACAAGCTGCGCAAGGTGAAAGATAAGCTGCAGCAAACCAGATTATTTTACGGCGGCGGGATAAATAACGCAGAACGGGCGAAGCTTGCAGCGGAGTATGCAGATACGGTTGTTGTAGGCAACGCAATTTATGATAATCTTAAAGTAGCATTAAAAACTGTACGGGCAGTAAAATCAGTGACATTATGAATGACCTTAATTACAGGATGGTGTTAACATGCAAGACATTTTACAACAATTATTAGACGGCTTAAATCCGGAACAGAAAAAGGCGGTCAAGCATTCCGATGGACCGCTGCTCTTAATGGCTGGTGCAGGCAGCGGAAAAACCAGGGTGCTTACCCATCGCATAGCTTATCTGGTTATCGAAAAAGAGGTTGCGCCTTGGAACGTTTTGGCGATCACTTTTACTAATAAAGCCGCCAAAGAAATGCAAAAAAGAATTGCTGAACTGACCGGACCGCTTGCAAATGACATTTGGGTATCGACCTTTCACTCGATGTGTGTGCGCATCCTTAGAAGAGATGTGGACCGGATCGGGATTAACCGAAACTTTTCTATTCTGGACTCAACAGACCAGCTTTCTGTCATCAAAAAGATTCTTAAGGACCAGAATATTGACCCGAAAAAGTTCACGCCTCGGAGCATCTTGGGGACGATCAGCTCTGCAAAAAACGAAATGAAAACCGCCGAGGACTATGCGAAAGTTGCGAGCAACCCTTATGAGCAAATAGTGAGTGACGTTTATGATGAATATGAAAAACGGTTAAGAAAAAATCATGCCCTTGATTTTGATGACCTGATCATGACGACCATTCATCTTTTTCAAAGAGTGCCGGAGACGCTCGCCTTTTACCAACGGAAGTTTCAGTACATTCATGTCGATGAGTATCAGGATACAAACCGGGCACAGTACTTGCTTGTTAACATGCTTGCTGACCGCTTCAAAAACCTATGTGTTGTCGGTGATTCGGATCAGTCCATTTATCGGTGGCGCGGGGCGGATATCCAGAATATCCTTTCATTTGAAGAGGATTATCCAACTGCTGAGGTCATCCTCCTTGAGCAAAATTACCGGTCAACGAAAAAGATCCTTGAAGCTGCCAACTACGTGATTAAAAACAACCATAACCGCCGGGCGAAGAAGCTTTGGACATCAAATGATGACGGCCAATTAATCGAACATTATCAGGGCGGCACTGAGCATGAAGAAGGCCATTATGTCGCAGGAAAGATGAGTGAGCTTTATAAAGACGGCTTTAATTATTCTGAGATGGCTGTACTTTACCGCACCAATGCGCAATCACGTGTGATTGAGGAAACATTGATGAAATCAAACATCCCTTATCGAATGGTTGGCAGCATTAAGTTCTATGACAGAAAAGAAATCAAGGATGTTTTAGCTTACCTGCGGTTGATTGCAAATCCTGACGATGACATCAGTCTTGCCAGGGTCGTGAATGAGCCAAAGCGGGGAATCGGGGCGGCGTCGATGGACCGGCTTGCTGATCATGCTTTAAGATATGATCTTTCCCTAATCCAGGCCATTCAAGAAGTTGATCAGACTAATGTCTCCAAGCGGGCCGCCAATGCTTTGGCGGGATTCGGCGAACAGATCATGAATTGGTCGGCAATGCAAGAATATCTCTCTGTCACCGAGCTTGTTGAAGAGGTGCTTGAGCAAACGGGCTACCGTAAGGCTTTAAAGGACGAGAAAACGCTTGAAGCTGAGAGCCGGCTTGAAAATATAGACGAATTTTTAACAGTAACCCAAGAGTTTGAAAAAAATAATGAAGACAAATCACTCATTGCCTTTTTAACCGAACTGGCGTTAGACTCCGATATTAATCAGGATGAGGAAGAACAGGCAACCGATGATACGGTCACACTCATGACGCTTCATTCAGCGAAGGGCTTGGAATTTCCTGCGGTATTTCTGATTGGAATGGAAGAAGGGATTTTTCCGCATATCAGAGCGCTTGATGATGAGGAAGAAATGGAAGAAGAACGCCGTTTGGCCTATGTTGGCATTACCCGGGCGGAAAAGGCGCTGTTTATAACGAATGCGAAGCTCAGGACCTTATTTGGACGAACGAACATGAACCCTGCTTCACGTTTTATTGGAGAAATACCTGGTGAGCTCGTGAATGACACAACACCGGCAGCTGAGTCACAAGCTCAATCCGGCGCCATGGGGCATTTTGGCAAAGCCTCAGGTTTTCAAAGCCGAAGACCGCAAGCTTCAGCCATGTCATCACGTAAGCCTTTCTTAGAAAAAAAGGTAAACAAGACATCGGAGGATTGGGAAGTCGGCGATCAAGTGCTGCACAAGAAGTGGGGCAAGGGAACGGTTGTTAGTATGAAAGGTGAGGGCGATGCGGTTGAGCTTGATATTGCTTTTCCAAAGCCAGTCGGCTTAAAGCGATTGCTGGGGTCGTTTGCCCCGATTGAAAAAGTGAAGTGATCCTGTAAGGAGTGACAACGTTTGGAGAAAAAAGTGTCCGAGCAAATTGATTCTTTAAGAGAGCTATTAAATCAATACAGCTACGAATATCATGTATTGGATAAACCCAGTGTGCCTGATGCCGAATATGACCGCTTGTTGCAGGAGTTAATTCAACTGGAAGAGAGCCACCCGGAATTGGTGACAGCTGATTCCCCGACCCAGCGTGTCGGTGCGGAACCTTTAAAGGGCTTTCGAAAGGTTGATCACCGGATTCCGATGCTAAGCCTCGCCAATGCCTTCAATGAACAGGATCTCCGTGATTTTGACCGCCGTGTTCGGCAAACAGCGGGCGATGCCGTCACATATGTATGTGAATTGAAAATCGACGGATTAGCGGTATCCCTATCATATGAGGACGGACGCTTTGTTCTCGGCGCCACTCGTGGTGACGGAACAACAGGCGAAGACATTACGAGCAACCTCAAAACCGTCCGGTCGATACCGTTGAAGCTAAAAGAAACGGTCGATTTAGAAGTGCGAGGCGAAGCTTTCATGCCCAAACGTTCATTTGAGGCGCTGAATAAAGTTCGGGAGGCAAAGGTTGAAGAACCCTTTGCCAACCCACGGAATGCTGCAGCAGGGTCACTTAGGCAGCTCAATCCAAAGATTGCAGCAGAACGAAATTTAGATATCTTTTTATATGGTGTTGGTGAGCTTGCCGGGGACACGATTGAATCGCACAGTGATGCTTTAGACAAAATCCAGGCATTAGGCTTGAAGACCAACCCTGAATGGCGGGCCTGCGGTTCTATAGATGATGTGATTGCCTATATTGAAAATTGGACGGAAAAACGTCCGGATCTTTCTTATGAGATTGACGGGATTGTCATTAAGGTTGACGGCCTCTCCCAACAAGAGAAGCTCGGTTTTACCGCCAAAAGTCCGCGCTGGGCGATTGCCTATAAATTTCCGGCAGAAGAAGTAGTAACAACTCTGGAGGGAATTGAAGTGAGCATTGGCCGCACGGGGGTTATTACACCCACTGCTATGCTGACACCCGTAAGTGTAGCAGGGACCACGGTCAAAAGGGCATCCCTTCATAACGAAGATTTAATTCGGGATAAGGATTTGCGGATTGGTGATTCTGTCGTCATAAAAAAAGCGGGAGACATTATTCCGGAAGTCGTAAATGTCCTGACTGAACGCCGGACCGGGGATGAAGAACCGTTTCATATGCCGACCCATTGCCCGGAATGTGACAGTGAACTGATAAGAATTGAAGGTGAAGTGGCCCTTCGCTGCATTAATCCAAAATGTCCGGCGCAAATTCGTGAAGGCCTGATCCATTTCGTTTCGAGAAATGCGATGAATATCGATGGATTAGGGGAAAAGGTCATCACACAGCTTTTTCAAAATAAGTTGATTGAAGATGTGGCTGATCTTTATACACTGAAGCATGATGATCTCATTCAAATGGAACGAATGGGGGAAAAATCAGTAAATAACTTATTGGAAGCCATAGATGTTTCCAAGCAAAACTCTCTGGAGCGCTTGCTTTTTGGTTTGGGGATCCGCTATGTGGGCTCCAAGGCTGCCAAAACATTAGCACAGGCTTTTAAAACGATGGATGAGCTGACGCAAGCTTCCGAGGAAGATCTGCTTGCCGTCAGTGAAATAGGCGATAAGATGGCTGATTCAATCCATACCTATTTTCAAAATCAAGAAGTGCTGGAATTGATTGAGGAACTGAAGGAATACGGACTTAATATGGCTTACCTGGGTCCCGTCCCGACTGAGGGAGCTGCAGATTCTCCTTTTAAAGATAAAACGGTTGTACTAACAGGGAAGATGGAGAAGCTTGCAAGAGATGAAGCGAAAGAAGAAATCGAACGATTGGGCGGCAAGGTCACAGGCAGCGTCAGCAAAAAGACGGATATTGTTGTTGCTGGCGAGGATGCCGGTTCAAAATTAGAAAAAGCTCAGAAACTTGGCATTGAGATCTGGGATGAGGGGCGTTTTATTGACGCTCTGGATAGGTAGGGAGTGTTCAGTTTTGTTAAAAAAGTGGTTGGGATTATGTGTCGTATGCTCGATGCTCATTTTGAGCGCTTGTTCCTTCGGGTCGGATGATAATAAGAATAAAGTGATAAAAAATACACCCAAGGGTGACGATCAAAAGGTCACACTGATCCCGCAGGTCAACAGTAAAGATTACCAGAGCATACAGCCAAAGAAACCGAGTGACACACGCGGCTACATTACTTACGGTGTCACTAATCGTACAGACATCGATGAGCTGGAAATGGGATTGATGAGGCTGTCGAAAGATCCCTTTAGCCCTAACGATTATGTTTTTCAAAGCGGTCAGTATCTAACTGAAAAGGATATTAACGGGATGCTTTACCGGAAGAGCAAGGATACACCCCATGGACTTAATCCGCCGCTTGGGGATGGGAAGGATGTCCGAGAAAAGGCGGAAAACAGTCCCAAGATCCTCAGCTATGTGCTTGAGCAGGATTATTTGAAGAAGTCAGGCAAAGATGAATATAAGCTTGGCGGCGTGTCCCTGGCCATTTCACTTAATCAGGTCTATGCCGACAAAGTGATGGACAAAGAAGGAAAGACATACGAGGTAAAGAAAGATTTAGACATTAATAAAGTGAAACAAAAAGGAAAAGAGTATGCTCAGGAAATCGTCAAACGGGTTCGCGGAAAAAAGGGATTGGGACAAGTGCCTATTTTTGTGACACTCTATTTGGAAGCTCCACCTGAATCTCTGGTCCCTGGGCATTACTTTGCGAAGGCATCCGTTTCCCAAGGATCAAGCAGCATCGGCAAATGGGACAAAGTCGATTCCGAATACATCTTGTTCCCATCAAGTAAAGCCAATAAGGATTACAAATCAGATGCTGATATCTTTAATAATTTTAAAAAGGACGTTGAGGATTACTTCCCTAACTTTATCGGTGTGATCGGCAAAGGATTCTACAAAGGCGGCGAATTGGATAACCTGACGTTTGATATATCGATAAAATTCTATGACAAAACCGAAGTTGTCGGATTTACAAACTATGTAGCTTCGCTTCTTCAAAATAACTTCCCATTCCCGGGAAGCGTACCGGTGCAGATTTATATTAAATCAGCAAACCAGCCAGAAGCTGTGATCGTTAAGAAGCCGGATCAGGACAAACCTTTTGTCCATATTTACCGTCAGTAAAATTTAAGGTGTATAAAACAAGAAGCATTCGTGCTTCTTGTTTTTTTGCACATGGCTACCCGATTTAAATCCAATTTGTATGAACGTAAGATTAAAACCAAACAATAAGGGCGAAAGGAGGTTGATGATATGAATAAAGACCGCCAGGAAAAGAAGCTGAAACAGTCAAGACGGGTGGAGTCTGACCGGGACCAGGCCCTGCATTATCCCGGTGCGACTAAATTAGATACCCCAGAAGAGGCACGGAAAGATAACCGGTAGCCGCACTCTCAAATCATTATAAAAATTGCGTTTACTTTTAGATAACTTTGGCGTATACTATGGTTAACATTGAATTGGAAGGGGTTGTGTTTTATGAAGATTGTATATACGGAATTTCCCGCGTTAACAGTTGAATATCATGCAGCCCCACGGAAAGATTTTCTCCTGTTTTAATTGGCATCAGAAAAGTTCCTGCGGGCCTGCATGTCATGCCCAGGGTTATGTGTGCACGTCAGAGCGTTTTGATTTGCAAATACAACTATACACACTTTAAGACCGTGGAAACGCGGTCTTTTTTGGTGTCCAAATACAGGAGGAAACAACATTGAATTTAATCGATTTTGGTTGGAATGAGCAGTTAGACAAACAGGCAAAAGCATTAATAAAAGAAGAATATACAGTAGGCAGAGTGATTCTTGAACACAAACATATTTATCGGGTCGTGTCAGAGAGCGGTGAGTATCTGGCAGAAATCACTGGGAAGCTGAGGCATAACGCGGCATCCCGTGAAGATTACCCGGTTGTAGGAGATTGGGTCATTATCGAGGAAAGACCTGGTGAGAAGAAGGCGACCATTCAGAGCGTCCTTCCACGGTTTAGTAAATTCTCCAGAAAAGTCGCAGGTGCCCAAACAGAAGAACAAATCGTTGCGGCAAATATTAACACGGTATTCCTTGTCACCGCTTTAAACCATGATTTTAACGTGCGGCGAATCGAACGATACTTGATTATGGCATGGGAAAGCGGGGCCAATCCGGCTATTGTTCTTACAAAGAGTGATTTGTGTGACAATGTCGAGGGGAGAATGGCGGAGGTTGAATCGGTAGCCTTTGGCGTCCCGGTTCATCCCGTCAGTGCCATGGCGAACAATGGGATTGATGCGCTCGCACCTTATTTGGAAAAAGGGCAAACTGTGGCGCTGCTTGGTTCCTCAGGAGCGGGGAAATCAACACTAACCAATCGGCTTTATGGGGATGATATTCAAACGGTAAAGGAAGTGCGCGCGGGCGATGACCGAGGAAGGCATACGACAACTCACAGAGAATTGATTATTATACCGGACGGCGGAGCTATTATTGATACACCGGGGATGCGGGAGCTCCAGCTTTGGGAGGCTGATTCTAGTTTGTCACAGAGCTTCGGTGACATCGAAGAACTTGCGGAGCAATGTCATTTCCGGGATTGCCAGCATAATAATGAACCGGGCTGTTCGGTACAACAGGCACTTGCGGATGGGACGCTTGACCAAGGCCGTTACAACAATTATTTAAAATTGCAGAAAGAACTGGCTTACCTTGAACGGAAGGCAGATAAAAATGCCCAGCGTAAGGAGCGGGACCGCTGGAAGAAAATTGCCGGGGATAGAACTAGGGTCCATAGAAAATGATAGCAGACGGGGAGAACCCCCGTTTGTTTTAGTTAATCAGAAAGTATAACTTTCTGACGCACATAAGTGCACTGGCTAAAGACGTAACATCCTGTTACAACGCCAGTACTAGCACGTCCTGTGCGTCGCAACTACGCCTCTGTCTTCGCCAAAGGCTTGCCAATCGGCAAGTTTTCTTTAGTCTTGCGCTTTTCTTGCGACTCGGGATTTGAACTATTCTATTAATTCGTGTGAATTGAACTCAACAATTTCTTGGGTTAAAATAGAAATTGGAGTTGAAAACGCTTAATTAAGGAGGTTTTTTGCCGTATGATTCCATACAGACATGAACCAGCAGTCGATTTTTCAAAAGAAGAAAATAAGAAGGCCTTCCAAGCTGCATTAGGCAAGGTAGAATCAGAATTAGGGAAAAGCTATGACCTTATTGTCGGAGGCGAACACATCTCTACTAATGAAAAAATCACATCCATCAATCCTGGGAAAAAGGATCAGGTCATTGGTGTTGTATCTAAAGCAAATAAAGAAATTGCCGAAAAGGCGATGCAAACAGCTCTTGAAACATATGAAACCTGGAGAAAATGGGATGCAAAGCTTCGCGCTGACATCCTGTTCAGAACAGCAGCGATCGTTCGCCGCCGCAAGCATGAATTCTCTGCATGGATGGTATTGGAAGCAGGCAAGCCCTGGGATGAAGCAGATGGCGATACATCTGAAGCGATCGATTTTATGGAATTCTATGCTCGCCAAATGCTGAAATATGACAAAGGTTATGATTGCCTGTCAGAACCTGGCGACCATAATGAAATGTTTTACAAGCCAATGGGGGTTGGCGTTGTTATCTCGCCGTGGAACTTCCCGTTCGCTATCATGGCCGGCATGACAGTGGCCGGTGTTGTAACCGGGAACACCATTCTTCTCAAGCCAGCCAGCAATACGCCCGTTGTTGCTGCTAAATTTATGGAAGTACTTGAAGAAGCCGGACTTCCAAAAGGCGTTGTGAATTTTATTCCTGGAAGCGGAAGCGAAGTCGGTGACTACCTCGTTGACCATCCCAAGACACGCTTCATTAACTTCACTGGTTCACGTGATGTTGGGACACGCATCTATGAAAGAGCTTCTAAGGTACAAGACGGTCAAGTTTGGCTGAAGCGCGTTGTTGCTGAAATGGGCGGCAAAGACACCATTGTTGTAGACAATGATGCTGATCTCGAATTAGCTGCTCAGTCAATCGTGTATGCGGCATACGGATATGCTGGACAAAAATGCTCCGCTTGTTCAAGGGCTGTTGTTCACGAGGACGTCTATGATGAAGTGCTTAACCGTACGGTAGAAATTGCTAAAGGCCTTTCAGTTGGCGAACCGAAAGATGAGAACTATATGGGTCCTGTTATCGATGAAGGTGCATTTAAGAAAATTGCCAGCTACATCGAAATCGGAAAAGAAGAAGGCAAGCTTGTTCTTGGCGGTGAAGTTGATGATTCAAAAGGCTATTACATCCAGCCGACAATTATCGCTGACCTTGACCCTGAAGCACGCTTGATGAAAGAAGAAGTCTTCGGACCTGTTCTTGCCTTTGCAAAGGCCAAAGACTTTGATGAAGCGATTGAGATTGCCAATAATACCGACTATGCGTTAACAGGCGCCGTGATCACAAGAGATCGTCAGAAGATCGCGATTGCCCGCCGTGATTTCCACGTCGGCAATCTGTACATCAACCGCGGCTGCACAGGATCAGTTGTTGGCTATCAGCCATTCGGCGGCTTCAAAATGTCCGGCACAGATGCGAAAGCCGGCGGACCAGATTATCTTTCAAACTTCCTTGAAGCGAAGACATATACTGAAAAACTTTAATTAAAAAGATTGAAATTAGGGGCCAGACCATCGTCTGGCCCCTTAAATTATTGCTTTAGAGCTGTAAAATTTGATATTATCAAAGTATTGCACGAGCGATTGACGGAGGTGACAGGAATGGATCGAATTACAAAGGAACAGGTCAAGCATGTGGCACACCTTGCCAGGCTTTCATTTGATGATGAGGAAACCCGCATGTTTACAAAACAGCTTGATAATATTATCGATTTTGCCGAGCAGCTGAACGAGTTAGATACAGAAGGTGTTGAGCCGACGACACACGTTCTCGATTTAGCGAATGTTTTGCGTGAAGATGTTGTTCGCGTATCACTGACAAGGGAAGACGCATTGAAGAACGCACCGGACCAGCAAAATGGACAAGTTAAGGTGCCGCCGGTAATGGAACAAGACTAAGAGCAAGAGGAGGGATAGTACATGTCATTATTTGATAAAGGCCTCATTCGATTGAAGGATCAAATACATAATAAGGAATTGAAAGTATCGGATCTTGTTGATGAAGCATATAAGCGTATTAGTGAAGTGGACGGCGATGTTCAAGCCTTTTTAACACTTAATGAAGAGGATGCACGGACAGCAGCCAATGCAATAGATGAGAAAGGCGCAAAACCAGGCGCATTTATTTCAGGCATGCCGATCGGCATCAAAGATAACCTTGTAACAGAGGGTTTAAAAACAACGTGTTCAAGCCAGCTCCTCGCTAACTTCGAACCGCTTCACAATGCGACTGTTGTTAAAAAAATTAAGGAGCAGGAAGGCGTTGTGATCGGCAAGCTTAATATGGACGAGTTTGCGATGGGCTCCTCTAATGAAAACTCTGGGTTCCAGGTGACACGAAATCCATGGGATCTCAGCCGTGTACCAGGCGGATCCAGCGGCGGATCTGCGGCAGCGGTAGCAGCGGGTGAAGTTTTATTTTCATTAGGATCTGATACAGGCGGATCGATCCGTCAGCCGGCATCATTCTGCGGTGTCGTCGGCCTGAAACCAACATATGGAAGGGTATCCCGCTTTGGGCTTGTAGCTTTTGCATCATCTCTTGACCAAATCGGCCCGATTACCAGAACCGTTGAAGACAATGCTTACTTACTGCAAACGATATCTGGCCATGATGACTACGATTCAACGTCAGCAAATGTCGATGTTCCGGATTTCTCATCATTTTTGACTGGGGATATTAAGGGTCTTAAGATTGCTGTTCCAAAGGAATACCTTGGTGAGGGCGTCGATTCTAAGATCAAAGACCATGTCCTTGCTGCATTGAAACAATTAGAAGCACTCGGTGCGACTTGGGAAGAGGTTTCACTGCCGCATTCAAAATATGCGCTGGCAACTTATTACCTTATTTCATCATCTGAGGCATCAGCCAACCTTGCCCGCTTTGACGGGGTCCGCTACGGCGTCCGTGCCGAGGCTGAAAACCTTTTAGAAATGTATAAGAAGACAAGAAGCGAAGGCTTTGGTGATGAGGTCAAACGGCGGATCATGCTTGGCACCTTTGCACTCAGCTCAGGCTACTATGACGCTTATTATAAGAAAGCACAGCAAGCGCGGACATTAATCAAACAAGACTTTGAAAAGGTCTTTGAAAAATATGATGTGATTATCGGGCCTACAACACCGACGCCGGCATTTAAAATCGGTGAAAACATCGATGATCCGCTAACAATGTATGCCAACGATATTTTAACCATTCCGGTGAACCTGGCGGGTGTCCCGGCAATCAGCGTGCCATGCGGCCTTACTAATGGCTTGCCTGTTGGTCTGCAAATTATCGGTAAACCATTTGATGAAGGCACGATATACCGCACTGCCCATGCTTATGAGCAGGCTGCAGGTCACAAGTTGAAGCCTGAGCTTAAAGGGGTGACAGACTAATGAATTTAGAAACGATCATCGGCCTTGAGGTCCATGTTGAGCTTAAGACGAATTCAAAAATTTTCTGCGGTTGTTCTACTGAATTCGGTGCACCGCCAAACACGCATACTTGCCCGATTTGCCTTGGTCATCCCGGCGTCTTGCCTGTATTGAACCACCAGGCGGTCGAGTTTGCCATGCGGGCGGCGATGGCATTGAACTGTGAGATCGCGGAGGATACAAAGTTTGATCGCAAAAACTACTTCTATCCCGATAATCCGAAGGCTTACCAAATTTCACAGTTTGATAAGCCGATCGGTGAGAATGGGCATATTGAAATCGAAGTAAATGGCAAGAAAAAACGGATCGGGATTACGAGGCTGCATCTTGAGGAGGATGCGGGCAAGCTGACACATAGTGGAGATGGCTCGCTTGTCGACTTTAACCGTGTCGGCACCCCGCTCGTTGAAATTGTATCCGAACCTGATATCCGGACACCTGAAGAGGCCTATGCTTATCTGGAAAAGCTGAAGGCGATCATGCAATATACTGGCGTATCGGATTGTAAAATGGAAGAGGGGTCACTCCGCTGTGATGCCAACCTTTCACTACGTCCATATGGCCGTGACGAATTCGGGACGAAAACAGAGCTTAAGAACCTGAACTCCTTCACTTTTGTTCAAAAGGGACTTGAACATGAACAGAAGAGACAGGCTGAAGTATTAATGTCAGGCGGCATCATTGATCAGGAAACACGCCGTTATGATGAAGCTTCTAAGAAGACGATTCTGATGCGTGTGAAGGAGGGCTCTGACGATTACCGTTACTTCCCTGAACCTGACCTTGTAAAGCTGAGTATTGACCAAGACTGGATGGATAAGGTTAAGGCAGAAATTCCTGAGCTTCCTGATGCAAGAAGGGAACGCTATATCCAGGACCTTAAGCTTCCGGCCTATGATGCGATGGTTCTGACTCAATCTAAGCCGATGTCCGACTTCTTCGAGGAAATGATGGCAATTGGCGCCGATGCCAAGCTTGCTTCCAACTGGCTGATGGGCGAGGTGTCTGCTTATCTTAATGCTAATAATAAAGAGATAGACG
The DNA here is from genome assembly GCF_004341035.1 of Scopulibacillus darangshiensis. Taxonomy (GTDB): domain Bacteria; phylum Bacillota; class Bacilli; order Bacillales; family Sporolactobacillaceae; genus Scopulibacillus; species Scopulibacillus darangshiensis. The sequence goes on from NZ_SLXK01000027.1 coordinate 48,453, forward strand.
ATGTGCCATTAACGGCCGCTGGTCTTGCTAAAATGATTCAGCTGATTGAAAAAGGCACGATTTCATCAAAAATCGCGAAGAAAGTCTTTAAAGAATTGATCGAAAAAGGCGGCGATCCTGAGGAGATTGTTAAGGCAAAAGGGCTTGTCCAAATCTCTGACGAAGGTGCCCTGCGCGATGCGGTTATGCCAATCTTAGAGGAAAATAAACAATCTATGATTGACTACAAAAATGGCAAAGACCGGGCGCTTGGCTTCCTTGTGGGCCAAGTGATGAAGGCCACAAAAGGCAAAGCCAACCCGCAAATGGTCAATAAGATTATTTTAGAAGAAATTGAAAAGGTGTAAAAATGAGGGAAACCAGAAGGTGATAATACCTTCTGGCTTTTTCATATGAAACAAAGGAACTATAAAATGGTCGCCTTGAGGATTATTTATTGGGATTTTCGGATAAATCATCAATGATTTGTATAAAAAACCACCCGCTCCTCACCGTGAACTGGACATTAGGATCCTTATCGGACTGTCATTCCGCTAATCGATCATTTAGGAGTTATTTTGAGTGTCATTATGGCAAATAGCGGAACCTGGGTCCTATAAATTCAAAAAAGGGGCACTTTTCGTACAAATAGCGGAATCTGAGTCCTATAATGAATGAGTCAAGCCTCTATTGCAGAATGCAAGTTCGTCGCTTCCCTTATTTTTATATTAACTATTCAACATCATTATTTTCAGCCCAAGCAGTATATGAGCCGCTTCCATCGCAGCCTTTGCACTCGAGTGCTGAAGGGAATTCATAGCTGTATTCAGTCAGATAACCCCTGCCGCTGCAATCCGGGCAGCGATCTGCGTCCTTTAGTCTGGATAAATGCTTTTCATATCTTCCTGATTTCCAATTCGATAGTGCGTTAAATAGATTCATTTTACCACCTCTGAAACAATCATTTTCTTTAGTTTGTATAAGGTGGTTAAGTTTTTATACATAAATGGTGTGCTTTCTTTGTACAATTCGCCATGTTAAGATGGCAATTAGTTATTAGAATGGCTGCTCAGGGGGAATGCAGGTGGAAAGGAATATACAAGAAAGAACGCCGAAGAAATTGCTAACGCCGGCGAGCGGCTATTTAAAAGGGTACAGCCATACGCTCAACCCTTACGTCGGCTGTGCGTTTGGCTGCTCTTACTGCTATGTCAGACGAATGCCTGTAGCACTGTTTCGGAAGGAAGAGTGGGGGACGTGGGTCGATATCAAGCGTTCAGCGAAGGAATCCTTTAAAAGAGAATTAAAAAATGCAAAAAGAAAAGACCCGCTCACCATCTTTATGTCTTCAAGCACCGATCCCTATCAACCAATTGAGCATCGTGAAAAAATAACACAGGCACTCCTTGAAACGATGGCAGAGGAGCCGCCGGATTTTTTGTTTGTGCAAACGAGAAGCCCGCTCGTGACAAGAGATATTGAACTATTCCGGGCACTTGGAAAACGTGTCTTGATCAGCATGACCGTTGAAACTGACCGGGACGATATTCGAAAAGCTTTCTCCCTTGCGGCACCGCCGATTCCGGCTCGGCTAAAAGCCATGGATACCATGAAAAATGCCGGCTTGGCCGTTCAGGCTGCTGTCTCCCCCGTGTTGCCAAGCACCGAGGATTTTGCCAAAACCCTTGCTGACCATGTTAGCCGGGTCGTTGTCGATGACTTTTTCATGGGTGACGGGACGGGCGGCAAGCGAACCAAGCAGCTTGGCATCCACAAGCTTTTTAAAGAATTGGATGTTGAAGAATGGTACAACGATAAAGCATATATGAAAGTGGTGGAGGACCTTGAGGCATATTTCCCGCCTGATAAACTTTTTATCAGTCAGGAAGGCTTTTTGCCTGGATAATAAAGAGATTTTTCTCTTAAACAAACGTTTGATTAATGCCGCTGGCCGCCTGTGCGATATGGTCATCCCCATCTTCTCGCTAAAAGTTGATCAGATGTTCACATATTTTTACAACCAGCATTTTGATTTTAACGGACAATTGCCATATAATAAGAATGGTGATTTTTGGCTCTCTTTTGGATGAGGGCTTTTAATTTTAGAACGGGTGATATGTTATGAAGAGAGCAAGGTTGATATATAATCCAACTTCAGGCCGGGAATTAATGAAAAAGAATGTGGCGTATATCTTATCCCGGCTTGAGCAAGCAGGATATGAGACATCGACACATGCGACAACCGGTGCCGGTGATGCGACGACAGCAGCGCGCTTAGCGGTCAAGCGGGAGTTTGATCTGGTGATTGCAGCGGGTGGGGACGGCACGATTAATGAAGTGGTTAATGGACTGGCTGAGCAACCCTATCGTCCCAAACTTGGCATTTTGCCTATGGGGACGACCAATGACTTCGCGAGGGCCATTAACATGCCAAAAACGATTGTCAAAGCCTGTGACGTCCTTTGTGAGGGTGTGGAAATGCCGATCGATGTCGGGAAGTCCAATGATATCGGAACAGAGAATGATAAATATTTTATTAATATCGCCGGCGGCGGTAAGCTGACCGAATTAACGTATGACGTGCCGAGCAGGCTGAAAACGATGCTTGGCCAGCTTGCTTATTATCTTAAAGGCATCGAAATGCTGCCGTCGCTTAAGCCGACAAATGTCAGGATTGAATATGATGGGCGTTTGTTCGAAGGCGATATCATGCTGTTCTTAGTTGCAAACACGAATTCAGTCGGCGGATTTGAGAAACTGGCGCCTGACGCTTCATTAAATGACGGGATGTTCGACATGCTGATCTTACAAAAAACGAATTTAGCGGAATTTATCCGTCTGGCAAGCCTGGCGCTTAGAGGCGAACACATGAAGGATCCGAAGGTTATCTATGCCCAAGCGAACCGGATCAAAATTTATACCAATGAAAAGCTCCAGCTGAACATTGATGGCGAGTATGGCGGCGATCTGCCAGGCGAGCTCGTCAATCTCTACCAGCACCTTCAGCTGATCGTGCCAAGAGAAACAGCGGAAAAGCAAATGCTGCAAAAAGAAAAAACAGAGCTGCCCTCATAAAGTGTTCGGATAAAAAAGATGGACAGGATTGTCTGTCTTTTTTAACAATGGTTTAAAGAAGATGGTGAAAATAAAATGGCGGAAACACTCCCAGTAAAAAAGAATGATATTGTAGAAGTCACGTTCAACGATCTGACCCATGACGGATCGGGTGTTGCGAAGGTTGGCGGCTATGCGCTTTTCGTACCTGATGCCTTACCCGGAGAAACGGCCAGTGTGAAGGTTTTGAAAACCAAAAAAGGCTATGGCTATGGAAGACTCCTTGAAATAAAAGAAAAAAGCCCGAAGCGAGTCGATCCGCCTTGTGACATTTATGATCAATGCGGCGGCTGCCAGCTTCAGCATTTCAGCTATGAGGGGCAGCTTGATTACAAGCGTGGCTATGTTCGGGACGTTCTTGAACGGATCGGCGGTTTAAGCGGGATAAAGGTACATCCGACGCTTGGCATGGACGAGCCTTGGAGCTATCGGAATAAGGTCCAGGTACCTGTCGCGGAAAAGAACGGCGAGCTGATCGCCGGCTTTTACCGCAAGCGCAGCCACAGCATTGTCGACATGGACCATTGCCTGATTACGGATAAGGTGATCGATGAAATCGTACAAACGGTCAAAAAGGTTGCCAAAGCTTGCGGGATTGCCCCTTACAACGAAGAAACCCACCGCGGGGTCCTGAGACACATTGTTGCTAGAATCGGACGGAACACCGGTGAAGTGATGGTTGTCCTCGTTACCAAAGGACAAGACCTACCGTTCCGCAAACGCTTTATCAAAGAGATTACCGAGAATTATCCAGCGGTGAAGTCGATTGTCCAGAACATCAATAATAAAAGGGCAAACACGATATTTGGCGCGGAAACACGAACCATATGGGGCCGCGATGTCATTTATGACAACATCGGCGACATCAGATTCGCCATCAGCGCCCGTTCGTTTTTTCAGGTCAATCCGAAGCAAACGCAGGTGATGTATGACCGCGCCCTGGAATACGCCGGTTTAACAGGACAGGAAACCGTCATCGACGCCTATTGCGGCATCGGCACGATCTCCCTGTTCCTGGCACAAAAAGCCGGCCACGTATACGGCGTTGAGATCGTTCCGGAAGCGATTGAAGACGCTAAAGCCAATGCCGAGCTTAATAATCTCGATAACGCCACATTTGAGGCGGGTAAAGCTGAAGACATCATCCCCGCTTGGTACGACGCCGGCGTCAAGGCTGACGTCATCGTCGTCGACCCGCCCCGCAAAGGCTGCGACGAAGCCCTTCTCCAGACGATGATCGACATGAAGCCGAAGCGGATCGTCTATGTCTCCTGCAACCCCGCCACATTAGCGCGGGATTTGAAGGTACTGGAAGCAGGCGGCTTTAAGACAATTGAAGTCCAGCCCGTCGACATGTTCCCGCAGACCATGCATGTGGAGAGTGTGGCGAAGTCGGTTTTGGATGTGTCTAACTAAAATAAACTCTTCCGACACAAAATAAACGTATTGGATTCCAGGGTTTACTATAGTTTGATAAAAAGTGCTTAAGCATGGTATAGGTTTTATAAGAAGCCGGGACATCTTGGCTTTTTATTTTGGGGAAAAAGGCTTGTCTTGATGTCCCATAATGAGAGGATTTGAAATATGATAGATAATTTTTGGCGTGATTTACCACGACCGTTTTTTATACTCGCACCAATGGAAGACGTGACGGATGTTGTTTTCCGCCATGTAGTAAGCGCGGCAGCCAGACCTGATGTGTTTTTTACAGAGTTTACAAACACGGAGAGTTATTGTCACCCAGAGGGGAACCATAGTGTGCGTGGGCGATTAACTTTTACAGAAGATGAACAACCAATTGTGGCTCATATATGGGGGGATAAGCCTGAATTGTTTCGGCAAATGAGTATTGGTGTGGCGAAACAAGGTTTTAGAGGTGTGGATATCAATATGGGCTGTCCTGTAGCTAATGTGGCACCCAAAGGGAAGGGAAGCGGCCTTATCCGCCGTCCAGAAGTTGCTGCAGATATAATACAAGAAGCAAAAGCTGGGGGATTGCCGGTAAGTGTGAAGACAAGGCTTGGTTATACAGAAGTAGATGAATGGCATGACTGGATAACGCACTTATTGAAACAAGACATCGTCAATCTATCTATTCATCTGCGTACAAGAAAGGAAATGAGCAATGTGGATGCTCATTGGGACCTGATTCCGGAGATTAAGAAACTTCGTGATCATGTGGCACCAGATACACTTTTGACAATCAATGGAGATATTCCCGACCGTCAAACTGGCCTCTCGCTCGCTAATCAATACGGTGTTGATGGGATTATGATAGGGCGTGGTGTTTTTAATAATCCATTTGCATTTGAAAAACAGACGAAAGACCATAGCAGTAAGGAATTGCTTGATCTTTTAAGATTGCATCTGGATCTCTTTGATAAATATTCAACAGAATTAGGGCCGCGTCCATTCAAACCGCTTCGCCGCTTTTTTAAGATATATGTCCGCGGTTTTAGAGGGGCGAGTGAATTAAGAAATCAATTGATGGCGACAGAGTCAACAGATGAAGTGCGTGCCTTGCTCGATAACTTTGGGTGAAAGAAGTTAATACTTCTTTCTACTATGTCCAACTAATAAATACTCTTCCGACCCAAAATAAACATTTCCGATTCAGAAAAAACGGTCATAAAAAGACAACACATACAAATTCAGGCTGGACTCAGTAGTGATTCAGCCTTTTTCTTTTTGTCCAACATTTCTCATACAATAGGACATCCAACATCCAGACAACTCGTTTATTGGGAACCAGCCGAGCGGGTTGCACAGCTAAGAGGCGTAAAGTCCAATGTGTTACCACAGTCCTATATGATCACCAAAAACGACATTTTAACCAAAATAGCGGAATGACAGTCCTATAACTATATCAACCACTACAAGGATGAGTGGGAATTTAGGGTACAACACCTATTTACTTTCAGATGCCACAGCAGCTTTCGGAATGTAGGATCATAGCGGCAATTATATAGATGAAGGTCGTGAATATAGCAGAGAAAGACGATTCCTACGGGAGAAAACTGGAATATACCCGGAGCAGGATTGATTTCGGGTAAAGAAATCATCCAGATAGCACGTCAAGCAACTGGTAACCGAAAGATAAAAGGAGTTAATTGAACATTACACTTGCATTTGGTATTAAATTTGGTTATTATGTAATTGATTAATCAATAAATAACTATGAGTAGGTGCTTTATTATGATTAGACCAAAAAAGGGAAATCGTAAGGAAGAAATTCTCGAGGCGGGATTAGAAGTATTTTCAAAAAGAGGTTATTATAATACAACTACCGCACTCATTGCAGAAGAAGCAGGCATTTCTCAACCTTATGTCTTTAGATTCTTTAAAACGAAGGAAGAGTTGTTTATCTCAGCATTAGACCGAGCATTTGAAAGGATCCTTCAAACTTTTAAAAATGTGGAGTCGAGCCCAGAGCAACTCGTTGCCAAAATGATTGAAGCCTATGAGGAGCTGTCTGTATTATATCCTAATGAAATTGCCTTGCAGGTGACAGGCATTTCAGTAACAGAAAAAGCTATACGGAATGCCATGAAAAAGGGGTTGTCCAGCATTAGAAGCTACACTTTGGAAAGATTTAAATCAGCAGGGATAAAGAACGTTGAAAGAGAAGTTACTACATTTTTGGCAAGAGGGATATTATGCAATATTTCTTATTTCTTAGATCTTCCTGAGCTTATTGATGGTCAAATAAAATAAATAATCGAGTCAAGTTGATTATTTATTTTTCATATAAACTTTAGTAATTGATTGATCAATAACTTTTGTGGAGATGAATAAATTAAATTAAACGCATTTGACTATGTTTCTATCGCGATTATTTTGGTCGTCAGTTGATGGGACTTAATCCCAAAGAAAATGGTTTGAAACGTTAACATATTGGGTTCTTTTCGATATTTATTGATTGATCAATCAATAACTAAAAAGGAGCGATATAAAATGAAAACGGCGATTGTATTAGGAGCAACTGGTGGAACAGGTCAGGTTATTGTTCCAGAATTACTGGACAGAGGAATAGAAGTCATTGCTTTCGGGCGTTCCCAAAATAAATTGAAAGCATTAGTGGAGGAACACGATTACAATCCAAGATTGTCATACAAGCTGGGGGATATATTTGATTACCAAACAATTGTAGACGCTGCAAAAGATACGGACGTTATATTCCAATGTGCAAATGTTAAATATCAAGAGATGGAAAAACAACTTCATTTGCTTGGGGAAAGTGTTATGAAAGCAGCAGAAATTCTAGGAAAAAGGATTGTCATTGTAGATGGTATCTATGTATATGGACATCAAGTTGCGAAGGGGAATGAAAATCATCCACAACAGCCACATACGAAAAAAGGTAAAATAAGAGTAGAATTCGGGCAAATGATATTCAGTAACAAATGGAAAAGGGCAAAAGCATTAATTGTCAGGTTGCCGGATTATTACGGTCCTACCTCACAAAATTCTTATCTGCAGCCTACACTAGAAGGGATGGCTGCCAATAAAATTTCTGTTTTTATTGGGAATTTGAAAACACCTCGTGAATATGTCTATTTGCCGGATGCCGCCAAAATGATTGTGAATATAGCGGAAAAAGACGATTCCTACGGAGAAAACTGGAATATACCCGGAGCAGGATTGATTTCGGGTAAAGAAATCATCCGGATAGCACGTCATGTCACTGGTAACCGAAAGATAGTTATCCCTCTAACTATAAATGCTATTCGTTTCACCGGATTGTTTAATTCGTTTATGAGAGAAATAGTTGAGATCATGTACCTTACCAAAGAAGGATTTGTTTTGAGTGGGGAAAAATATGAAAAACGTATCGGCCCAATCCCAGTAACTCCTTTCAAAAACGGCCTTGAAGAAACATTACGACTTTTAATGCGTAATAAAAATTAGCGTTCAGGGATATCAACCTGAATGTGTTATAGATTAATATACAATAAAGATTATTTAGTCAGACCCCGGAAAAAGTAAAAGCATTTTAAATTGTATAATGGGATGTACGAAGGAGAGAAAATAATGGATAGCGAAATTATAAAGATAAGAAAAGCGGTTTTAACCGACGCAAAAGGAATAGGAAAAGTACATGTTGACAGTTGGAAAACAACGTATGTCAATATTGTTCCTGACGAATACTTGAATAATCTATCTTATGAAAAAAGAGAAGAGTTATGGCTAAACAACATCGCTGAAGGCGGTGTATATATAGCAGAAAACCAAAATGGAGAAATTGTTGGATTTTCCTCTGGAGGTAAAGAAAGAAGTGGTAAATATTGTGGATTTGATGGGGAATTATACGCCATCTATATTTTAAAAGAGTATCAGGGACAAGGTATTGGAAAGGCACTTATCAAACCAATCATAGTTGAAATTAAAGAAATGGGATTAAACTCAATGCTTGTTATTGTTTTAAAGGATAATATTTCTCGTTTATTCTATGAAGCACTTGGTGGCAAAAAATTAGATGAAATTTATACAGAAATTGCAGGGAAGCAACTATCTGAATTTGTGTATGCCTGGGAAGATATTAACAATATTTAAATTTTCTATATAAAATAGTTACAATCATTCGCGAAATGAGGTTTTAGTATGAAAAGTGAAATAAGGAAGTTGTCACCAGAACAACATGAAGAGATACTTAGAACATTGAAAGCCCGGTTTGAGAAATACATGAATCGCCATAAGGAACTTGAATGGGCAAAAGTACAAGAAAAGCTAGAAACTAATACTGATAAACTGTGGTCGCTTAATGAGATGGAAAGAACTGGCGGTGAACCGGATGTTATCGTTCATGATAAACAGACAGACGAATACGTTTTTTATGATTGTTCGGCGCAAAGTCCCAAAGACCGCAGAAGTGTTTGTTACGACCGTGAAGCGCTGGAGTCAAGGAAAAAACACAAACCACAAAACAACGCTATTGATATGGCTGCTGACATGGGTATAGAGATTTTAACGGAAGAACAATACCGGGAGCTGCAGGGACTTGGAAATTTCGATACTAAAACATCGAGCTGGGTGAAAACACCTGATAATATTAGAAAGCTCGGTGGGGCCATCTTTTGTGACCGGCGCTATGACACTGTCTTTGTGTACCACAATGGAGCAGACTCCTACTATGCTGCTAGGGGCTTCCGTGGGATGCTTAGGGTCTGAATCTTGGAGGTGTGAATATGAAATTTCGTGAGTTCGGGTTGATTTTAACAAGGAAACAAAATCCGACTGTGCTACGTTTTGATGTTGATTCAGTCCGTCCCTCTCTTTTCGTTTTTTCCATGTTCTCAACTATGGATCCCCCTTTAGAGAAATGAACACCACCCTTTATTTTGTTCAACTTTCGTTGTTTTTTTTATTCACCTTTTTTTGGAATTGTGTCTTTTCTGATTGATATTAAAAATAAACATTTAATACTGAGGCAAAGAGGCCTTTATTCATTGCAGAGGGGTAGTAAGTAATGGCTATCCCTTTGGATATAAGTGTAAATTATACTGGATTTAATTAATAGCTAA
>NZ_SLXK01000028.1 GCF_004341035.1 Scopulibacillus darangshiensis
TAGAAAAACACCTTCAAATTCCGAAATAAATGAAGGCGTTTGCCAATTTTCATCCAAATTGCTTCTTCGGTTAGTCCTATGAATAATCCGGGTTTAGGTTTGCTAATTAATTCCTGCTTTTTGCTTACCTTATTTATTTATAAGAAATCCTTCAATATCCCTAACAAATATCTCTCTTTATTTTCAATAATTGTCCTATTAATACTTATTGTTTGCAGTGTCTTGGAATACCAATTTGGCAATCAATTATTTCATGTCTTAGGAAGCTCTCACGACGCGAATTCTGTTATTTATAGATATCCTGTTTTAAACGTTTATACAAATTCTCTTTTATTTAATCTATATACTTTTGTTGGCCTATACAGCATAAGTGCCCTAATTGGTTTTTTTCTCAGATTTTTTTGAAAACAAAACATTTAAATGTAAAAGCATAGTTGGACACCTATATATATGGCCTAGGGTGACTTATAACATTTAAGGGGACCATTCACATTTAGTATAAAGGCCACTTTACGCCGAATAGACATTGAAATAAGCTATTTGGTATTATATTTATATATACCTTAGGGAGTCGGTTATATGAATACCGAAATATATAATAAAATTGAAGACTTTTTAGTGAGCAAGTTAAATCCTTCTTATATTATAGTGTTCGGTTCTCAAGCGAAAGACACTGCCCGTAAAGACAGTGATTTGGATGTGGCTTTTTATAAGGAAGATCAAAACATCTCTTCGTATGAGACGTTTCTTTTAGCCCAAGATTTAGCTGATATTATTAAAATAGATGTTGATTTGATTGATCTGCAAAAGGCATCTACGGTTTTTAAAGCACAAATTTATTCAACAGGGAATGTGATTTTTTCAAAAGATGACACCCTGTTAAAAATTCACCAGATGACTGCGCTTAGTATGTATGCAAAATTGAATGAAGAACGCGAACCCATCTTAAAGCATATTAATGAAAGTGGGTCAATCTATGGAAAATGATGTGATATTAAACAAAATTAATGTGATTGAACGCTGCGTACAACGTGTCAAGGAAGTATACGCAAACAAGCCATCCAACCTGAAAGATTATACGAAGCAGGATTCGATTATTCTAAATATCCAGAGGGCTTGTGAGGCTTCCATTGACCTAGCTATGCATATCATTTCGGAAAAGCGGCTTGGTTTACCGCAAACAAGCAGGGATGCTTTTGATCTCTTAAAAACATATGATGTTATTGACAAAGCTGTTGCCATACGATTAAAAGCTATGGTAGGATTTCGGAACATTGCTGTACATGACTACCAAGAAATCAATTTAGATATACTTAAACAAATAATAGAGAAACATACAGGCGATTTTACTGATTATACAAAACAAATCATAAAATATTAAAAGTGTCTGACTTCCCCAAGGTCAGGCACTTTTTTTAGAAGAAAAGCAGGAAAAAGCAAAGAATTGATAGAAATATGATAAACAACTGCAAAAATCATTAATTTATAAAAGGGAAACAAGCGAATAAATGATTTATTACATATAAAAATGCATAATGACGCAGAAAGGGGTGCTTGTTTGTTCGTTGAAGAAAGGCGTCAGAAGATACTTGAATACCTCACACAGAAGGGCAGGCTGCAGACAAAGCAGCTCGTCTCAATGTTAGATGTATCGATTGATACGATTAGAAGAGATTTGCTTGATATGGAAGCACGAAAGTTATTAAAGCGAACGCATGGCGGTGCGATATCAATGAAGAACGGGGATATGCTGCAAGACCCAAGCAGCCTTATTTATCAGGAAGGATCTCCTGAACAGAAAGCTGTAGCCAAAGAAGCCGTGGCATATATTCGAAGAGGCGACACTATTTTTATTGGCACATCATTTTTACATCATGTCATGCTCAATTACATACCAAGAAGTGAACCGTTTACAGTTGTTACAAACGGATTGAAAATCGCCGATGTGTTAAAAGACTATGAACATATTGATACGTACCTTATAGGAGGTAAAATAAAGCCATCTGGCAGCATCGTAGACGCCTTTGCGATTGAGTTTTTGAAAGGTCTCAAAATTGACCTTTGCTATCTTGCCGGGGAAGGACTTACCCCCAGTCGCGGGTTAAGTACGACGGCAAGCGAAGATGCGGTGCTATTGAGGACCGCCGCCGAAGTTTCCGGGCAAATCATTTGCATGGCAACGCACGAAAGGCTTGGGAACGAGGCTTTTGCTCGAGTGTTATCATTGGACCATATAGATACAGTCATTACTGATTGGGAAGCCCCTAAGGATGAATTGCAAAGAATCTTTGAACAAGGCGCTGAGGTAATTGTTGTGGGGGATGAAAAATAAGCTGATATTTCGTCAAAAGTCACCCTATAGTTGCTTTTTTATTGCAAAATTTGAAACCATCCCACTGATTTCCTATGATTACAGACACAAAGGGGCTTTAGCTGGCACGATTCGACTTAGTTAGATATGACTTAAGTTGTGTTTTTTGAAAAACAATTTTATTTTCAAATTTTTCTGTTAGTCTAGTATTATACAAAAGAGAGATTTATAATTTGATGTGCGTGAAAGCGTTCTTACACCAGAAAAAAACCGGCTCTTAGGCCGGCCCAATAATAGTCTTTTGATGTGAATTATCTCAAACTTCAGATTCTTTGGCGGTGCGGACACTGCCGTGCTCAGCAAGAAACTTTCCAGGAGAACGGACACTGCCATGTTCCGCCAATTTTTGATCAGAAGTACGAACACTGCCATGCTCGGCCAATTGTAGATCATGGGTACGGACACTGCCATGTTCGGCACTGAAATCTCCTGAATTAAAAGAAAAAGCGGCGGCACCAACCAAACCAAGCCCAAGGACACTAGTGAGAAATACACGTTTTAACACCATTATGAGCCTCCTTAATCAAGATATGACAACTATCGACATATTCATTATACCAAAATGTACTAATTTGTCGATAGAAATTTATGAATTTTTTAATTTTTTTGTTGAGAGGAGTAATTTTATGACAACGAAAGCTGTGTCTTGCGAAAGTGTAAGTAAGGTGTTAGGCCTTTGGCACAATGCTTTAATTCGTAATCAGCTAAATGAAGCGATTCAGTATAAAGACGATGTGGAAAACATCATTATGGACATGGAACAGGATCAAACGATTTTACTTTATTATTCGCTGCTGGTTTTAAGGCATAATTTATTAACTAATAATGCAGAAACACCTAACCAATATTTAAAATCCATCAAACCTTTTGAAGAAAAAATGGGTTCACTGTTAACCTACTATTACCACTTATTTACTGGGATGCATAAATCAGCAGAGAGACGATATGGTGAAGCATTGGATCACTACACAGCTGCAGAAGAGAAATTAATTGACATTCCGGATGATATGGAGAAAGGTGAATTTCATTACCGGGTGGCATCGGTCTACTATCATATTAGGCAAACAATGTTAGCTTACAAACATGTCAAACAAGCGAAAGCCATTTTTGATACGGACAAAGATTATGGGAAAAAAAGTGCTGATTGTGATAACTTGCTTGGCCTCTGTTACATTTTAAATAAAAATTTCGGGTTAGCTGAGAAGCACTTAAGGCAGGCATTTGAGACAGCGGAGCTTTTTAAAGATGAGGAATTGAAGCTGCACATTTACTACAATTTAGGTTTCCTATATGCCGAGAAAAAGGAACCTGACCATGCCATTGACTACTTGAACAAGGTGCATGCAGCCGGCTTCAACAAGGTCAGAACCCCGTTCCTTTTAGCCAGGGAATATTTTAAAATCGCTAAATCGGATAAGGCTTTCGAAATGATTGACAAGGGTCTTAAGGTTTGCGAAGAAACGAATAATGTTGAATATCGGCATCACTATAGTATTTTAAGAGCGTTTAACGATGGTTCAAGTGATGATGAGATTGAGTCCGCGGTAAAAGAGGGTATGACATATTTTAAAAAGCATCGCCTTAATGGTTATGTTAATGATTATTCAAGTCAGTTGGCATATTACTTTTGTGAAAGAGAAAATCACGAGAAAGCAAGCCGCTATTTCCGGTCGGCTTATGAGAGCAGGGAGACAGAAGGGCTTTTTATAAGTTAGGGACCTTTGTCGGAAATATAATAGGGTTTTAGCGCCACATCGGTATTATTTATTGCCTTGGCACTCATTTTATCTGATTGTTCCTCAAAATCGTCCGGAAGCGGCGATGTAGGAACACTCCATATATTGGGGGTTCCGAAGATCGCATATTTCCTTATTCCTGCATCTTTTTTTAAGCAACAATCTTTAGCCATTTATTTATAAATGACTAAAAAAGATTCCAAAATAAGATAGCCAAGCGCACTTATTTAGTAGGCATTAGTTTATTTTTCTAAAAAATGTTGTATAATGAATGTGGAAATATTCATAACATATAAAAGACCAGAGATGGTACCAACATCTCCGGTCGAGCAATAAGACGATACCCTTCAAAGGGGGCAGCGTCGGTTTTGATCAAAGAATAGACCTCTCCAAGCCGCAAAACTCGGGGGTCTATTTTTTGTCTTTTCTTATATATGTCAACGTTCTAATCAATACATTTAATCCTTCGTATCTTGAGATTATCAAAGTTTTTATTCATAATAGATAAGGAAATAGACTACGTGAGGTGAAAAATATGGATAAAGTACTTGTCTTCGGACATAAAAGCCCGGATACAGACACAATTTGCTCTGCCATCGCTTATGTTGATTTAAAAACTCAATTAGGAGTTAAAGCTGAAGCGGTTTGTTTAGGTCCAGTCAATGAAGAAACCCAATTTGCACTGGATTATTTTAAAGTGGATGCGCCCCGGCAAATTGAAACGGCGGCAAATGAAACAGAGGCTGTCATTTTGGTAGATCATAATGAACGCCAGCAAAGTGTATCTGATATTGATAAAGTTCGTGTACTAGAAGTAATTGATCATCACCGCATCTCTAATTTTGAAACGAATGATCCTTTGTATTACAGAGCTGAGCCGGTTGGGTGTACCGCAACGATTATAAAAAAACTATATAAAGAAAACGGAGCAGTCATAAGTAAAGAGATAGCTGGGTTAATGCTATCAGCTATCATTTCTGATTCGCTGTTATTTAAATCGCCAACATGTACGGAAGAAGATATCGCTGCAGCAGAAGAATTGGCCGAGATAGCTGAAGTGAATGCTGAAGAGTATGGATTAGCCATGTTAAAAGCAGGAGCTGATTTAAGTAAAAAGACCATTGACCAGCTGATTTCCCTTGATGCAAAAGAATTTCAAATGGGGGAACACAAAGTTGAGATTGCCCAGGTTAATGCAGTGGACACAAACGATGTTCTTGATCGCCAAACGGAAGTAGAGGCAGCAATTTCACGAGTTATTGATGAGAAAGAATTAGATTTATTCTTATTTGTAGTGACTGATATATTAAACAATGACTCGATCGCAATCGCGCTTGGCAACAAAGCTCATGCAGCCGAGAAAGCCTTTAATGTTTCGCTCGCGGGTAACAGAGTCATTCTAAAAGATGTTGTATCACGCAAAAAGCAAATCGTCCCTAATTTAACCGCCGTTCTTGGATAAAGAGATATCCTTGGATTTATTGGATAGAGGTCAATATTTCGTGATATCAAAAAAGGCCCTAATTCGGTTATATTCACCGAATAAGGGCTTTTTAATATTGGCTGATTCCTGTTTATTCGTATTTTGAATTAATTCTAATCTACTTCTATTTCAGCACCCATTCATACGTACCGGCAACACTCCATGCAAAGTTTTGAAAGGTTGTCTTCGCCGAATTACGCGGATCCCCGTTAACCTTTATTCTAAAGTAAACATTGGTTCCGTCGTATGCATAATAAAGTGATGGAAATGTTGAATTACCAAATTACCAACTAAATCCGTACTTGCTGGAGATTCATCCCCGACGGTGTTAAAGTACGGCTGCCCGTTAAGAGAAATAGCCGAAAATTGGCTATCGCTTGGAAACGGCACGATCTTCACCTCCATATAAAAAGTCCATAACTATAATATGTTTATAGTTTTAATGAACAAATGAAAAGACACTTGTGGCAAAAAAGAACAATGTTTAAAAGCGGAAAGGTAATTAGTATGAAAATAAAAAATGCATGGCCAATGAACAGTTATTTATCTATGCCATAAAATAAGAATGAAGCGGAACAAACGACTATTTATGAGCTTCGATGGAAAAGAAATCAAAGAATATCACATTGCATAAGGCTAAGGTAAACCGAAGGGATCTGGCATAAGCTTTATCAGAGGGGGATAGGGTCGTATGTTTTTAGACGGAGCTAATATTTGACATGGGTTAAACAATGACCTGGGGATATTCAGGGGGAGACAAGAAAAGAATATTAGACGAATCGGAGCAGTAACGAAACTACCTTGAGGTAAATAAATATTTATAACATAAAAAAGCAGGCTGCTACTCTTGTTCACAGCCTGTTTTTAGGATTCCATCGCTGCTACTCTTGTTCACAGCTTGGAAGCTTATCTTTTACTTAGAGATTATAGGGTTCCAGTGGTTCCTTCTTCTCCTAAGCAAGCAATACCGGCAATGCTGCGGCAATCCTCAATAAATGTCCGTCTTACTGTCGTTACTGGCGATGTTCCGGTCATCATCTCGAAGCTGAATACTGCACAGCAGTTGTCACGATCGAAATTTTCCAAAGTGAATTCCGTTGGAACGCCGGTTCCATCAAGAGACACTGGCTGAGCTGCACCTTTGTTTTTAATTAACAACCTTTGCCGGCCGCCATTTGTACAAAAGTCACTTACTCTTCTGTCATCAAGTTGAGCTAACAGTTCACAAACACAGCCTTTGCATTTTGTGTTTGCAGATTCTGTTTTACCGCTGCAGCCGCAACCGTCATTAAATAAGCTACTCATTATATTTTCACTCCTTTAGAATGAGATACATGTACCTGATTCTAAAATCATCAGGTAATATACTATATTAAAAGTTGACATTTACTGTATGGATAAATAACACGGGTTTGCAAAAAAGACTCTTGACTATAAAAGGTGTGGTCAAATGGAAAAATTAAAGCTATTATTTATTACCAAAGATCAATCCAACAAGCCTGAGAAAAGCAGTTACTATTTAACAGAGGAATTGAAAAAACATTGTCAGTTAATGGTTTGGCATCAGGATGGAGATATATCGAATATTTTGTCTCAATTGTCGTTTCAACCGGATTTTATTTTATTAAATGATTGGTTTGCGCCCAAATTATGCCCAAATATTAACGGTCTAAAAAATAACCGAATCCCAAAGGGCATGATATTTCATGACATGTCGAACCATGTTCATGAGCGTAAAAGATTTATCGTAAATGAAAATATTGATGCCGTTTTTCCGCACTATCGCGACGCATTTAAAAAATGGTATCCCAAATTCATACATCGTATGATTTGGTTACCCCATCATGCCAATATCGACGTCTATAAGGACTATCAAATAAAAAAAGACATTGATTTGCTTATGATGGGAGCAATAGCCCCACAGCTTTATCCTTTAAGATCCTTAATGTTGAAATCATTTTACAACAAACCGGGGTTCATTTATCATCCACATCCGGGCTATACGAATGAAAAAGATAGAAAACCGGGTTCATTTGTTGGTAAGGATTATGCAAAAGAAATTAACCGTACAAAGTTATTCTTAACTTGTAATTCTATATTTGGATATTCATTATTGAAATACTTCGAAGTGCTTGCATGCAACACCCTTCTGCTTGCACCGTTGAATAAAGAACTTTCCGATTTGGGATTTGTCGACGGGGAAACGATGGTTCAAATAACAAGGCATGATTTCCATGAAAAAGCGATCTATTATATAAAGAATGAGGAAGAACGCTTGCGAATTGCCAATAAGGGATATTATATGGTTAGGAGGAATCATTCAACAGAGAATAGGGCGAAGATGCTCGTTAAAAATATTGAGAGAATCATCAATCGGTTTGAATGATTCATTAGATCTAGTCAGGGGGACCTCAATTAAAAGCTCACCAATAATTTTGATGAGCTTTATTTAAGATTCAAACTTGATCCAATATCACTATACCCAATGCAATTCCTTAACCGTAAAAGTCATCTTCCCAATCATCACAATCTTGATTGTCTTCAAAATCAGACAAAACGTCGGCCCTTCTTTGACAGCTGACACAGTCATTGAAGCATTGTCCGAAATCCCCAGGGAAGAGGCGAACACATACATTCAAACAATAACGTTCGCAACTGTTTACATTACTCTCATTTCGATAACCCACTTTATCACTCCTTTCATATTAATATTTTATTCTTTCAACTAAAAGTTGAGAGGACGCATGTCTTATCAGTGAAAAATAGGGCAACGAGATGTGGTGATAAGTTAATAATCGCTTTCAGTTTTATTAGGACAATCTATTATTTTTTACAAATGACAAAGATCGTTATAGTACCAACTATTCTATGAAATATTTCAAAGTTTGTTATCCTGTAATCTAACTGTAAGGCATGAATAAAAGAATAGGACATAAAAGTAATACAGATCGACAATTAAGGAGGGATCTTCATGGCTACTAATAATGCCCTAATGAAGAAACTAGCTATAACCGCGACTCTCACGTCTTCTGTATTAACGATACCAACTGCCGCCAGCGCACATTTTAGCGATTCGTCGCTGAAAAAGGGTATGCATGATGATGAAGTCAAGACGCTGCAATATGTGCTAAAGGAGGCAGGTTACTATAAGCTATCAAAACCGAGCGGCTATTTCGGTGCATCAACAGTAAAGGCGGTAAAACAATATCAGCAGGATAAGCAATTAAAGGTTGATGGAGTGGTTGGCCCAAAAACAAAAACATCATTGAATAAAGATATGGAAAATAATTGGGATCTAATGCGGCAGGGGGATAAAGGTCATGGGGTTGAGGGAGTTCAGGATGACCTTAAAGACCTTGGTTATTATAAAGGGAATTTGGATGGCATCTTCGGTCCTTTAACAAGACTGTCAGTATTGCATTTCCAGAAATCAAATGAACTGAAAATGGATGGGATTGTCGGACCGAAAACATATTATGCGTTGCATGATGATCCGGTTGCAGCGGAGGAAGCAAAGGCTACCCGAAAAAAGTCGACAGAGAAAAGACCGGTAACCACAACAAATAAAAAAACAACTAAAAAGACTGTTAGCAGAGGTAAATCTTCAAATACCGTTAAAGAGTTATTTGTCAGTGCAACAGGCTATACAGCTAATTGTGCAGGGTGTTCGGGTATTACTGCTACAGGCATTAATTTGAAAAATAACCCCGGTGCAAAGGTTGTTGCTGTTGATCCCGACGTTATTCCTTTAGGGACGAAGCTTTATGTAGATGGGTACGGATATGCCGTTGCAGGTGATACCGGAGGTGCTATTAATGGTAAACGCATCGATCTCTTCTTTCCTGACCGGTCTGATGCGCTGCAATGGGGTCGCCGAACCGTTAGGGTTAAAGTACTTGATTAGGATTTAGCAAGGTGATACTTAAGGTCGTCACAGTATCAATAAACATACTTAGTGAACATGAAAAAACCTTTTGAAAACAAAAGGTTTTTTCAATGTGGTAACCAGCGTTCAATATTCTATAAGGTTAAACGGAAAGAATGTTTGGTAAAGAAAGGAATCGAATTTATACTGCGGAGAGTGATAGTGCATGGCTCGAGATTCCCGTACCCTTCCAAAAGTCCTCATTGTTTCTATCCCTAAAGCAGGTACAAATCTTCTTATGCAAGCGATTTTAGGAATTCCAGGGATGATTCAAATACGTACTAATATCTTCCAAACAAAATATTCTAATACCGATGAATTAATTAAAAATGGGGAAATGAGTGTTGTACATCTTCCTTATGAAGCTACTCTAGAGCGGATAATCAAAAAAAATAATATAAAGGTTATTTTTATTAGCAGAGATTTACGTGATGTTGCTGTTTCTATGGTTCACTTTATTGTTGATAAATTCAATGAACACCTATTATATCCAATCTTTATGAATCATTTACAGGACCATGATCAAAGAATATTGGCCATCATAAATGGGATTGATTTAATAAGAGATATCCCAGACTCAGTAACGATCAATAAAGGATTTGTTAAAAGTGGCGTGTTTTCCTACCCCGATATTTACCAATATAATAAATCTATATTAAGGTGGTTGACGTGTCCTCTCATTTGTCGTGTCAAATTTGAAGACCTAGCTGGGGATCCGTCATTAAGATATGAAACTATTCTTAAGATAGTAGACTTTTTGTGGGAAGACCTTCAAAAGTCAGGATTAAATAAACAATTTTTTATAAAAACAATGAATGAAAATATTAATCCTATTAAGTCGCCAACCTTTCGGAAGGCAAATATCGGTGACTGGAAAGCCCAATTTAATGAAGAGCATAAAAAGGCATTCAAAACAGTTGCAGGAAAAACATTAATAAAATTAGGGTATGAAAAGGATTCGGATTGGTAAAATTTGGTGTTGGTAAAAGGTAGATGTTTTAATAAATAATTATCTTTAACACAATTCCGTGAGTCATCGATGTCTATGGTTTCTAGGTTAACTTTTATCAAAATGGGATGATTTATTTCTTAATCCAAGTTGGCTTTAAGGCATCCTGAAATATGGTAATTGTCTGATAGAAATATAGGAAAATGATAGGGGCTAACCCCTATCATTTTCCTTATGATCAAAATAAAATAATTTGTTTTCGCAGTTTCAAAAGGGGAACAATGTAGCAGTGGATACGAATTTAGCTCGTTTTTTAATTAGCTTGTTTTTTAGCAATATCTTTCCAAGCTAAAATGGCATCGATCGGTGGATGATTATCACCATAAGCCTGGCGGAAAGAGGAATTGTTTGGACCGTGAAAATCTTTGAAAATTGTTACGTTATAACCCATATCTAGAAAATCCCTGGACTCCCATCCACTTCGGTGTTTCTGATACTTTTCTCCACCCATATTAAAATAATCAAAATCCTTTTGAGGGAAATAGCCTCTTGGGGTAAAAACGATGACTTTATCTGTTGCTATCTCTTCCGCGATATTTAACAAGTGTATGCCGTCCCGTTTTTTAAAATGTTCTATAGAATCATTAAAGAGTACTGTTGTAAACGTCTTTGGCAAAAATAATTTGTCCATTTCAAGAGCATTTGCGTTTATAGGGATAATATGGGGATGTTTACATTTTCTTTGTTCTAAATATGGACGGTGTATTTCTAATCCCGCAATGATCTTACAATTATATTCAGATAGTGAGGAGCATAGTCCACAGCCAACATCTAATAAACTGTATGAGGGATCAATCAATTTCTTCAATGCCAATAATATATCTTTATCATCACCCTTTACAATCTTCTTTCTATTGCCTGAATTTAAGCTATCTGACAATATGACCACCTCCTTTACAAGATCATCTTCTATATATAGCAAAGGAATGATAGAAGTAGATTGGTTCATACTTATTCTATGAAATTCAATTCAAAGTGAAACGGATAAGTATACAGACACAGAAGGATAGGATAGCCATTTAGTAGTATTTTTGCAGTTAATAAAATGTATTTTTGCTACTAATGGTAGTATACAAACGCTTTAGTATTTTCCCCATAAACTAGTAACAAAGGGAGTGTTTAATTTGGCAACAGTAATAGATTTCAATGCTAGTGTACCTGCCAACGGAAGCAATACAATTTTTATCCCAATAAATGCACAACCATTGAAAATAGCCGGATTTGGTTTAGGTATAACAACTCCATCTAACACCGTTATTATTGATACGACAGTAGGTGTAGTCAATACATTGGGGAATCCTGTACTTTTGTTTAAAGTGTTAAGGAACACACAGGTTATTCTTACTGTAAGGGAGGAAGTACAGCTAGCTGTTGGGGAAAGTAAAACGGTATCCTTTCAATCAGTTGATGTAGACGTACCAACTGGAAGTCAAGGTTATACTGTAACAGTAGAAATTGAAAATGGACTAGTAAATTCGGCCGCTGTTTCCGGTCCAATTACTCATTCAGGGGTTGCACTTACTAAGTAGGTCTGAAACTTGAATAAAGTGATTTTGAAACACATAAGAATGTTAAGAGAATATACCTTAACATTCCTTTTTTATTTATTTTCTAACTTAGAGTTATATCGGCAGTTTAAAGAAAGGAGTCATCATGAATATACTTTTTGTGTACTACTTACCAAGTGGAGGCATGGAAACATTAGCCCGTCAAAGGCATGCCGCATTAAAACAACACGGGGTAAACTTCCACTTTTTGTATTTTCAAAGTGGATCAGGGGTTCAGAATATCACTGGTATCCCGATATTTATAACAAAAAGTGATTTAGAAATACGAAAAATTTTACTTGATGGCAACTATGATTATATTATTGTTGGGGCTGACCACCTATTTGTAAAACGATTAAGGCAAATGAAATATAAGGGAAAGATAATTTATGAAGTTCAAGGGTTAGGAGATAAAA
This sequence comes from Scopulibacillus darangshiensis, assembly GCF_004341035.1. Taxonomy (GTDB): domain Bacteria; phylum Bacillota; class Bacilli; order Bacillales; family Sporolactobacillaceae; genus Scopulibacillus; species Scopulibacillus darangshiensis. The sequence continues at coordinate 12,488 of NZ_SLXK01000028.1, forward strand.
TTATTGCCCAAAATTGGTTAAGAAATGCGGCTCCGTTTATTGAGAAGTATGCGGATGGCATATTATTTCCACGTACCCCTCATTTAATCAATTTCATTGATTCATATTATCCAAACACAAAAAAATTTTGTTTTGATAATTGTATAGATACTTCTATTTTTCAGTACAAAAAGAATTCAAGCCCTAATAACCCTGTCATTGGTTGGGTTGGCAGAATTGAAGAAAACAAAAACTGGAAAGACTTTTTAGACATATGTTATACGCTGCATCAAATAAATCCCAATATGAAAATTTGGATGTTCGAGGATAATACATTAACCGCTAAATCAGAACGACTTAACTTCCAAACAAAACTACATTCACTTCAATTAGTAAAACATCTTTCTTTGTTTAATAATATTTCTCATCATAAAATGCCTGAGTATTTCTCCATGATCGGTGATTCCGGTGGCTTTTTATGTTCAACTTCTAAAGTAGAAGGATTTGGATATGCGGTTGTTGAGGCAATGAGTTGCAGGTGCCCTGTTTTGGCGTCTGATTCTGATGGCATTAAAGCTTCTATTATTCACAATGAAACCGGGAAAATATACCCTCATCACAACATATCTAAAGCTGTTCAGGAAGCCAAAGAGTTAATGACTAATCAAGAATTAAGAAAAAACATCATAAATAATGCCCTCAACCTCGTTCAAAAAAAATTCACACTGACTACTTACGCAAATAACTTTATGGACATGATTAAAAGCTTAAAAAATAAATAATTGGGATTCCTTTTTAAAGGAATCCCAATTTAGGTTTAGTTAATAAAAAAGTATAAACTTTCTTACGCACATAAGTGCGGGCTAAGCCTCTGGCTACGCCTATTAAAGGCTTGCCAATCGGCAAGTTTTATTTACCAATTATTATCCCGTTCATATCCATAGTGACGCAACAAGTAGCCAGCATTATTTTTAAATGCATCTTTTAATTCATCGTCAAATTCCTGTTTCCAGCCTCCGATTTGACCTGAACGGAAGGTTGCGGATGTTTTTTGATTGATATTAGCGACCATACTTTTTACCATTTGTTCATAGGTGCAAGGTGGTGTCGCCTCTGCCCACAAAAATTTCGTTAAGTTTAGTAATGTAGATCGTTGGTACTGAACTGAATGCATAAGAGCTTCAAATGAAACACTATACGTATTTTTGTCATTTAGCCAGTCATAAAAACCGGAAATATATGTGGAATAATCCGGCCATTTTCCTGGTTCACCTTTAATCAGTGCCATTTGTCGCTTTTTAGGAGTCATGTGGGGTGACTGAAAATCTTTATGAAAAGGATGTTCAGGCCACTTGTCTTTTATAAAATAAGACATCGATACTAGTACATCTCTTGGATCACGTCGTAGAAAAATGTGTTTCATATTGGCTTTTTCCAGGATACTCGCATATTCCTTTGTATATCTAATATGCCCTAATCCGAATTCATTTTCCTTAAGAAGACTTAAACGATTGGAGTGATCTTGATAAAGATTTGCGTAATATTGTTCCGTTTCATTTACTGCATCGAAAAAGAATTTTTTTTGAGGATTTTTAATATCCATCGAAATGTGCGGCATACCTGTTAAAATCTGATGCAAAAGATGGGTACCGCTTTTTGGCACCGATGACATTAAAAAGGGTGGTAGCTTAGCAACTTTTTGTCCCAAATGTAAACCTCCTTAAATTCTTTTTAGAACATGTATATATTTATATGATTGGAAACCAAAAGGTGATTGAGTATTTATCCACTATTATATTTGTAATAGTTAAATTGTCTATTGAGAAAGAGACGGCTGTTTCCGGGCTCAGACAATTAAAAAAAGATTCCCATTGGAAAAAAGGCCCATATACACATAAGGGGTGATTGGAATATTTAAAACCTCTCTAATTCTTGAAAACTTTGTAATAGATTATGGAAAACCCTCAATTTAGCTAGATGCATCTTCTGTAGCGCCAACATTCTGTTTTCATTTGGGGTAATTAATCCATCAATCAATCTGGCTATTGGCTCATTGTTTTTTCTCTTGTAAGCTATTTTTTTAAGCATTTCCCTATATACTTTTTTAAATAACTTATATTGTTGGGGGTGACTCGTACCCAATTGATGATATTCATTTAAAATAGCGTTAATTTTATGGTAATTTGTTGGCCTTGGGGTAAATGATAAAGTGATTCCCATCGCATCAATATCATTATGTTTTTCGATAAAACGGCAATAATTATTATTTGCATCAATTTGGTTAGAAGTGGAAATTGGATGTTCTTGATGATAGGTCACGATATTGCGCCCATTTTGAAAGACAGCTCCAGACTTGTATAGACGATAACCCATTTCTATATCATCCCAACCGTATCCATCGTATTCTTCAAATAATAATCCGACCTTTTCCAAAAAAGACCTTTTTACTGATATATTTCCTGTGCCAAATGCGATCCAAGGTAACCGGTACCCTGCAAACGAATCGTTGAAATGATTAAAAATGCCTCTTTCATAAAATTTCTCCAAAGGTTTTACAAATGATAACATACTATAATTCTCATTATGGATATCCGCTTGGCTGATCAAAGGGGTTATTTTTTTATTCGAAACGAAATCGTTAATTTTTTTGTTATAATGCGGGTTATCCTGTGTCAGCTTGTTTACTTCGTTAAGTTGTGCTTGTGTATAGCCTGGAAATAGGACGGAATATAGCCCTTTCATTACTAATACTCCAATATTCACTAAATTGTTTCGAGACATATGACTATTAAAATGATTCAATACAAAGTCGTTTTTTACGATAACTTCCGCATCCAAAAAAATAATGACTTCACCACTGGCTGCCTTGATGCCCAAATTTCTGGCTTTAGGTCTTCCTATATTATTAAAACACTTAATATATTTTAAAAGAAAAGGGAATTGATGTTGAAATGGAATAGAGGAGGTCGGATCGGTTGAACCATCGTCGACTAAAATGACCTCCATTTGGTTCATGTTGAAGTTTTGTTTTTCCAGCGAATATAAAGTAAATAGGTTCAGCGGATATTTGTTATAGGTAGGAATAATAATACTTACCTTAATGTCTGATTTATCATTAAGTTGTTGTGTAACAGGAAAAACAGATGTTTCCACTTTAGGCAGTTGTAATGACTTAAGCACCTTTACCGACCACCCTTTTGTTTTAATTCCAGTAGAATAAATCGCTGTAACATTTGCTTATATTTAAGTTGTATGACCTTGACCTCCTGCATTTGTTTTGCAGTATGTTTCTTACTCCCCATGGTTTCATGAATTCTATATTTAAGTAGCGACTCATTCAATGAAACGACCTTTTTCTTCATCGCTAGACGAATCCACATATCATAGTCATGTGTGTATATAAGAGACTCATCAAATTGGCCTTCTCCTCTTAGAACATCCATTTTCATTAAAACGGTGCTTCCATTAATCGGACAACCCTTCATAAGAAATCTTAATAAATCAATACGCTTTGCCAGGTGAACACCAACCTTGCTTTTTGTTAATTCGTTCTTGTCATTAATGAGGTCAAAATTTGTATATACTATATCTGCATTAGTTGCTTTCATAAAATCAACTTGCTTTTGTAATTTATTTGGCAGGAACATATCATCGGAACTTAACCATGCAAAAAGATCACCTGCAGCATGTTTCATACCAAAGTTCAATGCTGTCGCGGTGCCGCCATTTTTCTTAAAAATATATTTTATTTTTTCTTTATAGGGATCTATTAATTCACGATATTGTGTTGACCCATCATCGACTACTATGATCTCAAAATTTTTATACGTTTGCTTGAGAACACTTTCTATTGCATGTTGAACATATTTACAATTATAAAAAGGAATGATCACACTTACCTTTGGATTCTGTGGATTTTTAAACACTGACTTCATCTCCTAACTATTCAATATTTCCACTAGAAAGAACGTTTTATAAAGACTTTTTTATCTAATATGGAGCTTCTAGACGCTAATAACAGTTGAATGCCTATATATCACTGTTATAGACAATGACGCCAATTACAACGTGTCGCATACAAGGCCCACAAGGTACTTTATTAGCGGATTGTCATAAAGCCGAGTTTCAAGTTTTCCAGGGTCAATATGATGATAGACGATACTAATGGACCTACCTTTTTTATATATATTGGTGTTCCTTTAAATATTTGATGATTTTATCAACTGCGGTCTCTTTTGTTTCCTTCTCAGTTTCAAGAATTATTTCGGGGTCTTCAGGTTTCTCGTAAGGTGATGAGATACCTGTAAAATTTTTGATTTCTCCCTTGCGGGCCCTTTTATAAAGCCCTTTTGGATCCCTTTGTTCACAAATATCTAGGGGGCACTTAATATAGATCTCAATAAACTCTTTATCTTGGACAAGGTTTCTCACAATCTTCCGGTCTGCTTTGTATGGAGATATAAATGAAACAAGGGTTATAATCCCGCTATCGACAAATAATTTAGCAACTTCGCCTATTCTTCTAATATTCTCTTTACGGTCTTCAGAATTGAAGGAAAGGTCGGAATTTAACCCATGTCGTATATTATCCCCATCGAGAAGATAAGTCGATTTTCTGTATTTGTGCAGGTTTTGTTCAAGGAGATTTGCGATTGTCGATTTACCGGAACCGGATAATCCAGTAAACCATAATATAGGGCTTTTATGCCCATGCAATAATTGCCGATGTTGTTTTGTGACATTGGTATTATGCCAAGTAATGTTTCGTTCTTTTTCCACTGTAAACACACCAGTCTTATAAAATTATAAAAAAGTGTATGAAAAAAATTTTAACTTTTCATTCCATCTATTAAAACGTCTATAACCTCGGAACGGCTAAATTCAGCGGGTGGGCGTTTCCCGTTTTTTATCATTTCTCTTACCTTTGTACCCGACAATATTATGTGTTCCTTATCGCCATGAGGGCATGTTTTGTCGGAAGTCATACCATGGCACTTTTTACAATAATAACTGTGTTCAAAAAATAAAGGGGTAATCCCTAATTCGTCAGGTTCAAATTGTTTAAAGATTTTTTGGGAATCATAAGTTCCGTAATATCCTCCGACACCGGCGTGATCCCTTCCCACAATGAAGTGAGTACATCCGTAATTTTTACGGACTAACGCATGAAAAACAGCTTCACGGGGGCCTGCATAGCGCATGAAAGCTGGAAATGTTGCTAATAAAACGCGGTTTTTAGGATAATAGTGTTCAATTAAAGTTTCGTAACTACGCATTCGTACGTTTGCAGGGATATCGTCCTTTTTTGTCTCACCTATTAGTGGTTGAAGCAGAAGGCCGTCTACTGTTTCCAGTGCGGTTTTTTGGATATACTCGTGTGCTCTATGAACGGGGTTCCTTGTTTGAAAACCAACAACGGTCTCCCAGCGCCTTTTGGTAAATTCAGCCCTGATTTTCTCAGGTGTCATAATGTAATTGTTCATGTCTTTTTTGTCAGGATATTTAATCATAATCACGCGGCCTGCAATATAAATATCAGGTCTTTCAAACAGCATCTTTACACCTGGGTGTTTTGGATCAAGTGTTCCAAAAACATGTTTTGCCTCGTAAAATTTATTCGGTTCGTACATGTCATCGATTTCAATCACACCGTATATAATCCCGTTTTTTACAAGCCGTGCTTTTGATCCAATTGATAAACAACTAGCTGCTTTTGCTGTGACGGGCAGTGTTACAGGCAGGGTCCATACGACCCCGTTTTTTAGGTGCATATCTGAAACAACTTGTTTATAATCCTGCTCATCCATAAATCCCTTCAGTGGACTAAATGCTCCATTTGCAAGACATTCCGCATCTGCCAAGGATTTATTATCACATTCAATTTCAGCCTTAATATTCTTAATATCGTAATCAGGAAGAAATTGATTTATTAGTTTTCCACCATGTGGATTAATTGTCACACTAACCCTCCTAAATTATAAAATAGCTTTCTATAACATTATGCAATCGTGCTTTAAATGTCTGGATACTTATAATAGTTAAACGGCCATTATGGATGATAGGTAAGGAGTGAAATCAACAGAATTAAGAAAAATATCCAATCAGAAAGCCGAGTCAGGAATAAAATAGAGCATCTCCTTTAAAACACTATTAAGGATTGATGTTATGAACATAGAATTGGTTTTGGGCGGATTTATCATCGGGGGACTAATAGGGCTCACCGGAGTAGGGGGGGCTTCGTTATTAACGCCTTTTTTGCTTTTTTTAGGTGCAAATCCTGTCGTAGCAATTGGAACTGATTTTTTATTTAACACTGTTACAAAATTTTTGGGCTTTATGACGCACTTAAGGCAAAAAACGATAGAATTCGGGATTGTTAAGGAACTTGCATGGGGGAGTATACCGGGAATATTTTTAGGAATCATTATTTTGCATTTACTTAATACATTGGAAATCGGCTCAAGTCAGTTATTAATAAAACATTTAATTGGTTATGTTCTGATTTTAACATCATTATTAACAATTTTGCAGCTTACTCTACCTTCTAAATACCTAAAGGAAAAGTTGGTTTCTTTGAGGAAATTAACACCTTTATTTGGATTTATTATAGGTACTTTTGTAGGGATGACATCAGTTGGGTCCGGTTCTATATTTGGCCTCTTTTTACTTAGTGTATACCGTGTTGCCCCTTCAAAAGTGGCAGGGACCGACATTGCCCATGCCCTAATCCTGGTTGCAATTTCTAGTCTTATAATGGTTGGGACAAACAGCGTGAATTATTCGATATTAATTTTATTATTGATCGGTTCAATTCCCGGAGTATTTATTGGAAGCAAATTAGCGACAAAGCTTCCGGTACTACCTTTTAAATTGATAATCATTTTTATCATTGCAACCAGTGGTATTTATCTAATAAAGTAATGACTATTAAAAATATAAAACAATTAAATTCCTAAATTGGTTAAAGACTTGCTTTTTTCTAGGAGAACAATCCAAGCTAAGGGATGATTTTATTCATACCCTATAATTATGAAAATAAGAAGAGGTGAAAGCAATAGTATGAAGATTCTAACAATCATAGGAACAAGGCCAGAAATAATTAGGCTTTCCGTAATTATGAAGAAAATAGATCAATTTGCCGACAAACATATCATTGTGCACACAGGCCAAAATTTTACCTACTCTCTTAATGATGTGTTTTTTGAAGAATTAAATCTTCGGAAGCCTGATTATATTCTCGACAATCGGGAGAATTCTTTTGGGAATCAATTATCTCTCATGTTTCGTGAATTGGAGAAGATTTTAGAAAGTGAAAAGCCGGATAAGGTGCTGCTGTTAGGTGATACCAATAGCGCGTTAAGTGCAGTGCTTGCCGAACGGATGAACATACCAGTATACCATATGGAAGCAGGAAACCGTTGCTATGACTTAAGGGTTCCTGAGGAAAAAAATCGTAGAGTAATAGATGCCGTATCAACAATAAATCTTCCATATACAAAAAGGAGCCGGGAAAACTTACTGAAAGAGGGTTTGTCCGCACAACGTATTTTTACATGCGGCAACCCAATATCTGAAGTATTGGACAAATATAAGTTGAACATTAAAACAAGTAACATTTTAAACAAATTGCAATTAAAGTCTGGAGATTATTTTCTTGTAACGATACACCGGGCTGAAAATGTTGATGTGGAACACAATCTAACTGAAATCTTTAAAGGTTTAAATCGAATTGCAGAAGTCTTCAATCAAAAAATGATATGCAGTATTCATCCCCGCACACGCTCGAAATTAGACCGTCTTTCCACATTCACCTTAAATCCTCTGATTGAATACTATGAGCCTTTCGGTTTTTTTGATTTTGTAAAACTTGAGAAAAATGCCCGGTGTGTCTTGACGGACAGCGGCACCGTTCAGGAAGAATGCTGTTTATTTGGAGTTCCTACAGTCACGGTGCGTAACAGTACCGAACGTCCTGAGACGGTAGAGTGTGGAAGTAACATTGTTTCCGGGCTCGATTCAAAAAATATCGAAAATGCCTTACGTATCATGGTATCAAAAGAAAAAACATGGGAAATACCGGAGGGCTACTTGGATCCTTTGGTTTCAGACAAAATAATAGCTTACTTATTTGGAGGGATAGCAAGTGCTAAATAATATTATTCTTATAACAGGAGGGACGGGATCCTGGGGGCATGAGCTCGTAAAACAGCTTTTGGAGAAGGATCCAAAAGAAATTAGAATATTATCCAGAAATGAAGCTAGCCAGGTGGCTATGCAAAGACATTTTGATAATAATCCTAAGCTTAATTTTATCATAGGCGATATAAGGGATATTTATACAATGAAAAAAGCCTGTGAGAATGTAGATGTCGTCTACCATCTTGCGGCTTTGAAGCATGTTCCAATTTGTGAACATCAAACGAACGAAGCCCTAAAAACAAATGTCATTGGGACACAGAATGTGATAGAAGCGGCTATTAAGAACAGAGTAAAGAAAGTTGTGTATATCTCTACTGACAAAGCTGCAAACCCTGCCAATTTCTATGGTATGACGAAAGCGATTGGCGAAAAGTTGATTATTCATGCAAATCTTTTAAGTGATTATACAAAGTTCGTTTGTGTTCGCGGAGGAAACGTTGTAGGAACCAATGGCAGTGTTATCCATGTGTTTAAAAATCAGATTTCAAAAGGTTTTGTAGGCATAACCGACAAACGGATGACGAGGTTCTTTTTAACCTTAGAGGACGCAATCAAGTTACTATTTAAAGCGACATATGAAAGCAGGGGCGGAGAAATATTTGTCATGAAAATGCCAACCTGTCGGATTATCGATCTAGCAGATGTATTAATAGAAGCCTCTGGAAAAACTAATATTAAAATTCTGGAGTCAGGTATTAGGCCTGGAGAGAAACTTCATGAAATTCTTTTATCAGAGTATGAAACAAATAACACTGTTTACTATGATAATGAATATTTCGTTATACTGCCAACTATTAATATATCAGGGCTTAAGGATTATTATTTGAATTTTAAGAAGGTAGACTTGGAGAGTTATAGCTCGTGCGAAAATCTTATGGGGAAGAAGGATATTCTCGATATGTTGCAAAAAGGCGGTTTTTTACCATGAGAATTCTTGTCCTAGGCGGCAACGGAATGGCAGGACATCTTATTGCCAATTATTTAAGTGAGAACACAAATCATAACATCCTAGTAACTTCGCGAAAAAAGAATGATGCAAATCATATATTCCTTGAAGCAACCAATTTAAGCAGTGTTCACGCATTACTTTCAAAAATAAAACCTGATATTGTAATCAATTGCATTGGTATTCTAAACGAGTCGGCTTCAAAAAACATTCGAGAAGCGATTCTCATTAACAGTGCTCTTCCACACGGGGTTGCCAAACACTTGGAACAATATGGTGGGAAACTAATCCATATAAGCACCGATTGTGTATACAGCGGATTAAAAGGCGCTTACACAGAGACAGATGAACCTGACGGAACATCTATTTATGCGCGGACAAAGGCCCTAGGAGAAATCAAAGATTCTAGACATTTAACAATTCGGACATCAATAATCGGCCCTGAGATAAAAGAAGGGATCGGTCTCTTTAAATGGTTTATGGAACAAAAGGGAAGTATAGATGGCTATAAAGATGTTCTTTGGAATGGCGTGACAACATTAGAACTAGCTAAGTTTATTACAAAAGGAATAGAAATGGATGCTAAGGGTCTGTATCACTTAACGGCCCCCGAAAGAATATCCAAATTCGGGCTTTTAACCCTTATCCAAACCGTATTTTCTAAAGATGATGTCGTCATCCATCCTGTTAATGAGCCTGTCTGCAATCGAACGTTGTTAAATACCCGAAGAGATATAGCCTATCAAACCCCTGGGTATCTTACTATGATCAAGGAGCTAAAACAATGGATTGATGCCTCATGAAAAAGGCGCCGACCATTCTCATAACAGGCGCCGGGGGATTTACAGGGCAGCATGCCTGTATGAACTTTATAAAAAAGGGATGGAGAACTGTTGCAGCAGTTAGGACAAAACAACATTTTTCTCTTAATTGCTGCTCCGTGGAATGTGATCTAACAAATTTTGAAGCTGTCAGGCAAATGATCCAAAGTGTTGATCCCCAATATATTTTACATTTGGCAGGCGTTAATTCAGTACCGCAATCGTGGGATACTCCTCTTACAACAATGCAAAACAATGTACTTGGTACATTAAATCTATTGGAAGCAACGAGGGAGCATGCACCCAAATGTAACATTTTAATAGTCGGCTCAGGACTTGAGAAAACATCACAGCCCAAGGAACCTCCCCTTCATCCTTATGGTATTAGTAAAACCCTCCAAAGAATGTTATCTGAGTCTTGGCATGTCTTGTTTGGGCAACATGTCGTTATTGCGAAACCATCAAATCTAATAGGACCCGGTCCATCAAATGGTGTTGTTTCTTTATTTGCAAAAAGGATAGCTAATGAGGAACAGAAAAATAAATCGGTGGAATTAAAAGTTAATAACCTACGATCACAAAGGGAATTTTTGGATGCCAGGGACGCAGTTAAAGCATACGAACTATTATTACTTAAAGGACAACCGGGATTAACCTATGAAATTGGATCAGGTCATTCAGTAAGTATTCAGGAGATCATCAATATATTTCAGCAAATGACCTCAGTCAAGATAAAAGTTATTGACCAAGGAATAAAAGAAAACGGAGTCGCAAAAATGGATACCGCCAATATGGAGAAAATAGGATGGACTCCCAAGATAGCTTTTAGTGATTCTTTAAAAGATATTTTACATTATCATCGTTCACTACACTGAACCATCAATGTCACAAGTATTTAAAAAATGACTATAAGTATAAATGAACATACAAAACCCGAATAAATGGACATTAAAGTGTCTGTTATTCGGGTTTGCAAATTGTGCGGCTAAGTATTTCGTAGAGACCTCACAATGTATTGGTTTTTATATAATCGGGAAAAAGGCTTTTCTAAGTTAATCAGAAAGTATAAACTTTCTTACGCACATAAGTGCAACTAAGCCTCTGTCTTCGCCAAAGGCTCGCCAATCGGCGAGTTTTCTTTAGTTAATCAGAAAGTATAACTTTCTGACGCACATAAGGGCAACTAAGCCTCTGGCTACGCCTATTAAAGGCTTGCCAATCGGCAAGTTTTCTTTAACTTTTGTTGAATTATAGTTTTGTAGCAAATATGGCTATCGCTGATATAACGTTTCAATAATGACGTCGTAATGTTTTTCGACTTCTTCAAGCGGGTAGATCTGAAGCTTGCTCTTCTTGTTAATAATCATGTCAAGGTTTCCTTTTAATAAGTACATAGGGCGGTCGCCAATATAGTCGCCTTCGTTTTCTTCAAAATAAATATCGTCGAGCTTACGGCGAAAGGTGAGATCCATGAAGGCATTTACGAGAAGAAGCGTGTTTTCTTTTTGATCAATCGCGTAGTAATAATTACCGTATTGATCCACAATGAGATCTCCGCGTTTTTTGATTTGCATGACAACCATCCTTTCATCATGTAGTGGTTTAATGATAGTATAATGCAAAATACAAGGAATGGGGGAATTTTCTGATGGAACTCAGACGAATAACTGATGACTGCTGGTATTTCCACAGTCCCGTGAATGTCGGATATATTAAAAATGAGGATACGGGTGTGTTAATTGACGCCGGCCTTGATGCCTCTGCGATCAAGAAGGTACTCAGACAGCTTGATGAGAAGGACTGGCCGCTGACACACTTGTTGATTACTCACGCCCATGCCGACCATTTCGGCGGAGCTCATACCGTGCAAAAGAAAAGAGATATCCGAACGATCGCACCCAGTATTGAAGCGGATATCTTGGCCTATCCCAAATGGGAACCTCTTTATCTCTATCAAGGAAATGAACCGCCTGCAGCGATGCGAACGAAATTCCTTGAAGGGAAGGCAGCAAGGGTGGACGAGCTATGTGACGAGGGTATGCTTCAATTAGGCGATGTAACAGTAGAGTGTATCAAGCTTGACGGGCATTCAGAAAACCAAATGGGCATCATTTATAAAGATATTTTATATGCCGCTGACTCGTATATGTCTCTTGATTACTTGGAAAAGCATGGCATCCCCTTTTTGATTGATCTTGATCGGACCTTGGCATCTCTTAAAAGACTGCTTGACTTGCCTGTAAGCGGTGCGGTGCCTGGCCATGGCGTATATGAGGAAAATTTTAAGGAAACGGTTCAGAACAATATCGATTTTCATCAAAGGAATGCGGAGCAGCTGTACGGTTTGTTTGAGAAGCATCCTGAAGGGCTAAGCCAAGAGGGCTGTATACAGCTCGCCCTTTCTGAATGGCGCATTGAATTAAAAAACATCGGATCTTGGGCATTGTATCGCACGGCGATAACTGGATATCTCCATTATTTATGCAGGGAAGGGCGCTTGGCGGTGGGCATCAGCCAAAATGTCCTTTGGTTCAAAAGGGGTCATCAATGATTTTAGCTGATATCCAGTCATGGGATGATTGGCGGGACGTTTTTACAGATGTTAGTTTTTGGCGGCCGTATATTGACCGGATTTGTAAAAAAGAGGGGCTTAAGTTTAAGAACATTGAAGGGAGCCTTCCGGGAACAAGCGCTGTCTTCATTCTTGACCGCAGCATGGTGATCAAAATTTATCCTAGTGTCCTAATCGATGATGACCAGATTGAGCGGGCTGCACTAGGACTTGTAAAGGAAAAGGATGAGATACTGATTGCTTCAGGCAGCTATGAAACCGAAGGCAGCTTATGGCCGTATATTATTATGACCTATATTGAAGGCGAGCCATATGGTGCAGCAAGACAGACTATGACTGCACAGGAAAAAACAGCATTTCTTCGCAAGGCTGCCGGGTGGTTAAAAGGTGTGCATAACATCAAAACTGATCATTTGCCGTCTATTGAACGGGGTATCCTTAATTGGCGCTCACACCGGGCGACGGCACTCCTTCAGATCAAGAGGCGAATCAACCAACTGCCCTTTTTGGCAGCCCATAAGATATGGCCTGATCTTTGCGATTTTTTGAACAAGCAGCTGCCTCTTCTTGATGCCATGCCGGTTAATCTCGTGCATGGTGACTTGACCGAGGATCACTTTTTGTTCAGCGAAGGGAAGACGTTAAGAGCGGTGATTGACTGGGGTGATGCGAGAGCCGCCCCTTATCTGTATGATTTGGTGACATTTTGGTTCTCGGTATTGAAGCAGAATGGTGAAGACCTTGATACTTTTCTTAAAGCTTATAATGAAGATTTGCTTAACAGCGATGATCTCCTCCCTCGGCTAACAGCCTTAACCTTCCTTCATCCTTTTTGCCCGGAAATAATGAAGGAGCTTTGGGAGCATCAAATGAGAGACCAGGCTTTTAGCGATTTTCCTTCTCTTTGCCGGTGGCTATGGCCGGTATCATAACAGAGTACATCATGCTACACTAGGATTAAGCATGTGTTGGAGGACATTAATTTATGGCTGAAAATAAAACGAAAAAGGGTATTTTGGTTACAATTGGGCTCTTGATCCTATCAAAAGCAAAATGGCTGTTTGCTATTTTAAAGTTTTCCAAGTTTGGCGTCACATTTATCAGCTTAATCGTGTCGCTTGCCGGCTATGCCGTTATCTTTGGCTGGAAGTTTGCCGCTGCTATTGTTTACTTGATTTTTGTCCACGAAATGGGGCACCTTGTTGCGGCAAAGCAAAAAGGTATCAAAACCTCCCCGGCTGTGTTTGTCCCATTTTTGGGTGCGGTCATTGGCATGAAGGAACAGCCAAAGGATGCCGCGACCGAGGCCTATTTGGCGTATGGCGGACCATTAGCGGGCTTGATCTCAATAATGCCTGCCATTGGGCTATTCTATATGACGGATGAGCCATACTGGGCTTTGGTTATTATGCTTGGAGCAATGATCAACCTGTTTAACCTGTTTCCAGTATCTCCGCTTGACGGCGGCCGGATTGTTGGAGTGTTGTCTACGAAGATTTGGTTTGTTGCTTTGATTGTTTTCTTGGTGTTTTTATTTTATAATCCCTCACCGCTTCTATTCTTGATCTTCATCTTTGGTATTTTTACATGGTGGTCAAGAGCGCGAGACAGTTACAAAAGTCAAAAGCTGGACCTGGAAATCCAAACAAAGAAAAACATGCGTGATTTTCTTGAAAAGTGCCAAAAGGACGTATTTTATACACACGGCACAGATGATGAAGGCGATCCTTTAATAAGTCCTGATATGATTTTATATCACATTCGGACTCTTCAGGGCAGAATAGCCGAAATTGAAACCGAGCTGTCATACATGAAAAAGTGGTATGTGCCTTTTCTTCAGGATAAGGAGCGCCTGAAGAAGGACGCGCTTCTTTATGAACGGCAGAGGTATGCCGAACTTGTCATGTTTTTGCAGAGTGAGATAAATTATTCCGAACTTCAAAGTAAAATAACGGATACGAATCACTCCATTAACAAGCTTAATAAAGAAAAGAACAAGCTTAAGACCTATTATAAGGCCAAGCCATCTACCAAGTGGAAAGTGTTCATTGCCTATGTTGTTTTAGCTGTGTGTTTGTCGCTGCTATTTGTCTATTATAGAGGCATACTGGATGCAGCGTACGGATATATTTACGCTTACTAGAAAAGCCTGCCGGCCGGCAGGCTTTTTTCTAAAGAACATAGGAAGCAGAGTGGTTCGCCCCATTTTTCCGAAAATTCGGGCTCGTGTTATAATGGACGAAAAGGATGATAGGGTTTTCACTGGTTCCAATAAAGGAGGAAGAGCATTGTCAGATCATAATGTTATAACGATTGATGGACAGGAATATTTAGCTGATCAGGGTCAGAATTTACTTGAATTGATAAAAAATAGCGGCATCGATCTGCCAAGCGTGTGTTACCACGAAAATTTAGGCCCAATCCAAACGTGTGATACATGTCTTGTCGAAGTGGACGGAAAAATGGAGCGGGCTTGCGGTGTGACGGCTAAAGCGGGAATGTCGGTCAGGACGAACACTGATGAAGCTTTTGAAGCAAGAAGGCTCGGAATGAACCGGATTCTTGTGAATCATGAACTTTACTGCACGGTTTGTGACTATAATAACGGCAACTGCGAGATTCATAATACCGTAAAGTCAATGAGTATTGAGCATCAAGATCGCCCTTTTGAACATAAGCCTTATGAAGAGGATTATACAGGGCCTTTTTATAGGTATGATCCAGACCAATGCATACTTTGCGGGCGCTGTGTTGAAGCTTGTCAAAATGTTGAAGTCAATGAAACGCTTTCGATCGATTGGTCATTGGATCAGCCCCGTGTGGTTTGGGATGGAGGAACGTCAATTGATGAGTCGTCATGTGTGAATTGCGGCCAATGCTCAACAGTCTGTCCATGTAATGCCATGATGGAAAAAGGGATGGTCGGTGAAGCCGGTTATATGACAGGCGTCGAAAAAGGCACATTACGTTCGATGATTGAGCTGACCAAAAAGGTGGAGAACGGCTACGGTTCACTAATGTCAATTTCCGATACCGAAGCGGCAATGCGTGAGGAACGGATTGAAAAGACGAAGACGGTTTGTACATATTGCGGTGTCGGCTGCAGCTTCGATGTTTGGACAAAGGGAAGGAAAATATTAAAGGTTCAGCCGCAGCCAGAATCACCGGCGAACGGCATTGCCACATGTGTTAAAGGGAAGTTCGGCTGGGATTACGTCAACAGCCCTGAGCGTCTGACCAAGCCGCTTGTCAGAAAAGGGGACATCTTCGTTGAAGTGACATGGGATGAGGCTCTAACGGTTGTCAGTGAAAAAATGAAAACGATCAAAGCTGAGTACGGCAGCGATGCGCTTGGTGTCGTTGCCTCATCAAAAGCAACTAATGAAGAGGCTTATTTGATGCAGAAATTTGCAAGACAGGTTCTCGGAACAAACAATATCGATAACTGTTCGCGTTATTGCCAGTCACCAGCGACGAAGGGTCTCTTCAGAACAGTTGGATATGGGGGGGACGCCGGGTCTTTTTCGGATATCGAATCGGCAAATTTGGTCATTACAATTGGTTCGAATACGGCCGAATCACATCCAGTGCTTGCATCGAAAATTAAGCGTGCCCACAAATTGAATGGTCAGCGCTTAATTGTTGTCGACCTGCGCAAGCACGAGATGGCGGAACGGGCCGACCTGTTTGTCCATCCAAAAGCAGGGTCAGATCTCGTATGGCTTTCTGCTGTCACCAAATACATTATTGATCAAGGCTGGCTGGACATTAAGTTTATCAATAATCGGGTGAATGGCTTCGATGATTACGTGCAAAGCCTTGAAAAGTATACGTTGGAATATGCTGAAGCGGAGACAGGTATCAGCCGCGATGTTTTGATTCAATTGGCTGAAGAAATTCACAAAGCGAAAGGAACCGTGATTTGCTGGGCCATGGGCGTCACGCAACAAAAGGGCGGAAGCGATACATCGACCGCGATTTCTAATTTATTGCTGGCCACAGGGAATTACGGCCGGCATGGAACGGGAGCTTACCCGCTAAGGGGCCATAATAATGTCCAAGGGGCCAGCGATTTTGGCTGCATGCCTGATAACTTTCCCGGTTATGAGAAGGTAGCGAATAGCGATGTAAGGAAGCGTTATGAAGAAACATGGCAAGTCAAGATCCCGGCCGAACCGGGCCTGAATAATCATGAGATGGTTGAAGCCATTCATGACGGACAGTTGAAAGCATTGTATCTCCAAGGTGAAGATATGGGCATTGTTGATTCGAATATTAATCATGTCCAATCAGCCTTTGAAAAACTGGACTTTTTTGTTGTTCAGGATCTCTTTTTAACCAGGACTGCGGAATACGCCGATGTGGTGCTGCCTGCGAGCCCGAGCCTTGAAAAAGAAGGGACATTCACAAATACCGAAAGGCGGCTGCAAAGAATTTATCAAGTTCTGGAACCGCTTGGGAACTCCAAACCAGATTGGCAAATCACAAGCCTGCTCGCTGACCGCTTAGGCTTCAATTGGAGTTACAGCTATCCTGGCGACATCATGGCAGAAGCTGCAAAGCTTTCTGAATTGTTCCACGGTGTACGCTATGAAAAAATGGAGGGCTATGGCAGCCAGCAATGGCCGGCAACTGAGGATACAACAGACAGTTCTTTATTATTTACGGAAACCTTTCCTTTCGATGACGGTAAAGCGCGCTTTTTCCCAGTTGATTGGACAAGGCCTACAGGTACAAATGATGAATATGACTTGCATATTAACAACGGCCGTTTGCTTGAGCATTTCCACGAGGGCAACATGACTTATAAATCCGAAGGCATCAAGAGGAAGACTCCTAGGGCGTTCATTGAGGTGTCACCTGAACTCGCGGAAGAAAGGGGTATTAAGACCGGGTCGCTGATCAGATTAGTCTCTCCTCACGGCGCAGCTAAAGGACATGTGCTGGTTACGGAGAGGGTTGCGGGTAATGAGCTATACTTGCCAATGAACGATAACGGTGAGACAGCTATTAACCAGCTGACTTCCACCGAAACTGACAAAGATACAGACACGCCCGCATACAAAGACACTGCTGTCAGAATGGAAGTGCTGGAGGTTGAAGGTGATAATCCGTTGCCTGCCAATAATCACCGTTATGGGCACCGGACACCGCAGAAAGGTGTATTGGTGGAACGAAAATGGTCACGGGATGATTACGTGTTTCCAGGCGATGTGGTAAAGATGAAGAAGGAGTTGAAGTTGAATGGCTAGACCGGTGACCAAAATTGAACGGATGACGGTTGACCCCGATGTGCAGGAAGCGAAGGAAAGGGAGGAGGTCATAGCCGCCCTTATGGAAAATAAGGAAGCTGTTCTGTCAGTCATAACACTCGTCGATAAGCTGCAGGACCGGGGTATTCTCGATTTGTTGATTGCTTTATTTGGCCAAGGAGACAAGGTGTTATCAATCGCCGCAAGGGAACTTAATAAGCCGGGCGTGGCTGATACACTGGATCATCTGATGAACGCGGCCCAAATGCTTGGCAAGCTTGAAATAAATAAAATGAAGGGTCTTGTTGATAACGTCAATGCGGGAATAGAGGAGGCTGAGAAGCGGGTTGAAAGCGGTGAGACGACAAGCCTTTTTGATCTAATGAAACTGCTCAAAGACCCTGACGTCAACCGGGCTGTCACCGCCTCTGTCGGATTTCTGAAAGGTGCGGGGAAGGGTATTAAATAAATGAAACTGAGAACCGCCACTCCAACATTTCGGGGTGGTGGTTTTAATATCTTGGAGGGCTATTGAATGTAGATATGTGGATAAACGGTGTCAGTGAAGCTGAGATCGTAAGGGAAGCCATTAGGGAGTACGCAAAATTGCATTTAAAAGGCGGAAATTCATTGTTAAAAATGGGGAAGCTGGCAAAAGAGGAAAGAGTTGATTCTCCAGGAGATCTGTCTATTCAACACGATCATTATCTTAAGGAAATTTACGAGAATGAAAAATGATTTATTTGTTGATATTAGCGCTTTTATGGCTTTGAATGATGCAAAAGATCAACATTACCAAGAGGCAATGTCGATCGCTTCTAACATTGGCGAGATAAAGTTTGTTATATCCGATGCTGTAATTAGTGAAACATATACTATCCTAAGATATCGTTTGGGCCAGAGGCAGGCGTTTCGTTTTTTAAGCACGGTTTTGGATAGTAAAGAATACGAGATAGTCGCCATTTCAAATGATTTAAGGAAATTAACTTTGGATTTGTTGGAAAAGTATAACGACCATAAAATATCCTATTGTGATGCTTTAAGTGCAGCGATTATGGCCCAATATAAAATTCCCTGCATTTTCACTTTTGACCATCACTTTGAAATCCTAGGCGTAAAGCGGCTGTTTTTCAAGACCTAAAGGGCACAAAAAAACCCCGCTGCTTTTAAAGTAACGGGGTCAGGTCTTACTTGGTGAAGTAATCTCTGTTTAACTGAATGTATTGTTGTTCATCCTCAGGCACCTCGTCCTCAGGATAGATAGCTTCTACCGGGCAAACTGCTTCACAAGCGCCGCAGTCGATGCATACATCGGGGTCGATATAAAACATATCTTCGCCTTCTGAAATACAGTCTACAGGGCACGTTTCAACGCATTCAGCAGCTTTTTCGTCTTTACATGGTGAAGTAATAACAAATGCCATCTTGAGATTAATCCCCTTTCATAATCTTTCCGAAAGTTTTCCCTTTCAACTTTCTATAATTCCTAGTATGACGAATATTAAACGAAATTTCAACTTTGTTTTATATTCACTCTCTTCCCGCTTGCTGCAGGGGAGGGTTAGTAAACTTAGAAAAAGTCTTCCGGGAATTATCAAAAAGTGTTCTAATCCTTTATACTTATAATAACATTAAAAGGGGATGAAAAGTCCGGAGGTTATTATGCTGTCAATAATTGCTACAATATTACTCGTCCTAAGTATATCCTATGTCTTCTACAAAGCAGTCCGTAAGCATCGGACGGAAGGGTCAATCGGCGACATAAGAAGCTATTTATCATCAATTTGTCTTTTCCTGATAGCGATTGTCAATCTTTGGGCACAATCGTTCGATTTATTAGGGATTTTAAGCTGGGGAATAACAATCATCTTATTAATGATTGGCAGTTATTGTACGAAATACATACGAAAAGCTGAGAATGGATAGAGGATAGCTGTCTTCAAAAGAAAACAGCCGCTAAATGCGGCTGTTTGTTAGATGACGTTTTTGGCTGCTATGTTTGGTGGACAATGGTCGCTAGCTTGCTTATTTAAATCTTGATGTTGGAATGATAGTATGGCCACAAAAGTAATGGCACAGATCCCCAAAATAAATCGTTTCATTGATTCTCCCCCTTTTTGCCGTTAATGCAATTCGTTTCTTGCACCGATAGCTAGCCTAAAATAGTGGCCAGCCCTTTTATATTTTCCTATATCATAGCAATAGTTGGCAAGTTCTTCAGCGTATTCTGAAACGTGCTCCCATAGCTTAACTTTACTGAAATATGGTATAGCCTTTTTTCTAAGAAGTTCTTCATACTCCTCATTCTTATTATTTATTTTCAAGTCAAGAATTTTAAATTTATAATAACTATCACTAAGATTGTTCTGTTTTGACATTTTTAATCCCTCTTGAATAAAACTTTGTGCTTTTTCAGTATCATTAATTTTAAAATGTTCTCTAGCTAATAAAAAGAGAGTAAGACATTTGCTTTTAGGGTCAAAGGTTTCCCTTAAAATTAATCCTTTTTTATAATAATCAATGGCAATTTTTGAGTTACCTAAGAAGGATTGGACATAGCCAAGATTGTGATAAAGAATACCTTTCCTAATATCATCTTTATACAATTCCGCGAATTTCAAAGCCTGAGTATAATGAAATTCAGCCTGATCATAATTAAAAATTCTTCGGGAACTAATTCCTAATAAAGTCTGGCAATCCGCGATTCGTTTTAGATTATAGCTTTTTTCAAACAACTCTAAAGCCTTATGAGCGTAGTTTATACCCTGACTAATATGATAAAAATCAGTATGAGTTAAACTGATTTGGTAGTAAAGTTCTGCAGCTTCCTTTTCGTTGTAGTTTAATTGAATCAATAATTCTTCAGCATGTTGGTATAATCGCAATGCTTCGTTGTAATTTTCCAGTGTATAAAAATAGACTCCTTTAAAGTGGTAGTATAGATACTGCAATTCGGGAGTGAAGATTTCTTTGAACTTTTCTATATTCGCTAACATAGGCTTGGCTTCGTCGCTTTTATGGTCAATAAGAAGGAGCCTGACTTTGAAGAGTTCATATTTGATTAGTAAAAAAGGATCTTCTGTGGTGTTAATTTTTTCAGTTACGGCTTGTTCTTTTTCGGCCATGTCATCTGGATTTCGGTCCCTGATACTTTCATACCACTCATCAAGCAATCTGTTAATCTCGGCGATTTCCTCATGATTGTCAACATCCTCAAATGATATGCCCAGGCGGTCACAGAGGAATTTGATGATCTCATCACTGGCTTTTTCACCGTGTTCAAACTTGCTCAGATAAGAAACTGAACAGATGCCGTCGGCAAGTTGTTCTAGGGTTAACCCCGACCGTTTTCTATAATAGCGTATTCTGGTTCCTATCATAATATACCTTCCTTTACACTTTGGGAAAAATCCTTCTCGGACCCCCCAAATATCTGGTACATAATAATGCTTTTTTCCCAATAAAAGAGTACCAGTATTTCTGGTATGATAGATATAAGGAATCAAAAGGTTTACCAAGTCAAATGTAACGAATAAACACTTGACGAAAGCCTTATAAGGACGATCTGGCACTTATGTACAACGAAAGTATGAGATGTCACTTATAAATCTATTCTAAAACATTCGTATTAGAAAGTTAATAACAATATTCAATATTCGAAAGGCAGATCTCATAATCCTTGTTTTTTCAAAAGAAATTATATGTTTATAAATATTGTTGCATTTTCGTCATGAAATATGGACGTCATTAATCTATTATTTAAAGCTTTTTAAATAAGTTTTGGATACAAAAAATAAGGAGGTTTTGTGGAGATGGACTGTACGTTGAAAGAATTTAAAAGCCAAGAGTCTGCATTAGAAATTGATGCGAGTGTCATTGATAGCGTCAAAAGTTCCTTGCAATCCCAGACGATTATTTTCAATACGTTTCAAAAGTCCGTTGACGGATCCCGCTGTGAGTCGCAACATTTTGACCAATTCTTGATAGACGACAACGGAAATTACTGGTTTACAGAAAAAGTAACCGATGGCCAGAGCGCCAACCATCTCTACATTTATAATCATAGCGGCAAATTTTTGAGGAGCTTAGCGGTTAACGGTAAAGCAACATTGTATGAATACGCCGAATGGATGATTGCCGCCTGTGAAGGCCCCGATAACAAAGGGTACATTTATAAATACTCTAAAGACACACAGCAGCTGGTAGAACAATGGGTTATGAATGGATTTTTATGGGATATCGAAATGGACTTAGAAAGACTCTATATCACAAGCTACTTACCAATGACAGATGAAGCAGTACTTTATCAGATTAAAGGTAAAACCATAGTGAAACAGGTTTTGGGCACAGGTTTCTTCCCAACGGGTATTATTGGAAAAGATAAGTGTCTCTATGTGTCGACTAGTCAAATTTTTTCTTCCGGTAAAGGCGAAATGATGAGACTTGACCTTGATGGTAACATTTTAGATCAGTTCGATATAGAGGTTTCGCCAAGGCAAATTTTTGAATACGAAGGCCAGCTGGTCCTTCACGGATTGGACCTGGCTGAAGGTAAAGCCGAAACTCTCGTCTATGTTGATCCTGATCTTGGCATATGCGAAACCTATTCGATTCCAAGGGCATCGCAAATCCGCACACAGGGCCAATACTTGCTGTTATTTAATGAAAAGGCACAATCACTTATGTATTGGAGCCATAGGAAGAAAAGGGTAATTAGAGTTGTACATTGGCCAATGAAAAAACAAGAATACAAAATAAAAGATTTAAGCGTAAACCACTAACCCCAATCTGGTTAGTGGTTTTTTGTTAACAACGGGGGGTTAGAGTAAAAAGGTGCACATGGGCAAATGATGCCCGTGGACCGGGAAAATAGGCCGCCACGGCCACCATAGAGAGCGTCGCTGCCCGCCCCAACCGAATCAACCGCAGTATTTTCCCAAATGTTTTTTTACATGAATGCAATAGGGCATTTTTTGGGAACAATAGGGAAAATGACAGAGAGGGTGAATCAAATTTGGCACATATTTTATCCATCGGTACCGCAAATCCTCCGCATTCCCTAAATCAAGAACAGACAAGACAGTTTGCCAGAGATTTTTTTAAGGATAACTTTCATGATATTGATAGACTGTTAACTGTCTTTGATAACGGTCAAATTGACCGTCGTTTTTTTTCGGCACCGCTTGAGTGGTTTCAGCAGGAAAGAACACTGCGGGAAAAGAATGATCAATACATAAAAACATCCATAGATATAGGAATAAAAGCAATAGAAAAGTGTCTTACAAGCGATGATTTTCTGGAGTCATCCGTTTCTCCAAGCGATGTTGACGGCTTAATCTATATTTCAACCACAGGCATGTCAACACCGAGTATAGAGGCTAAAATAATGAATAGAATGCCTTTTCATTCTCATACCAAACGTATTCCAGTATGGGGGTTAGGTTGTGCCGGCGGGGCCGCAGGGTTGGCACGCGCCTTTGAATTTTGCCGGGCCTATCCCGAGTCGTCTGTCTTGGTTCTGTGTGTTGAACTGTGCAGCCTAACCTTTCAATATGGCGATCGGTCAAAAAGCAATCTTGTCGGAACATCATTATTTGCTGACGGTGCCGCTTGTGTGCTTGTTGCCGGTGCCAAGTCCCCTTTATTAAAAAAATACAGACGGAGAGCCTGTCCAAAAATAGTTGGCACAGAGACAACCTTGATGCCTGATTCAGAAGATGTCATGGGCTGGGATGTCAAAGAAGGTGGACTGCATGTCGTTTTCGCGAAAAGCATACCAAATATAGTGGAACAATGGTTTAAGCCTACTGTTGATCATTTTCTAGATAGACACGGACTGACATCCCAAGAACTGGATCATTTTATTGCCCACCCTGGAGGAAGGAAGGTGCTGGAGGCTTATCAAAAAGCATTGGATTTAAAGAAAGGGATGACAGACCCTTCAACGAACGTTCTTCAGCATTATGGCAATATGTCCTCACCAACTGTCCTGTTTGTTCTTGAACATGTCATGGCCAGGACGGACCAGGCGGGAGAAAGAGGTGTGGCCGTTTCATTGGGTCCCGGCTTCAGTTCAGAATGCCTTTTACTTGAGTGGGAGCGGATCTCATGATTTTCTTTTTCATCATATTTGCTTTGGTTGTTATTCAGCGGATCGTTGAATTAAGGATAGCAAAAACAAATGAAAGATTTATGAAGGAAAAGGGAGCCTTTGAAGCGGGGAAATCCCATTATAAATGGATGGTCACTCTCCATGTCCTTTTTTTTATTTCATTATTCGTCGAGGTCATAACCTTTCATAAAACACCCGCACAATGGTTTTGGATCCCACTCTGTTTATTTATCATTAGCCAGGTTGTCAGAGTGTGGGCGCTGCAATCCCTAGGCCGATTCTGGAATACTAAAATTATCGTCCTGCCGGGGGCAAAAGTCGTTGCCAAAGGACCATACAAATATATCAGGCATCCTAATTATTTTATTGTCATGACAGAAATTATCACGCTGCCGTTAATCTTTCAGGCATACATAACCGCTGTCGTGTTTGCTATATTGAATATTATTATTTTATCAATTCGTATTCCAATCGAAGAAAAAGCCCTGGCTGAAGCCACAAACTACTCTCATGTGATGAAGAGCCGGAGCCGCTTTATGCCTCGCGATAATTCAAAATAAAAAGGCCGGAGTGATCCAGCCTCTTCTTTATATAACATTCGAATTTGTTCCTTCGACCTCTTCGTATTCTTCATCTTCAGTAATTCGCGGTTCTTTCAAGCCCGTGTTGACACCCCAATAATAAATGCCTAAGGCCAATACCGCGACGAGAATGGTGTCCCATGGTGCGGGGATAATGGCTTTCCCGCCGAATGTGCCTATACCGGACATGACAAGAACCATAATATAGTAGGCGAAAATCCAAATTGAGGAACGGAAGTCCTTTTTAAGATTCTTTGTAAACTTCTCATCCCGATCAATAAATGCAAAATAGAGGACGAGAGATCCCAGTGTCAGACCTATGATCAGCGAATTAACACTCCATCCGCTCCAGTAAGCAATAAGCGTTGCTGCAATAAATGCAAGCGGTGAAATAACCGCCATTGCTTTAAGTCTAAAAGGTCTTTCAAGATCAGGCAGGGTCTTGCGGAACGCACCTGCGGTCACTGGCCCTGCCATATACGTCAGGACAAAGGCTGATGTTACCGCTGAAATTAACCCGCCCCAGACTTGGAACTGTGATGGCAGCGTCCACAATGCAGCAAGAATAAATGTAAGCCAAAGTGCGGCGCGCGGTACACCCGTTTTTGGGTCAACCTTTTGGAATATGGAATAAAAGTAACCGTTTTTAGCCCAGGCAAACAGAACCCGTGCTGTTCCTGAAAGGTAGATATTACCTGTGCCAGCTGGTGAAATAACCGCATCAAATAGGATGAGGTTAACGAGCCATATCATCCCTAAGGCCGCAGCCAAGTCAGCGTATGGTGATTGGAAGTCCAGGTTTGCCCAGCCATTAATAAGCTGATCCGGCGGCACGGAACCGATGAATGCGATTTGCAGCAGGACATAGACAACCAAGCCAATGACAACAGATAAAATGATCGATAACGGCACATCTTTTTGCGGTCTTTTCGCTTCACCGGCAAAATCGATGGCCTGCCTGAATCCCAAGAAGGCGAACACAATACCCGCTCCGGCGACGGCTTTAAAGACGCCATGCATCCCGCCGGGTTCGGCTGTGGTCACACTAAAATTGCCCGAATGCATAACTGATAGTAATACAATAATGGTTATAGCGGGGACAACAAATTTAAAAACAGTTACCAAAGTGTTAACTTTACCGAAGATATTAACACTCCAATAATTAAGCAAGAAGAAAATGAATAAAAGTGCAATTTGAACAATAAAACCAAGTATTGTCGGGCTGCCGTCCGCATGCCCAAGTGCCGTCCACCATGTTTGTGCATAGCCCCTAACAGCCTCGACCTCAACGCCGATTACACTGGAGTACGCAAGCAGCGATGCAAAACCGATCAAATAGCCTGCGATAGACCCGTGCGAATAATCAGGATAACGGACAAATCCGCCTGCCCGTGGCAATGACGCTCCTAATTCAGCGTAGACTAGCCCAATTAAAATAATAGCGAATGCGCCAATAAGCCATGAGAGCCATGCCATGGGTCCTGCATAGGAGGCTCCCTTAAGTGAGGCATATAACCACCCTGATCCGATAATGGAGCCTACACCTAAAAAAGTTAAGTCTAGCAGGTTTAATTTTCTCTTGAATTTCCCTTGTGACATCAAATCCCCCCTAAGTCAATCAATGTGTAAAATTAGTACAACAAAATTATATGTTTTAATGTCAGATAAATCAATAATTATTTAATATTCTGTCGCTTCAATGCGATGAAGTTTCGCGGAAAAATATTTTTATGAACTTTAAGCACAAACAAAGAAAGAATAAGGCTTAATGAAGGGTAACCGAAGTCATAAGTAAACAAAACAGCAGGGGTTTATTACCTTTTAATTAGTCTAAAATACCTATCTGAATAACCGCAAAACAAAGTTGGAAAATAGCTTTGTTAACTCACTTTCTTTTTGTAAAATAAGATAGTTTCTGGTAATTGGTGACAAATAGTTTGGAAGATCATAGTTTTATTTGTATAAAAACTATGATTCATAGGCAATTAGGAGTTAATTTTATTAAAAGTCACTTGTTTGGGGAAAAAATTGTTATAAGGTGGGGATTTACATCTACTCCTCACTTGGTAAGTGGATGTTAGGATTTTTATCGGACCGTGGTTCCGCTATCTATTACAAAACGCTTTATTTTATGAGCGTATCGGACTGTGATTAACTGTGATTCCGTTATTCGGGAATTTAGGAGGTGATTTATGTTGATTTTTAGCAAATAACGGAATCTAAGTCCTATAACATCAAAAAAGCGTCACTTTTCGTACAAATAGCGGAATCTGAGTCCTATAATGAATGAAATTTCTATTGCAGTGTGTAAGTTCCTCCGCACCTCACCACCCTATAAATTTCGCTTCTCAAATTTATTAATAAGTATGGGGTCCCTTGACTCTGAACAACATGATTGGTGCCAAGATAAATCCACCCAATAAGCCGAATAGGTGACCCAAAATATCAATATTAGGGGTAAGAAATGTCATAATCAGGCCAAGAACAAGAATAACTGTTATGACTGTTTTATCCTGCCGGCTGATTAGATCGCGTCTCAAAGCAACCATGTAAAGATAGAAGCCGAATAACCCATAAATTGCTCCGCTTGCACCCAAATGAGAAAATTGAAGCGGCTGCATGAAATATGTAGCGATGTTGCTGATAAGCCCTGTGCCTAAATAGGCGATAATAAATTTCCATTTTCCTAGAATTAATTCCAGTGCAGGAGCAAAAAGAAACAGTGAGAAACAATTAAATAGGACATGTGAGAAAGTAATATGCAGGAAAATCGGTGTGATTAAACGCCACCATTCACCTAAGTGAATCAATAAGTTATAGCCAATGCCAAACTGGACAATGGTATAGCCTATGCCAGTCGAGAGAAACTTATCTAAAAAGAAGATAAGGTAGACAACAATATTTAATGCAAGGATAATTGAAACAACAGGATAGTGCCTAGTGAATGTTTTAAAACTTTCATTTCGGATAAACAAAAGGTAAGCCTCCTTTTTGAGCACGCATCATTAGTATAGTATAAATCAAAATCGAGTGGTTGTATCTCCACTCTTGATAAAAAGGTGAAAAAGATGATTATAGGAACAGGATTAGATGTTGTGGAGCTTGATCGAATCGTTAACCTTATTCATCATGATAAATTTATAAGCCGGATTTTAACTCCCACGGAAATAAATCTTTACATAAAGCGGACTGATAAAAGAAAGACTGAATTTCTGGCCGGCCGTTTTGCTGCTAAGGAAGCATACGCAAAGGCAAAAGGGACAGGCATCGGCAAGAATCTTTCATGGCAGGATATTGAGATAGTAAATGATATGCAAGGCAAACCCATTTTAAACGACCGAATGAATCAAGAGCAAGTCATCCATTTATCTATTACCCATACAAGAACAACCGCTGCAGCATTTGTTATTATTGAAAGCCTGTCAAGCTAGTCTGCATATTGCGGGAAGTTGTCTCATATATTTTTAATGCGCTGGGAGGGACTATTGTGCATATCGTATCACGAGAAGAGATGCAAGCCATCGACCACTATGCAATCGAAACTATTGGCTTGCAGGGCGCGATTTTAATGGAAAACGCCGGCCGTGCGATTTTCCAAAAGTTATTACCGCTTTTGAAAAAAGAGGATCGGATAGGAGTGATCATAGGTAAAGGGAACAATGGCGGAGATGGATTTGTCATAGCAAGATGCCTGATGGAAAAGTCATTTCAAACCGATGTCTGGGTCGTTCCGGCGAAAAAAGAACTGACTGGAGACGCGCAAAGTCATATGGGAATTTATTTTCGTGCAGGCGGCACCGTCCGATTTATCCAAGATGAGCATAACACTTTCCTGAAAAAAGTTAATGAGTATACGGTTGTTATTGATGCGTTGTTGGGTACGGGTGTTCACGGTGAACCCCGTTCCCCTTATCTTGGGGTGATTCAGAGCGTTAACCAGTCGCAGGCAATGGTAGCAGCAGTGGATCTGCCGAGCGGGGTTCCGGCCAATGGGGGTCAGTTTACGCACGAAGCTGTTCAGGCCGATCACACCTACACATTACAGTGCCCAAAGCTTGCCATGTATACCAAGCCTGCAGCAGCTTATTTTGGAACCAGTCATATAGTGGATATTGGCATTCCGAATATCGCATTCAGAGAACAAGAAGTTCTTCGAAGACTCTGGACGAGGGAGGATGTCCTCACATCATTGCCGAAGCGGGAAGCGTTCTCGCATAAGGGTGCGCATGGCAAAGGACTGTTAATCGCAGGTAGCACAGAAATGCCGGGCGCTGCCGCATTGGCCGCAAAGGGGGCACTTCGATCTGGAATCGGGTTATTAACAATCAGCACACCTGAGGAAATCTGGACGGCGGTTTCCACACATGCAGTTGAGGCAACATATGTATCCAGAGACGATATTCAGTTTGATCATTATGATGGGATTGCACTTGGCCCCGGGCTTGGAAGGGAAAAATCAACTGCTCATTTGGTCAAAAAGGCCCTTAGCCATGATGATATCCCATTGTTGATTGATGCAGACGGCTTGTTCCATTTAAAAAGCTATATAAAGCTATTAAAAAAGCGGCAGGCGCCGGTAGTGATTACTCCGCACCCTGGTGAGATGGCAAGACTGACCGGTCTTACTATTAAAGAAATTGAAAATAACCGGTTTCAGACAGCCAAAGCGTTTGCGGTTAACCATGGCATCTATGTTGTTTTGAAAGGGAAATATACGGTCATTTCCACACCGGATGGCAATCAGTTTGTCAATGACACAGGCAACGCCGCTCTTGCTAAAGGGGGAACCGGGGATGTCCTTACCGGGATGATTTTCGCCTTTATGTTTCAGCATCAGTCGCTCTTGTCCGCCATTTGCAATGCCGTGCATCTTCATGGGATGGTCGCCGAACACCTTACTCTGCACAGCCATTCTAAATTGGATGTTCTGGCATCCGATGTAACTCAGGCAATTCCGGTGGTGCTGCATAACTTCTATCGTGATACGGTTTGTTAAAATAGAATCCCTCCTTTGTCACCGACATGAGACAAAGGGGTTGGATAAAAGTGAAAAGAACTATGGGAATCATATTCGTGGGCATCATGTTCCTGTTTGTCTTGGCAGGATGCGGTGAAAAGTCCCAAAAAGATGTTGTGTCTGAATTAGACAAAAAGATGGATAAAATCGAGGGCTATAAAACCAAGGCGGTCATGACATTTATGCATGGGGATAAGAAGCAAAGCTACCATGCTGACATTTGGTATAAGAATCCGAATTACTACAAAGTTGTTTTAAAAGATGATAAAAAAGAAAACACACAGATGATTATCCGCAATAAAGACGGTGTCTATGTCTTAACACCCGCTTTGAACAAAAGCTATAAGTTTGAAAGCGATTGGCCGGAAAATCGCAGCCAATATTACCTCTACCAATCACTTGCAAAAGACATACTTAACGACTCCGAGCCAACTTTTGAAGCCAAAGAAAACAAGTTTATTTTTAAAACAAAAACGAATTATCCGACCAAAGAGCTTGCGTATCAGAAGATTTCATTAATGAAAGATAATTTGCGCCCGGCCTCTGTTCAGGTCATGGACAAAGATATGAATGTGGTCGTAGACATCGCATTTAAAGACTTTACCTTCAATCCTAAATTTGACAAAGATGCCTTTAACGTCAAAAAGAATATGACAAGCGCAAAGATTGATGAGCCAACTACAGCAAGTAAAGAGAATGAATTTAAAGTTTTCTATCCGACAGTAAATCTGCCAAAAACAAAGTTGGAAGAGATGACATCGGTAGGGACCGCCGGAGACAAAAAATTTATATTAAGGTATAAAGGCGACAAATCTTTTACCTTAATCGAATCAAAAAGTGAAGCGGCTAATACGAGCAAACAAGTCGCAGCGATGGGTAAGCTGGTCTACCTGGGATTTACTGTAGGGACAATGACCGACCATTCATTATCCTGGTCTAACAAAGGGATGGAATATTACTTGGCATCGGATAAATTGACAAAAGAAGAGATGCAGGCCATTGCCCGTTCTGTCAATGGCAAGGTAATTAAATAAACCTTAGTAGTACCGGCTCGAGTGACATTCACCTGAGCCTTTTTTTATTGGTTAATCGGAAAGTATAAACTTTCCGGCGCACATAAGTGCAGCCAAGCCTCTGGCTGCGCCTGTGAAAGGCTTGCCAATCGGCAAGTTTTCTTTAGTTAATCGGAAAGTATAAACTTTCCGGCGCACATAAGGGCAACTAAGCCTCTGGCTACGCCTATTAAAGGCTTGCCAATCGGCAAGTTTTCTTTATACAATGATAAGATAAACGAGAAACCTTTTAGGAATAGATTAGATGATGGACAAGGAGATATATGAAAATGGAAGTGCCTTTTTATAGAGATACATGGGCGGAGATTAATCTCGATGCGATTGAAGCTAATGTTGTGAACATGAGACAGCTGCTTCCGGTTGATACCATGGTTATGGCTGTCGTCAAGGCGAACGGCTATGGGCACGGCGCGGAAGAGGTTGCGGAAACAGCGCTTGAAGCAGGCGCCAAATGGTTGGGTGTCGCCCTTTTGGATGAAGCGGTCAGATTAAGGGTGTCAGGAATAGAGGCGCCTATTCTGGTGTTGGGGTGGACACGCCCTGAAGATGTTCATATTGCTGCAAAATACAATATTTCAATTACGGTTTTTCAGCAGGAATGGGTGCGTGAAGCGTCGAAATGTTATAAAAGTCAGCATCCCGTCTTTTTTCATCTTAAGTTTGACACTGGGATGGGGCGGTTGGGTGTGCGTGATTATTCAGAAGCTAAGGGCTTGATAGGCGAAATGAAATCGGATCCGCGTTTTATCATTGAAGGTGCATTCACACATTTTGCTACAGCTGATGAGGATAATCAGACCTATTTTAATGAGCAGTACAGCCGTTTCAAAGAGGGACTGTCATGGCTGAAGGAATTAGGGATTAATCCCAATTTGATTCATTGCGGGAACAGTGCAGCCTCATTGAAACATCCTGAAAATATGTTCAATCTCGTTCGCTTTGGCATTGCAATGTATGGGCTTTCTCCTTCAGAGGAGATGAAGCCGGGGCTTCCGTTTAAATTAGAAGAAGCCTTTAGCTTTCATAGCAGGCTGGTTCACGTCAAAAGCGTGCCTCCTAATGAAGGAATAAGCTATGGAGCCATTTACCGGACGGAGAAGGACGAATGGATTGGCACTGTTCCGGTCGGCTACGCAGACGGCTGGACGAGAAGCCTGGCAAAGGACAGCACAGTCATTGTTAGAAATAACCGGTGTCCAATTGCAGGGAAAATTTGTATGGATCAATTCATGTGCCGTCTGCCTTATGAAGTCCCTGTAGGTGAAAAGGTAACGCTTATCGGCGGCGGCCCCGACGTAAAAATCACGGTTGATGAAGTAGCCGCGAGACTTGGAACAATTAACTATGAAATTCCTTGTATGATTAGTGAACGTGTACCGAGGATATACTTTAGAAGTGGCGAAAGATTAAAAGTCAGAAACCCTCTACTGGAAACAAACGAGGAGATATAATTTTTTTCTGGGTTAAAAGGCTTATAACTTCTGAATTTATGTAAAGAATACAGGATAGAAATCTTTTTTTCTTTACCAATTATTGCTTACAAAGTATCTTTGCAATGCCTTTAGGGTAATGATATGATTGAATGTGGAATAATAATGTGTCGTAGTGATTTGTTGGAGGTGCACCTATGCCTGAATCGAATTCAAGAGAAATTGTAGTGAAGCTGCCGCATCATTTAGTAAGTGAAATGGATGGCATTGCTCAGCAGGATAACGTTAACCGGAGTGAGTTTCTTCATCGTGCAGTAAGAATGTATCTGCGGGAAAGAGGCAAACGCCAAATTCGGGAATCGATGCGCCAGGGGTATATGGAAATGGCAAAGATCAACTTACACATCGCTTCCGAAGCGTTTCAGGCTGAAGAGGAGGCCGAAGTCACCTTAGAGCGCCTTGTTAGTGGGGTGTAGGTAGGGTGATTGTAAAACGCGGCGATGTTTACTTTGCCGATCTTTCCCCGGTCGTTGGTTCAGAGCAAGGCGGTGTGCGGCCGGTCTTGATCATCCAAAACGACATCGGCAATCGTTTTAGTCCTACAGTAGTTGTGGCAGCTATTACAGCTCAAATTCAGAAGGCTAAATTACCAACGCATGTTGAAATTGATGCGAAAAAGTATGGATTTGACCGTGATTCTGTCATTTTGCTCGAACAAATTCGGACGATCGATAAACAGCGTTTGACAGATAAAATCACACATTTAGATGATGATATGATGAATCATGTTAACGAGGCAATCCAGATTAGTTTAAGTCTTGTAGACTTCTAGGAACCCGTTCTAATCCGGTGGAAGAGAAAACAATATGCATAGACATTAAAGGCATTTACCCGTATGATGGGTAGATGCCTTTGGTGTTTTTAACCTACAAAATGATTGCTTTAATGTCCAATGAATGGAATAATTATTTACAGTATATACATGAATATATATACGAAGGGAAGGGTCAAGGTGCCTGTTATTAAGTATATAAAGGACAATAAAGAAGATATTGTTACTTTATGGAAGAAACAAATGGACGAAGAGAGACCGGAATATTCAAATTACACTGTCCCACATAAAACAATGGAAACGGCAAACGAAAACTTTATTGACGTTATTTTTGATTACCTGAATGGTAATGGCGGAGAAAGTTCAGAAGGCGTCAATGTTTTTATAGAACAGATTCTTCAATTTGGCTGGCCATTAAGTTATTTAACGAGTGGTTTGCAGGTTTTTAGAAAAGTGGTCATGGATGTCATTGACAAAAATGTTACGGAAGCTAAAGACCTACTGGGATTATACAAGCGCACGGACGCCATTATAGACCCCATTTTTAACCAGTTAATAAAGGATGCAACCGAAACATGGGAGCATACCGTATCGATGCAAAAAAGCGCGTTGTTGGAATTGTCTGCACCGCTAATTCCTATAATGGAGCACATTTCCGTCATGCCGCTTATAGGGACGATCGACACGGAGCGGGCGAAGCTCATTATGGAGAACCTTCTCCAAGGTGTCATTGATCATGGAGCCGAGGTCGTCTTGATCGACATTACCGGCGTGCCCGTTGTTGATACGATGGTGGCCCATCATATCATACAAGCTTCTGAAGCGGTTCGTCTAGTTGGTTCAGAGTGTATTCTAGTCGGTATTCGCCCAGAGATTGCTCAGACAATTGTTAATCTTGGAATCGAACTTGGAGAATTTCCAACAAGAAGCACGCTTAGGAAAGGGATAGAAACCGCTTTGGAAATGACAAAGCGGAAAATAATTAATATCGCACAGGAGGATGGACAGTGAGAATTCCAATCTTGAAACTGTATGAATACCTCTTGATTACGATTCAAGTAGAGCTGGACGATCGGACCGCGATACAATTTCAAGAGGATTTACTCGATAAAATCCATGAGACCGGTGCCAAGGGTGTTGTGATCGACCTTACGACTGTTGATATGATCGATTCTTATATTGCCAAAATTCTCGATGATGTTGTAAAAATGTCCGCGCTTCTAGGTGCGAAGGTCGTATTAACCGGTATCAGACCTGCCGTAGCCATCACCCTGATTGATTTGGGGATTAATCTAAAAGGTGTCCCGACATCATTGGATCTTGAAAAAGGGCTTGAGAAACTGCAGCAGGAATTGGAGGGCTAGCGTATGGAGACCCAAGCCTCTGTGAAAATCAGAAATGAGTGGGACATCGTTCAGGCGCGTCAGCTTGGCCGTGAACTCTCAAAAGAAATGGGCTTTGGACAAGTTGATCAGGCCCGTATTACAACTGCTATCTCGGAATTAGCAAGAAACATCTATTTGTATGCCCAGAACGGGGAGATAGATGTTGAAGCTTTTGGTAAGGTGGGGCGAATCGGACTTAAAATCATTTCCACTGATCAAGGCCCGGGAATTAGTGATATCCGTCTGGTTATGCAAGACGGCTATACAACTTCCGGGGGGCTTGGAGCAGGGTTGCCCGGAGTAAAACGGTTAATGGATGATTTTAAAATTCATTCTCAGGAAGGCCGGGGAACAGAAATTGTTGCAATTAAGTGGCTCCGTTAGATAGAGAGGGGACAGGTTTCTAATGGATTATGAGATCCTATTAGAAAGATATCAGAACATGTTGTCCAATTATATTAAGGTTAGGGGAGAACGGGCCTTATATAAGGGTCAGCAGTTCAGCAGAAAGATGATTGAGCAGAACGTATCACCGGAAGAAGTCGTTAGCCTGCACATAGAGGTCCTTAATAATCTTTTACCTGACTTGGACGAAAAAATGTACGCCTCTTTAGAGTTTTTGCTTGAGGTGATGATCGGTTACGGGTTTGCTTACAGAGAGCACCAAAGTCTAAGGGACAGGCAGCAGCAGCTCGATTCAGAAATTGACATTGCGGCTAATGTCCAGCAATCACTTCTCAAAGGGAAAGTTCCTGATTGTGATTTCATCGACATTGGCGTGATCAGCCAGCCTGCCAAAAAGATGAGCGGGGATTATTATCATTTTGTAATGGATGATAATAATTGTATTAGTGTAGCTGTAGCAGATATTGTTGGAAAAGGCATCCCTGCTGCTATGTGTATGTCGATGATTAAATACTCCATGGACAGTCTGCCGGAACAACGTATGCAGCCAGGAGCCATGCTTGAAAGTCTGAACCGTGTAGTTGAACAAAATGTTGATCCAAGCATGTTCATTACAATGTTTTACGGTATTTATGACCCGCGTATTCAGGAATTCTCCTTCGCATCAGCTGGGCATGAGCCAGGTTTCTACTATTCTGCAGATAGCGATTATTTTGATGAACTGAGTGCTAAGGGGCTCGTTCTTGGTTTGTCACGAACGACGACCTATCAGGAATACGTTAAAACGGTCGGGCCGGGCGATATGATTATATTGCTCTCTGACGGTGTTACTGAGTGCCGTACGGAAAAGGGATTTATTGAACGTGAAGAAATCATTGCTATGATCCGCCGCAATATGCATCTTTCCGCTCAGAAAATTGTTGACAACGTTTTTTATGAACTCGAGAAGCTGCAAGATTTCGAGCTCAGGGATGATTTTACATTACTTGTGATGAAATTCTAAGGTTTAGGTTTTTTTGTTACGGGTAATTTACAATATAGTACTTATGGCCTTTAGGAGGTTTCTTATGAACTTGAATATTGAAAGAGCGGAAATGAATGGCAATAGATATGTTTTGACCCTTCATGGTGAAGTGGATGCTTTCACGGCTCCCGAGCTTAAGAATGAGCTTTTGCCGCTTACTGAAAAGGATCATGCAATAGTCACACTTGATTTAAGTGGAACGGAATATATGGACAGTACAGGATTAGGTGTTATTATTGCCGGCCTTAAATCAGCCAAGCAACATAATAGCAGCCTTGAAATACAAGGTATGACGCCCCGTGTTGAAAGGCTTTTTCAAATCACTGGACTAATGGAGATTCTAAAGGGTGATGAGGCAGTAAAGGGGGAACAACGATGATACAAAGTGCCGATACAATTGAATTAACCATCCCCGCAAAACCTGAATACGTCGGCATTGTCAGGCTGACAACATCGGGTGTCGCGAATAGGATGGGGTATTCCTACGATGATATTGAAGATATCAAAATTGCCGTCTCTGAAGCTTGCACAAATGCAGTCAAACATGCCTATAAGGATGTTGAAAACGGACAGATCGCCATTCGCATCGAATGTCATACAGACCGCATTGAAATTATGGTCATAGATAAGGGTGCGAGCTTTGATTATCAACAGGTTGTCGGAAAGCTAAAACCACTAGATCCTAACATGTCATTAGACCAGGTTAATGAAGGAGGGCTGGGGCTCTTCTTAATCGATACGTTAATGGACGACATAACCATTAGCAGCGAATCGGGCATTGTTGTCATGATGACCAAGTTCCTTAATAGAGACGGGGTGGATTCTTTTGCCGATAAAGTCTCAACTTCAACAGAGTGATATTAATGATTTAATTGCTTTATATCAGAAAGACCCTAAAGATGAGGCTGTGCAAAACCGGTTAATTAACCAGTATGAAAATCTGGTTATATCACTGTCCAACAAATTTTCGAAAAGCCGTGACATTCAAGAGGATCTCTTCCAGGTCGGAATGATTGGTTTACTAGCTTCATTCCGCCGTTTTGATCCTTCATTCGGCAGAAGCTTCGAGTCTTTTGCCGTGCCGACAATTGTTGGAGAAATCAAACGTTACATTCGTGACAAGACATGGAGTGTCCATGTTCCGCGCAGAATTAAGGAATTGGGTCCTAAAATCAAAAAAGCAGTGGATGTGCTGACGAATGATTTACAGAGGTCACCCAAGGTTATTGAGATTGCTGATTATCTCTCTGTTTCCGAAGAAGATATACTTGAAACGATGGAAATGGGCAAAAGCTACAATGCTTTGTCTGTCGATACGAAGATTGAAGCTGATTCTGAGGGAAGCACAGTTACACTCCTGGATTTGGTTGGCAGTCAAGAGCAGGGATATGAAACGGTTAACAAAAAGTTATTGTTGGAGAAGGTATTCCATGTGTTGTCAGAAAGGGAGAAGCAAATCCTAGAATGCACCTATTTTGAAAATTTAAGTCAAAAGGAAACCGGAGATCGTTTGGGCATATCACAAATGCATGTGTCACGGCTGCAGAGAAGAGCTTTGCAAAAGCTTCGGGAAACCTTGCCTGATGAAGGGCTTGAAAAGTTGACATGATTGAATATTATCCTTTCGATAAATTTAAAGTGTCTGCTATCCAAAAAGCCAAAAGGGACAAACCTTGTTGTGGAGACAGTTATTATGTAAAGGAAACAGATGACTATCTTATATGCGCCGTTGCTGATGGTCTTGGAAGCGGTATAGGTGCAAAGGAAGCGTCCCAAAAGGTTGTTGACACCGTTCGGAATCACCATGAACTGCCTGTTGAAACACAAATGTTAAAGGCTAATCTTTCACTTCATAATGAACGTGGAGCAGTGGTAACAATATTTAAAATTGATTACAAAAAGGGCTTGGTCACGTACTGCGGTGTTGGAAACATTAGACTGTCAATTTATCCGAAGCAGGGCAAATCAATTACACCGCTTTCGAAACCCGGTTTTTTATCAGGAAGACCTGTCCGCTTTCATGTGCAGGAATTTGCTTATCCTGAAGGCGGGCTTTTTGTTATTCATTCCGATGGTGTGAACATCCTGTCACAGCAGCTCCCGGTTATTCGGCATATCTATTCTGCTGACAGACCGGACCAAGCCGAGGATTATTTTAACGATTTAATGCAAGGCAATGGGGATGACGTGACCCTTTTGATCGGAAAGCCATTGTGTTAGGATTATAAAAATACATCAGTCTCCTTAATACAGGAGGCTGTTTTTCTTTTGTGTTGTTAACAGATGATGAGGAAAAAGGCAACTTTTGATATGATAATAACAATGAAGGAGGCGTTGGAATTGAGCCAGACAGCACTGCAAGATGGATCAACGCTGCAACAGATCGCAAATGAGCTGCAGCTTCAAATTAAAAAAGTAGAAAATGTTATCAAGCTGCTTGAAGATGATAATACAATACCTTTTATAGCGAGGTATAGGAAAGAATTGACCGGGGGGCTTGATGAGGTCCAAATTAACGCGATAAACGACAGTTGGCAATATGCTGTACAACTTGGCAAAAGGAAGGAAGAAGTCTTAAGGTTAATCGAAGAACAGGGCAAACTGACTGACGATCTTCGAAAATCAATTGAAAAATCAGTTAAGCTGCAGGAAGTGGAAGATCTTTATCGACCCTACAAACAAAAACGAAGGACGCGCGCTACTGTGGCGAAAGAAAAGGGGCTTGAACCATTGGCTGATTGGCTTCTGACTTTACCTTCTGAACCGGTTGAACCCGAGGCAGAAAAGTATTTATCGGAAGAACATGAACTGCTTCAGATTGAAGATGTGATTAAAGGGGCGGGAGACATCGTAGCGGAAAAAGTATCAGATGATCCTGAAGTAAGAAAATGGATCAGATCCAGGACTTACAAAGGCGGGTCGCTGAAGATAACCGGTAAGGAAAAAGAGAAGGATGAAAAGAAAATTTATGAAATGTACTACGAGTATGAAGAAATGATCGGAAATATAGTGCCTCATAGGGTGCTTGCAATCAACCGCGGTGAGAAGGAAGGCATTCTAAGGGTAAATGTTAAAGCTCCCGCAGACGACATTAACAGATGGCTTGATTCTTATACAATGCGAGGAAAGACAACCGCCGCGAGAGGAATCTTGACTGAAGCTGTTGAGGACGCCTACAAACGGCTGATTGCACCTTCAGTCGAACGTGAAATCCGACAATCTTTAACTGAGAAGGCTGGCGATCAGGCCATACATATTTTTTCAGAGAATCTCAAGCACCTGCTGCTTCAACCCCCAATTAAAGAAAAGGTTGTTCTTGGGGTTGATCCGGCTTACCGTACCGGCTGCAAACTTGCGGTTGTGGATGAAACGGGCAAGGTGCTGGATATATCGGTTATATACCCAACGCCGCCGAAATCAGAAACAGCGAAATCCAAAGCGCATGTTCTTGGTCTTATTGACAAATATCATATTGAAATGATCGCGATCGGAAATGGGACAGCTTCTAGAGAAACCGAAACATTTATCGCAGACGTCATTAAGGAAGTAAGTGATAAAGACATATACTATCTTATTGTCAATGAGGCGGGCGCAAGTGTCTATTCTGCATCAGCTCTTGCGAGGGAGGAGTTCCCTGATTTTAAAGTCGAGGAGCGAAGCGCTGTTTCCATTGCAAGAAGGCTTCAGGACCCGTTGGCAGAGCTTGTTAAGATTGATCCAAAATCAGTTGGTGTCGGTCAATATCAGCATGATGTTTCACAGAAGGATCTTAACGCCTCTTTAACATTCGTCGTGGAAACCGTTGTTAACCGGGTCGGCGTGAATGTTAATACTGCATCATCCTCACTTCTCCAATATGTTGCCGGCTTTTCAAAGACTGTGGCCAACAATATTATTAAAGAACGGGATAAAAACGGAAAGTACGACACGCGCGATCGGTTGAAAAATGTCCCTCGTCTTGGCGCTAAAACGTATGAACAAAGCGCAGGCTTTTTGCGGGTTACCGATGGAACTCAACCGCTCGACCGGACAGCAATCCATCCGGAAAGTTATAGTGACACTCTTAAGCTGCTGGAGAGGATTAACTGTTCATTAGAAGATTTAGGAACTGATCGTTTAAAAGAACAACTTGCAGCACTATCTTTAAAAGAAACGGCTGAGGCGATGGGGATTGGTGAACCAACTTTAAAGGATGTCATTGATGCCTTGATCCGCCCGGGACGGGACCCGCGTGAAGACATCAAAAAACCTCTATTAAAAACAGATGTTCTTGAATTAAAGGATTTAAAAGCAGGTATGCAGCTCGAAGGGACAGTAAGAAACGTTGTCGATTTTGGCGCGTTTGTTGATATAGGGGTTAAACAAGATGGACTAGTTCATATTTCGAAGTTATCGAAACAATATGTGAAACATCCATTAAATGTTGTACACGTCGGCCAGATTGTAAATGTGTGGGTGGAAAATGTCGACGAGCAAAAGGGAAGGATTGCGCTATCTATGTTGCCTCCAAATGAATAAAGGGTAGAAAAAGGCACTGTTTGCTACGAACAGTGCCTTTCCTGATAAAAGAACCAACATTGATTGAGTAATTTAATTTGATAACGGTCTTTTTTATAGTAAGCTTCTCTTAACTGCTTTTTAAACCAAAAAGGCATCCGGTGAAAAACCTCCTTTTCAGTTGCTTTATTGTTAATTTATGTAGGAGTGCCTGTATAAAGTGCCCAAAATTCAATGGGCCAAGGTAATTTTTACTTTAAACTTAGGTTTATACATCGAAAAAGAGAAGCCAAGTTGTCTTAAAAACGAATAAATGAGGTAATCATAAATGACTAATGATGAATTGCAACAACTGGTCGAAGAAATTTCGTTATCCCGTTTTCATCTTCCTTTTGCACATGAAGCAAGATTTAATCATCGGCTAAGAACGACCGGCGGCCGCTATCTGCTGAAAAGCCATGATATTGAATTTAATCCAAAACAATTAAAACACTATGGAAGGGAGGAGTTCATCGGGATTATTAAGCATGAGCTTTGCCATTACCATCTCCATATTCAAGGGAAAGGCTATCAGCATCGAGATCGCGATTTCAAGGAGCTCTTAGATAATGTTGGCGGTTCGAGGTACTGTCAGTTAGTCCCCGGGACAAAAAATCAAATTTCTACGAAGTATGTTTATAAATGCACCGGTTGCGGGCAAATATATAATAGAAAGCGCCGGATTAATCTGACTAAATATGTTTGTGGGAAATGCCGTGGAAAGCTTGGTCAAATTCCATTTAAAAAGGCTTGACTAAGCAATAATTGATGTGCTAAATTAATAAAGTCGCCGTAGCGAGATCGCAGTTGTTAAACGGCTTTTATAAACTTAAAAAAACTTGTTGACATTCAAAGGTACTTGTTGTATTATATTAAATGTCGCTGTTGAGATAATAAAGTATTTCCGGCACAATGTTCGAAATGCGTTTTGCGCTACATATTGCGTTTTAAAACGTTGTGATAGAAATGATTTATCGTCTAATAAGCATTACAAACATTACACTCTAAGTAGCTCAGTGACGAGCATTTGCATCTCGAATAAGCTTCGAGTTGTCTCGATGCACAAGGCTGCGAAGGATATGCTTTTAGAAGAAGAGACAGCAGACATCTTCGAATAATATTCCACAGTAGCTCAGTGACGAGCATTTGCATCTCGGATAAGCTTCGAGTTGTCTCGATGCACAAAGCTGCGGAGAATATGCTTTTAGAAGAAGAGACAGCAGACATCTTCGAATAATATTCCACAGTAGCTCAGTGACGAGCATTTGCATCTCGAATAGGCTTCGAGTTGTCTCGATGCACAAGGCTGCGAAGGATATGCTTTTAGAAGAAGAGACAGCAGACATCTTCGAATAATATTCCACAGTAGCTCAGTGGTAGAGCTATCGGCTGTTAACCGATCGGTCGCAGGTTCGAATCCTGCCTGTGGAGCCATATGGAGAAGTACCCAAGTTGGCTGAAGGGGCTCCCCTGCTAAGGGAGTAGACGGGTATCCCCGTGCGAGGGTTCGAATCCCTCCTTCTCCGCCATTTGAATCTTAATTAACGTGGCCCGTTGGTCAAGCGGTTAAGACACCGCCCTTTCACGGCGGTAACACGGGTTCGAATCCCGTACGGGTCACCATTATAATCACCACGGACCCGTGGTGTAGCGGTTAACATGCCTGCCTGTCACGCAGGAGATCGCCGGTTCGATCCCGGTCGGGTCCGCCATTTGAATTAA
The DNA here is from genome assembly GCF_004341035.1 of Scopulibacillus darangshiensis. GTDB lineage: Bacteria > Bacillota > Bacilli > Bacillales > Sporolactobacillaceae > Scopulibacillus > Scopulibacillus darangshiensis. Next base: position 54,374 of record NZ_SLXK01000028.1, read on the forward strand.
TGGCCCATAGCCAAGCGGTAAGGCAACGGATTTTGATTCCGTCATGCGTTGGTTCGAATCCAGCTGGGCCAGCCATTCATCTTAGAATGTGCATCTTATGGAGTAAGCGAATAATTATCATTTATTTAAAGCATGAGCCATTAGCTCAGTGACGAGCATTCACATCTCGAATGAACGTCGAGTTGTCTCGAAGCACAAGCATCGAAGCAATACTTGTAGATGGAGAGACAGCCATTCATCTTAGAATGTGCATCTTATGGAGTAAGCGGATAATTATCATTTATTTAAAGCATGAGCCATTAGCTCAGTTGGTAGAGCATCTGACTTTTAATCAGAGGGTCGGAGGTTCGAGTCCTCCATGGCTCACCATCTTTACTGCTTAAGGGCGGGAAGATGAAATTTTAAATTGCGGGTGTGGCGGAATTGGCAGACGCGCTAGATTTAGGATCTAGTGTTTCGCGACGTGGGGGTTCGAGTCCCTTCACCCGCACCACATTATTTTTCTGCGGTCGTGGCGGAATGGCAGACGCGCTAGCTTGAGGGGCTAGTGGGGGAGACCCCGTGGAGGTTCGAGTCCTCTCGACCGCACCATGCTACAATTTAGCAGAAAGAATTTAATAAGAAATACGCGCCCGTAGCTCAATTGGATAGAGCGTTTGACTACGGATCAAAAGGTTAGGGGTTCGACTCCTCTCGGGCGCGCCATTAACGGGAAGTAGCTCAGCTTGGCAGAGCACTTGGTTTGGGACCAAGGGGTCGCAGGTTCAAATCCTGTCTTCCCGACCAGGAAACGCGCGGGTGTAGTTTAGTGGTAAAACAAGAGCCTTCCAAGCTCTGGTCGTGGGTTCGATTCCCATCACCCGCTCCATTTGAATTTCCCATTTTAGATGGGCCTGTAGCTCAGCTGGTTAGAGCGCACGCCTGATAAGCGTGAGGTCGGTGGTTCGAGTCCACTCAGGCCCACCATCTATGAAATATTTACCTGTTGACAGTTAGATAGATTCATAGTATGATAAGTAATTGAAACGATAAAACGCCCTCGAAAATATTTATAGATAGTGTTTTGCGAGTGGTATTAATGCTCAAAAACATCGAGTAATGTGTGTCTTTTCACAAATCGATGTTATATCGAGAAGCAACGCTCTTTGTGTCCTTGCGCAATAACATCGCGCTTCGCGTCATGTTATCACGCAAATCACAGCGTACTCGAGAAGTGGATGTTCTTTGAAAACTAAACAAAAGCCAAGCGTGATTAAAAAGGGCAACCTTTTGAATTAAACAGCTAAGGATCACAACGATTGAATGACAAGTTGCGAAGGCAACTTATTTATAACGAGACCGCATAGCGTCTCAACTATTTTGAGAGTTTGATCCTGGCTCAGGACGAACGCTGGCGGCGTGCCTAATACATGCAAGTCGAGCGCGGGAAGCAAGCTGATCCCTTCGGGGTGA
>NZ_SLXK01000029.1 GCF_004341035.1 Scopulibacillus darangshiensis
CACATGCATTATCAAGAAATAACTAAATAAATCAGGCTGGCAAGCTTATGTATTTTTTCATTGCAATCTTGTGTACTTTTACCTTGCAAAACACAGCTCCTTTTAAATACCATTGTTCCCCATTCATTTCTAACCATAACAGACAGAATTGAAGTGCTAAAACTTCAATAAAGTGCTGAGTCATCCCCCGCTTCCAAATTAACAATATCCGAAATAGCGGTATAAATGTTTGGAGGGTATTCTGCTAGTCGATGGCACAGATACAAATACCATTCTTCACCGTATGTAAGATAAATTTTAGTTTTACATCCGCGATCCTTAAGTTCTTTTGCCATATCAGGCCGGACGCCATAAAGCATTTCAAATTCAGTTTTAGCTAATTGATTTCCTTTTAGAAGTTCCTTAATCAAAGATTCGTCATGTGTCGCAATGGAGACAGGATGGTTAGCCTCTTGGCATATCTTTGCCAAATCCAAATAGTGTTTATTTAATTCTCCCGAGCGTGACATTGAAATATCTTCAGGTTCCTGATAAGCCCCTTTGACAATTCGAATCGTTCCGGGATAATGTAATAACTCTTCTAAGTCATTTGCCGTCCGCTTTAAATGAGCTTGCAGGGTGATCCCAATATTAGAATATTTCACAGCGGTCCTTTTGAACACACTAAGAATACTGTCCGTTTTTGCGGATTCCTCCATGCTGATCATAAGTGTTAAGTGATATGCCTTTGCTTCCTCCGCAAGTTCCTCTAATTGGTCTTGGGCAAATGCCTCACTAATAAATAAGCCAATATGTGATAAATCAAAAGATATTGTTGCGTGCAGATTTCTTGAGCCAACGTCTTTCATTAACCTAACAAATTCATTCTTAGCCTTAATACATTCAGCTTCCTCTGAAGTGTTTTCCCCGATATATTCCAGTGAAACCCGATATCCCTTCGACCGAAGCGATTCTGCCGCCGAAATGCCTTCTTCCCTTGTTTCGCCAGTGACAAAACGTTTTGCAGCTTTTTGAAATAAGGGATACAAATCCGGTGACTGTTGAATATAGGACTTAATTCCTTGATCACGTGCTATGGCTTTTAGAGCATCGGCTGCTTTTTGTTCCTCGACTCCCATTCTCCTTCTCTCCCTTCTCCATTATTTAAAGCTCTTTCATCATAGAAACGACTTTTTTCGATGAATCCAATGTGATATTTAGTTCCCGTTTTAGATGTCGCTCAATTTCTTTATTTTTATCAGATACTTTTTTTGAGAAAACAATTCAAGCTATAGAAAGTATTGAAGCAGTAATTCCTACTATGGTATTTACAGTTTCCATTAGTCCACCTCTTACATTTTATATCAATGTTTTTAGAAATGAAGTAACCATACGCTTCAATTTAAGTAAAATATTTCCTTGGTCCGCAAAACGAGGACCGAGCGAACCCCGCTGGAAGCGTGCGGAAACGACTAGAAGCATTATTTATTGATCAAATTCCTCTGTTCCCTAGGGGATTTTTTGTTTTACCTGCAAGTTGGAAGATAAATTGCTGCGATTTTCGGATAAAGTAGGATGATTCTTGGACAAATTTTAGTGTTTTTTTTAAAAATTGCGGTCATTTTTCGGCTGAATACGTTTTATTGAAAGGCTTTTTGGGCCACAACACACAAAATTCCCATGAGTATTCGTAAGAATCGTAGGGCCATCCGTAAAAATTTTTGGAACGCCCTGCTATTAATTTTAAAAGATAGTTGTGAAAAATTGTTTTGTTTTTTTGATAATACCTCTAGTTCCTTGTTTGAATTCAGGCCGAGTTAACGGAAAGGTAGCTTCAATTCCTTCGAAACATCATATTTGTCTGCAAGGTCACTTAAATTTTGATTATATTTATCTTTAGCCTTATCAATATCCTCATTTATCTTCTGAACATCCTGATATAACTTTTCCGACTCTTTTTGTTCCTCATCTGTTACCGGAGGTATTTGCAGTACCAAAACCTTGGCCAACTTTTCAAAAGAATGCAAAGTATAGTTCGATTGTTTTATTTCAATAGCATTAAGATCCTTAACTTCGTCTGTTTTCAAGTTCTTTTGAATGGAATTAATATTCTTATTCAATTCGTTTAAAAAAGGAATTACCTCATCCTTTATGTATTGGTGTGCTTTTTTGGGGTCTTGAACAATCGTATAAAAATGTTTTTCCATTTCCTTTAATTCCAACGCTTTTTCACTCAGAGGGTTCATATCCTCATTATTATATTTAACAAGCTCTTCACCAACGTTGTTATTGCAGGCACTAAGGAATATTAACAATGAAACAAAGATAATTAAAAATGTGCTTATCCTCTTCATATCTTTTTCTCCACGGCTATTATGGAACCCATAGGAACTATTTACTTCCATATTTTTCATCATTTATATCCTACTCTACTATGCCAAAAGGGGGATAAGTTGGACACTGATTCCCCGATTATTGTGGTGGGATTGGCACAGAATTAGGTTTTAGTCCTTTTGAAACATCGTATTTATCTGCTAAGTCTCTTAATTTATCTGAATACTTTTCACCCATATCATCCGATTTCTTGCTTAATTTTTGAACATCCTTATATATCTCTTCTGCTTGATTTTGTTCTTCCTCACTTACCGGCGGAATCAACAGTTTTAAAACACCTGCCTGTTTTTCATAAAGATCAACCATTGTATCAAATTCTTTATTCATAATGGCATTCAAATTTCTAACATCTTCAGTTTCTAAATTCTTCTGAATATCATTTGTTTTTTTACTCATTTTTTTCATCAATGGCAGCAGTTTTTCGTCCATATATTGAAATTGCTTTTTTGGATCATCAATAGTTTGAAATTCTTGATACATAGCATACATTTGTTTTGTTTCTTTATTTATAACCTGAAGGTCTTCATTATTGTATTTGACTAATTCATCCGCAGTTTTTGAACTGCAGGCACTTAATAGAAACAGCATTAATAACGTAGTGCTAAATATTAACCTTTTCATACCTTCTTCCCCACGGCTTTCGGAAACTATGTAAATTATTTACTCTCGTATTTTTTTGCCATTTCTACCCTACGCTTTTCATACTCATCACCAGTTTGTTGAATGTCATCAGACAATTTTTGAACTTTCTCATAGATTTTCAAGGCCTTTGCATGTTCTTCTTTACTAACAGGAGGTATTCTTAATTTCAATATATCATCTTGTTTTTTTAACATATCTAGTGTTAAACGAAATTGTTTTAATGATATAGCATTAAGATCTTTAACTTCTTCGGTTTTAAGTTTCTTTTGAATCTCTTTATCTTGTTTGTAAATATCCTCAACAAAAGGTATTACTTTTTCAGTAAGATAATCATGAGCCTTTTTAGGTTGTGCCATCAACGAAATGTATTCATTCTGTAATTCTTTTAGCTTCAATGATTTGTTATACAAATTAATCCGATCTTTGGTGTTGTATTTGTTAAATTCCTCCTCAATTTCTGAATTACAAGCAGTTAATAATAAGACAATTGATATTATAGAAAATAATAGAATTGTAATTCGACTTCTTTTCAAAGTGTCACTCTCCTCCAAACTACACTTGATTTTCCCTAGTAAATAAACAGGTTTTATTTTCTGATCGTAATCGTTCCATCAGGTCCTAGGCGGAACTGAACAACACCAGATAAGTCTTTGCCATTATTACTAACAAAAAGATTTACTTGTTTCGTTCCCGCTTCAGGAACAGGTGCATTTATGACTTTTTCCCATCCCGGGATATTCTTCTGTATTTCACTTGAGGCTACCCCCTTAACTATTTCTCCAGTTCTATTATCCAAAATCTCATTTACTTTTTGATAACCCGGAATTTTTCCCGATGCTTTATTAAGTGCATGATTACCAACACTTTCAAAACCCTTTTTCGCTAAGTCTGAGGCTATCTGGTCAAACTTATGAAACTCTTTCGTTTGCTGATAATAGTATAAATTTGGATTGTCCGGAAGTATAACGATATGTCCATCTACAATACTATAATTAATTTGGGTACTATTGATCGATGTAGTATTGACATTTATTACTGAATTAAGTTTATTTATGTCTAAGTGTGATCCTTTTTGAAAGCCTATTCTTCCATCGGTATCTAATCCATACTTCTTAGCGAAACTTTTAGCCTCTTTAGACATTTCACCGCTGGCATTTTCGTCTGTAGTAAAAAATGCCTTAATGTCGTTGATAACACCGGGTTTTACGTCCTCTCTTAGGTTACCGGTATACCAATCATTAATACTTAGGACGCCGTCTGGGTCAAGTGTGAATCGGACGTGTCTATTCCAATTCTCACCTTTACTGCTTACATAAACAATCACATCTTTGGTACCTGCCTTTGGAACCTCAGCAGAAATAATTTTACCCCAAACTGGGATTTTCTTTTGAATTTCATTTGACGCCTGATCCTTTATAATATCACCCGTTTTTGTCCCACTCAATCTATCACCTATTTTTGAAGCCTTCGGTATTTTCCCAACCCCTTTTCCCATTAAATAATCTCCAGTTGCCTCTGCGGTTGTTTTTCCAAAGGTACCCATTATCTCTTCAAAATGTCCATACTCAGCATTCTGAATATAATACCATTTATCCGGATTGTCTGTAAGTATGACTAATTTCCCATCTTTAGTTAACACATAATTTAACTTGACGCCTCTTAGATTAATGGTTTGAATCGGGGCGCCAATTGCTTTTTGGAAGGTGTCTAAATCAACTGGTCTGCCTTTAATTTGTTGGTGTGTGCCATCATCATATTCTCTTGGTTCAGCCTCTTCGACGTCAAATAGTCCCGAGAAGAAGTCACCTATGCCACCCCAAATATCTCCCGCTTTCTTTTCAATTCTATCACCATATTTATCGGCGAGTTTATAGACAGCAGTAGTGGAAAGGATGAAAGAGAACATAAAACGTGATAAAGAGAGCTTTTCCCCAGTGATGGGATCAACGCCTTGAGTCATTCTTATGTAATCATTATATCCGGACATTTCACCTACAAAGGTGGATATTTTATCCCACGACTTTTCATACCAAGGGCGGTTGCCCATCTCTTCTTGTTTGTCCTTAATACGCCTATCTTCCTCCTGATTATCCCTTAAAGTTAAATACTCCTGAGTTTGTTTTTCTACATCATCTTTCACTTGATAGGCATTGCTTGAATGGTACGCTTTCTCATCAAAATATAGCGGGGAGACTGTGCCGTCTTGTCTAGTTGCATCCATCAGTGCCGTGTACAAAGCATTCACGTGATTTTGCTGAACTTCCGACCTTTGATACTCTGCAGTTAAGTCCGCATCCAATAATGTTACCTTATCGATCGTATTCTTTCGCTCTTTCTCGGCTTCATGCATATGCTCATCAAAATCATTTGTGGAAAAAACCTCTAAAGGTAAGATGTCATTAATCGTGTCAAATATTTTCTGAAGATCCTCTTGCTGAACAGAGACAATATCCTTTGATCGTGTATTCGCACGGTAGAGGTCATCAATAAGAAACGTTGTATCAACCACGGTGTCACCGCCAAGATCATTGTCCTCCGCTGCCCCACCAACCCCATTCAAAAAAGCAAGCTGGACATCAACAAGATTAAGCCAGCCGTCTACCACATCCACTTGGGCTTCATAAAAATTTTTTATCGCATCAGCACCTTTGCCTTTTAAAGAATCGTCCAGCTTTGTCATGGCAAGCATCGCTTCCCTTAATGACTTGAGCTCGCCCACCAATTTTTTATAATGACCGTGACGTTCCTTCATGGCTCCCACCAGCGCCCTTGCGTCAAAAACTTTGGATCCTCCCCCTTGGCCAATCCGCATGCTAATCCCTCTTTCAATAATAATTTGCCGTTTTATGTAATCATACTTATCTATCATATCTATGTAATAGTTTACCATATAACTAGGGATTCGTTTCCAATTTTTCTGAAATAATAACCATTACTTATAGACTAAAGAAATAAATAGTGGAGCGGATTAGGAATTATAAGAGAACAAGACATGCTCTTTTGGAATCATCATAGTAACCACTTTCGTTAAGCCCCCCTGTTAACTGCCGATAAGCCCACTCCACTACCTCTCCCGCTTTTTATCAAACCATTCATTTTCCAAAATGCTCATTTCCCATAAACTCCAATATTCATTGCCCATCCTTCTTGAATCCCTAAGTAATCCTTCTTTTTTAAAACCAGCTTTTTCATAGCAAGCAATGGCTGGTTCATTGAAATCGAATACCCCGAGACTAACTCGGTGCAAGTTAAGTGTTTCAAATGCTATTCTTAGCACTTCTTCTATCATCAATTGACCGATTCCCTGCCCTCTTACATTTTTATCACCGACCAACACTTTGCCGATTCTTGCAGATTTGTTTTTTCTATCAATCTTACATAGAGAAATATGGCCAACGACATCCCCTGTTTCTTTTAGCACGACTTTGTAAACAAAAGCATCAGCGTTATTATGATTGGCATTCTCCATGTATTTGTTTAACTGGCCTTCATTTAATGGATAATCAAAGCCTGGCCCTCCCCATTGGAGTATGAATTCAGGTGAATCAATCCAATTGATAAGTTGTTTGAAATCCGATTGGACGAAATATTTTAGCTCAATCATTATATTTTCTCCTTAATTGTATATACTTTTGTGTTAATATAATATTAACAAATAAGTCAACTTAACATTATTGTTAAGTTCGAGAGGGATGACTTATGATTAAAACTGAAAACAGTTATAAACAGGCTGTGGAAAAACTTAAACAGGATAAAGAATTCATAAAAGAGCAAACTGAAAAATTTAAAAAAGTGGGATTAGAACCAGCGCATATTGAACTCGCAATCCAACCATACGTTTCATTTCATGAACAATTAAAGGAAGAAGTAGATTACTACGAACGCATTAAACGCGGTGACTTCGAACCCGTGTTCAACCTTCGAACTATCGGAAAAACGTTAATTGCCTATAGAATATTTCTGGGATTAACCCAACAAGACTTAGCCGAAAAACTAAATGTTTCACCTTCCCAAGTATCAAGAGATGAAAGAAATGAATATTTTGGGGCCACAATTGAGCGGATCCAAACTGTTATGGATGCAATGAACATGAGATCTATAACAAAAATTGACCCCTCAGATGTGATTTTTGCTTAATAGAAATGAGCAGGAGTAGCCATTACCAACTACTCATGCATGCTGTTTATTCGTATTCCTCGTTATTTGTGTCCCGTCCATTTTGGCTTATTAAAAATACACCAACCTCCGGGATAATGCTAAAAACCTTTCGCTTTTCGCAACCGCAATATTTGTGTTGCCGTTTTTAAGAAACGAAAATCCGTTGCTATAAATTCTATTACTGCGCCGTCCCGCTCCAACCTTTTTTGCAATAAATCCAGTTTTTGATATGGTTTCTGATCAAATCCTACTATAGGATAGATCCAGACTTCCCCATCCTTTTTGAAAAACGCCTTCTTGTAACTTAAACATGTCGTAGTACTCCTGGAACGATCGGGAAGTCATCGCAATGCCAATTTGCTGATACTTGTCTCTAATCCCCGTTTTCATGTTTCTCATCTCGTTCTTCGGCCGCATCCGTCTATTTTCTTTATAAATGCTTTTTCACAAAGTGAAGCAGCGTTTGGCCTAACCCTGTCATAATGACCCCCTTGCCTTCACATTTCGTACAAGAGGTGCTTTTCCCATGGCTTACGATCTCACCCTTCCCTTTGCACTCCGGGCATGGCATTTCAAGTTCATCAGTGGTAAATACGGTGTTACTCATTAAAATCCCTCCATCCTATTTTTGTTAAATTTATCGATAGGCACCACCAACCGTCTGACATGCCACCACATCCTTTTTTTGAAATAAAAAAAGCCCCTCACCCTTAAAAGGACGAGAAACTCGTGTTGCCACCTTCATTCGTTTGCACAACAATCGTCTGCAAACGCACTTATTCCGCACGGAAACAAGTCTTGTTTCGATGCGTGTCCCGTGTAACGGCGAGACACTCCGCCAAAGCCTACTCTTAACATTTCAGTTTGGCCGCTAGAAGCCCATTCAACATGATCTCCACACTGATTCCCACCAGCCATCAGCTCTCTGTCCGTGTCTGTCATGCTTACTCCTCTTCATCATCGCGTTTATTTTCAATTAATCATTATATTATAATAACTCGGTTTGTTAATCAATGGTTAATGCTTAAAAGTTTTCTTGCAAATGGCAGGCCAATTGTATGGTTAATACATCTTCAGGATTGTCAAAATAAAGATTCAACAATGCTTCGATCTTATTTAAGCGCTTGTATAAAGTATTCACATGAATATGCAGTTTTTCCGCCGTGTTTGCGGCTGATCTGTTCAACGATAGGTAGGTGAACAGTGTTTTCCTTAATTCACTGCCACCATCTTTTTCTGCAGATAAGGGTGCTAAAGTTTCTTCAGAAAAAGCCTCAATTTCTGAGCGCGGCTGGTTTAGAAATATGCGATTGATCCCGACATTTTCATATTGGATGATTTCTGAACGATGCCTTGTTTTTAAATAATAAAGCGCCTTGCCCGCTTCATTATAACTCCTTTCGATGTATCCAATCCCCTGGTACGGATTGCCGATGCCCGCACTCATCTTAGGCCCCCTGCCTGATTGCCATTCTTTGAAAATAACATGAACCTCTTCATTAAACGCAGCTCCGGCGGCAGAATCGGTGAATGATGCAAGAATAATAACCTTGTTGTTGAACCCGAAGACGAGCATCTCCCTATGGTTCATTCTTGTTTTTATTTTAGAAACTAACAGATGAACCGTCGCTTCTAAAATTTTCAGATCAGCGTATTCCAGGATTTCAAAAATGGCCACACACACAAATCCGCACAAATTCAGGCCGAATTCTCTTCCCTTAGCAAGCAGCATTTCCGGTTGCCTATTTTCCAAGAGTTCATTGAAGTATTCATGTGTTTTCTTATAATAGACTTCAATTAGCTTTTGTTTTTTTACAAGTTCCAAAGACAAAATAGCGCCCGCTTGTTCAATGGTGATCTGATCAATTTTCGATAAGCCCTTGTCAATGGATAACATGAAACAACCCAAAAAAACAGTGCCGTTTGCGAGCGGGTACAAATAATAGTTGCCAGGAGATGACTTTGTCTTATCAACGACCTCAATAAACACAGGTCTCTTTTCTTTCGCAAAAATAAATGATAATTCGTCATAACTAAATGGTGCTTGTTGGTGTTTTGGAAAATGCTCCTCCTCTAAATAACTTACAAAGAAGACAGAGGTGTTAACCATTCGGTTCACAGCAGCGATAATCACGTCCGGTCCTTTGTTTTGCAAGGAAATATGGGTTAAGGTCTTATGCACGTCATCGCGTTTTAAAAGAAGTTCGTTCTTTTCTTTAAGTTGTTGACTCAAAACGGTTACTTCTTTTAATTGTTTTTTCGTTTTGTTGTACAGGCTGGCATTGTGAATCACAATCGCCGCCTGATCCGCAAACACTTGCAGAAGTTTTAAATTATGATCCGTCAATTGTCCTTTGCCATAAAATTGATGCACAGCCAAAACTCCGATTCTCTTGCCTCCGAAAGAAACAGGGGCACACATCATCGCCTGTAAGGCACTGCTGTCAACGGCTGACATTAAGTGATCGAAATTGTCAGGTGTGATATGTTTGGCATCCATTTCCGCAAAAATCTCTTCTTTGGTTCGGTACAGTCTTGCAGCCCCATTTTCAAAAGCTTGGCCGGTAATTGATTCTCCGCTTTTTGTTTTAAACTGTTTGATACGGTGATTAAAACCAATAGAAGACTTTAACCGCAAATTATCCGTCCCTGGATCGTACAACAGAAGATACCCTGCATCCGCAGTAGGAATGACTGCCAATGCGCTGCTGATAATGCTCATCAAGCATTCATTTAGATCAAGGGAAGAAATGGCGCTAACTCCAGCAATTAAATTTTCTAGTTCAGTGTCCTTCCTTTGGATCACCTGCTGTTGATATATAAGATAAAACAGTGAATAAAGCTGCTCAAGCTTTGCCTTAATAGACGTCGAATAAGAATGTTTGGTCATGCAGGCAATGACCCGGTAATCATCGGGATAGAAAAACGTTATAAAAACTTCCTTGCCTTGCACATCAATGTCATATTTGCTATTTTCGTCGCTTTTTGCTGCTGCCGGCGGTAAAGCGGCATTTATCTTTTCGTTCGAGTAAACCTCTTCAACAACATCATCTTGCATGTTGCCAGTCCAAATCTTTATCGGTATATCCTTCAGATGATCATGGATTAAAGGGTGAACTGAGCTCATATCAGCCATTGGCATATCCCTCCCATGTGTATTTATATACTTTAAATAACTATATAGTGTAGATATCTACATTGCAAGGAATTTTCAAAACATTTAGCCTATTATTATGAATAGTGTGTTTGGACAGCTTCGAGAATGTTAATGGGGGCAATTCATCTTTTGGGGAGGGGTCGGTGTTTGATGGGTTCAACGTTAAAGAACAACAAACATTTTATTTTAGGACTGTTATTTACCGGGTGGCTGCTTGATTATCTTGACCGAATGGTGATGAGTGTTGCCGTTGTCGCAATAGCTAAAGATTTTAGCCTGGAACCTGGGGCGGTCGGCGCCGTGCTCAGCAGTTTTTTTGCCGGGTATGCCATAATGCAAATTCCCGGCGGGTGGTTAAGTGATAAATTCGGGTCGAGAAAAATGCTGATCGTGTCCATCATTTTTTGGTCTATTTTTACTGTTCTGAGCGGATTGGCATGGTCGCTGATATCATTGCTTGTCATTAGATTCCTATTTGGCATCGGGGAAGGCGGCTATCCTTCTGCCAGCCAAAAAGCGATCTCGGACTTCTTCCCTAAAAAGGAACGGGCAAAAGCATCATCTACTATGATGTCTTCTAACAGTTTTGGATTAGCGCTTGCCCCGCTTGTTGCCGCTCCAATGATGGTTTGGATGGGCTGGCGGCTGATGTTCATCGTGATGGGCGTACTCGGGATTGTCATGGCGATTATTTTTTGGAAATATGTCCGTCCGGAAAAGGAACGAGCAATATCAAGTGAAGAGCAGACAGCAAACAAAGTTCCTATGAAGACGTTATTAAAATCATCCGTTCTTTGGAAAATTGTCCTTATGTGGTTCGGCGCAGACATCCTCGTTTGGGGCCTTGCCGGCTGGATGCCATCTTATTTGGTAGATGTCAGGGGCATGGATATTCTTTCGATCGCCATTGTCGCCGCATTGCCGGGCATCGCCTCTGGCATTGCTGTCGTTGTAGGCGGCCGGCTGGTTCATAAGTTTTTTAACGGGCGTGAGAAGTATTTTACCGGCATCGGGATGGTCTTTGCCTCTGTCTGTTTGTATTTCATGTTTTCATCCGACTCCCAATTCGGGGTTATCTTATTCTTTATTTTGAGCATGACCTTTGCTTCGACGGCGATCGTCACCACCTTTTCGCTGCCTCATAAGCTGCTGTCTAAGGAAGTCATCGGTTCGGCGATGGGGATCGTCAATATGGGCGGCCAAGTCGCTGGATTCTTAGCGCCGCTTGTTATGGGGTTTCTTATCAGCGGCTTTGGCACGTATACTGCTGCTTTTTGGTTTCTAATCGGAGGCGGTATATTGTCAATGATTGCAGCCCTGACCATCCGGGATAAGGAAAATGGTATCGGCGCAAAAGAGATTGAGTCGGCAGCAAAATAAACACTGGAGGGATTAAGATGTTAGAGAAACTGTTTACTAATCTAGAAAGCTTGTATCCAGAGTTGGTGGCATTTAGAAGGGATCTCCATATGTATCCGGAGCTTTCCTTTGAAGAGATCACTACACCACAGAAAGTGGCCGACTTTTTGACTGAGCTCGGTATCGAAGTGAAAACGCAAGTAGGCACAAGAGGCGTAGTCGGGCTGATTAAGGGCGGCAAACCGGGCAAAACCGTTGCCCTTCGCGCCGACTTCGATGCTCTGCCCATTCAGGATGAAAAAAACGCCGACTATAAATCACGTGTCCCAGGTGTCATGCATGCCTGCGGGCACGATATCCATACGGCTGCATTGCTTGGGGTCGCCAAAGTTCTCTCAGAAGTAAAGGAAGAACTGGAAGGCAATGTCGTCCTCATTCACCAATTTGCAGAAGAACAGCTTCCCGGCGGAGCGAAATCCATGATCGAGGATGGCTGCCTTGAAGGTGTTGACGTAGTTTATGGCGCCCATGTCATGTCTCATTTGCCAATCGGGCAAGTCGGGGTAAAGGAAGGACATATGATGGCGGCTTATGATGCATTCGAAATAGAAATTTTCGGCAAAGGCAGCCACGGGGCCATGCCGCACTTAGGCATCGATCCAGTTGTACTCGGCAGTCAGCTAGTTACCAATCTGCAGCAGATCGTATCAAGGCGTGTTGATCCGCTAAAACCCGCCGTGGTGACGGTGGGTTCACTTAACGCGGGCCAGGTCTTTAACGTCATTCCTGATACGGCAAAGATCACTGGCACGGTTCGGACATTTGATCCAGACGTACGCGATCTGGTGGAGGAATCAATCAAACAAATCGCCAAGTCGACATGCGAAGGTGCGGGCGCAAGGGTCGTTTGTAACTATACACGAGGGTACCCGCCAGTAGTGAATCATCCAGGTGAAACACAGAGAGTGGAAGCACTCGCCAAAATGTTAGTCGCCCCTGAAGATGTGCTGCATCTTCCTGCCAGCATGGGCGGAGAGGATTTTGCTTATTATTTGCAGAAGGTTCCAGGGACATTCTTCAATGTCGGCGGAGCAAGTGATCAAGTCGGGCCAATCTACCCGCATCATCACCCGAAATTCGACGTCGATGAGCGTTCCATGCTGCTAATCGGCAAGCTGTTTATCTCGTCAGTCCTTCATTATTTATCCGATGGGAAAATAAAACCAGAACATATGCAAGCGTTGAAATAAGGTGAGTTTTATAAGAGTCAAAAGGCTGGGACAAAACTAAAAGAGTTCATTCATATGCCGAACAATAAAATTTGAAAAGTATCATTGCAAATGCGAAGCGGAGTCAAAATACGAAAGACTCCTACGGGAACAGCACGTGTCCGAAGACCCCGCAAGAAAGCGGTTTTTGCTTTCTGAGTTAATCAGAAAGTATAACTTTCTGACGCACATAAGTGCAACTAAGGCTTTCGCCATTAAAGCTTGGCGATAAGCCAAGTTTTCTTTAGGAGGCTAAGGCCGTGCCCATGGAAAGCGAAGTATTTTGACGGAGTGCTTTTTGTCTTCTCATGTATAAATAAAAATCCGAACTATTCAGACGTCTGAATGAGTTCGGATTTTTCTATTAGTTTCTCACTCGCGAATGTAACCTAACATTTCCGAGATCTTTATCGCGGCGCTCGTTACTTTTTGAATTAATCCCGGCAGACGGTCTTCCTGAAAACGCGCTTCAATGCCTGCAGCACTAATAGCGGCGACGACCTGATTTTGTTGGTTTAATATTGGCGCGCTTACTGATGCGGTATAATTTTCCAGCTCAGACCGACTAATGGTGTAACCGTCTTTTCTCGCCTTTTCTAGTGCTTGCCTTAGGGCGGATTTATCTGTTATCGTTCCGATGCCAATTGACCTTAATTCCGTATTTTCCAAATACGTTTCACGTTCATCCTCTGGCAAATAGGCAAGAATAATTCGAGAGTCACCGGCATACATCGGTGAGCGTCTGCCAATTGACGTAAATAAACGGACAGGCTGCAATGTATCCAACTTTTCTATATACATGGCTTCATTTCCATACCTCGTAATAAGGTTCACAGCCTCTTCCACATCATCGCGAAGCTCCTTCATAATGGGCCGTGCAATGGTTCGAATATCCAAACGGTCCGCTACAAGCTGCCCAAACTGCAAGAAGAGCAGGCCAAGAGAATAATAACCGTCCTTATCTTTTGTTAAGAATGCCATTTCCTCAAGCGAACCGATCATCCGGTGTAAAGAGGTTTTTGGAATGCCCGTGTAAGCCATCATATCATTAAAGGTGAGCTTTGAATGATCGAGAAAAAGTTTAAGGATTGTCATAGATTTTACAACGGTTTTGTTATTTGCCTGCAAGACATTTTCCCCCTTGTTTGTTTCTCCCAACGTTCTGTTTTAATTGCAGAGGCCAAAAGGGGTGTCGAAACTCCTTTTCATTTATTATAAATCTATATTCGCAAAAGAAAAACCGAAGATAAAGCAAAAATTGATTCTGTGAAGCTGCTCCCGCCTTCCATCTTTAGACTGTAACATCTTCTTCATCCAAAATGGAAGATGACTCCAAGAAACTTGTGCTGAAATCCCCTTTTACAAATGAAGGATGATTGAATAATTTCTTATGGAATGGAATCGTCGTATAAATGCCTGTAATGTCAAACTCATGCAGAGCCCGTTTCATTCGTTGAATCGCCTCATCTCTATCTTTGCCTGTAACAATAAGTTTGGCAACCATGGAATCGTAAAAAGGCGGAATCTCATAACCCGGATAGACAGCACTGTCAACGCGGATGCCGTAACCGCCAGGCGGCAAATACATCTCAACTTTACCAGGAGAAGGCATAAAGTTTTTAGCAGGGTTTTCCGCATTAATGCGGCACTCAATGGCCCAGCCATTTAACTGGATGTCTTCTTGACTAAACGACAATGAATGGCCATCTGCAACGGAAATTTGCTCTTTTATCAAATCAATACCTGTTACAAGTTCTGTAACCGGATGCTCGACTTGAATGCGTGTATTCATTTCCATAAAATAAAACTTTTCATCTTTATCCAATAAAAATTCAACTGTTCCAACACCTGTATAGTTTACGGCCTTTGCGGCTAATACAGCAGCTTTGCCCATTTCTTCCCGCAAGTTTTTATTTAAGGCAGGTGAAGGAGACTCTTCCACAAGCTTTTGATGGCGGCGCTGGATTGAACAGTCACGTTCTCCTAAGTAAACGACGTTCCCTTCCTCATCACCAATGATTTGGATTTCGATATGCCGCGGTTCCTCTAAATATTTTTCAAGATATACCCCAGCATCGCCAAACGCTGTTTCCGCTTCATGCTGTGCTTGCCGAACGGCTTTTTGCAGTTCAGCTTCAGTATGGGCTAACCGCATCCCTTTACCGCCTCCGCCTGCGGTTGCTTTTACGATAATGGGATAACCAATTTGTTTTGCGATGTCTACGGCTTCACTCATTTGTTCAATCAAACCATCGGTTCCGGGAACAATCGGGACGCCTGCCTGTTTCATTGTATCCCTTGCAACAGCCTTTCTTCCCATTTTGCTGATTGCCTCAGCCTCGGGACCGATAAATGTCACATCGCATGATTTGCATATCTCAGCAAACTCGGCATTCTCGGCGAGGAAACCATATCCAGGATGAATGGCATCCGCCTTTGTTACACTTGCAACACTCATTATATTGCGGATGTTTAAATAACTGTCTTTTGAAGCTGTCTGTCCGATGCAAAAAGCTTCATCAGCCAATTTAACATGTAATGCGTTCTTATCCGCTTCTGAATAGACAGCTACCGTGGCAATTCCCATTTCACGGCAAGTACGAATAATTCGAACTGCAATCTCACCACGGTTGGCGATCACAATCTTTTTAAACATGATTTGCCTTCTTTCCCAAAATATTTATTTTACAACGAATAGCGGCTGACCAAATTCAACAACTTGTCCATCATCTACTAATACTTCAGTCACTTCACCGTCCACACCCGCTTCGACGTCATTAAACAATTTCATGGCCTCAATAATGCCGACCGTATCGTTACTTTTAATTTTTGACCCTACTTGTACAAATGGATCAGCATCCTCTTCCGGTCGGGAATAAAAAGTACCTACCATAGGTGAGAGAACTTGGTGCTGCTGTGTATCACCGTCAACTTGATCTTCTTTTTCTTCATAACTATTTTCAACGGCTCTCGTTTGAACGTGATGTTGTTCTGCTTGTTCTCTCTTTGGCGGCACAGCAGTCGCTTCCGCTTTATCTATAATGACTGTCGTTCCTTCATGTTCAATATGAATTTTTTGAACGGAAGATCTGTTCATTAAATCAATCACTTCTTCTAGTTCGCGTACATTTATCATGATTAAGCTCCTTTTTAACCATTTATCATTTATTTTTAAAAGCCAATGAAACAGCACTTTTCAATTCTTTTAACTGCCGTTCTTTTTGCAGATATAACGATTCTGCATCTTCTAATGTCACAAACGAAAATCGAATCGATTGCCCTGGCTTTACTTGGGCGATTAATGGCAAATCTGCCGTAATAACCTGTGCAATCTTGGGGTAACCCCCTGTCGTTTGGCGATCCGCGAGTAAAATGATTGGGTTGCCATCTGGGGTGACTTGAATCGACCCATTTGAGACGGCTTCGGACAATAGCTCATGTTTATGTGTTAACTTTAATGCCGGACCTGATAGCCGGTACCCCATTCGGTCTGATTGATTCGACACTGTAAAAGGCATCTTTGCACATTCATTTTTACTAGACTCTGTAAAATATTCAAATTGACTGCCTTTTGTAACACGAATGATCGGACTTTCGCTAAGTGGCAAAAACTTCTTATAATTCACAGACCAATTCGCGAGAGCAAAGGATTCTGTCACCTCTTTTTTTGACAGCGGGCTTTGATGATGAGATTGTTCATTAAAGGAAATCACATCATCAGCTTGCAGGGCTCTTCCTTTATATCCGCCAAGTTCGCCCCTTAGATAGGTGCTTTTACTATTCATAACTTCGGGAATGGCGTATCCCCCTGCAACCGACAGGTAAGCGCGGCAACCTGATTTGCATGGTCCAAACTTAATGGTACAGCCTTTCTTAACAAATACGGGCTTCCACATTGGAACAGGCTCCCCATCAATTGCAGGGGACAAGTTTCCGCCTGTAATAGCAATTAAGCAATCCTTTTCTATCTTAAGCTTAGGACCCATTAACGTCATTTCGAGGACTGCTTCATGGTCTGTGTTTCCAACTAAAAGATTCGCGATTCGGAGAGAATAAGCATCCATTGCACCGCTTACTATTACACCGTGTTTCTGAAATCCTTTCCTGCCAAGATCTTGAATGCTTGTTAATAATCCTGGTTTGATCACGCGTAAGCTCACTGCCCCTCCCCCTTAAGAACCGTTTCATTATATTCGTCCTGAGATATTGGAGAAAATGTCACTATGTCCCCGGCTTGTAATAAACTCGGGGGATTATCATTTGGCAAAAATAGTTTCATTGGGGTTGCCCCAATTAATTGCCAACCCCCAGGGGTTGAAATCGGATAAACCCCTGTTTGCGCACCAGCGATGCCAACTGATCCGGCTGGAATGGCTGTTCTCGGAGAAGGTCTTCTTGGGGTGGCAATCTTTTCAGATAACCCGCCCAAAAACGGAAAACCTGGCGCAAATCCAATCATATAGGCTAAGTACTCACCATTTGAATGAATATAAATCACTTCATCGGTCGTCAAATTATTATGACGGGCGACATATTCCAAATCCGGTCCAAACTCGCCTCCGTAACATACGGGGATCGACACGGTGCGATGGATCAGCTCTTGATTAGAATCGATCTGCTGCAATCTTTTTTTAATGATTGAACTGACAACCTTATAGGGAGACATACTTTCTGTCTTGTTCCTTTTTTTGTACAGATTATAGACAACCAAAGGATCGTAAAAAATTGTCAAATTTATAAAAGCAGGCACACATTCTATTAATCCAACGAACGGATCATTTTCAAGCGAATCCATAAATGCTTTAATTTTTTTATGCGTATCATACTTGATCTCATTTCCAAACGTTATCATAATTGCTGAGTCACCCAATGGGGACAACTCAAATGCAAATTGATTTGAAAGCGTCTGTGACAAAAGACTCACCACTTTTCTTGTCGTTATTAAATGCCTAGTGCCTCATCTCGAATGTCTGTAATAAACATATGCCCTGGAGCATGAGTGATCATTATCGCTGGTTTCGTTTCCATTGCGATCGCTTGCGGGGTTACGCCACAAGCCCAGAAGACAGGAACTTCCCCTTCACGAATCGTTACGGCATCACCAAAATCAGGCTGATCGACATCTTGAACACCAATCACACTAGGGTCGCCAATATGAATTGGCCCACCGTGAACGGCTGGATAACGAGAGGTTACTTGCACAGCCCGCACAACATCTTTTTGCAGGATTGGGCGCATGCTTGCAACCATGTCCCCGTGAAATATACCGGCTTCTATACATGGGATATTTGTTTTATACATTGGAACATTGCAGTCTTCTTCAATATGGCGAACCGAAATATCATTGTTCAAAAGGGCATGTTCAAATGTGAAACTGCATCCGATTAAAAAGCCAACCATATCATCTTCCCAATAATCTGTAAGGTCCGTTGCTTCTTCCACTAGATCACCGTATTTATAAATGCGATATTTTGGTATGTCCGTACGAATATCGCTCGATGGGGCTGCGATTTTAGGCACTGGAGAACCGATTTCTGTTACATCAAGAAGTGGACAGGACTTCGGATTACGTTGGCAAAATAGCAAGAAATCGAAAGCATGCTCCTTTTTTAAAATCGCCAAGTTGGCTTGGGCATAACCGCTTGCCATTCCAGCAGTTGGCTTAACCAAGCGGCCCTCGCGAATCATGTCGCGAAGTTCGGCTGGAGCTGTCTGAGAAAGATCTATCATGTTAATATTCCTCCCAAGAAAAGATTAGGTAACCTATTTGAATAGTAATGGCAGTTGATTGATAAGTGTGTATCCGCCCATATAAATCAAAGCGATAACAACGATGACACCTGAAATCGTCAGCCATAAGGGGTGCTTGTAGTCACCGACAATCTTCTTCTTATAAGCGGCGATTAACAGAACACCAAGAGCAATGGGTAAAATCAAACTGTTAAGCGCCCCAACTAAGAGCAGCACTTTAACCGGCTTTCCAATTAATACAAAGCACAATGTTGAAAAAACTATAAACCCAATAATCGCCCACTTAGAATTTCGGTTTAATTTTTCACTAAAAGTTTGGATAAAGGAAACTGATGTGTAAGCAGCACCAACGACGGATGTAATCGCTGCTGCCCACATGATAATCCCAAAAATTTTATAACCAGCATTTCCCGCAGCAAGCTTAAAAACGGATGCTGGAGGGTTGCTTGGATCAATCTGCAAGCCTTTCGATACAACGCCAAGTACGGCCAAAAATAGCGCAATTCGCATAATTGTTGTAATCAAAATACCCATAACAGAACTCTTTGTGACTTCTGGCAATGCCTTGGTGCCTTTGAGACCCGCATCCAACAATCGGTGTCCGCCGGCAAATGTAATATATCCGCCAACTGATCCGCCAACGATTGTCATAATGACGAAGAAATTAATTTCGTCCGGTACAAAGGTATGAATCACAGCTTCTCCTACCGGGGGTGCTGTTTTCCATGTCACGAATAGCATAAGGGCAATCATGACAAGTCCGGCAATTTGAATGAAGCGATCCATGACTTTACCGGCTTCTTTAACTAAAAAGATTAATACAGCAATAACCGCACTAATGATCGCCCCTATTTTTGGCGATATGCCTGTCATAGCGTTTAAACCAAGTCCGGCGCCCGCAATATTCCCTATGTTAAAAGCGAGTCCACCCAAAACGATGAGCAACGCAAGGATATACCCTAGTCCAGGAAGAACCATATTTGCAATGTCCTGTCCCTTTTTTTCAGCAACGGCAATAATTCGCCACACATTTGTTTGAGCAAAAATATCTATAATAATGGAAATAAGAATGACAAATCCAAAACTTGAAGCAAGATTTTGAGTAAAAACGGTTGTTTGGGTTAAAAAACCCGGTCCAATGGCGGATGTTGCCATAAGAAACGCGGCACCCAACATTACCGTCCAGTTAATTTTCCGCAGAGCAGTGGTTTTTTTCGGTGATGTGGATTTTTTCTTTGACTCCAATAGTTGCTGCCCCCTTCTATCCATTATTTATTCCGGAAATTTCCTTAACCGTAATATCTGAAGATTCCAGAGATGCTTTCACATAGCGGGCAAAAGTTAAAGCGTGTGCCCCGTCACCATGAATGCAAATCGTGTCAGCTTGTAAAGGCACATCAATACCTTGCTGTGACAAAACTTTCCCTTCCTTAACCATCCGGATGACTTGTGACACGGCATCATTATCATTTTCAATTAAAGCATTTTCTTCACTTCTGGGTGTTAATGAACCGTCTTGTTGATACGTCCGGTCCGCAAAGACCTCACTTGCTGTACGTAATCCTATTGCTTGTCCAGCATGGATTAATTCACTTCCTGATAAGCCGAATAAAATAAGTTCTGGGTTCACTTTGTACACGGCTTCGGCAATAGCAGCGGATAAATCTTTGTTTTTGGCGGCCATATTATATAAAGCGCCGTGTGGTTTAACGTGTTGCATTTTCCCGCCCTCGGATTGCAGGAAGCCGTTTAATGCGCCAATTTGGTAAACAACAATATCATAAGCTTCTTGCGGCGATATTTTCATATTTCTGCGGCCAAAGCCGATTAAATCCTGCAAACCGGGATGAGCGCCAATTTGGACGTTTTTATCTAAGGCACGCTGCACTGTTTTCCTCATAACGGCCGGATCCCCTGCATGAAATCCGCAAGCAACGTTCACCGAGGTAACATCATTTAAAATGTCTTCATCGTTGCCAATATGATACACACCAAAGCTTTCCCCTAAATCACAATTTAAGTCGACTGCGTTCATTGTTTACTCCTCCTGCTTTCTCAAAATTTGTAACCGGTGTCATTTGCGAAAACGACAGCGTTACGATCTTAAACAATTGCCATTGCATGATTTGTTACGTCTGTTCCGAATTTCGGTACCGTTGTTCCAAAATTCGACCATATAAGAATTATAGCATGATTCCTCTATTTCAACAATTATGTTGTCGGAATATACCATACATTTCCTCTCTTTCGACACTTGTATGCGTATGCCCATACAAAACCCCCAACTTTTTTAGAAAAGTTGGGGGTTCAATGCTTGAATGACTTTGAAGACCCAAATTGAGGCCCTATTTCCATTCGGCGAGTATGATTCGTCCGCTTTGATGACCGCGCGGGCCGATTTTCCCGGTCCATGGGCACGAATAGCTCTCTTTCGTTACCGCTCAAGGCCTTTTTCCCTTCACACGGGCACGAATAGCCCCTTTTGCATTACCTGGAGTAGTTTTCTCTGGTTTCATTATTAACGATCGGATCAAAAAATAGCAGCCTTGTGCATTAACAAATCATAACAACAAGGCTGCTTATACCATATTTTACTTAATTTTACATTATTGGTTGATTAATTGTTTTACCACTTTATCCTCTGATTGGTCCCCAACATTTTCATAACATCTATAGAACAAATATGTAAGGTAACCATTCAAATCAAATCCATCCTTATTGCCAAAGTCCGATAACGTTAGTTTCTTTTCTTCCAATGTATACCCCTCCCATAACCCGCTTATTTATCATCATGGTTACCAAACTATTAATCTTTTAAACATATAAATTGTAAAAAGATACCGTATCCTTCTGATCAAGTTTTATGACCAAATACGGAAAAAACCCTAGACCATAAAAAAGTTTAGGGTTTTCCGTACTTGAATTTTATTACCACTTTCATCCGACAACTATTGATACCCAAACAAATTCTGTCTTTTGTTTGCATTAATTTATAAGCCTGCTTTAGTCAATTGTCTCGACAGCCGCGACAGGTTGACTCTCAATAAGCTGTCTTTTCTAATTTGATAACATGCATAAAATTATTAAACCATACTTTGATTAATTATTCAATCTATTCCGAAAATACAATGTCGGTTTTGGCTTTATTTAACATGCATCCTATGGTCTGACCCTTATATATCCGCCTTAGGCATGTTTTTGCAACTCATTATTTTTATAATAAGAAAAGTTTATTTCATCGTTCCACATCTGATCATATCTCCTCGTCCACTCGTTTGCGATCTCTTTGCTTTTGATAATGACAATCATTTCATCGTTTTTTTCTTCAGCGCTTTTCGTAAAATTATACGACCCGGAGCATACAACTTTGTTATCCGCTATCATTAGTTTTAAGTGCATATTCCCCTGATGATTATTAACTTTAACAGGTATGCCGTCATCAACTAAGTTATCTATTGCCTTTTTGGAATACTGAGTCGATTGCCCTCTGTCCGTTATGACCCTTACATCAACACCTCGCTTTTTCGCCTGAATGATCCGAGGTATTATTTTGGTTTTGGTAATAAGAAAGATTGCAATATCAAGAGTTTCTTTTGTTTGATCAATTAACCCACTTATTTTTAATTGGGGTGACTGATATTTATCTGACCTCGTGAAACTATAGTCAATCTCTTTTTCCCTAATGACATTTGGTGATTTTAGGCTTTTTTTCTTACCCTGTTGAAAGTTGGATACCATATATGTCGTTGCTCCCGCCGCCAATACTGAACCCACCCAAACAAACAAGTCCAAAATAATCACCCCTCTTTGCTGTATATTAAAATATCTATGCAGCTAGGGGTCCATCTCATAACGACCTATACATATAATAAGCATGGGAACCTATGCTCTTTCCTGCTCATACTGTATCCTTTTCATACGAGTGTCGATTGCCGTCATTATTTCCCGGAAAATAATAGATTGGCAAGTATTAGCTTTTAAAACATAAAGAAAACTCGCCGATTGGCGAGCCTTTGGTGAAGACAGAGGCGTAGTTGCGACGCACAGGACGTGCTAGTACTGGCGTTGTAACAGGATGTTACGTCTTTAGCCAGTGCACTTATGTGCGTCAGAAAGTTATACTTTCTGATTAACTAAAGAAAACCAGAGTGATAAATCTACTCTGGCACAAATGCTCAAGGCAATCTTCTCAATTTAAAATTCCACTCCGTCCCTGCCAAAATGCGGCTGGTCTAATCCCTTTCTTGCACAATATCATATTTTTTGAGTCTTCTCATTAGTAAGGAATGTGTAATACCAAGGGCATTTGCGGTTTTTCGGATTGTCTTATGTTTTTTATACGCTTTTCTAATTATCTTCTTTTCTATATTCTGCAATGACACTGTTAAGGAATCTCCTGATGGAATAGACAGCAAATCCTCTTTTTCATCACACTCTTCCCAGAAATGTTCTGGCAAGTCGGAATGAAAAATGTCATCCTGCTCTGCTATAACGACAAGCTGTTCGACCAGATTCTCCAGCTCCCTAATATTTCCCGGCCAATCGTAATTTTGCAGGATTTTGATAACCTTACTTGAGAAATGTCTTTGTTTATGATGCCGAACATTAAACTTTTTTAAATAGAAGTATAGAAGCGGGAAAATATCTTCCTTACGTTCACGCAGCGGCGGCATTTTGACTGGCAGCACATTAAGGCGATAAAATAAATCAGCACGAAATTGTCCGTCTTTAATTAGCTTTTCTAAATTTTGGTTTGTAGCCGCGATTATACGAACATCTGCTTCATACGTTTTTGCAGCTCCGATTGGCATATATGTCTTGTTCTGTAATAGTTGAAGAAGCTTGGATTGAATGTGAAGAGGCAGTTCGCTGATTTCATCGAGAAAAAGCGTGCCATGCTCCGCCAATTTTACCAATCCGGCTTTCCCTTTACTATTAGCCCCTGTAAATGATCCTCTCTCGTATCCGAAGAGTTCAGATTCTATGAGACTTTCAGGAATGGCCGCACAATTAATATGAATAAGAGGGTTGTCACATCTTTCGCTCAAGTTATGAATCTGTTCGGCCGCCAAGTTTTTGCCTACACCGGTCTCTCCGGTAATCAGAACGGTCGTGTCAACACCGGCGATTTTTTCAATCAATTCCGTAAGGCGGACGTAAGCCAGGCTTTGACCGATAAAAGCATGTTTATCCTTATTGGAAAGGCGCTCGCGTATATTCGTTTTCCTGATTTCTTGGATATATCGTTGCAAAAGAGATTCTATCTCTTTAAGTTCCAAATCGGAAGTGTTTTGGACAACATTTGTAATATCCCTTCTGTGAGCAATGACATATTTTAACTCTTCCTGATAGTCCAAAATAACGTGTCCTGTGCCCATAAACTTTTTTCCGTTGGGTAACTTCTGAACAGTCGTTATTGTTTTCATAGCTTCGAGTGCTCTTTTAATAGCGGATGGTTTGAAAACCCCTTGTTGTTCGAGCTCGGTTGCCTTTTTTCCAATTAATTCTTCCCTAGACATCCCGCAGTTTTTTTGCCCCGAATCATTTACCCATAATGTCGTTCCGTTTTTGTCGGAAATATAAATATCATCATCGATGGCATTGAGAATTTGAAAAAAATACTTCGGGTCAAGCTGAAATTGATCCGTCTTCATCTTTTCCCCCTCCCTTAAAGAAGAAAATTGTATTGATATCGATCCAGTCAATAGATAATAAAGAAATGAAGCCATATATTTCGGATCGAAAACAGAACAAGTGTATCGATTATGATACAATCTTATCAAAGTTTACGGTAAATACCACATGTTTAAACGATTTTAATGCGATTTTTCCTGCAAAAATCCGCAATGGTTTGGCACGAAAATTGCATCTACCTTTAACAAGAACATACAAGGGGGTAACAAATGAAAATGACCTCATCATATTGGTTAACAAATGTTTGTTTAGAAAAGGGTTATCAATTTGATAACGGCATGATATCCGGCACAAAAACGGAAAACTGCCACCTTCTTATTGATAACGGGAAAATTGCTGAGATCATGTCCGCAAATACTATGCCGGAGAACAATCTGCCAAGGAAAGATGCCGGTAACTTATTAGCGCTGCCATCATTCATTGAAAAGCACTGCCATTTGGACAAAACACTCCTTGGTGAGTCATGGCGGGCAGTCCGTTCAGCTCCGACTATTTTTGAGCGGTTTGAGATTGAAAAGGATTCACTTAAATCTTTACCGACGACAACAAGAGAAAGAGCAAAAACATTGATTGACATTTTGCTTAAGGCAGGTTCGACCCATATTCGCACACATGTTGATATTTATCCCGAGATCGGTCTTGAAAACCTTGAAGCCGTTCAGAAGGCACTGGCGAATTACGAAGGAAAGCTGTCTCATGAAATTGTCGCGTTTCCACAACATGGTTTGCTTCGCACTGATTGTACAAAATTAGTAAGAGAAGCAATTCGATCGGGAGCTTCTCTTGTAGGCGGTGTTGACCCAGCTACAGTTGATGGGAATATGGAAGCGTCATTACAGCAGATGATGGATATTGCGGTTGAAGGTAACGTTGATATTGATTTACATCTGCATGATTCTGGACAATTAGGTCTAGCAACGATCAAAAGACTGGCTGAGCTTACGGAAGAAGCGGGTTGGCAAGGCCGTGTCGCGATCAGCCACGCGTTTGCATTAGGCGACATGAACGGAAGCGAAGCTGAGGAAGTGGCGCAGATGCTTTCAGACCTGGGAATTTCGATCATTACAAGCGTGCCTATCGGCGGATTGATTCCCCCAGTGAACTTCCTCCATCAAAAAGGGGTATCGGTTGCAGCAGCCAGTGATAACATTTTTGATTCATGGTCGCCTTTTGGAAATGGCGATATTCTCGAGCGGGCCAGTCGTTTAGCGGAACTTTTCGACAGGAAGACAGAGCTTGAGTTAGCCGAAACACTTGGATTTATTACAGGCGGAATCATACCGCTGAACAAAGAAGGCGAACGCGTTTGGCCGCGGGAAGGCGATGAAGCCAGCATTGTTCTGACAGATGCGAGTTGCTCAGCTGAAGCGATTGCCAGAAAGGTACAGCGAAAAGCCGTATTTTTTAAAGGCAAGCTTGTTTCTGGTTCTCTTTGATCGACAACCTGGCTAAATTTTAAAAGAAAATGGTGAATTGTGATGGATTTTATAAAACGGACAATCAATTTGGCACTAGAAAGTGTTGAAAAAGGCGGCCGACCGTTTGCGTGTATCGTGGCGCGTGATGGTGAGATTATCGCCGAAAGCCCTAATTTAGTCGAACAAACCCAAGATCCAACAGCACATGCTGAGGTGATGGCGATAAGAAAAGCCTGCATGACATTAAAAACGGAACATTTAACCGGCTGTGATATCTATATCCTTGCCAGCCCATGTCCGATGTGCTTGGGGGCTTTATACTACTGCAGTCCGGACCGGGTCATATACATTACAACACGCGAGGAATATTCCTCCTATTATAAGGATAACCGTAAATATTTTGAACTTGAAACTTTCTACAGTGAATATGGCAAACCTGCCGAAGAACGCCGGCTGCCAATGATTCACAAACCGAATGGGGAAAGTATAAACGTGTACAAGCGTTGGGAGCAATTAAACAGGGCATGACATCTGCACAAAAAGGAGGATCTTCAATGGAAAATTATTGGTTAACCAATGTACGGCTCGAGACCGGCTTTACTTATGAGGACGGTATTGCGACTGGCACTAAAACCGGATTGTTTCATCTTAAAATTGAGGATGGGGAAATAAAAGACATCGTTTCATCAGATACCGCCCTTCCAAGTGAGGCCTCAACGCAAGACGCCGGTTCTTTATTGGCTTTGCCTAATTTTGCTGAAATGCACATTCATATCGATAAAACTTATTATGGCGGGACTTGGAAAGCTCCAACACCATTTAAAAACATTTTTACGAGGATTAACGAGGAACAGAAGTTACTGCCAAAGTTATTGCCAACAGCGAAAGAACGAGCGGAAAAAATTCTCGAACTAGAACTTCAAAATGGAACAACTTTTGTCAGGACTCACTGTAATATCGATCAAGTTGTAGGATTAAAAAATCTAGAAGCCACAATGCTCGCTTTAGAATCATATAAAGACAAAATGGAAGCAGAAATTGTCGCTTTTCCCCAACACGGATTACTGAGAAGTCATTCTGTGCAATTAGTAAAGGAAGCCATGCGGTCGGGAGCAAACTTAGTCGGTTCCGTAGATCCAGCTACCGTCGATAATAATATAGAAAAGTCATTAACCACTTTAATGGATATAGCCGTAGAATTTGACGCGGGTATAGACTTTCACTTACATGATAGCGGACAATTAGGAACCTATACGATGAAAAGGTTAGCGGATTTAACGGAAGAAGCCGGGTGGCATAACCGGGTCACTGTCAGCCATGCACTTGGGCTCGGTGATGTTTCTGAAAAAGATGCCGCAGAAATAGCAGAGCGGTTTGCAAATCTTGGGATTAGCATTACCTCAACTGTTCCCGTAAGACAAGCTGTCATTCCGATCCCGCTTCTCCATGAAAAGAGTGTCCGTGTCATGTTAGGCAATGATACGATTATCGATCATTGGAATCCTTTTGGCACGGGAGATATGTTGGTTAAAGCCAATACACTCGCCCAAAGGTTCCACTGGATTCACGAGCAAGCTTTAGCAAAAGCTTTAGGTTTTGTTACAAACGGATCCACACCTCTTGATGAGAACGGAAATCAGGCGTGGCCAAAAATTGGCGATCCGGCAAACCTTACTTTAGTCGAAGCATCTTGCTCAGCGGAAGCCGTTGCTAGAGTATCAAATCGTCATGCTGTGATCTATAGAGGAAACACCGTGGCAGGCACTTTAACATCTTAACAAATTAAACCCGCCGCCCCCGGGGCATGTATATTCCCGGGAGCGTGCGTATGAGCTTACTGCATAAATAATTATATGAATATTTTGAACAAAACCACTCATCAGAAAGGATTTTGGATCTATGAAAAAAATTTATTTTCTGGTTTTAATCCCTATTTCATTTATAATAGGCACTCCTATTTTTGCGAATAAAGTGACGCCATACATCTTAGGCATGCCCTTTTTCATGTTTTTCGTTTGTTTATCCATGATTTTAACTTCTCTTACTCTCCTTACCATTAATAAATTTACCGTTGAAACAAAGGGGGAAGATTCCAAATGATAGTTTCCTTACTTATTATTGGCCTGTTTCTTTTGCTCACTTTATGGCTAGGCATTAGCGCAAGAAAAGGCAAGGATATGGATCTGGAACAATGGGCGGTGGGCGGACGCGGATTTGGCACCATTTTTGTATTTGTATTATTGGCTGGTGAGACATATACGACATTTACCTTCTTAGGGGGAAGCGGTGCGGCATATGGCACTGGTGGTCCCGCCTTGTTTATCCTTGTATACGGGTCACTGGCGAATATTATCGGCTACTGGGTGTTGCCTCGAATTTGGAAGTACGCAAAAGAAAAACAACTCGTATCACAACCAGATTATTTTGTAAGCAAATACAATAGCAAAGGATTAGGTCTATTAGTAACGGTCGTATCAGTTGCTGCCTTGATTCCGTACTTGGTTATGCAGTTCAAAGGTCTTGGCATTATTGTATCGGAAGCTTCCTACGGGGCCATCTCTCCAACTGTATCCGTCTGGGTATCAATGGTCACACTTGTTATTTATGTTATGATATCAGGCATTCACAGTTCTGCACGGACCGCCGTTATAAAAGACATCATGATCTTAGGCATCGTGTTATTTTTAGGTATATATTTACCGATTCATTATTATGGTGGATTTCAAGATATGTTTCAAGGGATTGAAAGCGCCAAACCGGGATTCCTTATGTTGGACTCCGAGGGAAACAGTCCTTCCTGGTTTATTTCAACAGTGGTCCTGCTTTCTTTAGGATTTTATATGTATCCACACACATTCAGTTCTCTTTATTCGTCAAAAAGCGCTCATGCACTGCGTAAAAATGTCAGTATCATGCCTCTATATGCATTGGTCATAGTATTTGTCTTTTTTGTTGGGTTTGCAGCCATTTTGCAAGTTCCCGGATTAAAAGGAGAAAATGTCGATTTGGCCTTGTTCCGATTATCCCTGCAGACGTTTGACCCTTGGGTTATCGGCTTAATTGGAGCAGCCGGATTGTTAACAGCCCTAGTGCCGGGGTCAATGATGCTAATGGCCACTTCCACATTAATTGCGAAGAATATATATAAAGTGTTTGCTCATTCCGCAGATGATCAAAAGGTTAGCAAAGTTGCCAGAAGTCTCGTCCCTTTTGTCGGGTTAGCTGCCGTGTGGTTCACTCTTTACGGAACAAGTACTATAGCCTCTCTTATAATCGTAGGCTCTAGTTTAATCACTCAATTAACACCTTCAGTGCTATTGGCATTACCTAAGAGACCCATCCTTACCGCACAAGGCTCGTTTTCCGGAATTGTGACCGGTGTCATCATCGTTTCTTATCTCACCCTAACCGGCACAACTATCGGATCACTTTTTCCGTCCCTCCCGCAAGTAGTAAAAGACATTAATATTGGATTAATAGCATTGATCATAAATGTGATTGTCAGCCTTTCAGTTAGTTTTATTCAAAAAGCCGCAATGGCCAAAACTAAAACGAAAAAGACCTACGGCGTGTCTTAATAGTTATATATTTTTGATAGCACAACAGCCGCGTTGCCACCGGAGTAATGAAGAATATTTCTAAGTATAATCATTAGCCTTGCATTAACTTAATTTCATTTTGTCAAGTAACTTTTTGAATTATTTATGGGTTATTGTCCCTTAATTGTCATTTTTTGAACTAAATAGGTATAAAAAATCCCTTATGATTAAGGTAGGGTAGTCCTTTCCAAATCCCTAATCATAAGGAGAAACCATGGATAAGGATACCACAAAATCCACAATAAATGAACTACTAAATGCACTTGATTCAAGGACAGGCGGGGTTAAGCTTTTGACACAAACGCTAGGTGTAACCTATGCAAAGGAAGGAATTCGGGTAAATGCTATTTGCCCCGGCTATATTGACACACCACTCATCGGAGGGGCCTCGGCGGAAGCTAAAGCAACATCTAGTTGATCTTCACCCGCTAGGAAGACTTGGCAAACCGGAAGAAGTCGCTAAAGCTGTTCTATTTTTAGCCAGTGATGATGCCTCCTTTGTCACCGGTGCAAGCTTATTAGTAGATGGGGGCTATACAGCTCAATAATGATGGTATGAAAAGGAAAAGGACCTCTCTTGCGCTTTTGCCATAAATTGCACTGGGGAGGTTTTATAAATTCAGCATTTAGACATCGGGGGCTTATTCTGGGGTTAACTGACATTTTGCTTCTTTAAAGCGATGTCAATCAGTTGTTCGGCTTGTTCAATGGTATCACTTTTATACAAGTTAGCGATCAGTGCGTTAAGCACATCGATTTCCGAAACTCTGTTGATTTTTTCATTGATCTCGATTGATACCATCCCGAAACGTGATTCCATGTAAGTTTGAATAGCCTCTTTCTTTCCCCTAACTAGCCCTTCCTGCATCCCCTCTTGTTCCCCTTCTTCGTAAATCCTTCTGAAGACCCTAGTCATCCTTAACACCTCCATCATTTTATTGATATAAGCATCATCCAAATATTTATCACCAATAGCAATAGAAGTAGCCATCAAACGAAAACGTTGCTCCTCATCTTTTAACCTTTTGGCAAGTTCCACAACTTCAGCAGCTAAATCCGAACGTTTTTTCTGTGTTTTCATGAGTGGGAGGAAAATGAGCTTCAACTGGTCTTCATCCGTTAGTATTTCCCTGTTCAATATTTTATTCGTCAAATTATAAAAGATGGCATCACCGTCAAAGTCCTTCATATAAATAGCCTTTGCATGATACCGGATCGATCCATGGTCGAGGCTTTCTTCCGCCTGATTCACATCAGATCCGTAAATCACAAATGTTTTAATCAGTTTGCGTTTCTTTTCATATAGTGCCGTATCATAAAGCTTAAATCGTTCAAGTTCATTAATGTGAAATTGGGTTTGAAATTCAAGGTGTAGAAGGCTTTCATCCTTTAAGGCAAATACAAAATCCATCCGTCTATCTCTGACCTCAATCAAAGGCAGATCTGTAGATTCAACTTTTATAATCGGCGCCGTATAAATGCCGTAAAAGTCTAATGCTTTCTTACCGAATTGTTCCGTCATGGCTTTAAAAATGATATCATAATTTTGCTTTGATACATTTTTATGTTCCATTCTACACCTCTTTGATCATATTATAGCATCATTATCTGTTTGTAATGGTCCAAATGGTACAACAGTAAATTAATTATTACCTCTTCCGTTATACGAATGCGCGTTCTTATACAGAGTATACTACCCCCTCTTTCCTTAACTGTCAACTAATAAATGCACGACGAAATTTGGTGATGGAAGGCCCTTCTTCCAAATTTTCACTTTTCCGCCGGAGCTGACGGTTGAAGCTGTTTCTCTTTTTTTACAAGAGATCTGCCTTTTCCCGTTACCTTTGCTTCAGAAGGCGAATGACCACTATTTATTAAGTGACGAATCACACTCGTCATCTCAGCGTTCGTTTCAGGATCTGCCAGACTAAAATGTCCTCTAAAATTTTCATAATAAATAGCATTGATGCGGTAAACGAACCAACCTAGAATTGGTGCAGCGGCCGCACCGATAAAGTTCCGCATCGTATGGAGCGAAACGGAACGCATAGAAGCATGATGAATATCGCCCGCAAGCGCCGTCTATATCGCATTTTATTCGGCTAACCAAGTATCTTTGGTTGCACAAAGGCATTCGCCACGTATGTATGGCGAATGCCTTTCAAAGATTTAAAAGGAATTATGACATATCTTGTGTCAATCCTCTTTTCCCAATGATACAGCTTCCGCAGCCTAGTGTTTCACCCATTCCTCGTTTATACATACATACTTAATAGCTTGTCTAAAATAGGTAAATGCAATATGAATTTTTCCATCTGCGGTTTGTTTAATTGTTGGATATGAGTATTCCCTATTCAGCTTATCCTTAGAGTTATTCGTCATTGCATAGCCATCGCCTACTTCAAGATTCTTAATAAATGGCCATGTTTTGCCGTTATCTTCAGATACAGCAATCGTCATTGGCGCTCTCGGCGCACCCCAGAAAGCTGGCTTGCCTGCATCTTTTTTCCGGTCATCATTGCTCGCGTCAGGTAATGGGTCAATTTGATTTTCTTCATCATCCTCAATCTCATCATATAAGGATGTTCTTCGTTCCGTACAATGATCAGCATTTATATTATTAAACACTAAAGCCAAGTGTCCATTCTTTAACTTCGTAACTTGAATGGAAGAATTATTATTGGGTAATTCTGTTGCAGATGGTTTACTCCAGCTCCTTCCATAATCGCTAGAATAGCTGGCATAAATATTGTCAGCCCAACGGCTGCGGAATAATGCGAAAAGAGTACCATCGTTTAACTTTTCAATATTCATATGGACACAGCCCAAACTATTAGGCACTTTATATTCTTTCCAATTTTTTCCTTGGTCTTTTGAAATCTTAACAGCACTTATATCCTTATCACCCGTCCATTTCTGTCCGAGTGATGTCTTACAATACCAGATCGGCAAAAGCCATTCGCCGTTATCGAGTACAATAATTGGTTGTCTAATGAAAGTTCCAGGGGTATCAAACAATGTTCTAATAGGGCCCCAAGTATAGCCATTATCCTCCGAAGTACGGTATCTAACAACGGCTGTACCTTGATTACCGGATTTTTGGGCAGTGTATAATAGCCAAAGCTTGCCATTAGGGCTATTGAACAACACTGGATTTTGTTCGGAACAGGAAGGGTCATTAGAGACTTTAACGGCCCGGGACCACTTACCAGATCCCTTCTTCAATCTCGACATATAAATATGGATATCTGACATACCTTCTTGTGTTCCCGCAAACCAAACACATAATAGATCACCATTATCAAGCGGCAATAAATTAGATGCATGATTCTGTACACGACCTGAAGAAAAATAAGTCTCTGTCCGATCCAAATCACTGGTTACCTGTTTCAATTTCCCATCAAATTCTCTATTAGAAACCGATACATTTTCCATATAAATCACTCCAAACTTTAGGAAATTAAAGAATGAATCAAGGTTGCAACAATCTTATAGACGCTCCAAAGGGCAAATACTGAGAGGATTCCAACAATAGCTGTGTCAACGATATTGTGGGCACGATCTCCATAAATGCTTTTCTTATTAATAATTATTAATAATCCGATAGAAATGATTGGCAGGAAAAATACTAAAGCTGCGTTTGACACTACCGTTAATTGAACAAATCCTGGCATGTTAGGGAATACCCAAATGATTGGCAATATCAACATAAGAAAATAAATGTACTTATATGCTGGATCTTTCCTGTAATTCCCTTCATATTTTTCTTTTCTCTTATGTGAAGAAGAATAGAAACCGTCAAAGGCCAATCGGATATAGCCATCTGTTCCCCCAAGGAAAGTGCTAAAAGTGGCAGCCCATACAGCTAAATAGATAATAATTTCTCCCGGACGGCCCAATACCTGTCCGAGGACATTCCCGAGGTCATCCACGCTGTTCACTGTAATGCCACGAGGATGTAAAATTTCAGCACCTACCACCCATACAGACAAATTCAAGATAATCATCATGATTGTGGCAAAAAGCAAGTCATATCGTTGTACTTTCCGGTGTTTTGGAGTTATATACCCTTTTTGCTTCATCCACTCTGGATAAAGGAGATTGGCAATAGAGCCGCCGACTGCACCTATCAATGATATAGCAATGATAATAGAATCATATGCTCCCTTTTGATTTGGCAATTCGAAAAGGAAGACGCCTTTCAGCGCTTCGCCAGGCTGAAAACCTGCCATGACAGCGACACCTACCAAACACACTGTCATGACTGCCAATATGATTTTTTGAACAAATTCAACTTGCTTATAAACAGAACGGCCTGTAATCAATAATGCCAATAGAATATTCACAACTGACCACATAATTGGATTGCCAAGATTGGTCAGATGATATAATGCATAAGAAGCCCCCGATAAACAATAAGCAGCACTGACATAACCATATAAAATGGAACCGCTTCCTAAAACGGCCGGATAATAGGGATGGAGCTTTCCATAAGCTTGAATGATACTATATTTATGCGGATTAAAAAGCTGGAACTTCGCAATAGTATTGACCAATGCGAAGCGGACAAGCAATGCAATGGCAAGCGCCCACATCAAGGTATACCCATAGTTCGCTCCGGCAACTGACGCATCGACCAGATCACCCGCACCCAACCAAGTTAAAACGACAACAATTCCCGGTCCAAATCCCTTGACATAACCCCAAAAGGTATTTGGGATAGGCGCACCTTCTTGTTGAACAATAGATGTCTCTTTCCTTATAACCGTAGTTTCTTGGTTCATGTTTGTTTTTCCGCTCATTTTCTTCCCACTCCCCTCATTGCCCTTTTTAGAACAGACCTAGTTCAAAATCCCTTTTCTAAGTTTACTTTGTAACCTTTTTGGGAGATAACTCAATAGCCGATTGAATGGCCGCAACCATGCTCCTTTCATCGGCGATATTTTTTTCGGCAATATCAAAAGCAGTGCCATGATCGACAGATGTTCTGATAATCCCTCCTTTTAACCCAACTGTGACATTTATTCCTGCTTCCAACCCTAGTACCTTAATAGGTCCATGCCCCTGATCGTGGTAACAAGCGACAACAATATCAAAATCCCCGCGGACTGCCCTGTAAAAAAGCGTATCTGCTGGATAGGGGCCGCTGACATTTATCCCTTCAGATGCAGCCCTCTTTATTCCCGGAATAAGCTTTTCTTCTTCTTCCCCATTTCCGAACAATCCATTTTCTCCTGCATGAGGATTGATCCCGCAAACTGCGATTCTTGGGTCAGATAAACCGGACCTTTGCAAGGTATCATGAGCTAGTTTCACAACCTTAAAAGTTCGCTCAGGTGTGATCATCTCAATGGCCTTAAGTAATCCAACATGTGTTGTTAAATGAATGACCCTTAAATTTGGGGAGGATAACATCATTGAATAATCCTTTGTACCAGTCAAATCTGCCAAAATTTCAGTATGACCGGGATAAATATGACCGCCTTTATGCAAAGCCTCTTTATTTAAGGGCGCTGTACAAATCGCTTGGATGTCGCCTTTCTTGGCTAGATCAACAGCCTTTGCAATGTACTGAAAGGCTGCGTTCCCGGCAAGGGGGGATAGATGCCCAAAAGGCAAATCTCCCGGCAATAAATCCAAATCGATACAATTAATCGTTTCAGAGGAAAAGTGGCCATCGTTTGGTTCACTCACCTTGCGAATCGTTACATTTACTCCTGTTAATTTGGCCGCTCTTTCCAATATTTTCACATCACCAATGATTAGGGGGCGGCAATTATTATATAAGGAAGCATGCTGCAAAGCCTTTATAATGATTTCAGGTCCGACTCCTGCAGCGTCTCCCATTGTTATGCCTATCATAGGTTTCATCATCGTCATCTCCTTGAAGCTTCATCATCGCCTTTAAAATAGCAAATTCGCTGCCAAAATTACCCGCCTTTGTCACAACATCCAATTCTCTGCCGCTGTATAATCGTCCTAAAGGAATCCCTGGCTCAACTTCATCTATTAAATGAAATTCTGTCGCTTGGAGTTGCTTGAAGACTTGACCTGCGGTATCTCCTCCAGTAAGAAAAACTTTCTTTAGATGATTTTCGTTAATAATATCAGCGGCTAATTCACCTAATGCTTGAGATACTAAATCACTGGCTTCTTTAGGTGTATGGCCATAATACCCGCCTATTTCTTGCGTTTCCTTAACATCCTGAGAAGAATACAGCGCAATATGGTACCCTTGCTTTAATAACAACTGAGCCCTTTCCTTCAGAAATTGAAGTTCTTCATTTTTTAACCTTTGTTCTTGAACAACGTGTTTTGATGTCATCTCTATACCGACTGCTTTTGGATGAAGCAACACTTGATTTAACTGTTTTCTCCCTATTCCGCTCATACTTCCGCTAACAAATAGTATTTGATCGCTATTCTTGGGGAACACCTGATTAGCATTTTGCTTTTTCCACCCGTAGTTAATTGGAAGGTACTTGCTAAATCCCGCCGAACCAGCCCAAACAACAGCATATTTTGTCTGTCTGATAAAGGCCATAATCCGGTTTAGGTGCTCATCATTTACTGAGTCAAATACAATATAACGAATGCCTTTTTTCTTCATTTCCTTTAACTGTTTAGCGATATGCTCGCAGCCTCTTAATAGGTCTTCCACAGAAATATGGGCAACCTCTCTCCTGGACTGCTCTTGAATAAGCTGTGGCAGATAGGATGTTTTGACTGGTGTTTTGGGATCGTTTGCGACCTCTGTTTCATGTAATTTCCGTTGATTTAAATAATGAAAACCATGTATGACTTGCCGGCCATTTTCCGGGTATCCCGGGGCAATAATGACAAAATCAGGTTGAAAGACATCATAAATCGCATTAATCTCTTGCCCGATGTTCCCTCTCATCGTAGAGTCTATTTTTTTATAAATAACATCACATGTCTCTTTCTTAATAAACTCTGAAACTCTTTTTACTTTTTCATAAGCTTGTTGTCCAGTAAGGGAACGGCTGTCGGTATCAAATATAACAACATCCTTATCGTGCAAAGCTTTGGCATCTTGATTAAAAACCACAGATGTTTTTAGCCCATACCCGCTTAACTGAACGCCGCTGTCACTTGCCCCTGTCAAATCGTCAGCTATAATTGATATCTTCATGTCCTATCACATCGCTTTTCTTAAGGCAGTAGTTTCCGGTATATGTTCTTTATATCTTCCACACTTAGAGTTTTGGGATTATTGTTTAATAGTCGAGTAACTTTAGCGGCAGCCTCAGCCAAATCCTGTAAGTCTATTTCTTCAACACCGTATTTTTTCAAATTCTGTGGTATATCCAATTCCTTCGTCCATTTGTTAATTTGGGAAACAACCCGTTCGGCCGCTGCATTCTCGCTGTCTCCGGCCTCAGAAATCCCCATCGCTTCCGCAACCCTCGATAATCTCCCAGTAATCGCATCCATATTAAATGCCATGACATGAGGCAATAACATCGAATTGGCTACACCATGGGTGATATTAAATTTGCCTCCCAGCGGATATGCTAGCGCATGGACAGCAGCCGTTCCAGCACTTGTAAGAGCCATGCCCCCATACATAGAACCGATTATCATTTTTCCTCTTGCTGCGATAGATGCACCGTTGTGGTAGGCTTCTACAATACTAGATGAAATCAAACGAATGGAATCGAGAGCATAAGTATCGCTAATAGGATTTGCTTTATTTGAAATAAATGATTCTAGCGAGTGAGTGAAAGCATCCATTCCTGTAGCCGCTGTGATTGCGGCCGGTAATTCCAAGGTTAGAACAGGATCAATAAAAACGAGATCGGGCAGAAAATATTTGCTGACGATACCTATTTTAAGCTCCTCATCGGGTATAGTAACAATGGCATTCGGTGTTACTTCGGAACCTGTACCTGAGGTAGAAGGAATAAGAATCGTCGGAATGCCCGGTCTTTCAATCACATCAGGTTCAAGGAGTTCGTGCACCGATTTATCATTTGTTTTTAGGATCGAAAGGATTTTGGTAGCATCAAGAACACTGCCTCCACCAAGTCCAATAAATACATCATAATTTTCATTGGCAGGATCCTTATAAACCTCTTCTATATTGGCAACGGTTGGCTCTGGTAAGATCCCTGTTATAGTTCGAGAATCAATTCCCTTATTTGATAACTGGCTCTTAACCTCATCAACAAAGCCAAGCCTGATAAGCGAGGGTGACGTAATAATTAGCGCTTTTTGAATGTCTTTCCCTATAAGATGAAGGTTTTCAGCTAATGATTGAATCGAGTTTTGCCCAGAAATGATATGATTTGCCGTTTGAAAATGATAAAGTTGCTTCATAACCATCTCCACTCCTTAAAAATTCTTTTTATTTCTTATATAACTGAAGCACGTCTCTTAGTCTGTTTGTTGCTTCTTCAGACAGTTCCATGACTGGCGACCTTGGCGGGCCGACTGGAATACCAAGAAGTTCTACAGCTTTTTTGAAAACAGATGGCGTTGTCCCCATTTTTGAGGCGTTTCGTATCGCTCTCAATTTATTTTGTGAAAGCTTAGCCTCTTCTAAATTCCCCTTTTTCCAGTTGTCATAAATGGATAAAACTAATTCAGGGAACATATTTGCTGTTGCGGCGACGCCGCCTTCCCCGCCAGCCATCAGTGTCCATAATATTAATGAATCGTTACCTGACAAAACCGAAAAGTCATCGTCTGTTTGTTCTATATATTGAAGAATCAAGTCAAAATTACCGCTGCTATCCTTTATGCCTTCAATGTGAGGTATTCTGGACAAAACAGATACTGTTTCTGGTGCTAGCGAAACTCCTGTTCTGGATGGCATATTGTATAAAATAATTGGAAGCGATGTCGCCGCCGCTATTTTCTCATAATGCTTAATGAGCTCTGTTTGCGAGGGCGGATCGAAGTAGGGGGTAATAATCGAAAGCATGTTAGCACCGGTTTCCTCTATCTTTTTGGAAAACGCAATAACTTCCTTTGTGCTATTCCCTCCCGTCCCTACAATGACTGGAACTCTTCCATTGGTCTCTTCGATGACAATTTGCGCGACTTTTATTTTTTCCTCTTCTGATAATGTAGCAAATTCACCATTTGTCCCTAAACAAAAAATGCCATGCACACCTGATTCAATAAGGTGATTAACTAATTGGCGTGTAACAGGTTCGTTTATTTCTTCTTCTTTAGTCAATGGGGTTAATATCGCAGGCACAACCCCTTTTAATTTCGGCATTTTGTCTCCCCCTTCTGGGTTGTTTAAAAATTAAACACATTGAGCGTTCTCAATTTCCATTCTAAACTCAAGTGTTGTTAATTGCAATAACGATTGCAAGATTTTTTGAAAAAAACACACAAAAAAAGGCGCTATTTTAATTTGCGCCATAATGTTGAGCGATTTATGCCCAAACGTTTTGCAGCTTTAGATTGGTTCATTCCCTCCTCTTCCATAACTCTGCTTATCACTTTCCTTTCAATTTCCTCCAATGTCCCTGTTAATTCAATGTTGCACTTTTCATCATAAGCATCACCGACCGTCGTATACATAACCCTATCGACATCCTCTAATCCGATATATGGGTTATCACTTAAAATAACCAATTCCTCGACCACTCTTTTTAACTGATCAACATTATTTGGCCAGTCGTGATCTTTGAGTTTTTGTAAGGCTATTTCCCGAATGCCAGAAACTTGTTTCCCGTATTTAATGTTAAATTCATTTATAAAAAGCCGTGTTAAAATTTCAATGTCCTCTATTCTATTTTTTAATGGGGGCAAAGTAAGATTTAGCGACGCTAGCAAGTTGTATAATTCTTGATCAAATAAACCCTTTTCTATTCGG
Organism: Scopulibacillus darangshiensis; assembly: GCF_004341035.1. Lineage (GTDB taxonomy): Bacteria > Bacillota > Bacilli > Bacillales > Sporolactobacillaceae > Scopulibacillus > Scopulibacillus darangshiensis. Next base: position 39,273 of record NZ_SLXK01000029.1, read on the forward strand.
TCATGTATATCATTGAATGATGACACAATAATGCGAAATGGAGGATCAGTATTTTTATTCAGATAATCCAGTAACACTTTCTGATTGGCCATCGTTAAATGGTGTATGTCCTTCAAAAAGAAAGTTCCTTTTTCAACATAAGAAAGGAGATGGTCGTGTGATGGATCGCCGCTTAGTAACTGATCCCACGCTTTGTCGGGAATTAAATGACAATCTGCCTTAATAAATGGATATGAGCTTTCTGAACTTCCTGAGTGAATAAAGTTAGCGATTCTTTCTTTTCCGGTGCCTTGTTCTCCGGTAATCCAAATAGGTGCTTCTACCGTACTATATCTTTTCGCCCTTTCTATTACTTCCATAATGATGTCATTGCTTCCCGAGATTCCCTTGACCGTATGAGATGCATCCCCCGGTACCTGGCATCTTATATAGAGTCCCTGAACCTTTTCACCATGAAATAAATTTGTTTTTTTGACACGAAAAGCAGCATAAGGTTCATTTAAACCTTTTAAAGGAAAACCAGTTATTTCTAATAAGCCATCCTCAGTCTCAACAATTGTTTTAAATGGCCCCTTATCGATTATAGATAAAGCCCACTTTTTAATATTCAGCAAATGCTTTAGTTTTTCTTCGGGCAATTTTTTTACAAATCGATTCAAAAACACGGGCTTTAGATCTCCATCAAAAACGATAACGCCTTCATCTGCTTGTTCCACTATTGAATTAGGAATCACAAGGTCCTTTTTAAATGCAGTTAAAAATTTATAGGCATTCTTTGCCTCTTTAAATGCCTTTAAAACACTTTCTTTGCCAGAAGTTAATAAAATCCCGTTGAAACCCAATTCCTCTGCTTTTTGCACTGTTATCACATCACCAACGATCACATGATAGTCATCTTTTTGCAGCTCCAATAACTTTGGCTTAACATCCTCTTCTTTAAATATGGTATACGTGCTAATATCAATGTCTAACAAAGAACAAATGATCGCTGCACCTTCCGCTATAGTCGGAAAACCAACTATAGCAGCTTTGCCCGGAAATCCCTTGACCAGGGTTAGAACACGCAACATGTCATATCCTGAAACTTCTATATCAATAACTGGAATGGATACCTGCTCTTGAATTAATTTAGCCGTCCCACCTCGGCTAATAATAATATCAGCACCATTCCTTTCCGCTTCTGCCGCTATTTTAACACCTTCATTTAAATCACCGACTTCAACCTCAACTTGCAACTCAATATTGTCCTCTTTTTCCCCTAAACTTACAATTAATTCTCTCAGTCCGCTATATGGGGCTATAACAACAATTTTCATTTTCCCATCCACCTACTGTTGCGATTTTCAACACTTAACATTACTATAACAAAAAACATATGCTAAGGAAAATCAAGCAATGATATAAAATGAAGGACCTGCCTTATTTTAATGCTTGCATGCCGCCAAAAACCCACGCTTAACCTTGACGTGGGTTTGTCTATTATTTAACTAGCAATTCCATAATAACTTCAATCCCTACGGTACCTTCCGCTGAAAACACTTTAATCAATGGCTCGGATTTTTGTTTTAATAATTTGTTAGCCTTCTCTAGTAAATCCTCCATATTCAAAGGATTCCCAGGCGAACCATATGGGACATCAATTCTCGATCGGTGCTTAACTCCATTTTTCATTATGATTTCAACAATGTTATACCGATTTTTGGGATAGCTGTTTTTGCTGACAGGAATGTTTTTATCATATAGTCTTGTCATCTTTTTTATTAATGCCTTTGTTTCTTCTGAAATGGACTCTATGATGAAATTTTCAATAGATAAATCTTCATTTTGCAACAAAAGGGCGACACAATATTCAGCGCTAAAACGCCCCTCTTCACCGTTTTCTGGCATTCTATAAACGAGCGCAGCATCCCCGTTCGGCGGAAAATATAAATTTATATGTTCAATATCGTCAATTATAAAAGTATGATTTTTCATTATCTCTTTTGCAGCATCAATAACGTGAGCGTTCGCTGAACAGCAAGGATATAATTTAAACCACAATCCAGGGCGGTCAACAGCCCAATGGTCTCCCCAATCGGCAAAGAATTTATTGGCATCTTCCTTATTTTCGCCATACATCGACAGCAAGCCATTTTTGGAAACAATCGTGTTTTCATTCCCGGTTACTTTGCTTTTCACAAAATGGAGAATTTGCCAGGCTTTTTGTGCTGCAAGACCCGCATGCAATGGTTTGATCACGGTGCCAAAATGGCTTCTTGAGCCGCTGATTTGGGAGACACATAGATCCAATGATTGGCTAAATTCTAATAAAGAAAAGTCTAAATAATAAGCACCTGCTGAGACAGCACCATATAAGCCAGCCGTCGCGGTTGTATGGAAGCCCTTTTCGTAATGCTTGGTTCCCAACAATCTTGAAACTCGGGTCATCATTTCAATGCCGATAAGATAAGCTTCATAGAATCGATTGGTTTTTCTATGCTGTTCTGTTAAGGACAATAATAGGCTTAAAATGACAGCTGAGGGATGACCGCGAATCTCGGAATGAACATCATCTAAATCTAACGCATGCGCAGAATAGCCGTTGATCAAACACGCATCAAATGGGTATGTGCATGCGGTGCTGCCGATAATTGATGTTTCCCCGTGACCGGTGTAAATTGCTGTTTTTAATACATTTTTGAAGTTTGGCTCATGTTCAACAGTTGAATAACAGCAAATAAAATAATCCAGTAACCCTTTTTTTAAATGACTTTTCGTCTCTTCATCGAGTTGATCATATTTTGGTGCCGTATGAATCGATTTTACAATTTCCCGAGTTAAATTATCCATTGTTCAAGACATTTACAGCTAAATTGGAGAAAAATTCAGAAGCGACTTTTATGGCGTCCTCGCTTAAGTCGAACTGGGGATGATGCCATTCCCTTGGCCCGTCCACACCCATCCAGACGAAGAAACCAGGAATATAATTTTGGTAATAAGCGAAATCTTCTCCAGCGGAGCTTGGTTCCGCATCAATAGGTTGATAGCCTATTTCATTAATTGTAGATCTAATAATATTTTCATATTTGGAATCGTTGTTCACAACCGGCAAATATTCATCCCAGATAAATTCCACCGAGCCTTCATTTCCTTCCGCAATAGAAGCAGCCAGTTTTTCCATTAAACCCGGGATTGCTTGGCGGGCCTTCGGTTGAAATGTTCTGACCGTCCCTTCAAGGGTAACGGTATCCGGAATGACATTCCACGTGTTTCCCCCGTGAATACTTGTAATGCTGACAACAGCATTATCAAACAAATCCATTCTTCTTGAAATAATGGTTTGCACCGCTGTGACGTATTGGCTGGCAATCACGATGGGATCAATGGCATTATGAGGAATGCCGGCATGACCGCCAATCCCTTTGAATTTAATTTCAAATTTATCGACGCTTGCCATTAACCCCTCGGATTTAACACCTATTGTGCCAACAGGCAGATCGGGTTTATTATGCATGCCAAAGATGGAAGTCACATCTTCTAAGGCACCCTTCTCCACCAACTTTTTAGCACCTTGCGCAATTTCTTCTGCTGGCTGGAAAATAACCCTTACCGTACCTTTTAATTTGTCCTTCTGTTCATTTAATAGCATCGCCGCCCCTAAAATGGAGACTGTATGGAAATCATGGCCGCAAGCATGCATGATGCCATCATGTTTAGATTTAAAAGGAACAACTGTTTCCTCTTTTATCGGCAATGCATCAATATCAGCTCTTAATGCAATCGTCGGCCCATCATGATCTCCTTTTATCACTGCTATAACACCGGTTTCTAAATCAAAAGGCAATATGCGAATATCATGATGCTTCAGCCATTCTTTGATATGCTTTGTTGTATTCCGTTCTTCAAATGCGAGTTCAGGATTTTCGTGCAAATACCTGCGTTTACTGATTAAGTCTTCGAAAAGTTCCTGAGTCATATTAATCATTTAATTCACCTGTTCCTATTTTATTTAAAAATTGTTGTGTGCGCGGGGATTGAGGACGATTAAACATTTCTTTCGGGTTGTTTTGTTCAACAATCGAGCCGTCTGCCATAAAAATAACGCGGTCCGCCACTTCTTCCGCAAACTGCATTTCATGTGTAACGATAATCATCGTTGTTTTTAATTGCGCAATGTCCTTTATAACTTGCAACACTTCGGAGACCCATTCCGGATCAAGAGCAGATGTCGGTTCATCAAACAAAATAGCACGCGGTTTAACAGCAAGCGCACGGGCAATCCCAACGCGCTGCTGCTGACCTCCGGACAAGGTAACAGGATATTGATAGAATTGATCTTTAAGGCCTACCTTAACAAGCAGTTCCTTTCCAATGTCCTCTGCTTCCTGTCTTTTCATTTTCTTAGCTATAATCAGCGACTCTGTCACATTTTCCAAAGCCGTTTTGTTTTTAAACAGGTTATAATGTTGAAACACCATCGCTGTTTTCTGACGGAGCTGATGCATTTCTTTGGCATTCATTTTTTTGACATCCACTTTAGTGTCAGCAATTTGGATGAGTCCCTCGTCTGGCTTCTCCAATAAATTAAGGCAACGCAAAAAAGTAGATTTGCCTGAGCCTGATGGCCCTATAATGGCTAGTACTTCTCCTTGGTCCACATGAACATCAATACCGTCCAAAACCACATTATCACCAAATTGTTTCTTTAAATTCTTAACAGTTATCATATATAAACCCCTTTATGATAAATATGGCTTTTCTAATCGCTTCTCAAGGGCTTGCTGGAGAAATGTATAGATAATAATCATAATCCAATAAATTAGGGCTAAGGCCAAATAAGTTTCAAAAAACCTTAATGATGCCGCAGCCAGAATTTTACCTTGGGCAAATAGCTCTACGACACCTAACGTAAATGCAAGCGACGTTTCTTTTATTAAAAGAATAAAAATATTACCTGTCGCCGGAAGGGCATTCCTGGTTGCTTGAGGCAAAGTGATCCTTCGAAAGGCTTGTATTTTCGTCATGCCAACGGATAAACAAGCTTCGACTTGCCCCTTATCGACAGAACCAAGTGCCGCTCTAAAGATCTCTGCCAGATAAGCGGACTGTTTTAAGCTCAGCCCAATAATGGCTGCTGTAATTGCTGTCATTCCGCTTAAAGCGGGAAATATTTGCGGCAGCCCGTAATAGATTAAAAACAATTGGACGAGTGTCGGAATAGCTCTAAAAAACGATATATAAACTGTGGCTAATTGTTTAATAACAGGTATGTCTGACCGTTTAATCAGCGCTAATATTAAACCGCCGATAACCGCAAATATCATCGATACAAAAGCTAATATTAAAGTCAGTGGTATGAAAGGCAGCAAATGAGGGATAACATGTATTAAATAATCAAAGTCTAAATTTAAATTCATTTTTATCCTCCAACTGACTATTTTTTAACTGTAATATCTTCCCCTGCAAAATACTTTTCCGATATTTTTTTCAATGTCCCGTCTTCCCGCAGCTTTTGTATTTCTGCATTAAACTTTTCCCTTAACTTTTTCCCGTCCTCATTTTTCACAAATGGAAAAGCTATCTTTTCATATTCAAAAGGTTCACCGACAAATTTAAGAGGGAATTTACCCTTATTTATTTCAGCAATTAATGACGGTTTAGAATTAACATAACCGGCTACCCGATTTTTAATCGCGTCTTTCATCGCACCATCACGAGTTTCATATGTTTTTGGTTTAATTGAAGAATCAAATTCCTTTAAATTCTCGATATTATTTGAGCCGAGGACACCGGAAACCGTTTTTCCCTTTAAATCATCCAGACTGTTAATATCATCATTTTCTTTGCTTGTTACAATCGTACAACCCGAATAGGCATAGGAATCAGAGAAATAATATTTCTTCGCTCTTTCAGGTGTTAAAGCCACAAAATTTGCTATGGTGTCAATTCTGCCTGTTTCTAATTGACCCATTAGACCCGCGAAATCAGTCTTTTCCCACTCAACTTTATATCCTAGATCCTTAGCTATATGTTCAAAAACTTCGACATCAAACCCCACCAACTTGCCGTCTTCAACATACCCATTTGGAAAACTTTGAGCCGTCGTGCCTACACGAATGACCTTTTTATCATCAGATCCTGAACCGGAAGAAGATGAACTATTTCCACAAGCAGAAAGGACTAATAGCATCAAACCTACAATAATAACAAAACCTTTTTTCATTATTATGACCTACCTTCTTTTATGGGATTTTGCATTGAGCAGTTTTTCAAAATAAACAGTGACATGGCCTTTCCCTAGATCGGCTTCTCCAACCATTTGATACCCGCGGCCTTTATAAAAGTCTGTTAACCATGGATGTTTCTTTGCTGTACCGAGACTCACGGAAGGACAATGTAATTTTTCTTTTAAGAAATCATTTTCTACGTGGTCTAGCAATTTAGATGCATAACCTTTCCTCTTATACTCAGGATCAACCGCCACCCACCAAATATGCGGCACTTCATATGGCCCGGCATGGCTGCTCCATGGCATTCGTATTGAAGCAGTGGCGACAATGTTTTCTCCGTCTTTCATATAGAAACAAATATTTTCTTTAATGTTCTTTTCTACTAAAGCCTCATCTGCGTTTGCAGCGGCGAAATTGATACCTAAATCTCGATTCGGTTTGTAAGCCTTTAAAGAGAGATCGAGAATTTCAGGAGCATCTTCTTCCTTTGCCTGACAATACTCTACCATTATTATGCCCCCCCATTTCACACTAAAATTATTAGCTCAAACATGTTTCTCATTTTTTAGCCATCCTGACTCCTCGGCACGTTCCAAAACCCTATCGACGATCATAGGGGCTTCTCCTAAATAGGTGGAAGGGTCTAATAGCGTTTCCAACTCATCTTGGCTTAAGGCATCACATACCTGTTGATTCTCAAGTAACATTTCTCGAAATGGTTTATTTTGGTCAACAGCTTGTACACAAAGGTTATAGACGACATTGTGTGCCGTTTGCTTACCAAGGGGCCCTGCGAGTGCAAACATGATTCTTTCAGACAATAATACTCCCCCTTGGATGTTCAGATTGCGAAGCATGTTAGCCGGTTTAACCACAAGCCCTTGGAGGACCGAATGCATACTTGCTAGCTGTGCTGATAAATAGATACATGTTTCGGGCAGTGCAATCCATTCCCCGCGCCAGGACATGGCATCACGCTCATGCTCTATAATCATTCCTTCCAATATGAGTGCAACATTATAACGGATCGGCTTGGCCAAGCTTACTATCCCTTCCAAAGCAGCAGGATTTCGTTTGTGGGGCATTGTAGATGAGCCGATTTTACCGGGGGTAAATGGCTCTTCGATCTCGTCTATTTCAGTCCTCATTAGGTTATAAAACTCGTTAGCCATTTTTCCAATTGTAGCGCTGATCATCCCCAGAACCCCTATATATTCAGCGATTCGATCACGTGATGAATGCCAGCATATTTCCGGTGCTTCTAACCCTAACTGTTTCAACGCACGGCGTTCGACTTCAGGGCCAAGGGATCCAAAAGAGGCATAAGTACCAACTGCTCCGCCTAAAACTCCGATAAAGGTCTTTTCTTCAATTTCTCGTAATCTATCAAGATGGCGAATGACCTCACTTAAAATAACTGCTATTTTAAAACCAAAGGTGGTGGGCATTCCCTGCATACCATGTGAACGGCCTGCCATCGGTGTACCCCGGTGCTTCCGGGCAATTCGGGAAAGTTCTTCGACAATCGATTGGAGCTGGTTAACAATGACAGAGTGTGATTCCTTCAGCTGCAGGATCATTCCCGTGTCGACAACATCTTGAGTAGTGACACCATAATGCACATACTCTCCTGCTTGCCCGCAAACTTTTTGTAGACCCTTAACAGTTGGCATAAGTGAATGTTTGACCTTTAAAACCTCTTCTGCGATCTCATCCAAATCAAGAAATTCCACCTTAGCTTTTGAAGCAATCACCTTAGCAGCATCGGTTGGAATCAAACCAAGCTCCCCCTCAGCAAGAGCTAAAGCAGCTTCGACATCTAACTGTTTTTGCAATCGATTCTCATCTGACCAAAAAGAACGCATTTCGGCGGTTCCAAAGATATTGCGCAGCATAACCATATCTATGACATGTGAAGGCATATTCATTTCCCTTTCTATTTTCTATATTTCTGAACGCAAGATTTTAACCTGATACAATTTGACTAAACTGAGGAGTTTGAATCTTTATTATAAAGAAGTGGCACAACTTGTTTTATAGTGAAGTGGTTTGGAACTTGCCGCTGCGGCAAGTTCCTTAATATTTGGGTTCATTGGGCAAATAGAAATTGCCAAGGGATTCGGAAAGCTGATCAACTTTTTCCATGTGCTGCTGGGACTCCTCCCGCATCTCCTCTGTCATGGTCGCAACTAAAGACATAATCAGCCCATTGACAGCGGTCAGTGCCCCAACCATTGAATTCTGAAACATCGGTCCCCGGCAATCCACATAAAGTGCGACATCGGCAAACCGGGCAATGGGCGAAGTAGGACTATCGGTAATTGCAAGCACAGGTACGCTTGCCTTGTGGGCTGCTTTAGTCATCTCCACCACCCTACGACCGTATCTGCTGAATGAAAAAGAGATGACCAAGTCATTGGTTTCCAAGGAGCTTAATTCTTCCAGGTCTTCACCTCTTTCTGTTATAAGTTGAGACTTTCCAATGAGTTGATTTAAAAGAAAGTTCATTGCAAAAGCAGCTGTATAGGAATTACGACTTCCAGTCACTGCTACCTTGTCAGCCAGACGAATCAATTCTACTGCCTTTCCTACTGACTCAAGATTCACCCGATCAGACAATCCTTGGAGAATGGCTTGATCCGCCTGTAAAGATTCAAAAAAGGCAGTGCCGGCGGCATCAGTATTCTTTGATGATATGGAAATCATACGGTTAACAGGGGTCATCCGGTGTTTGAGCTGATCACGGAGGGCGGACTGAAATGCAGCAAACCCGGCAAATCCTATATCACTTGCAAACCGTGATACGGTCGGCTGACTGCACCCTGCTGCAATGGCTACATCTGCGCTAGTCATGAAAACAACCGACTCCGGGTCGCCAACAATTAAATCTGCAATTTTGCGCTTTGGGCCTTTCAATTCTTCATAACATTCCAAAATTCGGTTTAGCAAAGGAAGACGCCCTTCCTCAGTTTGATTTTTACTCATCCTTAATCACCTATCTTCAAATCTTCCAATTTAGGGAATGTAGATATTCAATTTTGTATTTTTTGAATGATCTCATTCTATCAGCGAATAAAAACGGTGTCAACACACTTTTCTGAATCTTCCACCTTAATTTAAACAAAAAAAATAAGCCTGAATTCCCGGCTTACTTTTTCTCTATTTTAATCATTGCCGTTTTTACACATTTCGCATGGTGAAAACACTACTAAAGACCTCTCCGACTACATTACACCTTTGCCTTTAATTTTTTTAGCGCCAGAAGATTTTTGATATAGGGTTTTAAGGTGTACAGACAGAGCAAGAAACAATACCGCAATAATTACAAAACTTCCGCCGGTAATCATCATATTAATATTTGGAGGTATGATTTTGCTTAAAGGGCCGTATAAAAAGTTGGCAATAGCCATTAATCCTTGTGCAGTAACGTTATAAGCACCTGCTACCCGTCCAGTATATTTAATATCCGTCCGCTCTAAAACAAAGGATAAGCTAAGGGCCATAAAGACTGCCTGTGTCCCTCCTATCATAATCCCTATTAAAAATGCCGTTAAGGGCATATGCACGAATCCCATAATGTACAAAGAAAGTCCGCTTCCTGCCGCTGTAATGACATAAAGGAAACCTTTTGCTCGGGCTGTCGAAATAGCTGCAGTACTCAGTGTTCCAAGCATTGCCCCTAAGCCGACGAACATGACTAAAGTGCCGTAAACCCCGCTTTTAGCATTTAAATGATGACTGATAAACTCCGGAAGAAGTGATGTATACGACATAGTTAAAAAACAATGCAGGCCAACCAATAAAATGATCAACCCAATTAATCGCTTATTTATAATATAAGCAAACCCCTGACCGATTGGGCGCAATAACCTTGAGACCTGGAAACTCTCAGTGTTAATACTTGGCTGTTTCAGATGAATCCAAAGTGACAATATGCCAGCACTTGTGTATAAAATAAAACATAATATAAAAACCACATTTGGACCAAACAAAACCAATAAGGGACTTGCGAGTAGCGATCCCAAAAACTGCGCGCCTTGTTGTACAGACCCTTGCAAAGCGGATGCATTGTATAAAACGCTTTTGGGTACCAGATCTGGCATAAGAGCATTCGTACAAGTCATTTGAAAGCTTATCGCCGCACCCATAAGGAACGAGCAAACGATAATTAAATATGGACTGGCATAACCAATACTCTGAAAAACTGCTAAACACCCCGTAGCCAATGCGCTGATAAATAATGAAAAAGAATATAGATAGCGGCGATTAAAAATATCTGCTAACACACCGGCTAATGGCGTGAAAAGGACTGAAGGAATCATCGATGCAAACATAACTGCTCCGACAAGAGATGTAGAGTGTGTAAGAGAAAATATTGCCCAACTTGCAGCAACTGTAAAAGCCCATTTACCCGAATTACCTAGAGCAGTACTCAACCACAATAATCGAAAACCTTTGAAACCGAGTGAAGTTATTATTCTTGGAATCCCCAACTTATTAAGCACCTCCTCAGCCGCTTCAAAGGTCACCTTAATGCATACCAGCAGTCTTTTAAATCCATTATTATATTATGCTTATGAATTTAACGTATAGGTTACATCTAAAATCTCAAGACTCGGGGGTTTTTCCAACCCGAACCGTTCCGGTAACGATTTTACTATAGGTCCCTCAATGTATTCCATTAGATCTTTTTCGTTTTCCCATAAATAGATCCCACCAACTTCACCCGTTTCTTCATTTTTGATATAATATTTTTCAATTAGCCCCTTAAGTGCCCGAAACTTAGAAAATCCCTCTTCTGACAACTGTTCCAATTCCTCCGGCGACTTGTTGCTTTTAAATCGCATCGATAAAATTTTCACTGCTAAGTCACTCCTTGTAAAATGGTTTATTCGCCTTCATAAGCGTTAAGTGCATTAACACCATGCGCAAGTGCGGATCCTGCCTTTAGTGCAGTTGCAACAAAAATCGATTCGGTCAGCTCTTCAAGCGTCGCGCCATCCTTCTTCGCTCTTTTTGTATGCGCCTCAATACAATACGGACAACCTGTAACGTGGGCAACGGCCACCGCGATTAATTCTTTATCCTTTTTGCTTATTAAACCGGGTTTCATAGCCTCGCTGTCAAAGGCGAAAAAGGATTCACTTAACGGTTGATTAATCTTTTTATATTCAGCAAGTCTTTTTCCGTATGATTTCTTGTATAGTTCATCATCATCGATGCTGTCATAAGCATTTAACGCATTTATGCCATGTGCCAAAGCTGATCCCGCTTTTAATGCTGTCGCCACCATTATTGCTTCCAACATTTCTTCCTTTGATGTTTCTAATTTTTTTGCATTAGTAACGTGTGCTTCAATACAATAGGGACAACCTGTGACATGAGCTATTGCTACAGCTATTAATTCCTTTGCCTTTTTAGATAATACACCTTCCGCTAATGCTAGTTGGTCAAATTTTAAAAAGGATTTAAAAGTATCTGGTGCCAATTTACCAAGTTCAGCAAGTCTTTTTCCGTATGATCTTTTATACAAACTATCATTACTCATATTTATGACCTCCATTTATTTAATTCTAAAATGATAACTCATTAAAATTCGACGCTGTCACCGCCATTTGCAGAAAACCCGCTGAACTTTTTAGACCGGAATTTCTGAGTGTTTCCGACAATGATGACATATAAAGCAGCGGCTACAATATATACAAATGTACCCAGAATATATTTTAGTTCCAACGAAGAAATTAGCAGATAAGATTGAAATCCAAGAAGTACGACCGCTATAACAGCAAGTAGATATAACTTACCGGGTGAAACTTTGAATGGCGAATTTTTATATAACTCTGGATATTTCTTTGGCAACTGTGTCGCAGCGACTGCAGGAAAGGCAAATACAATAAGAGAAATCCCCGTACCCAGTTGAGCAATTGTTTCAAGAGACAGGCCAGTAATAATTGGGATTGCGCCAATAAGGTAAAACAAAGTCAACAACCAATGAGGCGTTCCAAACTTTCTATTAACCGCACCCAATCGTTTAGGCAACCATCCATCCTGACATGCGATTAAAATGCTTTTGGTCACCCAAGAAAAAGTGGCATTTAGAGTCGTGGCTAATGCGAACATCGCTCCGCCAATCATAAAGACTAGGAAGAGTGGACGAGGTAAGACTTCCCCCGCAACAGCGGTTAACGGTTCGCCGGCCACTTGTTTGATCGGCAATACACCGGCCGCAATGGTTGCCATAAAGGCATACATAACCCCTATGCCAATTGTCGCAATAACAATGGTCAGTGGAATATCTCTCCCGGGATTTTTCATTTCCCCGCCAAGTTCGGCAATAACTTGTGCTCCTCCCGTTGCAAAAGAGATCAAACCAACAGCTGTAAAAAACCCTAAGAACCCATCCGGAAACATATCGTTCATATTAAAGACTGAATAGTTAATGTCCGGCACACCCCATACAACAAAAATGACAAGGGAGAGCAGTAAAACAATCACCATCCATCTTTCAACAATCGCGGCGATTTTCACACCGATAATGTTAGCGAGAAAAAGCACTGTTATAAGGATCAATGCAACAGGCCTTATCGGTACAGTCGGAAATAGTCCTTGTAAATATTGGGCAAATGAGATGGCGTATAAAGCTATAGTGATTTGCAAGAGTATAAATAATAACATCCAAAAGAAACCAATTTTTGGGGATAGTAAACGGCTGCTGTATCTGTATAATCCCCCAGTTGTAGGAATGGCGGAACCCAAAATGGCAATGGGCATAATAGTGAAGATCGTGATGACTGCTGATAGGATATAAGCTGGTGTAACGCCGCTCCCGGTTAACTGAATCGCAATGCCGGTAAGTGACATCACTCCCGCTCCAATAATTTGCCCCGCCGCTATACCAAGGACATCCCATAAACCTAACACCTTTTTTAATTTCGACTCTTCACTCAAATACAGCCACTCCTCTTCGGTTATTTTTTATTCCCTTCCAACACTGACAGACGATTTATTGCAGCTTCCATTCTGCTCAAACCTTCTTTTAAAATTGACCGAGGACAAGCAATATTAATCCTTGTGAACCCTTCACCCCCTGGGCCGAATATGTAACCTTCATCAAAAGCTACCTTGGCCTCTTTTTGCATTAATCTCTCTAGATCTTTTGAATTTAAACCTAATTCTCGGCAATCCAGCCAAACTAAGTATGTCCCTTCTGGTTTTATAACCTTAATTTTCGGTATACGATTTTCCATGTACGCTGTGAGGAATTCCAGGTTTCCTTCTATATAATCAAGACATTGATCCAACCATTCAGCACCAAATCTATAAGCGCTTTCTAACGCCATAATTCCGAATGTGTTGGGATGACTAAGAAAATGGGTTTCAACGACTTTGGTAAATACAGCCCGTAACTTCTCGTTTGGGATGATAATGTTCGATGTTTGCAAACCGGCCAAATTAAACGTTTTACTAGGTGCTGTACAAACTATTGAGTTGTTGGCAAACTCCTTAGATATAGAAGCGAAATTCACATGATTTTGATTTTTTAAGATTAAATCAAAGTGTATTTCGTCCGCCACGACAACAACACCATGCTCAATACAGATATCTCCTAATTTCGTAAGTTCTTCTTTTGTCCATACCCTTCCGACTGGATTATGCGGGCTGCAAAGAAACAGCAGCTTAACATCGGGGTCCAGTTTTTGTACTAAGTCATCAAAATCCATCGTATACCGACCGTTTTCAAATTTAAGCGGATTGTATACTAAGTCACGTTCATGCCTGACCACAACTTCTTTAAACGGATAGTAGACAGGCGGCTGAATAATAACTTTATCACCGGGTTCGGTAAAGGCTTCAACAATTAAGCTTAGTCCTGGAACGACCCCCGGACTATGACATATCCATTCCCTCTCCACAAGCCAGTCGTGCCTTTGTTCCATCCATTCGATAATGGCTTCAAGGTATGATTGCGGTCTTGTTGTATAGCCATAAATACCTTGTTCTACCCTTTTCTTTAGAGCTTCAATGACAGGTTGAGGAGCCGGGAAGTCCATATCTGCAACCCACATCGGGAGAATATCCTTGTCGCCAAATAAACTCTCTGTTTCATCCCACTTTATTGAAGCGCTTCCAAATCGGTCGATTTCCTTATCAAAGTCATATTTCATAGGTCTTAACCCCTCCGTTTCAACGGTAAAATTAGAACACTTAATCAGAAAAGAATCGACATACTCACACTTGGGCTTTACTTAAATACCTATAGATTGTGGCTTCTGATGTTTCTAGGTAATGGGCCACTTTCACTACAGCACCTTTTATTAAAAACACACCCCTTTCGGACAATTTTTGTACAACCTTCATTTTTTCTTCAGATGACATTCTATCAGGCTGTATATCTATTTCTGACAGTGTTCTCTCAATAATCGATGTTGTCAAATCCTCAATAGAGGTATGAAGGTCTTCGATTGGTTCTTTTGGCGCTTCTATTTTTGTATGTCCTTGGTTAAAGGTTGTTGCTGATTCACCAAATATCCCCTCTATAACTTGATTCAGCAGATTTTGTGTCTCTTGAATTTTCCGAATATCAATGTTTATACAAAGCATTCCAATGACATTGCCTTCATCATTCTTGATAAGAAAGGTAGATGAACGCAATATTTCACCGTCTTTCGTTTTACCAGAATAGTTTATTAGGAAGTCTTTCTCTAGATCAGACCCTTCCTTTAAAATTTTTAAGGCGAGGTCAGTTAACGAGCCACCAACCTTTCTGCCGCTGACGTGACTGTTTTTAATAGCTAGAATTGAATTTTCAATGCTGCTTACATCATGTAAAACGACCTCACAATGTTTTCCTAAAACGTTGCCTAAAAAATCTACAAGCGGGACATAGCATAATAAAGCATTATCAGAATTAATATGATCACCACCAATTTCATTAACTGTTAAAGCACTTTCACTTAATCTTTTTATAATAAAGATTTATTATAAGAATAATTTATCATCACACCGTTGTCAATATTTTTTGAAAACTTTTTATTATCCGAGTATGATGGTAACTAACACAGGGAGGGATTCAATGTCAACTGAACATCAAACGCAATTCAATTGGCGAGAACTTGTTGGGGATTTAAACAAATACTTGCGATTGAAGACAATTCCCATTGGTATGAAGGCATTTTCTAATTCGAAAGAAATGGAAACTATTCCGAAGATACGCCGACCGAAAAGGAGACATCTTCTCGACCAAATTGTCGCCCAATCGGCCCGTCTTGGCTGGACTGTTGGCATCACGGCAGAGAACCTCGCAATGAAACAATGCGGTGCGATTGCAGGATTGATGCCACAAGATGAAGATTGGTATTCTGGGGAAGCCATGAACGGGATTTGGTTCAGCACTCAGGAAGATTCGGCTGCTCATCAGCGTGCACTTGACGCCGTCCCATACGGAAAATATGAAGCAATAGCTGTTTCACCATTAGAAACGGGACGTCTCGAACCCCCTGATATTTGTCTTATTTATGCCACGCCCGGTCAAATGATCACGCTCATTAACGGGCTTCAGTGGAAAGGGTACAAAAAATTCGAATGGAGTGTTGCAGGAGAAAGCTCTTGTGCGGATTCATGGGGGAAGGCACTATCGACAGGCGAACCAAGCTTATCCATTCCCTGCTATGCCGAACGCCGCTATGGCGGCGTGTTAGATGATGAACTGTTAATGGCCATCCCACCGAAAGATCTAGTGAAAGGCATCGAGGGTATGGCGCACCTTTCCAAAAACGGTCTGCGCTACCCAATTCCGCAATATGGCATCCAGGCTGATCCAACAGAGTCCCTCGCTCCAATTTACCCCTTTTGGGTGAATAATGGGAAGGCAAATGGAGAGGGAATTTAAAGGGTTCTAAATGAAAGAGCAAATCTCAGGGGGCGGGAGATTTGCTCTTTCATTTAAAAGTTGATCCATATTATTTGGAATGGCAAAATAGCTATTAACTTACGGGAAAATCGAAATTCTTACGGATGCTACAAGGAATATTACGTGACCTGAAACCCAAAGGCCTTTCATAATATGCCATTAGGTTGTGCGATAACTTAGTTACTCAAACTTCGCAGACTGAAATCGGCAAATAAGCCTTGATATAATTGGGCAAGGCTGCTACCCATTGTTGAAGTTGACTTTGTATAAGTTTTTT
>NZ_SLXK01000030.1 GCF_004341035.1 Scopulibacillus darangshiensis
ATCTCTAGAATTTAGGGGGTGGCAAGTTTTTTGCTTAAAAAGCCCTTTATTATAGGATTTTATAACTTATTTCTATATAAAGTTTTGACAATACGAAGATAAGCAAGGAGGGAAATGATATGGAAACTGGCAAACAGCCCGGTAAAGTATTATCACTTGGTTTTCAGCATGTCCTTGCTATGTACGCCGGCGCGGTGATTGTGCCATTAATTATCGGCGGTGCGATGGGATTGAGCGCACAAGAATTAGCTTATTTGGTCTCGATTGATTTGGCAGCCAGTGGACTCGCCACGCTGCTTCAGGTTTGGAAAAATAAATTCTTTGGCATCGGCCTTCCCGTGGTCCTGGGGTGTTCTTTCACTGGAGTCGCTCCAATGATTGCCATAGGAAAAGAGTATGGTTTATCTGGGATATACGGTGCCATTATTGCATCTGGGATAATCATTTTAGTTCTTTCAACATTTTTCAGTAAAATAATTAAGCTTTTTCCTCCAGTTGTTATTGGAACAGTTGTCACTGTTATTGGTGTGACGCTTATTCCTGTCGCTATCAATAATATGGCCGGCGGGCAAGGCGCCTCCGATTTCGGCAGTCCAAAAAACTTAATTTTATCGTTCAGCGTCTTGCTTTTAATTATCTTAATGAACCGCTTCTTTAAGGGATTTATCCGTGCCATTTCGATATTAATTGGACTTATAGCTGGAACGGTTGCCGCATATTTTATGGGAATGATTGACTTGGGATCCGTTCAGGATTCGGCGTGGTATCGGATCATTGAACCGCTGCATTTCAGCACACCCTCATTTCATATTAGTGCGATTATAACCATGACGATTGTTGCCATTGTCAGCCTAATTGAATCAACAGGTGTTTTCTTCGCTCTAAGTGAAATTTGCGATCAGCCGCTCGATGAAAAATCACTTGAACGTGGGTACCGATCAGAAGGATTAGCCGTTATTATTGGCGGATTATTCAATGCTTTTCCCTACACGACTTTTTCCCAAAATGTCGGTCTTATTCAATTGACCAAAGTCAAATCACGCACAGTTATTGCCGTTTGCGGTATCTTCCTTATTGTCTTAGGCTTTATACCAAAAATCAGCACGCTGACAACATTGATCCCAAACGCGGTATTGGGCGGTGCGATGATTGCGATGTTTGGCATGGTTGTGGCCTCGGGTGTCAGGATGCTGAGCAAGGTGGATTTCAACCGGCAAGATAATTTATTAATCATTGCCTGTTCGATTGGACTTGGTTTGGGTGTTACTGTTCAGCCTGATTTATTTGCAAAACTCCCAATCGGCGTTCAAATCATTACAAATAACGGCATTGTTGCCGGGAGCATGACAGCAATCATTTTGAATCTTATTTTCAATACAGGCCGAAAAGTAAAAACTTCAAAAGCTAAATCTAAGGTGCAATCACAGGTTCATATTGAAAAGCAAGTCCAGATCAGATAAAATAGCGGTCTTTAAACAAAAAGAAAAAAATGGCTAAAAAGAGATTGAATGTTTGGGAAGAATGTGATAATTTAGTATTAACAATATGAATTGGAGTTGTGAACTATGGTTATCAGTGTCCATGATGTGGTGTTTGCAGGGTAACAAAATAAAAGTCACATTTAATGTGCTTTATTTTGTGCTGTCTTCCATCATCATGCGGCAGGGTGACCGTGATCCTTCTTAAGACTCATAAATTGAGGTCTATAGATGGGCATGGTGTGTACTGTGCTTATTTATAGGCCTTTTTTGTTTTGATTTTAAAGGTCTCTTTAAAAGCCTTAACCCTTCTTTTCTTTGATGATGAAGACATGTGATGAAAGGCAAGTCAACAAGGAGAATTGGGGTGTAATTGTAATGAAGTGGAGTGACTGGGATACCAACCTTAAAGTTCGTTTATTAGGCGAAGGGGTCATGAACCTCCTTTTTTGGATGTTCTTCCCGTTCATGGCAATATATTTTTCGGATTCATTCGGTAAGGAAATGGCTGGGATGCTGCTGATTGCATCACAGGTTGTAAGTGTTATGGTCGGATTAATTGGCGGCTATTGTGCTGATCATTTTGGCAGAAAGCGGATGATGATCATCGCGAGTATTGGTGAAGCGGTTTGTTTTGTATTCTTTGCATTGTCTAATTCACCCTTTCTCACATCGCCGATGCTAACATTTATCAGCTTTTCGGCATTGGGAATGTTCGGTGCTTTATACTGGCCTGCCAGCCATGCGATGGTTGCCGATGTCGTTCCTGAAAAGCACCGTTCATCAGTATTTGCGGTATTTTATACATCTATCAATATTTCGGTTGTCATTGGGCCGATTCTTGGCGGCATCTTCTTCTTTGATTACCGTTTTCCGTTCTTAATTGTTTGTCTTGGAATAAGTGTCATCTTAACTTTTGTGCTGCAGAAGTTTATTCGCGAGACAGCTCCTGAGAGGGAGAAAAGGGAGAAGCAGGCTGATGAGAAGGATGTGAAATGGACACATTACCTCATCCAACAGCTTGAAGATTACCGCGTTATTGTCAAAGATAAAATCTTTCTCTTGTTCGTTTTGGCAGGCATTCTTGTTGCCCAAACGTTCATGCAGCTTGATTTGCTGATGGCTGTCTACACGACGGAATTTGTACCAAAACAGACGTTGTTTTCCCTTGGGGATTGGTCACTTTCGATCGATGGGAAACAGGCATTCAGCTGGATCATTTCCGAAAATGGTTTATTGGTTGCCCTCTTCACAGTATTTATGAATAGGTGGATGCTGAAGTATCCCGAGAAGCGGGTTTTCATTCTGTCTGCTTTGTTTTATGGGGTGGGCATTATCATCTTCGGTCACACGATCAGCATTTGGGTGATGTTCGCCGCAATGGTCATCTTTACAGCGGCTGAATTAATGGTCGTCGGGATTCAAGAAAGCTTTGTTTCGAAGCTTGCCCCGTCCCATATGAGGGGCCAATATTTCGCCGCTTCAAGCCTGCGTTTTACGATTGGGAGGACGATCGCACCTTTGGCGATTCCGATGACAGTTTGGTTTGGCTATTCAACAACTTTCATTATATTAGGCATACTTGCTGCTCTAAGTGCAGCCCTCTATGGCATCATGTTCAAAATGATCGAACAGCAAAGGACGGCAAAGAAAAAACCGGCTGCTGCCGTAGTAAAATAAGCTATACTAATGGAAAACTCTCGTTCTTGTAAATGAGAGTTTTCTTACATAGTCACAGCAAATGGAAAGAGCGCTGACGAACGTACAAATTGCACTAAAAGCTTCGCTCATTCTTTATAGGACTCAGAATCCGCTATTTGTATAAAAGAGTCCCTTTTTTTGAAGTTAAAGGACTCAGATTCCGTTATATGCTCATATTCCACTCAAATGACCTCTTGAATGACCGAATAACGGAATCACAGTTAATCACAGTCCTATACGCTTATAAAATATAGTGTTTTGTCACAGATAGCGGAATTACGGTCCGATAAAAATCGGTAAAAGTAAAAGTTACGGACAAACATCCAAAAATTACGGGAAAATCAATATTCTTGCGGACGAACATACGATTCTTTCGGATGCTCTTCCGAATTTTACGTGGCCCGGATAAAAAGGCCCGTAACAGAATACTTCCATCCCCGAATAATTGACTTTTATAAAATTAACTCTAAATTCGTCTAAGAATCATCGTTATTATACAAAAAATTGATGATTTATCTGAAAGACACAAAAGATTATGCACGAGGCGAGCATTTTATAGTACGCTAAACAATAGAAAAACCCCCGTTTTTTGCAAAACGAGAGTTTTTTAATTACGTAAATGATCATAACCAAGCTCTGCAGTCACTTTTGCCATGAGATTATAGCCTTCAGCATTCGGGTGGATGTGGTCAGAGGATAATAGGGCATTTTGCCGGCCGGCGAAGGCATGATAAATATCTGCGACAGCGATATGGGGCTCTTGCCCAAAGAGTGTAAGGTGCCGATTAAATCGCTCGATCCAAGGATCAGCAGCCGGGATGTTAGGAAAAGGATTATATAGGTTCAAGAGCCGGATGATATAATTATTATTCTTAGGATTATGAACGGCATGGATCCGATTAATGATGCGGGATATATTCGCCATGCTCGTCTTCAATGCCTTTTCAAGAATGCCGGCATCTTTAGTTATTAAATATTGTTGTCCGGCATCTATCAAATCATTAGCCCCTGCTGTAATTGTAATAATTTTTGACGTGCGAATACTAGCCGTCACTTCCGGCAAATCGAGAATTTGTAAGATCTCACCGCTCGTTGCGCCGATTTTAGCATAAACATTTTGATAGATGGATGTATTTAAAGCTTGTTCCGACAGCTCGCGATAGCGGCCCGTAAACCCTGGTGTGAAGATAGCCGTCCCGACGCCGACTGTGAGCGAATCACCTAGGGCGGTATAGAGAAGCGGCTGCTGCGGGTAGATGTGGCGAATAGCCAATATGTTCACCTCTATCATTTGAAAGGTTATGTGATATTCTATGGCGGCCTAAGCGGCTGAGTGAGGGCGTAATTTAGATTTCGCTTGACAGCGGCAGATAAACTCAGGATAATAAGAAAAATATATTAAGATTCAGAGTTTTTTAGCGATATGGGAGGAACAGGACATGATGAAGCAAGCCACAACATTTATTGGCGCGGGCCATATGGCCGAGGCCATTATCGCCGGGCTGCTCTCCAATGGGTGTTCGAAGGAACAGATTTTTTCCAAGAACCGAAGCAATATGGAGCGTTTGGCATATATGAAACAGACATACGGGATTTGCTGTGACCCGCCAATCGAAGAGATGATCGCCCGTTCCGATATTATCGTGCTGGCCATGAAGCCAAAGGATGTTTCAGGGGCGCTGGAAACGTTAAAACAATACATCCGAGAGGATCAGCTGGTCATTTCAGTTCTTGCGGGCATTTCCTCTGCGGATATTTCAGAAAAGCTAGGCAACAAAGCCCCGATTGTCAGAGCGATGCCTAATACGTCGGCGGCGGTTGGGGAATCTGCAACAAGCATCGCACCGGGAATGTATGCTACTACAGAACATGTTAGCATCGCGGAGGAAATGTTCTCAGTGATTGGGACGACAACAATCGTCGAGGAGAAGGATCTTCATCTTGTTACAGGGCTTGCAGGCAGCGGCCCGGCTTATTTTTACCGCATTATTGAATCATTCGAACAGGCGGCAGTGTCACTCGGGTTGGACAAGCGTGCGGCAAGATCGCTGATCCGTCAGGTGCTGATCGGTGCCGCTGAAATGTTGAAGGATGAAACCGTTGATCCTGCTGAACTGCGGCGGAGGGTAACAAGCCCAGGTGGAACAACGGCAGCGGGCCTAGAGGTGCTTGAAGCCAATCATTTGTCAGAAATGTTATACGACGTTCTGGTTCAGGCAATGAAACGTTCTGAGGAGCTTGGAAAGTCACATTAGTATTTCCAAAGAATTTTCCAATCCCCCTTTTCCATACTTAAGTAGACATCTTGTTCAATTGAAAAGATCCCAAAAACACTGTGAAAGGTTTGTGTGACAGGTACTTTATAGACGCTCTTCAAAACCTTGGCCCCGCCTCCCGGGTGCCAGTTTTTGATGTGCGTGAGTTTTCCTATCTTAAAGGTAAACGTTTTTGTATCAAAATCTTGCATTAAAACATGTGTGCGTTTTTGTATATAGTCTGCTTTTTTGAAGTGTTTTTTCATTTGGCTGTGAAACAGCTCCCATGAACTCCCGAAATCCCCTTTTTTTTCATACTTATAAAAATCCTTCACTGTAGCAATCACTTGATTTTCACGGGAATTTTTAAAATAAATGTAACCGCCGCCTGCCGCACCTGCAAGCAAAATAAAAATGATGACCGTTAAAATTAATTTCCCCTTCATAGCCCGGCCCCCTCATTACCATCCTATGCTTGGGTGGGGCAGGGGTATAACAGACGATTATGGGGTTACTTTTGAAGGCATTTCTTTAATGCTAACATTTGGGCTATTTATTTTCGGTCAGTTGCCTTATATAAATAACCACAAAAATAGACCCCATTGCTCTTTAACATAGCTTTTCCTATCCATTTCAGAGGTTAAAAGCTTCGTAAACTTAAAAAACCCTGGATGAGCTACTAGCCTCCCAGGGTTTCGTTGTTTCATAGTTTATTTTTTGATGAATTCTTGAGTCCAATAGCTTCCGTAAGAACCGCCTTTAACGTAACCAACACCGATGTATGTGTAGTCTTTGTTAAGGATGTTTGCGCGGTGACCTGGGCTCTTCATCCAAGCGTCAACAACGTCTTGTGGCGTTTTTTGGCCGGCAGCGATGTTTTCACCTGCAGCTGTGTAGTCAATGCCATAAGACTTCATCATGTCAAATGGTGAACCGTAAGTCGGTGATTGGTGATCAAAGTAACCTTTGTCACGCATGTCAGCAGACTTGTCACGAGCCATTTTCGCAAGTTCATTATCAACCTTTAGTGGTTGAAGACCGCGATTAGTACGCTCTTTGTTCGTTAACTCGACAACTTTTTGTTCATAAGCGTTAAGCTGGCTGTTTGATTGCTTTGCTTGATCTTGGCTAGGTTGTTTTGCATTGTTTTGGCTCGCTTGATTTGCAGAGTTGTCCTGCTTTTGCGGAGCCGGTGCAGCCTGTTCGCTCTTTTGGGAATCATTATTTTGTGCTTGCTTATCGGCTGAATCTTGCTTTTTAGCTGAGTCCTTTTTAGGCTGTTCAGCCTTGCTAGAATCATTGCCTTGATCCCCTTTGTTGCTGTTATATTTTATATAAATCTTGCTCCCATTTTCCTTGTACTTCTTAATAAGACTATTAATATCTATATTATACCGTTCTGAGAGCTCTTTGATCCCATGGCTTTGGTCGACGTTCACCTGTTGCTTGGCGTCAGAGTTGCACGGTTGTTTGCTAGTTTGTGCATGAGCTTCTGTTGACGCGAATGCTGGTACAGCTAGAAAACCTGTTAGCGCGATGGCTAAGAATTTTTTCATAGTAAAATCTCTCCCTTCACCAAACATGATTCGGGGTTATTTTAAAAAATTAGGGGTTGAAATAAATTTACCTGTCTTACCATTTTTTACATCTATGGGGTTAATAGGGATATGCGTGCAGTTCAACTAAGCCTGTAACTTCGCTATAATAGAGGAAGGAGGAGGTTTTATATGTATCCGCTAAAGAAAAAAAGAGCTTATGATACAGTCGCCAAAAATGATGGCTTCCGAATTTTGGTAGATCGAATCTGGCCAAGAGGCGTTAAGAAGGAGGATGCCAAAATTGATTTTTGGCTAAAGGATGTGGCGCCAAGCACACCTTTAAGAAAGTGGTTTTCTCATGATCCAGAAAAATTTGCTGAATTTAAACGCCGCTATACCGGGGAATTGAATAATGATACCGAAAAACAGGCGGCTGTTCAGGAGATTAAAGACCGGCTCCACGAAAAGACGGTTACATTGATTTATGGAGCTAAAGATGAAACAAATAATCATGTTAATGTGTTGATTGATTATATAGAGGAGAAAAATTAAATATGGGGGTGCGAAAGCGTTTTGCGGTTACTTAAGACCTTTGGCAATTGGCTTTTTTTATTTGTAGGCATGGGGCTTGCCTACAGCTGTATCGGCTGGTTAAAGCCGGTCGTGCTTGCTGATATTATCGCCTTTTTTATCCTATTTACCGTCTTTTATTATTTTCGCAGACTCATGTTTAAACCGGCGCATGCCGCGACAGCTGCCGGAGCTATTGTTATGTCTATGGGTGTCTTTGTCAGCGATGCATTAAAGACATTTCCGGATTATATCGAGTCCCTTGGTAAAGTGACGGTCATGATGATCTTTATCATTTGGTTATTTTTAATTACCGATTATACCGTGACATTGTTCCGCAGGAAATTTTTCGACTGGCACTGGTCCGGATCATTGAACAGCTTTGCTATGGGAACATGGCTTGCCGGTTCATCCGTCTGTTCCATGGGACTGCTCATGTATTTGAAAGACTGGTATTGGGTGGCAGTTATGATTATCACAGTCAATTCCTGTCTATGGGTTATCTTTGCAAGCCTATGCGTTCGCCGCTTTTTTCAGTTGGTAAAGGAGAAGGGCGCAATGATTCATGGGATTGTGCTGCTTTCCACGGTCAGCACACAATCGCTCGTCGTCGATTATTCGATTCTGCTCGGTCGCCGCTTGCCTATGGCGATCTATTACTTATTAATGATTCTTGCTCTTATTTTCTATGTCTGCTACCTCTTTCTTATTGTCCGGCAGCATATTCGATCATCATGGCAGCTCGCCGAGGATTGGAAGAATACCAATTGCATTATCCATGGGGCGCTTTCTATAACGGGCTTGGCAGGTATTTTATCAGGCGTCATTCAGCAGCCGTATATTTACGGGCTGTGGTGGCTGGTATTATGTTTGATTATAGCTGTTGAGACGATTGAAATTGTCAGAGCTGTTCTTCGTGTCAAGGCAAAAGGTTTTCGGGAAGGGCTGGGGCAATATGATGTCTCGCAATGGGCAAGAAATTTTACCATTAGCATGTTTTTAGCCTTTACCCTGAATCTGCCGGCCAAAGAACTGACGGCCTTTTGGCAGAAGAGTTATGAGGTTTTTCTTGATGGATTTAGCATCATCGTCGTCCTGCTGTTTGCCTATGAAGCTGTTTTGCTATTTAGGGCTCGGCTTAAAAAGAGAAGCAGAAGCGCCCTAAATTAATAGGGCGCTTTTCGACTTCATTGACGATACCGATTAAACCAACCAATGATTTCCTCTAGCCTTGTCAAACGATTTTTCGGTTTTCCGCTTCTTGATAACTCATGATTTTCGCCTTTAAAGCGGACAAATTTTGTATCGACACCAAGCCGCGTTAATGCAACGTACCACTGCTCGGCCTGTTCAATTGGACAGCGGTAATCCTCCTCACTGTGGATAATGCATGTCGGCGTTTTGACATTTTTGGCATTTTCTATTTTCGGATAATGCTGCAAACAATAGTCTAACCCCTTCATAATATCGGTACGGTCTTTGTTGCCCCAATCTCCAAAGTTAGCTGCGGTAAATGCTTTGCCGTATCCTTGGCTGCCGCGCCGCCATGAATTTCCAATACAACGGGCATTCTTTCATCCCCCGAGTCAGGTGGGAGCATGACCCAGCCTTCAATATCCCAACCATCGGGTGATGTATCAAGAATTGAAACACTATGAAGGATTATATGTAAGATAGAATGAGTGAGGCTTATTTCGAAGTTTGTAAGGTCGTCCAAACTCTTTTAAGATAAACAATCGCCCTCATTTAATAAAATTAGCTGGTAACACCCCTCAGGTGTTAACCAGCTATTGCTCTTGCTTATTTCCTAACCTAAATTTATTGCATCGTCCCTTGATTAGGGAATTGCTGTGTTTGATACTGTGAAAATTGCTGATAGGTCTGCTGCAATTTTTGGCCGCTTTCAGCTTCAAAACCGTACCAGCCTTTTTTAAACATGAGATTGAAGAGGTCACGCTGACACTGTTCCGTTTCGTTAAAGATTTTCGAAACATCCTGGTAAAGGGCTTGGTGGCTCATCTCATGAAGCGCGACACTGTAAGCGTTTGTCAGATACTTTTCGGTAGTCAGGCAATCATTAATAAAATCCCGGTCATTCATTTCTGGTGTTGTCGGGACTTGTGTTGAAGGGTTTTGTACTTTGTTATTCGGCATTATTGCATGCCTCCTGTTGTTGGATTCGTATTGTTCTGAACATGCTGCTGAATATGATTTAATAGCATTTGGTAATGTGTCTGATGCATTTGACAGGCACTCAGCAATGCTTGTTTTATTTCAGTATCCTGGCATTGGCTTGCAAAAAAATGACTTTTTTTAACAGCATTCAAGTTCCAGGAAAGCATATCCTCTAAATAGAGATGATCTTTCGTACTGACTACAAAAGGCGGCTGCTCCATAACGTTTTGATTTTGCGGCTGTTGCTGTGGATTCATTTTATTTCCTCCTATTGTGAATTTGGCCCTCTTAGTGTTAGTTATTCCTTTTGATGTTATTCTTTTAATTGGCTCTGCAAGTTTAATCAATTAATCGCCAATTTAAATATTGCGAAACTTCCTAAAATGCATTATATTGAATATAGGAAAGAAATTTTTTTGCATCAAAAATGAATGATTATTCATTCAAACTTGCGCTAAGGAGGTTCCTGAATGGTCACGATTCGTAAGGCAGCGGTGCTGGGGTCCGGGGTTATGGGCTCATCTATCGCTGCACATCTAGCAAATGTAGGAATACCGAGCCTGCTATTGGATATTGTTCCTAAGGATTTGACACCTGAAGAACAAGCAAAGGGACTGACATTGGAAGATAAGGCCGTCCGTAACCGGCTCAGTGGGCAGGCTTTAAAGAAATTACTGAGGCAAAAGCCTGCTCCTTTGACCAAAAAAGAAAATGTCCAGCTTATTGAACCCGGGAATTTATCAGACGATCTTGAGCGTCTGTCTGAAGTCGATTGGATTATTGAAGTCGTTGTGGAAAATCTGGATATCAAAAAGCATTTATTTGAACAAGTGGATCAATATAGGAAAAAGGGCACGATTGTCAGCTCGAATACATCCGGCATTTCAGTTAATGCCATGGCGGAAGGCCGATCCGAAGATTTTAGAAAGCATTTTCTCGGTACACACTTCTTTAATCCGCCGCGATACTTAAAATTGCTTGAAGTCATTCCAACCGAAGCAACCGATGATCACGTCACTTCATTTATGAAATCCTTTGGTGAGGAACGGTTAGGCAAAGGTGTCGTCATTACAAAGGATACACCCAACTTTATCGCCAACCGGATCGGCACATACGGTCTTCAAATAACATTGAAAGAAATGCTTAATAGGGGCTACAGCGTTGGAGAAGTGGACTCTATTACCGGTCCATTAATCGGCCGGCCAAAAAGCGCTACCTTCCGTACCTTGGATGTCGTTGGTCTCGATACTTTTGTCCATGTGGCAAATAACGTCCACGATCACGTTGATGATCAGGCAGAAAAAGATGTCTTTATTGTTCCTGATTTAATGAAAAACATGCTTGAACGCGGATGGATCGGCAGTAAATCAGGTCAGGGCTTCTTTCTGAAAAAGGATGGCAGCATTCTCCAGCTTAACCCAAAAACAATGGACTATGAACCGCGCGAAAAACTCAAAGCGCCATCGATCCAAGCCGCCAAACAATTGAAGTCCACTCGCCAAAAAATTAAAGCGCTTGCATATGCTGATGACCGCGCTGGCGAGCTGCTTTGGCCAATCTTTAAGCAGACCCTTCTTTATACCGCAGATAAGGCTTACAACATCGCCGATAGCCTTCATGCCATTGATTTGGCTATGACATGGGGATTTGGCTGGAAGTTCGGTCCGTTTGAAACCTGGGATGCCTTAGGTTTGGAAGAATCCTTGCAAAGGATGAAGGAAGAAGGCGAGAAGATTCCTGAGTGGCTCGAGGAAATGACAGAGAATGGTTTTAGTCACTTTTATAAAGAAGAAGATGGTGTGCGGTCTTATTACCATAAAGGTGAATATGTTAAGGTCCCGTATCATCCAAAAGACATTCACCTAAAGCTGCTTAAAAAGCAAAATAAAGTGATCAAGAAAAATGCCGGGGCAAGTCTGATAGATCTAGGTGACGATGTTGCTGGCCTCGAATTCCATTCACCAAATAATGCGCTCGGCTTAGACACACTGCAAATGATCCAGCAGGCAATGGATGAAGTGGAGAAGAATTACAAAGGGCTTGTCCTTGGCAATCAGGGCAATAACTTCTGTGTCGGCGCTAACATTGCCCTTATGCTGATGGAAGCACAAGATGATAATTTCTTTGAGCTGGATATGGTCGTCCGTCAATTCCATAAGGCGATGCTGCGGATGAAATATGGTACGAAACCAGTTGTTGCAGCACCTTTTGCCATGACATTAGGCGGCGGGGCGGAGGTCGGCCTTGCAACTGATGCGATCCAAGCCTCAATGGAAACGTATTTGGGTCTTGTTGAAGTCGGCGTTGGTCTGATCCCTGGCGGAGGGGGTAACAAAGAGCTTTATTTGCGGCATCTGGAGAATCTCCCTAAGGGTGTCAACGTCGATCTTACCGCTGTCACCAATCGAGTGTTTGAACTTATTGCAACAGCCAAGGTATCCACGTCTGCTGAAGAGGCAAAGGAAAACGGCTATTTGCGAGGTTCTGATAAAATCAGCGTAAATAATGATCATTTGCTTCACGACGCCAAACAAAGAGTCATTGGACTTTATAATCAAGGTTACCAGCCGCCGCTTAGCAAAAAGTTTCCAGTCTCGGGTGAAGCGGGATACGCTGCAATGGTCATGGGTGCTGAATCAATGAAAATGTCAGGCTATGCCTCTGACCATGATTTTAAAATCGCAAAGAAACTGGCCTATGTCCTTGCAGGCGGTCTTGTGCCACAAGGGACAGAGGTCACTGAACAGTACATGTTGGATCTTGAGCGGGAAGCGTTTCTAAGCTTGCTTGGTGAGCCAAAGACACAACAGCGGATGCAGCACATGCTTGTAAAAGGAAAACCGCTAAGAAATTAGGAGGAGGGGAGATAAGCATGAATGATGCAGTAATTGTAGATGGCGCGCGGACGCCTGTCGGGAAAGCAAATAAAGGGAGCTTTGCCCATACTCGCCCTGATGACTTAGGGGCCGCAGCCGTCACTGAAACATTAAAGAGATCAGGTTATGAAGGTCAAGTCGATGATATTATTTTCGGCTGTGCCATTCCTGAGGCCGAACAGGGGTTGAATGTCGCAAGAATGATCGGTGCTTTGAGCGGTCTGCCTGAGGAAACGCCAGCCATTACAATCAATAGATATTGTTCGTCAGGATTACAGGCTATCGCCTACGCTTCTGAACGGATTATGGTCGGCGGTTCTGAGACAATCATTGCGGGCGGAACAGAATCCATGTCACTCGTACCTATGGGTGGCCACGTTCTGAAGCCGAACCGAGTGCTCGTTGAGAAAGCACCTGAGTATTATATGGGAATGGGTCAAACGGCGGAGGAAGTGGCTAATAAATACGGTGTGACAAGAGAAGAGCAAGATCAATTTGCGCTTCGCAGCCATGAGCGTGCGGCAAAGGCCATTGAAGAGGGCAAATTTGACGAAGAAATCGTCCCTGTTGAGGTCGTTAATAGGTGGGTGGATTCGGATAATAAATTGCAAGAAAAGAAGATTGTAGTGAAGAAGGATGAAGGCATAAGAAGAGATACGTCGCTCAGTGCCCTAGGCAAGCTAAAACCCGCTTTTCACAGGAAGGGTTCGGTCACGGCCGGTAACTCCTCACAAACAAGCGATGGCGCCGCATCCGTTCTTGTTATGAATAGTGAAAAGGCAAAAAGCGAGGGATTAAAACCCCTCGCAAAATTCCGTTCCTTTGCAGTAGCGGGCGTCCCGCCGGAAATTATGGGGATCGGCCCCATCGCAGCAGTTCCAAAAGCGTTAAAGCAAGCCGGTTTGTCGCTCAAAGATATCGGTGTGATCGAACTGAATGAGGCTTTTGCATCACAATCCATACAGGTTATCAGGGAGCTTGGACTAAATGAAGAGATTGTCAACATTAACGGCGGTGCCATCGCTTTAGGGCACCCGATGGGCTGTACGGGGACAAAGCTGACCTTGTCATGCATTCATGAGATGAAACGGCGCGGTGCCGAATTTGGTCTTGTAACAATGTGTATCGGCGGCGGAATGGGCGCTGCCGGCATTTTCGAATTATTGTAACAGGTTTTAACACTAGTTTTATATCCAAGAAAGGAGCGATTATTATGGGAAGCACAACCGATAAACTGATTAAAGGCGGAGCATTCGTTATCGATGATCTTGATTTGAATCGAATGTTCGTCCCAGAGGATATTACGGATGAACAGAAAATGATGGCTAAGACAACGGAGGATTATATAAGAAAAGAAGTGTTGCCACATAAGGAAGAATTAGAAAAGCAGGATTTGGAGCTGACTAAGAAGCTGTTGAAGAAAGCCGGAGATCTTGGCCTTCTCGGTGCGGATGTACCCGAAGCATATGGCGGGATCGGGCTTGATAAGATCAGTTCATCCCTCATTACCGAAAAGTTTGCTCCGGCGGGATCATTTTCACTAAGCTACGGAGCACATGTCGGAATTGGCTCTTTGCCGATTGTTTTGTTTGGAACCGAGGAACAAAAGAAAAAGTATTTGCCCGGCCTTGCCACAGGGACAAAATTTGCCGCATATGCACTGACTGAGCCGGGATCTGGTTCTGATGCCCGCGGTGCTAAAGCCACGGCGAAATTAAATGATGAAGGCACACACTATATCTTAAATGGTGAGAAGCAATGGATCACCAACTCCGGTTTTGCCGATGTCTTTGTAGTCTATGCCAAAATCGATGGCGAGCAATTTTCGGCGTTTATCGTTGAGAAAGAGTTTGTCGGGGTGTCAACCGGTGCTGAGGAAAAGAAAATGGGGATTAAAGCATCCTCCACGAGGACACTTATTCTGGAAGATGTTAAAGTGCCAAAAGAGAATTTACTTGGTGAGGCTGGAAGGGGCCATATCATTGCTTTTAATATTTTAAATATTGGCAGGTATAAGCTTGCCGTCGGTGTTGTCGGCGCATGTAAGAGGGGATTGGAGCTTGCTGCCAAGTATGCCAATGAGCGCAAGCAATTTAAACAGCCGATCGCTAAATTTTCTTTGATTCAGAACAAACTGGCCAATATGGCTGTGAGAACATATGCGACGGAAACATCCGTCTACCGGACCGTCGGTTTATTTGCCGATCGGCTTGACACATTTACTGAGGAAGATGAAAGAGATGGCAAAAAGGTGGCTGATGCTATTGCTGAATATGCTATCGAATGTTCGTTAAACAAAGTTTTCGCATCAGAAGCACTGGACTTTGTCGCCGATGAAGCTGTACAAATTCATGGCGGATACGGCTACATGTCTGAATACGAAGTGGAAACGATTTACCGTGACTCCCGGATTAACCGGATCTTTGAAGGGACTAACGAAATCAATCGCTTGATCGTGCCTGGAACACTGCTGAAAAAGGCTATGAAAGGTGAATTGCCTTTGTTGCAAAAAGCCCAGACACTTCAGGAAGAACTCATGATGCTTATGCCTGAGCAGCCAGGTGTTGCTCCCCTTGATAAGGAAAAATATTTGCTCAAAAACGCGAAAAAGATCTTCTTAATGGTTGCTGGACTTGGAGCACAAAAGTTCGGTAAGGATCTGGAAAATGAACAAGAATTGCTTTCAAATGTTGCCGATATTGTGGGGGATATCTATACGATGGAATCCGTGATCGCCCGTGCCGAAAAATCACTGGAAAAAGCAGGGGAAGCAAAATCTGAACATAAATTGCTCATGACGGAAGTCTTTACTCAGGAGGCATTCCAAAATATTGAGAAGCTTGCTAAAGAGTCTTTGGCGGCCATTGAGGAAGGCGACAGCCTGCGCATGATGCTGTCAGCTTTGAAAAAAATGACCCGCTTTGAACCTGCCAATCTTATTGAGAAAAAACGCCGTATTGCAGCAAGTGTCCTTGCTGAAGAACGATACACTGTTTAATTATTAACAACCGCACCTTCAATAACATATTCCGCTATTTGCTCCCCGCCGCTGGGGAGTTTTTTTTTGATAAAAACATATCAGATTTTTTGGTATAATGAATGTGACACCATATAAAGGAGGCGTTGTAATTGGCAAAAATCGTCCAAGAAATAGAAATGGGTGATTACACTATATCTTTGAAAGATCATGGTGATGGAAAATATGAAGCAAGACTTTCCTCGGGGAGATACGGGGGCTTGCTGGAAATAGAAAAGTCAGATTACGGTCTTCGCATCCGTCAGATCGATATTGGCAGCGCTGACGTTTCGCTTGAACATCTTGCACTAATGACAATTTTGGTAGGTGCTGATCAGGAATTGATCAGTGAAATTAACAGGATCAACAAAGCGAGAAATCAATCTTGGAAATAAACGATCCTGCTTTAACCGGCCCAGCGCTTGGGTCCATTTCTTTGGATCGTTTTTTATGGGTCAAACCATTTATGAAAGGGGCGAATGAGTGTTGTTGACTGTTTATAGTTATCCAACATGCGGAACATGCCGAAAGGCAAAAAAATGGCTTGATGAACATGCACTTGCCTATCAAGACATACATATTGTCGAATCACCCCCAACGAAAGCTGATCTCACCGGCCTCTATGAGAAAAGCGGTTTGCCGCTGAAGAAATTTTTTAACACAAGCGGCCGCCGATATCGGGAGCTGGGAATAAGAGATAAAATAAAAACGGCAACGGATGATGAACTTCTCAATTGGTTAGCGTCCGACGGTATGTTGATAAAGCGTCCGATCATTACCGACGGACAGCATGTCACCGTCGGTTTTAACGAAGCTTTATTTACAGAGACTTGGAAATAGCAGATAAGAAAGTTTGGAAAATGTGAAATCTGGCATATTAATTGATACAAACAGCTTGCCCGCAAACGATGTTTTATAATAAGATGAATGAAGATATGAAATTGGTTAAAACGGAGGGAACTGAATGAACACACCAAAAGAATTGCGTTATTCTGAAGAACACGAATGGGTAAAAACCGAAGATGGGAAAGTCTGCATTGGTATTACTGATTTCGCCCAAGATGAATTAGGAGATATCGTCTTCGTTGAACTCCCAGAAGTAGGCGAAGACATTGAAGCAGATGAGCCATTCGGCAGCGTCGAATCGGTTAAAACAGTTTCAGAACTTTATGCACCAATCAGCGGCAAGGTCGTTGAGATTAATGAAGAATTGGAAGATTCGCCGGAGTTTGTCAATGAGTCACCTTATGAAAAGGCCTGGATGATTGTCATTGAAGCAAGCGATGAATCAGAAATTGAAAAACTTATGGACGCGGAAAGCTACGAGAAAATGATCAGCGAAGAATAAGTAAAGCAAAGCTGGAAGCCTGTGGGACAAGCATGACAGGCTTCCTTTTTATATCTATTTTAAGTCAAACAACAGCAGGGTATTAAATATGAAAGAATTAAGTGAACATCATTTTGAAGCAAGTAAGGCGGACCGAGATGCGGCATTGTTTTTCATTAGTCCTTTTTGCGGCACTTGCCAATTAGCGGAAAAAATGCTTAAAGTTGCAGTCATGACAATCAATCCCGACCTCAATGTGTACAAGTGCCGGGTTTCAGAATGGCAAAGGAAAGTTAAGGACTTAAGAATTCATAGTGTGCCATGTCTTGTCATCCTTCAGCATGGAGAAGTGAAGGATATCCTTTATGCATTTGAATCGGTGCCAAAACTATGCAAAGTACTGGGTAATTTTACATAAGTAAGACTATACACATATATTTTCACCATAAAATACCACTTTCGTTACAAATGTTAAGAAACGCAATCCCATTGTTATAGAATTGTATACTAATTAACGGTTAAAGAATGGTATAAAAGAGTACGAGGTGTTTTTTAGCCTCTAACCAAATGCAATGAACAACGTTAATTAAAAAATACGAACTTGATTGGATAATATAGCGTTTTAAAAAGTAGAAAGTGAGAGGTGAAAATGTGAGAGCTACTAGTTTACAACCAATAACAGCAGAGGCAGCACCAGCTTTCACCCTTGAAGGCAAAGTGTATGAGGTACAAAAAGGTGATGAAAGTTTAAGAAACTTTATAATAAATTCCTATCAACCTTTTATAAAAAAAGTAGTTTCCAAGGTTTGCAATCGATTTATTGACCATTCAATGGATGAATACAGCATTGGTCTTGTTGCTTTTAATGAAGCCATGGATCAATATCAAACAGGACAAGGCAGCAAATTTCTAACTTTCGCGGATATGGTTATTCGCAGGCGGATCATTGACTTCATCAGAAAAGAATCCAGGCAAGCGAAGACCATTTATCTTGACCAAACCGAACTTGATGATGAAGGCGGACAGGATGAAAGCTATATTCAGCAAAAGGCAGCCATTCATTTCTATGATGAACAATGTCAAATTGAAGAACGTGTTGAACAAATTGAAACATATGAGCAGCTTTTATTAGATTACGGCATTACGTTTAAGGTCTTAAGCAAAAATTGTCCAAAGCATATTGATGCAAGAGAAAATGCCAAACAGGTGGCTAAAATCTTAGTTGATAATAGCGGTTTAGCCCAGCATTTGACTGAAAAAAGACAGCTGCCAATAAAAGATTTACTGCAATTTGTTTCATGCAGTCGTAAAACCATTGAAAGGAACCGAAAGTATATAATAGCAGTTGCTCTAATCTATATTGGAGGTTTTAGTGCGCTGCAATCTTATATAGAGCCGGAAGCCCTATAAAGAAAGGAGGGAGAAGCCTGAGCCAAGGAATACTCGTGTCCAAAAATGGGCGGCGCGCTGTGTTGTTGACGAAGGACGGAAACTTTAGATCCGTTAGATTAAAGAAGTCCGTCGATGTGATGATAGGACAAACTGTCCTTGATATGCACCTGTCCCAGCAGCCGGTTTTCCGAAATAATTTTTGGCTCCCCGCCTTTGCAGCATGTTTATCAATTGTTTTAATACTTGGATTGCCTGACGGTGCTTACCAAAATCACGCTGTCGCGGCTTATGTCAGTTTTGATATCAATCCCAGCATTGAGGCAAGCGTTGATAACAACATGCATATTGTGCAAGTTAAGCCGATGAATAACGACGCCCGGGAGATATTAAAATCGGGTCATCAATATAAAGGCATGTCTTTAAGAAAATTTACGTCCCTCGTTATTACAAAGTTGAAAAATAACGGTTATTTTGAGGATCATCCGGAAGTTCTTGTTACAACCGCAGTGACAAGTGAAATAAAGGCTGACAGTCAGGCTGCATTTCAGGAGAAAGTCGAAAAAGCAGTGAATGAATTTGAGGATAGACCGGCTTTCCAAAATGGAAAGGGGTCTGTTAACATTGTTAAAACTACTGTGGAAAAGCATAATCAAGCACGAAAAAAGGGCCTTTCTACAGGTAAATATCTGATCTATTTAAATGCATCAGATCGTGATAAGCATTTAACAGTGGACCATGCAAAAAAGCTTTCGATCAAGGAATTACAGCAGCAATATGTTAATAATACGACGAGAAAAAAGACACCCGCCAACCATGACAGACCTGACAAGTCTGACAGAGGCGAGGGAAAAGTTTCCAAACAATCAAATAGTGATCAGGCGAGCCAAAAACACAACGTCCGGAATCATGCTCACAAGGTAAAGACCCATGGCAATGGAAAATCGCCGAAAATTAACAGCCATATCCCACACAATGGAAAAAGCATGGCAAATCAAGGCAATCATTCTAATCATACATTTCAAAAGCCTTCAATCCATTCTGAGAAGAAGAAACACGCCGTCCCCAAGAAAGATAAACCTCATCATGGCGGGAAAATAAAAGAGAGAAATTATAAACAAAAAGATAAACAAGAAAATAAACATGGTTATAAAAAGCCTCCTAAGCCTGAGTAAGGTTAGGGGGCTCCTATATATAATTTTAGTTATTGGAGGTAATGTGATTTGCTTAGATCGCAATCAGAGCGGTTTGTCCAAACATTGGCTGAAAAATCTGCCCTTCAGCCTTTGTATAAAAATAAAGATATCATTTTACAGTTAAAAAGTGAAAAGGAGAGTGTGCTTATGTCGTTTCATAATGGGGTATGCTCCCTAATTTCTGAACCATCTGGCAATATTGATGTTAATATTACCGGGAAATATGACAGTCTGGTATTATTAATTGACGGTTCCGAACGGCTCATGATGCTTGAACAAGAAGGGAATTTAGAAGTTGAAGGAAAACAGTGCAACCTTCTTACTCTAGAGTCCCTATTTATCCTGGCTGGTGAGTCATCATATTTATTTCGTCACATGACTTAAGGCCTCAAGAACATCATAAAATGATGCCTTATCGCCAAACTGGTGTGTGATCCGGTGGTCTTTATCCATGATAATTGTTGTTGGGACACCCGAGCATTCATAAGCATCATAGACCTCTGTGCCGTTATCAATTAAAATCGGAAAGGGAAGATCGTGTTCCTCTGCAAACCGGGGACCGTCCTTCTCCGCATGCTCTCTGCCGGTCACATTAATGGTTAAGAAGCCCAATTCTGATTTGTCCAAAGATTGATAGAACTGGGTCTTTAAAGGCAAGTCTCTTTGACAGTCGGGGCACCATGACACCCAAAACGTTATCATAACAGGCAGTCCCCTAAAATCGGTTAGCTTGACCTCTTGGTGTGATTTAAGATCAAAGAGTTCGAAATTCGGTGCATTCATATTTATTTACTCCTTTCAGTTTGGACTTAATTTTTAGATGATTGAAAAAAGCTATTGACACATTATTTTAGCAATGATAACATTCTTATTAATCATTTTAAATGCTAACTAAATAAATTCTCTTATCCAGAGAGGCGGAGGGACTGGCCCTATGATGCCCGGCAACCTCCAGATGCATTTATGCGTTTGGAAAGGTGCTAATTCCTGCAGGAGGTAAACTCCTGATAGATAAGAGCGGTTAATATAACCCCTCTTATTTAAGAGGGGTTTTTAGTTTTGACAAACAATTCATAAGGAGTGTTGAAAGATGACTGAAACAACAACGCATCATGATTTGGAAACGATTTTGCTTCATGGCGGACAGGAGCCCGATCCTGTTACAGGCTCAAGGGCTGTGCCGATTCACCAAACAACTTCATATGTCTTTAATGATACGGAACATGCCAGACAATTATTTGCATTAGAGGAACCTGGAAATATTTATACGAGAATTATGAACCCAACCACGGATGTACTGGAAAAAAGGATAGCATTATTAGAAGGAGGTGTCGGTGCTCTGGCGACTTCTTCAGGCATGGCGGCTATCAGCTTTTCAATTTTAAATATCGCCAGCGCAGGCGACCATATTGTCGCTGCAACAAACCTTTACGGCGGCACCTACAATCTTTTTGCTGCCACCTTGCCGAAATATGGCATTGATGTGTCATTTGTTGACCCGACGGATCCGGAGAATTTCCGGGGGGCGATCAAGGATAATACCAAAGCGGTATTCGCCGAAATCATTGGTAATCCGAGCCTCCACGTCCTAGATGTTGAAAATGTGGCA
This sequence comes from Scopulibacillus darangshiensis, assembly GCF_004341035.1. Classification (GTDB taxonomy): domain Bacteria; phylum Bacillota; class Bacilli; order Bacillales; family Sporolactobacillaceae; genus Scopulibacillus; species Scopulibacillus darangshiensis. The sequence continues at coordinate 21,131 of NZ_SLXK01000030.1, forward strand.
GCGGTCGCACATGAATCGGGGATTCCGCTAATCGTTGACAATACTTTTGCCACACCATATGTGGCTAGACCGATTGAATGGGGGGCAGACATTGTTGTTCACTCAGCAACAAAGTGGATCGGGGGACACGGCAATTCAATTGGGGGGCTGATTATTGACAGCGGCAAATTTGATTGGAACAGCGAAAAGTTCCCTGGCTTTACTGAACCTGATGAAACCTATCACGGTCTTCGATACGGCATCGATGTTGGGAATGCCGGTTACATTACAAAAGCCCGTGTACAGCTGCTAAGAGACTTGGGTTCCTGCCTAAGCCCTTTCAATGCTTTTCTGCTCCTGCAAGGACTTGAAACCCTTCATCTCCGTGTTAAAGCGCATGGTGAAAATGCAGAAAAAATCGCAGCTTACCTGGATCATCATCCCGATGTTGCATGGGTTTCCTATCCTGGATTGCAAAGTCATCCGGCTCATAAGCTTGCGGAAAAGTATTTGAAAAATAGCTGCGGCTCCATCGTTAACTTTGGCATTAAAGGCGGCCTCGAAGCTGGAAAAGAATTTATCAATGCCCTATCTCTTTGGTCCCATTTGGCCAATGTAGGTGATGCAAAGTCGCTTGTCATCCACCCGGCTTCAACGACACATCAGCAATTGAATGCTGACGAATTAAAGACCACTGGTGTAACGGAAGATCTGGTCCGTTTGTCAGTTGGGATCGAATCAGCTGAAGATCTGACTCAGGATCTTGACCAAGCGTTAAGACAATCAAAAGAAAAGACATTTGCTTAGGGAGTGGTTAAATGACGATTAATGTTGCTTTGCTGGGATTTGGTACTGTTGGCCAAGGTGTGTATGAGACAGTCCAAACTCATCAGCATGAGCTGTCCCAAAAAATTGGCGAGGAAATCCGTATTGTTTCTATATTAATAAAAAGTCAGGACAAAGACCGGCGCATAGAGGAAAACGTTCAAGTCACAACAAGCTTTGCCGACATCTTCAAACAAAATCGAATTGATATTGTGATAGAGGCTATTGTAGGCTGTGATCCGACATACAATTATGTCAAAGAGGTATTAAGCCAAGCCATACCGGTTGTCACAGCGAACAAGGAGCTGATGGCGAAGAAGGGTTCACATTTGCGAAAAGTGGCTCGTGAGAATAAAACAACGATCGCATTTGAAGCATCTGTTGCCGGGGGCATTCCTATCATTCGTGTGATAAACGAATGCCTCCAAATAAATAGAATTGAAAAGGTTGAAGCGATATTAAATGGAACATCCAATTATATCCTGTCATCAATGAGAGAAAATGGTTTATCCTTTAAGACAGCCCTAGCAGATGCTCAGAAGCTCGGTTACGCTGAAGCAGACCCGGCAAATGATATATTGGGATGGGATGCTTTTTATAAAACAATGATTCTCAGCGATCTCATTTACGGCTCCCAGCCCGATTGGGAACAGGCATATCGCAAAGGGATTGACAATGTTACTGAAAAGGAAATCAAAGCGGCGGAGAACGAAGGCAAAAAGGTTAAATTGATAGCAACCTTGTCTAAGGCAGGCGGCCGAGTGGTCCATGCGGAAGTTAAACCAGTAAAAATTGGTCCTGATCACCCGCTCTATAGTGTTGAAGGAGTGGATAATGCTGTCAGTATCCAAACTGATTTGGCGGAGAACTTAGTTTTCCAGGGGCCGGGTGCCGGGGCCTTGCCGACAGCAAGTTCAATATTGCAAGATGTTATTAAGGCGGCTCTTAGAAACAGAAGTGTGGATTCTAAAGTGGCACAAGTTTTATAATCTAGTGAATTCTCCCTCTTTTCTATTGACAGCAACTTTGTCCCATGATAAGATATAATCTGTCTTAAAAAATTGAATCAATCGTTGCTCTTATCAAGAGAGGTGGAGGGAACGGCCCGATGAAGCCCGGCAACCGCCAACAAATCGTTGGAAAGGTGCCAATTCCTGCAGGGGTATTTTGCCTTGGCAGATAAGAGAGAAGTTAGGTAACCCTACGTCTCTTTATCTGTCATGATAAAGGGATTTTTTTGGTAAAAGCACGATTATCATATTATTGCTCAAATTAAATATTCAAGACTCTTATCAAGAGAGGTGGAGGGACTGGCCCGATGAAACCCGGCAACCGCCAGCAACAGTTGGAAAGGTGCCAATTCCCGCGAGAGCTATGCTTGGCAGATGAGAGGGACTAATAATGAAAAGGCCCTTCTGTACATCTGTGTAGAAGGGCTTAATTTTGGGCAAATAAAGAGATAGAGCTGCACGCCAGAGGAGGGACACCATGATTAAACTGAAGGGTATTAAGAAATTTTATAAAACCAAAACAGGTCTTGTTAACGCTCTTAATGGCATTGACTTAGAGGTTAATAAAGGGGATATTTTTGGTGTTATTGGCTACAGCGGTGCAGGGAAAAGCACATTGATCAGGTTGATTAACATGCTTGAGAAGCCGTCAGAAGGCAGGATTAATGTTGATGGCAGCGAAATGTCGACCTTATCAAAGAAAGCATTGCGCGATGCGAGAAAACAAATCGGGATGATCTTTCAGCATTTCAACTTATTATGGTCCAGGAATGTTAAAGATAATATTGCCTTTCCTTTAGAAATAGCAGGAGTTCCAAAGAGGGAACGGGAGCGGAAGGTTAAGGAATTAATCCATCTTGTTGGTCTTGAAGGCCGGGAATCTGCCTATCCGTCGCAATTAAGCGGTGGTCAAAAGCAGCGGGTCGGCATCGCCCGTGCATTGGCGAATGATCCAAAAGTCTTGCTTTGCGATGAGGCAACAAGTGCGCTTGATCCAAAGACAACCGAGGCCATTTTGGATTTGCTCGTTGATATTAACCAAAAGCTTGGTTTGACAATTATTCTAATTACACACGAAATGCATGTGATCAAGAAAATTTGTCACCAGGTTGCTGTCATCGATAATGGCATTATTGTCGAGGAAGGCGAAGTGCTTGATGTGTTCCGCAGCCCTCAAATGGCAATTACCAAGGATTTTGTCAAACAAGTTACAAGCGACTCAGAGTCCGAAGAAGCCGTCAAGCTAATTAAGCAAACCTACCCATCAGCGACGATTGCCAGGCTGACCTTTGCAGGTGAAGCGGCCAATCGCCCGGTTATCAGCGAACTGTTAAAGCAAGAAGCTATTGACGTAAATTTATTAGAAGGCAACCTTTCGCAAACACAGCGCGGTGCTTTGGGGACATTGACATTGCTTTTGGATGGCGAGGCACCCAAGGTTAAGGATGCTATCACTTTTGTAGAAAATCAAGGTGTTGTTGTGGAGGTGATCCAACATGCTTCAGAACCTGTTTCCTAATGCGGATTGGGCTGAAATCTGGAAAGCGATTATAGATACGCTGTATATGACCGCCATCTCTGTCGTCGCAACATTCATCCTGGGGATCATTCTAGGTCTACTGCTGTTCGTAACAGCAAAGGGCAACATGTTTGAAAATGTTGTGATTTATAAATGTGTATCGGCCATTGTTAACATATTTCGTTCTATTCCATTTATCATTCTAATTATTTTATTGATCCCTTTTACCATGATTATAGTGGGGACAATGCTTGGTTCAACTGCAGCGCTGCCAGCTCTGATTATTGGCTCAGCGCCTTTCTATGCCAGGCTTGTTGAGATAGCTTTACGGGAAATTGATAAAGGTGTCATTGAAGCTGCCCAGGCCATGGGTGCTAACAAGTGGCAAATTATATGGAAGGTTTTATTGCCTGAATCCATGCCGGCCTTAGTATCGGGAATTACAGTGACTTCCATAGCCCTCGTTGGCTTTACCGCGATGGCAGGAGCCATTGGTGCTGGTGGACTTGGCACACTGGCTTATATGGATGGATACCAGCGGGGCAACCGAGATGTGACATTGCTCTCAACCATTTTTATTTTGATTATTGTTTTCATTTTGCAAATCATTGGTGATTATATGACTAAACGCTTAGATAAAAGATAGAGGAGAGAGACAACGATGAAAAAACTCACAGCAATCGTTTTAGGATTAGCCTTAGTATTTACTCTTGCGGCCTGCGGCAATAACGGCGGCAAAGATTCTGGCAGCAAGGATAAGCTGACAAAGCTAAAGGTCGGCGCATCGCCGGTTCCCCATGCTGAAATCCTTGAGAAGGCAAAACCCATTTTAAAAAAGAAGGGCATTGACCTTGAAATTGTTAAATTCCAAGATTATGTCACGCCAAACAAAGCATTGGCAAGCGGTGAAATAGACGCTAACTATTTTCAAACGCTTCCATACCTGAAACTGCAAGAAAAGAAATTTGGCTATGACTTTGCTGTTGCCGGAAAAATTCATATTGAACCAATCGGCATCTATTCGAAAAAGTATAAGAGCTTAAAGGATCTTCCTAAAGGCGCAACAATTATTATGAGTAATTCAGTTTCCGATCAGCCAAGAATGCTTTTGTTATTGCAAGAAGCTGGGTTAATTAAGCTGAAAAAAGGCGTCGGCTATAATGCGACAAAGGATGATATCGTCAAAAATCCGAAACACATCAAAATTAAGGATGACTATGATCCAGGCATGCTGTCACGCATTTACAAAAATGGCGAAGGTGACGCCGTGCTAATTAATACCAATTATGCTTTAGATGCTGGACTTAAACCAAAGAAAGACGCCATTGCTTTGGAGAGCAGCGATTCTCCTTATGCCAATTTGATTGTCGTGAATAAAAAGGATAAGGATAATAAGGCTGTCAAAAAACTTGTCGACGTTCTGCAATCTAAAGAAATACAAGATTTTATTAATAAAAAATATAAAGGCGCCGTAGTGCCTGTAAAACCAAATAAGTAAGTTTAAAAAGAGCGGCGAGGGCCGCTCTTTTTTCTTTTTTGCACCTGTAAAAAAGTGACTTTATACCTAATTTAGCGGGGTAAAGCAAATGTAAGCGGTTACCAAAAAATAATAATATAAGACAACATTGAAAAACGGAGGAACAGGGAGTTATTTTCATTTTCTTACCCGCTGGTTAGCAACCAGAACGGTTCAGCATAATGAATCATTCATCAGGCCGCTATTTGCCGTTTGTGAGGATATGGCACGCGTGTTATCCTATGTTTTGTACTGATCAAGGTAAACCTTAAGCATAAGCGTAACTGACTTATGCAAAAAATTGAAAGGAATGGTTTATTATTCAGAGCCAACAGAAAATCCGTATTCCTCACACCAGTGAAATGGAGAAAGCAATGCACCAGGCACATGGTATTGGTTACGCTGAATATGAGAACAGTCTAGAGAAACGGATTGAGGTTGAAAAGGCACGTGAAAAAGACCATCACAAATGCACGCAAATCACAGCAACACACGACAACAAGACCGTAAAGTCATAAATAATATTTAGAAAAAAACCAGTTTTCGAACTGGTTTTTTCTCATTTATATAGTTTATTTATTAGCTTGTGTAAACACTGTATTTTATGTAAAAATAGTTGCATATTAATAGGAAATCTTTGATTAACCGTCATGAGTTGATATGTTATTGGATTTGATATAAGATTAGAATGAGAATAGATTGAGAATTACTTTTCCTAAAAGGAATCATAAAAGAAACGTACTATGGAGGTATTTTATATGTCCGCACCAAATCTTAAGATTGATAATCTTCATGTTTCCATTGAGGACAAAAAGATTGTAAAAGGCTTTGATTTAGAGATCAACGGCGGTGAAATTCACGCTGTTATGGGACCCAACGGCACTGGGAAATCAACACTTGCTTCGGCGTTGATGGGCCATCCCAAATATGAGATCACTGAAGGCAACGTTGCTTTCAATGGTGAAGACCTGCTTGAAATGGAAGTTGACGAAAGAGCACGTGCTGGCTTGTTCTTAGCCATGCAATATCCAAGTGAAGTCAGCGGTGTGACCAATGCCGACTTCCTAAGAACGGCAATCAACGGCCGCCGCGGTGAGGGAAATGAAATTCCTCTTATGAAATTCATTAAGCAATTGGACAAGAAAATGGACTTGCTTGATATAGATCAGGAATTTGCCCAACGTTATTTGAACGAAGGATTCTCAGGCGGGGAGAAGAAACGGAATGAAATTCTTCAGCTTATGATGATTGAGCCCAAGATTGCGATCTTAGATGAAATCGACTCCGGTCTTGATATTGACGCTCTTAAAGTCGTGGCTAAAGGTGTTAATGAAATGCGTTCGGAAGATTTTGGATGTCTCATCATCACACACTATCAGCGACTCTTGAACTACATCACTCCTGATAAAGTTCATGTTATGATGCAAGGACGAATCGTTAAATCCGGAGGACCTGAGCTTGCTGAACGTCTGGAAGCTGAAGGCTATGACTGGATTAAAGAAGAACTTGGCATTGAAGACGAAACCATCGAGGCATAACATCAAATAACAAGTGCCCCGCGTGTGGCTCAGGTGATTTAACGAGGTAGGAGGAATAAGCATGTCAACTGAAACAAAGGATCTTCAGTATGATTCAAATGATATAACAGGCTTTTCAAAAGAGCGGCAAGAACCCCAATGGTTTACAGATATTCGGCTTAAAGGGCTTGAACTGACGGGTCAGCTTCCAATGCCCAAACCGGAAAAAACAAGAATTATTGGTTGGAATTTTACACAGTTTGAACACAAAGCGGATTCAAGAACATTTGACTCCCTTGAAGATTTACCAGTTCATATCAAACAGCTAGTCGGACAGGATGATGAGTCAGGCAATGTGCTTATCCAGCATAACGGCCATGGGGCTTACCAGGTATTGTCAGAGGAGCTAAAGGCAAAAGGGGTTATTTTTACCGACCTGCAAACCGCTTTGAAAGAACACGGGGATTTAGTTGAAAAATATTATTTCTCCAAGGCGGGTAAAATTGATAAGCATCGTTTGACTGCACTGCATGCAGCACTGGTCAACAGCGGAACGTTTTTGTATATACCAAAAAATGTTGTGATTGATGTCCCACTGCAAACCGTCTATTGGCAGGAAAACCCTAAGGTTGGATTCATTAACCATGTGATTGTTGTCGCTGAAGAGGGCAGTTCAGTTACCTACGTTGAGAACTACTTATCCGAGGAAGCGGATGGGGAAGGCGTTGCCAATATTATCAGTGAGGTCTATGTCGGCGACAATGCCCAAGTTCAATTTGGTGCAGTTGACAATTTTTCAAAAAATGTCACTGTCTACGTTAACCGGCAAGGCCATGTTGGCAGAAATGGCAAGCTTGAATGGGCTCTTGGCCAAATGAATGACGGCAACACGATTTCAGAAAACTTGACAGAATTAGTAGGAGAGGCTTCAATTGCCGATACTAAGGCTGTCAGTGTTGGTCGCGGCGACCAAAAACAAAGCTTCGTCAACAACAATCAACACTATGGCAAACATTCCGAAAGCATGATGCTGATTCATGGTGTTCAAAAAGACAGCGCCAATTCGATTTTTAACGGAATTACCAAAATTGAACATGGCGGAACAAAATCAAGCGGCGATCAAACACAGCGTGTGCTAATGTTAAGTGATAAAGCGCGCGGTGACGCCAATCCGATTTTGCTTATTGACGAAGATGACGTTATTGCCGGTCATGCGGCATCCGTTGGACGAATCGATCCAGTACAACTTTATTACCTGATGAGCCGCGGTATCTCCAAAAAAGAAGCTGAACGCCTCGTTATCCACGGGTTCCTGGCACCAGTTGTTAATCAATTGCCGATTGAAGGCGTTAAGAAGCAGCTCGTCGAGGTTATTGAAAGGAAAGTTCAGTAATGAACATATCAGACATTCGCAAGCACTTTCCCATATTAGATCAGGAAGTTAACGGACATCCGCTTGTATACTTGGACAGTGCAGCGACATCGCAGAAACCGATATCTGTCATTGAAGCGATCGATCGTTATTACCGCGAATATAATTCCAATGTTCACCGAGGTGTACATACCTTGGGAACGAAAGCTACAGACGGTTACGAGGGTGCCAGAGAAAAGGTCAGACGATTTATTGGTGCGGCGAGCACTGAGGAAGTCATCTTTACCCGGGGGACGACAACAGCCATTAATATGGTTGCACACAGCTACGGCCGGGCCAATTTAAGTGAGGGGGATGAAATCCTCCTCACGCCAATGGAGCATCATGCGAACTTGATCCCTTGGCAGCAGGCCGCCAAGGCAACAGGAGCAGTGTTGAAATATGTTCCAATGCAGCCGGACGGCACAATTTGTCTAGAAGATGTTAAAGAAATGATCACACCGCAAACAAAGATTGTCGCGATGGCTCATGTCTCAAATGTCCTTGGCACCATCAATCCAATTAAAGAAGTTGCTGAAGTCGTCCATCAACAGGATGCCATTCTGCTAGTTGATGGGGCGCAAAGCACACCGCACTTATCTGTTAATGTTACGGATCTTGGTGCTGATTTCTACGCTTTTTCAGGCCATAAAATGGTTGGTCCTACAGGAATCGGCGTCTTGTATGGCAAAAAGGAACTATTGGAAAATATGGAGCCTTTTGAGACTGGCGGAGAAATGATCGATTTTGTTGATTATTATGATGCATCTTGGAAAGAGCTGCCATGGAAGCTTGAAGCTGGTACACCTGTGATTGCCGGCGCCATAGGTTTGGGGGCGGCGATCGACTTCTTGAACGACATTGGCATGGAAAACATCCATGCTCATGAAGAAGAACTGGCGGATTACGCCCAGCAGGCACTGTCTGAAATCGGCGACCTCACTATTTATGGTCCCAAAGAACGTGCCGGACTTGTTACCTTTAACATGGGTGATGTCCATCCTCATGACGTGGCAACGGTTCTTGATGCTGAAGGGATTGCTGTCAGGGCGGGACATCATTGTGCCCAGCCGCTTATGAAATGGCTTGGTGTTTCAGCCACAGCCAGAGCGAGCTTCTACCTTTACAATACAAAGGAAGAGATCGATGCTCTCGCGGCCGGATTAAAGAAAACAAAGGAGTATTTCGGTCATGTCTTTTAATAATTTGGATCAGCTTTATCGGCAGGTTATCATGGATCACTACAAGAATCCACGCAACCGCGGTGAGCTTGATCAAGAGGATAAATTAATTGTCAACATGAACAATCCCACATGCGGTGACCGGATTCAATTGCAACTGCAAGTTGAAGATGAAAAAATAACGGATGCCAAGTTTACCGGAGAAGGCTGTTCAATCAGTATGTCATCCGCTTCAATGATGACCGATGCGATCAAAGGGCTTTCCGTTGATGAGGCGGTCCGCATGTCCCATATCTTTTCCGAGATGATGCAAGGGGACGATTACGATGAGGATAACCTTGAACTTGGTGACATTGAAGCTTTGCAAGGTGTCTCCAAATTTCCTGCCAGGATCAAATGTGCGACACTTGCTTGGAAGGCAATGGAAAAGGGATTGAAGGAAGAGGACCAAACGAAACATTAGGATCATGTCCTATAGTGTCTAAGAGTATGTTACAATGACACAAGAATAGGATGTGTCTTAGGCTGTTGGATGTTATGTGCCATTAGATTAAAGGAGGGTTATCAATGGCCAAGAAAATGCCTGAAATCGGCGATTACAAGTATGGCTTTAGAGATAAAGACGTCTCTGTGTATAGAGCGGAACGCGGGTTGACAAAAGAGGTTGTTGAGGATATTTCCAAAAGAAAAGATGAACCTCAGTGGATGCTCGATTACCGTTTGAAAGCACTGGAGCATTTTTATAAAAGACCAATGCCTCAATGGGGCGGTAATTTGAACGATCTTAATTTTGATGACATAACTTATTATGTTAAGCCATCGGAAAAATCGGGCCGTTCATGGGATGAAGTGCCTGAAGAAATCAAGCGGACTTTTGATAAGCTTGGTATTCCGGAAGCTGAGCAAAAATACCTTGCCGGTGTTTCTGCTCAATATGAATCGGAAGTTGTCTATCACAACATGAAGAAAGACCTTGAAGATATGGGGATTGTCTTCAAAGATACGGATACTGCGCTGAAGGAAAATGAGGATCTTTTTAAAGAATATTTTGGTTCGGTTATTCCTTATGCGGATAACAAATTTTCTGCATTGAACTCTGCGGTTTGGTCCGGCGGCTCTTTCATTTATGTGCCAAAAGGCGTCAAGTGTGAAACACCACTGCAGGCTTATTTCCGAATTAACTCGGAAAACATGGGACAGTTTGAACGGACATTGATTATCGTTGATGAAGGGGCATCTGTACACTATGTTGAAGGCTGTACAGCACCTGTTTATACAACGAATTCACTTCACAGTGCTGTTGTTGAAATCATTGTTAAGAAAGATGCCTATTGCCGTTATACAACGATCCAAAACTGGGCGAACAACGTCTACAATCTCGTTACAAAACGTGCTGTAGCGCATGAAAATGCCACGATGGAATGGATCGACGGCAACATCGGTTCTAAGCTGACGATGAAATACCCTTCTGTTATATTAAAAGGAGAAGGTGCCCGCGGCAACACGCTTTCTATCGCGATTGCCGGTAAAGGTCAGCATCAGGATGCGGGTGCTAAGATGATGCATCTAGCGCCTAACACATCGTCAACGATTGTGTCCAAATCCATCTCGAAGCACGGCGGTAAAGTCACATACAGGGGGATTGTCCATTTTGGCCGCAATGCATCCAATTCCCGCTCAAACGTGGAATGTGACACATTGATCATGGATAATGAGTCGACATCAGATACGATTCCATTCAATGAAATTCTTAATGAAAACATTTCATTGGAACACGAAGCCAAGGTTTCGAAGGTATCTGAAGAACAACTCTTCTACCTTATGAGCCGCGGTGTATCTGAGCAAGAAGCAACAGAAATGATCGTTATGGGCTTCATCGAGCCGTTTACAAAAGAACTGCCAATGGAATATGCTGTTGAAATGAACCGTCTGATCAAATTCGAAATGGAAGGTTCAATTGGTTAAAAGCTGTAAAAAAACGCCCTATCATTAGGGCGTTTTTTTTATGCTCATTTCACCCGATATGTCTCATATAATCATGGAGAGCATTAAGGTTATGTTTTCTTATCCACTGTTCAGCTTCCTTGCTTTTTTCACTTGCCATCGCGTCCACGATGGCATAGTGCTCCTTTTGTGATTGAACATGCCTATGGGCTAATACTTCATGGAAATAGTATCGCCGGATCCGATCCCATTTGTTCAGAACCTTTACATGCATTTCTTTTAGCATAGACATTGATGTGATGTCGGTTATGGCGAGATGGAATTGTCTATTTAAACCTCCCCAATCCTCGTGATTTTTCTTTTCAAGAAAGTCATCCATTGCTTCCAATTGTTTCTTTAGTTTCGCTAAGTCTTCCTTTGTTGCCTTCTCTACAGCAATACGGACTGCAGCCGTCTCCAAGCCTTCCTTTACTGTAAAAGCTTCAATAATGTCTGATTTGGAGATTGGTGTGACGATGGTTCCCACATGAGGGCTGTAATTTACCAATTCTTCAGTGTGCAACAACTGGAGCGCCTCTCGGACCGGAATCGTACTGACCGAAAGCTGATCCGCTATGTTTTTGATTACCAGTTTCTCACCGGGCATCAATTCACAGTGCATGATGGCATCCCGCAATGTTTGATAGACATATTCTTGTTTGGTTTTATAGATTTGTTTAGAAGATTGTAGTAGTTTTCCCATTTTTCTCTCCTTGGCTATTGACCTGAAAATTCAAACAATATATGATATATGATAACGGCGAAAGTCAAATTTGTAAAGTTATTATTCTTTTGGAGGGAGTTTAGTCAATGCAAACAATCGGAATCATAATGAACGGTGTCACTGGGAGGATGGGAACCCGTCAACATTTGGAACGGTCAATTATCGCAATACGCGAACAAGGTGGGGTCCTGCTCCCGAGCGGGGACAAAGTGATGCCTGATCCTATTTTGGTCGGACGCGATGAAAGCAAGCTGCGATCCCTAGCACAGAAGTATAGCATAAAACGGTGGAGTACCGACCTGGAAGAATGTCTGGCTGATCCTTATAATGACATCTACTTTGATTCCCAAACGACGATTCGCAGAGCCAAAAGCGTTCGGAAAGCTATTGAGGCAGACAAGCACGTCTATTGTGAAAAGCCAACGGGAGTGAGTCTGGAAGAAGCAATGGCATTGGCCCAATTTGCCCACGAAAAAGGCGTGAAAAACGGGGTGGTTCAGGATAAGCTTTTCCTGCCTGGTTTACTTAAATTGAAACGGCTTGTGGAGAGCGGCTATTTTGGACGCATTCTTTCGGTGCGTGGTGAGTTCGGTTATTGGGTGTTTGAAGGAGACGTGCAAGAGAGCCAGCGTCCATCCTGGAACTATCGAAGGGAGGAAGGCGGCGGAATTATCGTCGATATGTTGTGTCACTGGCGCTACGTTCTCGATAACCTATTCGGGGGAGTGAAAGCTGTTTCTTGTCATGGGGCGACTCATATCCCTGAACGGTGGGATGAGGCGGATAAACCTTATAAAGCTACCGCGGATGATTCGGCCTACTCTACGTTTGAACTGGAGGGAGGGATTGTTGCACATATCAATTCTTCGTGGTGTGTGCGTGTGAAACGGGATGAACTGTTTGAACTTCAGGTGGACGGGACGGAAGGTAGCGCGGTTGCAGGACTTCGTCAATGCAAAATCCAGCCCCGGGCAAGTACGCCTAAAGCGATTTGGAATCCTGACATTTCGGATAAAAATAACTACCGTGAACAATGGCTGGATGTGCCACTGAACAAAGAGCCTGACAATGCCTTTAAAATTCAATGGGAAATGTTTCTTAAGCATGTCGCAATCGGCACACCATTTCCGTACGATCTGCTTCAGGGGGCAAAAGGGGTTCAATTGGCCGGCCTTGGGAAAAGATCGTGGCAACAACGGCGCTGGATTGACGTTCCGGAATTGAAGCTTGAACAGCTAACAGGAAAGGGCGTGGATCATGTCTAGGCCATTGCTTTTGCCGCGCGCTAACGGAAAAATTGAGGCATATATTCCCGAAAGGAAACCCCTTCCTCCGGGACTTACAGGACCCCCGAAAAGCCGGCATGTCTACGCAGCGGCTCATGTTGTAGCTGATCCGCTTGCTGACTGTGATTCATCGCTATCAGCGACCTTAGATTGGGAAGCCACACTTGCTTATCGGCGCCATCTTTGGTCGCTCGGATTTTCTGTCGCTGAAGCTATGGATACCGCCCAACGAGGAATGGGACTTTGTTGGGAGACGTCCCGGGAACTGATCCGGCGTTCGGTTGCCGAAGCAAAAACTTTGAATAAAGAGATTGCCTGTGGTGCAGGGACAGATCAGCTGGCATTATCATCTGATACAGATTTGCAAGATGTTTGCCAAGCCTACGTGGAGCAGTGTGAGTTTATAGAGAAAACAGGCGGTCAGATTATTTTGATGTCAAGCCGTGCTCTTGCAGCTGTGGCTAGAGGGCCTAATGATTATGTGAAGGTATACGAGAAGATTCTAACGCAGGTTTCGGAACCCGTTATTATACATTGGCTCGGCGATATGTTCGATCCGGAGCTTAAAGGGTATTGGGGAGAAGTCGATCCGGATAAAGCGATGGAATGGTGTTTGCAAATTGCAAAAGAACATGCTTCAAAGGTGAAAGGCATTAAAATCTCCCTTTTAGATGCTGACCGTGAAGTTGGCATGCGCCGCCAGTTGCCGGATGGGGTGAAAATGTATACCGGGGATGACTTTAATTATCCGGAATTGATTCTGGGGGAAGGGGATCATTACAGCCATGCACTTCTTGGAATATTCGACGCCATTGCACCGATTGCATCCGCTGCCCTGAAATCCCTTGATGAAGGAGACACGCAACGTTTCAATGAGATCCTAGCTCCAACTGTCCCGTTAAGCCGGCACATCTTCAAGGAACCGACTCGTTTTTATAAGACAGGTGTCGTATTTCTAGCTTGGCTTAACGGACATCAATCCCATTTTCGGATGGTCGGCGGTCTTGAAAGCATGCGTTCAATCGTTCACCTTTCCGAACTGTTTGTACTGGCCGATCAAGCCGGTCTATTGACGGATCCCGATCATGCTATGGAACGAATGGGAAAGATTCTTGAATTAGCGGGGGTGGTGTAACATGGAGCTTTCTCGTCTGAGTATGAATCAAATAACTGCCGATAATTATAGCTTGCGTGAAGTCGCCGAGGCTTGTGAAAGTGAGGGAATCAAATGGATCGGTCCATGGCGCCATAAAGTAGCTGAAACAGGTCTTAAAGAAAGTGTAAAGATCATTCAGCAGGCGGGGCTCAAGGTATCAGGTCTTTGCCGGGGAGGAATGTTTCCGGCAGCAAGCAAAGCTGAGCGCATGGCGAATATTGATGACAACCGCCGGGCGATCGATGAAGCTGCAGAACTCGGAACGGATGTCCTTGTTCTCGTGTGCGGATCCAGTCCAAACCGTGATATAGACGCTGCACGCGGCATGGTAGAAGAAGGCATTGAAACCCTTATTCCTTATGCTGAACAGGCCAATGTTAAATTGGCGATTGAGCCGCTTCATCCGATGTTTGCGGCCGATCGTTCGGTTATCGTCACGCTCGGCCAGGCAAATGACATGGTGGAACGTCTCGTCTCTTCGCAGGTGGGCGTTGTGATTGACGTTTACCATGTTTGGTGGGACCCGCGACTTTACGATGAGATCAAGCGAGCGGCAGGTCATATTTACGGTTTTCACGTCAACGACTGGTCCGTCCCAATTGAAAATACGCTGACTTCACGCGGGATGATGGGTGATGGGGTTATCGAACTAACCCGAATCCGCCATGCGGTAGAATCGGCTGGGTATAATGGCCCTGTTGAAGTTGAAATCCTTAACAGCGATTTGTGGAAGATGCCCTATAAGGAAATTCTAAAACGAACGAAACAAACGTTTTTGGAACATGTTTAACCTTAAAGCGAAGATATTTTTAACGAGATGAGGGAAAGAAGTGATGATAAAGGGACTTTATGTGATGAACAGAGGTTGGTTTGATAAGGTTTATCCGCAGGAAGTACGAAAAGAAATTGAAAAGTCGGCAATGATTGATGTTCCGCTGCAGACCAAAGAATCGATCACTGAAAACCTATCGATTTTACGTGACGCTGAGGTGATGTTTTCCGGTTGGGGCGCACCGAAGCTAGATGAACGTTTTTTGGAAGCAGCGCCTCATTTAAAAGCGTTATTTTACGCTGCCGGTTCCGTTAAAGGAGTTGTGACAGATGCTTGCTGGGAGAGAAATATCATGGTTTCTAGTGCTTACGCGGCTAATAGCATCCCGGTCGCTGAATATACATTGTCGCAAATCTTATTTTCTTTAAAGCATGGTTGGCATTACAGCATGGCAATCAAGCGAAAAGAAAAGTTTGTGGATAAAAGTTCTGATTGTGCTCCGGGAGGTTATGGCAGCACGGTGGGCCTTATATCGCTTGGTATGGTTGGGCGCAAAGTGTGCGAACTTCTCAAAAACTACGATATCCATGTGATTGCTTATGATCCCTATGTTTCCAAAGAAAAGGCTGCTGAGCTTGGCGTTGAACTTTGCTCATTGGATGAAGCGTTTGAGCGATCAGATATCGTTTCCTTGCATGCACCGTGGCTCAAGGAAACAGAAGGCATGATCACGGCTGCCCATTTCGAAAGGATGAAACCTTATGCAACCTTCATCAATACCGCAAGGGGGGCAATCGTTCGGGAGCCGGAGATGATCAGAGTTTTACAAAGACGAACAGACTTAATGGCCATTTTGGATGTCACTTATCCGGAACCACCAAAACCCGGCTCACCGTTGTACACCTTATCCAATGTCATTTTGACGCCACATATTGCCGGGAGCGGGGTGAACGAAGCCCAGAGAATGGGAGCCTATATGTTGGATGAATTCAAGCGCTATCTAAAGGGGGAACCCCTAAATTGGCAAATCACAAAGGGAAATGTCGCAACTTTGGCTTAAGGGGATGATTCAGTGATTAAAACAGGATTATGCTCCGTGACATTTAGGGAGTTCAGTGTTGAACGGATCATTGATTTAGCAAAAAAGGCAGGGGTGGGGGGAATAGAATGGGGAGGTGATGTTCATGTACCGCCTGGTAATTTGGCGCGAGCTCTAGACGTCGCTGATCTGACAGCAAAAGCAGGATTAAGCATCGTATCCTACGGTTCGTACTATCGGTCTGGGTGTGAAAATGACGTGCCTTTTGATCAAATTTTGAAAACGGCGATAACATTAGGAGCTCCGTCTATACGGGTCTGGGCCGGTAATCGCGGATCGATAAAAGCTGATGAACAATATTGGAAAAAAGTGATATGGGACACCGAAAGGATTGCGGCTTTGGCAGAAGAGTCTTGCATCACGATTCATATTGAATATCATGGCGGGACACTTACGGATACACGAACGTCGGCATCGCGGCTGATGAAGGCGATAACTCAAGAAAATGTAAAAGCATATTGGCAACCCCCTGTTGGGGAAGACGTTGATACCCGCTTGAGAGGCATGAAAGAAATCGAACCTTGGCTGAGCCATGTCCATGTTTTTCATTGGGATAACAGGGACCGCCGTCCCTTGAACGAAGGGAAGGCAGAGTGGAAGCGTTATTTAGGAATTTTAGCAGGATTACAGCATGACCACTATGCCATGCTTGAATTCGTGAAAGAGAATGACCCCGAACAGTTTCTCCGGGATGCGGATACATTACAAATTCTTATTGACCAATGTGAATGGGTTGATGGGTTCCCGTTTTTATGATGGATATCAAAAAAGAGCGAAAGGGGATAGCAATATGGAACAAGCTGTCAGCAGTCCTGTTTTGGAAATTAAAAATAATCCAATCAAAACGAAAAGTGATTTGCAGGCATTAGTGAAACAGCTCGTTAAACCATTGGAAGACTATTTCAGCGAAGATCATACGCATTTGTTTCTTGGACAAACAGCAGCGCATTATAGTAAGCAAGTCGCCGGGTTTGAAGCTTTTTCCCGTCCATTGTGGGGAATGGCTCCACTGATTGCTGGAGGTGGTTCGACTTCCATTTGGGAAAAATATATTGATGGCATCAAACACGGGACAAACCCTGAACATCAAGGGTTTTGGGGGTTTCCAGGTGACTATGATCAGCGGGTTGTTGAAACCGCGGCGTTCGGTTTAACACTTGCGCTGTGCGGACCGACACTTTTGCATCGGTTCACTGCGCCAGAAAAGGATCGTTTATTTAACTGGTTGTCTGTCGTTAGCAAAAGAAAAACCGGCGATAATAATTGGAATCTTTTTAAGGTCATGGTCAATACAGGACTTGCAAGATCAGGCATGGCGTATGACCAAGGTGCAAACGATGAAGCATTTGCGAGAATTGAGCGTTATTACCTTGGTAATGGTTGGTATTCTGATGGATTAACGCGTCAAAAAGATTATTATGTTTCCTTTGCGATCCATTTTTATTGTCTCATCTATGCCACTTTGATGGAAGAACAAGATCCGGAGAGAGCCCGGTTGTTCAAAGATCGAGCAGCCAAATTTGCAAATGATTTTATTTATTGGTTTTCTGCAGACGGATCATCATTCCCATTTGGAAGAAGTATGACATACAGATTTGCACAAACTGCTTTTTGGAGTGCTTTGGCTTTTGCAAAGGTTGAATCGGTCTCGTGGGGTGAGGTGAAGGGGGTTGTTTTGCGTCATTTGCGTTGGTGGATGAAACAGCCAATTTTCACCCATGACGGTGTGTTAACGATCGGTTACGGTTATCCGAATTTGATCATGGCGGAAAATTATAATGCACCGGGATCACCGTATTGGGCCTTTAAGGCATTTCTCGTTCTGACATTGAGCGAAGACCATCCTTTTTGGAAAGAGGAGGAACAAGACCTTCCGAAATTACAGGAAATTAAGGTGCAGAAGCACCCGCAAATGATCGTGTGCCGTGATCGCATCAATCAACATGTTTTTGCATTGACATCAGGACAATATGCAAACTTTGAACCTGCTCATACAGCAGAGAAATATGCGAAGTTTGTGTATTCCAATCAATTTGGGTTTAGTGTGTCGAAAGAGTCACACGGATTAACTCATGGGGCATTTGATTCAATGCTGGCACTTTCCGAAAAAGACAATCATTGGCGTGTTCGCCGTACATGTGAAAAGGTCGAAATAAATGATGACTATATTTACTCACTGTGGAAGCCGTGGGGAAACGTGGATATAAAAACGTGGCTCATTCCACTTAATCTCTGGCATATCCGCATTCATCATATTAAAAGTGAAAGGATGCTGGATACTGCAGAAGGGGGCTTTGCCATTCCGGTGGACGATCCTTACAAAGGGAGGGGCGAACAACAGCGCGAATTTGCAAAATCGTCGACAGGATTAAGTGGCATCATTGACTTATTTGAGGAACGAGAATTTAAAATAGTTCGTTCAGCTCCAAATACTAATATGCTGTATCCTAACGTTTCGGATATCCCAACGCTAGTAAGCTCTCTCGACACAGGAAGTCACTGGCTGGCAGCGGCAGTCCTTGCACACAAAAATGAACCGTTCTTTTCGGAGTATTGGCATAATCCTCCCCGGCTGATAAAGTGTGATACTGGATTTCGTGTGATCTCCCAAGAGGGTGAGCGGTTCATAAAAACAAAGGTGAAGGCAGATTCATGTAATTGAAATCAAAACGTTAACTTGGTAGAAATCCGATGGTGAGTGTGAATGTTTTAATAATCATTTATGTATCGAGGAGGAAATAAATAATGAAGCCAAGAAAATGCTTTGTATTTGTTACGATGATTTGTATGTTCTTTTTGACGGCGCTTACGGGATGCACTGACTCAAAAGAGACTTCCAAAAACGTTAAGCAAACAGATGAAAACGGTAAACTGGTAGAGTTGAGTTATTTTGTCCCAAACTATGGTCCGACTACTGTGATAAAAGATTACAATGATATCGCTGCTTACCAAGTATTGGAGAGGGAAACCGGTATCCATGTTGACTTTCAACATCCAGCCTCTGATTCAGATGAGGTAACTCAACAATTTAACTTAATGATGGCTTCAGGAGATTTGCCAGATGTGATTGAATACATTTGGACAAATGCATCGGGAGGCCCCAGCAAGTACCTTGAGGGTGGGCAGATAATTAAATTAAACAAGTACATTAAAAAGTATGCTCCGAATCTTAGTAGGGTGTTAAAAGAACATCCGGACTGGAAAAAGCAAATTTCAACCGATGATGGTTCAATTTATGGTTTTCCTTTTTTACGCAGTGACCCGGAATTACTTACATCTTATGGGCCGATTATTCGCAAAGATTGGCTGGATAAACTAAACCTCAAGATTCCGACCACGATAGACGAATGGCATAATGTATTGAAAGCGTTTAAAGAAAAAGATCCAAATGGAAACGGCAAGGCTGATGAAATTCCCTTATTGCCTGCATTAACATCTAATGCTTTTATCGGCGCCTGGGGGATTACACCTGACTTTTACCAGGTAAACGGCAAGGTAAAATATGGGCCGACAGAGCCAGAGTTTAAAGCGTTTTTGAAGGTCATGCATCAATGGTACAAAGAAGGCCTTATTGACAAAGGCTATGTTGCCACTGACGGCAAACTGCAAGATGCGAAGGTTACGGGGAATAAGTTAGGTGCCTTTATGGGTTATAACGGGGGGAGTCTAGGCAGGTATATGGGACTGATGAAAGAAAAGAATCCCGATTTTAGATTGGAAGGTATACCTTATCCCACACTTCAAAAAGGCGAGAAACCAATCGTCGGTCAAAAAGATTCGAATTTCAATGGTGTTGCCGCAGCTATTTCGGGTGATAATGACCATGTTAAACAAACCATGAAATGGCTTGATAGGGCTTACAGTGACAAAGGGCACCTGCTATTTAATTTTGGTGTCGAAGGTAAAAGTTATAAAATGGTTGATGGCAAGCCTAAATATACAAAAAAAATTACGGATAATCCAGATGGATTGCCAATGCAGGAGGCGCTCGCAAAATATGTTCGTGTCGCGTGGAGCGGACCTTTTGTACAGGATAAAGGTTATGTCGAACAATATTACCAGTTACCAGAACAGAAAACAGCGCTAAAAAACTGGTCGAATGCCAAAAACGACATTTTACTTCCGCCAATAACAGCAACACCGGAAGAAAGCAAACAATTATCATCAATTATGAACGATATCAATACTTATCGGGAAACAATGGTTAATAAATTCGTCATGGGGAAAGAACCCCTATCCAAGTTTGACAGTTTTGTTAAGACGTTGAAAGGTATGGGCATCGAAAAGGCCGTCAAAATGAAACAGGCTGCACTTGATCGCTATAATAAACGCTAATCATCTTAGTTTTTGCATGTACGCAGTTTTGCGTACATGCAAATTTCCCATTAATGGAATGAGACAAATCTGACAGATTGGAGTTTTGTAAATGGCGTCTATTCAACTTGGTACGAGAAAGGAAAAAGCCACTAGATTGATTAGAAAGGCAACTTTCAGGGAAAGAGTTGTAAAAGATTTTAAGCGAAACAAATACGTCTACGCCATGCTTTTACCGGTTGTTGCTTACTTCTTGATATTTCATTATGGCCCAATGTATGGTGTTCAGATTGCCTTTAAAAATTATGATGTCACAAAAGGATTTTTAGGGAGCCCTTGGGTCGGTTTTGAACACTTCGTCGAGTTTTTCAAAAGTTACTATTTTTGGAGATTGATCCGAAATACCCTTCTGCTTAGCTTGTATTCATTGATTTTTGTATTTCCTGCACCGATCATATTTGCCTTGCTGTTAAATGAAATACGCAACATGAAGTTCAAACGGCTTACTCAAACGATTACCTATTTGCCGCATTTTATTTCACTTGTAGTCGTTGTGGGTATATTGGTAGATTTCCTGTCACCCCAAGGATTGATCAACCAAATCTTATCGGTATTTGGCGTTGATGTTACGAATTATTTGCAAGAAGCCGGATGGTTTCGAACGATCTTTATCAGTTCTGAAGTTTGGCAAACGGTAGGCTGGGGCTCAATCATCTATCTTGCTGCCATTACCAACGTCAATCCACAGTTATATGAAGCGGCAAAGATAGATGGGGCCGGGCGCTTTCGGCAGATCATACATGTCACAATTCCGGGCATTCTTCCAACGATAACAATTTTATTTATTTTGCAATTGGGATCTTTGATGACCGTGGGCTATCAGAAAATAATTTTATTGTACAACCCGCTTACTTACGAAACGGCCGATGTTATTTCCACTTACATTTATCGTAAAGGTATCCTGGATGCTAGTTATAGCTATAGTGCAGCGATCGGTTTATTTGATGCCGTGATTAATTTTGGCATTTTGGTATTGGCTAATCGGATCAGCAAAAAGGTTGGTGAAACGAGCCTATGGTAAGAAAAAAGAAGAAAAATCACATTCGTTCCGGTCTAGGAGATATGACATTTAACACCATAAATGTTTTGATCATGATTGTCTTGATGCTCGTTACCCTCTACCCATTTCTATATGTGCTGTTTTCATCTTTTAGTGATGCAGGTCTGTTGTCACAGCACAGGGGAATCTTGTGGAAACCACTTGGTTTTTCTTTAGAAGCATATAAAGCTGTGTTTGACAATCCAATGGTCTTAATTGGATATGCGAATACTATTTTCTATGTCGTTGTCGGGACTGTCATCAACCTGGCGCTGACGATACTAGGTGCGTATGCTTTGTCACGGCGCCAATTGATGTGGAAAAAGCCGATTATGCTTGGTATTGTTTTTACAATGTTTTTTAGCGGCGGGTTGGTTCCTAGATATTTACTTGTTCATGACCTTGGATTACTCGATACGCGGTGGTCCTTGATTTTGCCTACAGCGATCAGTGTCTTTAATCTCATCGTTATGCGGACGTCCTTTCAGGCGATTCCCGTCAGTCTGGAAGAATCAGCACGCATTGATGGAGCAAATGATTTTACTATTCTTTTTCGCATTGTGTTGCCGTTGTCTTTACCAGTAATAGCTGTTATGACGCTATTTTACGGTGTTTCCCATTGGAATTCGTATTTTGACGCCATGATTTTCTTGCGAGACCGGGATTTATTCCCTCTTCAACTCGTTTTACGTACCATTCTTATAACCAATGACACGTCTAGCATGACAGTAGGCAGTCTTGGCGGAGATACTTATCGCATTAGTGAAACGATAAAATATGCCGTTATTATTGTTGCAACGGTCCCGATATTGTTTTTGTATCCGTTTTTGCAGAAATATTTTGTGAAAGGGGTTATGATCGGGTCATTAAAGGAGTAGTTGGCAAGCTTGATCATATGTAGTAGGAGGGATATACAAATATTATGGAAGTAATGAACTGCAAACACAAAATGAAGTGGTGGAAGGATGCCAAATTCGGAATGTTTATTCATTGGGGGTTATATGCTGTTTTAAAAAAAGGCGAGTGGGTTATGTACAGCTCGAAAATCCCCGTTCATAAATACGAAAAACTTGCAAGGAAGTTTAACCCAATTAAATTTGATGCTAAACAATGGGTTCGGATCGCTAAAAATGCCGGAATGAAATATATCGTAATTACGGCAAAGCATCATGAAGGTTTTGCTATGTTTCAATCTAAAACGAGTCCTTATAATATAGTTGATGCAACACCATTTAATAGTGACCCATTGAAAGAACTAGCGGAAGAATGTCAGAAAGAAGGGATCAAGCTTTGTTTTTACTACTCTCATGTCATTGACTGGCACCATCCCGATTCCTTACATGATCGTGCCAATAATACATGGGATTATGAATTGGATAAAAAAGACTTCTATAAATATTGGAATGGGCTTGCTAAGCCTCAAATCAAAGAATTACTGACGGAATATGGACCAATCGGATTAATGTGGTTCGATACAGCGGGTGGCCTTTCAAAAGAAGACAGTGAAGAAATGGTTCAATTGGTTCGGTCTCTTCAGCCTGATTGTCTTATTAATAGTCGCGTGAGTCACTGTCCAGGTATGGGAGATTATCAATCTAAAGGTGATAATGAAATTCCTATGCTAGGACAAGATGCCCGTGAATTCGAGACACCGATGACAATGAATCAATCCTGGGGCTACAGTGATAAGGACCAAGTCTGGAAAACGACAGCATCATTACTTCGAAAGCTTGTTAACATTGTGAGCAAAGGTGGCAATTTACTGTTAAATGTTGGTCCAACACCCGACGGAGAAATTCCGGGGCAATCAGTTGAGAGGCTCGCGGAAATAGGAGAGTGGCTTGACATAAATGGAGAAGCGTTCTATGGAACAAGTCCTTGTCCTTATCCATATGAACTGGAATGGGGAAGTATCACAATGAAATCGGGGTATTTATATTTGCATGTGTATAGCGAATATTGGCCCCAAGCCAACCTGCAACTTTATGGTCTAAGAAACAAAATACTAAAAGCCTATATATTGAGCGATCCAAACAAAGCCTCTTTGGAATTTATTCAAACTTATGATTCAGAAACTAATCATTATTCGTTGTCTATAGAAGTACCTAACATCGCTCCTGATAAAAATATTGCAGTCATTGCACTTAAGATTGATGGAGAAATTGATGTTGATGAGTCATTAACACAACAACCTTCTGGTTCTATAAGACTGGCTGCATTTCAATCAGAAATTCAGCCTGTAGAAGCCAGTGGTGAAAAATCTGAAGGTTCGGAGCGGAGAAAGACTGCATTATGGCATTTTAAAGTTGTCAATCCAGGTACGTTTGAGGTTGTAATCGTAAACTTTAAAAAATCAGGTGCGATTTGGGAAGAGGCATATCAGAACCCTGTTGTGATCAGTCTAGCGGGAAAGAAGATTGTTGGCAAAGCGCGAGAAGATGTTATTCTTGAGGATTCTCCAAACTGTCAATATCCGTACCGAGAAGTACACTCGAATATTGGGGAATTGACTATTAACAGGCCAGGAGTCTACGCGCTAGAGCTTATCTCGGACATGATCAGTCCAAAACCGAAGGGAACAGAGATTTGGCAGGCGGAGGCTGTAAAGTTTCGTAATATTAAGTTAATGCGCAAAAAAGACATCTAACTAGTTGAGGCTGGAAACGTACACCTTAAACAATGCCGAATCCCGGTATGTTCTTAGTTTGGGGTATGGAAATATTAGTAGCCATTGGAAGGGCGTCACTGAAGTATGATTACGGTGAATTATTTCAGGATGACATCTATGACCGGGGAGGATTTATATGTTTTTTAAAATAAGTGCTAGATTGGGTTTTATCGTTTTAGTTACTGTGCTGATGATACCGACTTTGACCATATACTCCATGAATACCCAAAATAAGGTTTATGCCGCTGATGAATTTGATAGTTTGCGGATGAAGTGGAAAGATTATTTGACCGGAGGGAGCGAATATGATTCTGGTGATCCCGATATTTCCGCCTATATTGAAAGCCTCGTTACAAGTGTTACGAATAAGAAAGGAACAGGTTTTTGGGATACGATGAACCGTTCCAAAGAAAGATCCTATTTATGGAGTGATTTAGCCAGTAAAACGGATCCGGCAGACTTTACGGTCAGTTATAAACGGTTAGGGAAAATGGCGCTCGCTTATTCAATGAAGGATTGCTCACTCTATCAAAATCAAAAATTAAAAAAAGATATTGTGGACGGAATGGATTGGTTGTATAAGAACCGCTACAATGAAACGATGTCTGAATACGGAAACTGGTGGGATTGGGAAATCGGAACTCCGATGGCTCTCAAGGATTTGTTGGTGTTAATGTACAATGATTTAACCGACACACAAATAGAAAATAATATTGCAGTCATCGACAGATTTGTTCCCGATCCAACCCATAGAACAAGAAAAATCTGGAGTACATTAGTAGAAACAGGGGCGAATCGGGTCGATAAAGCTTTAATCGTAGCCGTTCGGGGGATCGTAGGCAAAGATTCCGAGAAAATCGCGATAGCACGGAATGCATTAAGTGATGTTTTTCAGTATGTAAAGGACGGAGACGGTTTTTATCGGGACGGTTCCTTTATTCAACATGTGGATGTCCCCTATAACGGGAGTTACGGTATTGTATTGATGAACCACCTCGTGGATGTGTTATATGCTTTGTCGGGATCTTCTTGGAAGGTGACGGATCCTAACCTAAATAATGTGTATCGATGGGTGTTTGATTCCTTCGAGCCCTTGATCTATAAAGGGGCTATGATGGATATGGTTCGCGGAAGGGCGATTTCAAGACAGGAGTCTTCGGACCATAGTGCCGGAAGAACGATCATTACGGCGTTATTGAAGTTGGCCGAGGCGGCCCCTTCCGATGTAGAGAATAGAATCAAAAGCATGTGTAAGTATTGGATTCAGAAAGATACCACTTTTGAAAACTATACAAAAGGCTTAACCATCAATGAAATGATTCTGATCAAGTCACTGATGAATGATACCAAGATCAAGCCAAGAGATGAACTGGTGACAAGTCACGTGTTTTCTTCGATGGATCGCGTGATCCATTATCGACCGAATTGGGCTCTAGGGCTCAGTATGTATTCGAATCGTATCTCCAGTTTTGAAGGACTGAACAAAGAAAATCTGAAAGGCTGGTACACCGGAAGTGGCATGACCTATTTATACAACAATGATCTCACTCAATTCAGCAACGGATTCTGGCCGACTGTGGATTCGGTTCGGCTGCCCGGAACGACTACTGACGGAGAATCGAAAGGTGTTACCCGAAGCCCCGAAAGCTGGGTTGGAGGCACGTCCATAGACGGGCTTTACAGCGTGGCCGGAATGTCTTTTGATTATCCTGACAGTAATCTGCGTGGGGAAAAATCCTGGTTTATGTTTGACGATGAAATTGTTGCTTTGGGTACCGGTATTACCGATGCCGAAAATCGAAAGGTGGAAACGATTGTTGAAAACCGTAAGTTAGATAAAGACGGGGATAATGCACTAATTGTAAACGGCAAGAAGAAACCGAGTCAACTCGGATGGTCGGAAAAGATGAATCATGTCAAATGGGCCCATTTGGAAGGGAATGTTTCTAATTCTGATATCGGCTATTATTTTCCGGGATCCGCAAACTTGTATGGACTTCGTGAAGCAAGAACCGGATCCTGGAAAGAGATCAACGATGGAGGATCTTCGGATCCAGTTACAAGAAACTATCTGAGCCTAGCATTTGAACATGGGGTTAAACCTGAGAATGCTTCATATGCGTACGTATTGTTACCAAATAAAGACGCGCCTGCAACAAAAAAATACAGTAAAAATCCAGGCGTCCGAATTCTCAATAATACATCAACCATTCAGGCAGTGAAAGAAAAAACGCTCGGGATAACAGCCGCAAACTTTTTCAAACCAGGAAAAGTGAGTTTCATTACGGCTGATAATCCCGCTTCCGTGACAGTAAGAAAAGAAGGAGGGGTGTTGACCCTTGCCGTAGCCGATCCGACACAAAAGCAAGATAACCTAACCATTGAACTCGACAAGCCGGAGCTGGCGGTTCTTAGTAAGGACAGCACGGTCAAAGTGAAGCAAACCTCACCTACGATTGAGGTGAAAGTTGATGTTTCCGGCTCTTTGGGAAAGACACAAGTTATTCGGTTTGCCATTGACGTTGACCATCTGGATGAATCCGTAAATTTCGGTTGGGAAAAAGGTTGGATCACGAACCAGGGAATATTCAATAGTTTGATGGCAAAGGTGGCACATATTCAGGATGAACAAAACAATGATAAAAAGATGCTTAATGGATTGACAGCTTTAGAAAATCAAGTACGAGCACAATCTGGAAAACATATTGATGAACAATTTTCAAAATCGCTGCTTGATGATATCACTTATTTAAAAAACCAGATAATATCCTAACAGATGGGCATGGAAGAGGAACCTTCTGAATTTAAAGGTTCCTCTCCGTACTGTACGGTAAGTTAATAAACTTCCAATTAAGATTATGAGAGAAGGAAGGAAACAACATGGATCAAAAAATAAGTATCAGAAGAATGGAAAAGGAAGACATTGGCTTGTTAGAACGGGCCTTTACTGCGCAAGGTATTGTCAAACAAGAAGGCTATTTTTCAAAATGCTTTCATGAAACGGTCACGGGAGAGCGGGTGACACTGTTGGGGTTTTATAACGACCATTTGGCTGGGTGTTGTCACTTGATTATAAAACCGAAGTATGCGTTTTTCCGAGACCATCATATTCCAGAAATTAACGATTTAAATGTGTTTGTGGAATATAGGAAAAAAGGAATTGCCAGCCTTCTGATCGATCGATTCGAAAAAATTGCTGCAGAGACTTTTGACGCAATCGGCATCGGGGTCGGGCTGTATGAAGATTACGGAACAGCCCAAAGATTATATTGTAAAAAAGGCTATATCCCCGATGGTAGAGGGGTGCAGTATAAGGACGAAACGGTCCCTGCAGGGGAATATGTTCATTTGGATGACGATCTCGTCCTTCGTTTTACAAAGAGTCTGGGTGATCGAAAATAATTATATGGCTGATCAAGGGCCTTGATCAATCAGCCTTAATAAGGGGGATAAGATGGAATACAAAGGATGGCTAGGATCTTTTTATCGTATTGCTGAATGGATTATGCTTTTGGCTTATGTAAATATACTTTGGATTTTGTTTACGGCTATGGGCCTCATTGTAATGGGGGTGTTCCCATCAACGGTCGGTGTTTATACGGTTGTTCGCAAGTGGATTATAGGAGATGACGATGTACCTATTTGGAAAACCTTTTGGAATGCCTATCGGACTGAATTTGTTAAAGCGAATGCAGCCGGATATCTTTTTGTATTAATCGGTTTGATTATTTTTATTGACCTTAGATTTTTTGAATCTCTCAGCGGTCTGATCTCATTGATTTTGTCCTATGCTTTTTTGGTTTTCTTTATTTTCCATTTGATGATGTGGTTGTTTTTCTTTCCGGTATTTGTTCATTATGACTTAACAATCCCTCAATACATTAAGCAAATATTTTTGGTTGTGATACTCCGTCCATTGGAGGCAATTTTAGCAGCCGCGGGCGGTATAGCGGTTTATTACCTCATGCTTCTTGTCCCGGGCTTAATTCCGTTTTTTGCCATGAGTGTGATGGCGTTTGCTTTAATGTGGATAGCATGTCGTGCTTTTAGCAAACTAAAAATAAAAGTCGAAGAGCAAAATCAAGGTTAAGACCTCTAAGTCAACTTTAGTACATCTATAAAAGACATTTGTCCACATAAAGTGGAATTTCCTCTTGCATCTTGCCCAAAAACGAGTGATAATAATAAGAATATTCCGTTTAGCGGGTTGTACAGCATAGGGAGTTGAGAGCTAAAATGAAAATTGTTAAATTTGGTGGAACATCGTTAGCAACTGGAAATCAAGTCAGAAAGGTCTTTGATATTGTCATGTCCGACCCAGAAAGGCGGATTGTGGTTGTATCAGCACCAGGGAAGCGTTACCCTGAGGATATAAAAGTAACCGATTTGTTAATTGCTTGCGCTGAACATTATTTGCGCTTTGGTGAAGGAAGAGAACAGTTTGAAGCAGTTATTGGCAGATATGCAAGCATTGCAGATGATTTGGGACTAGCCGAGGAAATCGTCAATACCATTCATGATGATTTACTGAAAAGGTTGAATGGCAACCGCAAGAATCCACAGAAATATATGGATGCTGTAAAGGCTAGCGGGGAGGACAACCATGCCAAGCTAGTCGCTGCCTACTTCCAAAGCCAAGATATTGAAGCACACTATGTTAATCCAAAGGAGGCAGGTTTATGGGTCAGCGATGAACCGGGGGGCGCCCAAGTCTTATCCGAGTCGTATGATGCTTTATACAAGCTGCGTGATCGGTCTGGTATTTTAATCTTTCCCGGCTTTTTTGGTTATAACAAAGCTGATGAAATTGTAACGTTCTCCCGAAGCGGGTCAGATATCACTGGCTCAATTTTAGCCAATGCTGTTAAGGCGGACCTATATGAGAATTTTACGGATGTAGATGCGGTCTTTTCCGTCAATCCAACCATTGTTAACAATCCGAAGGAAGTTCATGAGCTAACCTATCGGGAAATGCGTGAACTTGCCTACGCCGGTTTTACCGTATTGCATGATGAAGCACTCATTCCCGCCTTTCGTGCCAGAATCCCGGTGAATATCAAAAATACCAATCATCCGTACAAACCGGGGACAAGGATTGTCTATGAGCGTGAGCATACCAATGGTCCTGTTAATGGCATTGCTAGTGATAACGGTTTTTGCAGCATTTATATCGAAAAATATTTGCTTAACAAAGAAGTTGGCTTTGGCCGCAGATTGCTAAGTATTTTAGAGGAATTCGGCTTATCCTTTGAACACATGCCATCTGGAATCGATGATATATCTGTTATTTTAAGGCAAGATCAAATTCCTGATCATTTGGAAAAAAGAATAGTCAGTCGGATTAAAGAAGATCTTGATGCTGATCATGTCATGGTTCGCCATGATCTGTCCCTCATCATGTTAGTTGGAGAAGGCATGCGAAATAATGTCGGGACAGCAGCACGGGCGTCTAATGCCCTTGCACAGGCCGAGGTGAACATTGAAATGATTAACCAAGGGTCATCTGAAGTGAGCATGATGTTTGGCGTAAAAGAAAAGGACGAAAAAAGGGCCGTTCAAGCGCTGTATGAGGAATTTTTCGCCGGTGTGGTGGTGTAAATATATAGCAGTTAAAAAAAACGTGCAGTTTTTGCACGTTTTTTTAGTTAATCAGAAAGTATAACTTTCTGACGCACATAAGTGCAACTAAGCCTCTGTCTTCACCAAAGGCTCGCCAATCGGCGAGTTTTCTTTATAGTATCAGAATTTATAAATTTAGGGTTCCTTTTTTGTAGTATCAGAATT
>NZ_SLXK01000031.1 GCF_004341035.1 Scopulibacillus darangshiensis
ACGTGCTAGTACTGGCGTTGTAACAGGATGTTACGTCTTTAGCCAGTGCACTTATGTGCGTCAGAAAGTTATACTTTCTGATTAACTAAAGAAAAAGGCTACATTTCGTTCAAAATCAAACGAAATGTAGTCTTTTTAAATATAGATACACTTATAAATTTGAAAAAGGTATGTTTTTTCAGCGGCCTCTCACTTAATGAAGGGGGACTTTCTTACTCATTTATAACCTTTTCCAATTCCTTTTCACCTTGCTGTAAAACAAACATTTTATGGTATAAGCCCCCCTCTCCGAGCAGCTCTTGGTGTGTCCCGCGTTCGACAATTTCCCCCTGATGCATGACCAAGATTTGATCAGCGTCCTGAATCGTTGACAATCTATGGGCGATAGCGATTGTTGTTCGTCCTTTTCGCATTTTCTTCAAAGCTGCTTGGATATTTTCCTCGGTCTCGGTATCGACACTCGCCGTCGCTTCGTCAAGGACAAGGACCTTAGGGTTGATCGCCATTGTTCTGGCAAATGACAATAATTGCCGCTGTCCGCTTGACATCGTCGCCCCTCTTTCGCCAATGGGTTCATCGTATTTCCCCGGAAGCTTTTGGATGAAGGGGTCCGCCTGAACAAACGTTGCAGCCGCTGCCACCTCCTGATCTGTCATATCAAAATTGCTTAACCTGATGTTTTCTTTGACATCTCCGACAAATAAGAATGAATCCTGCAGCACTAGACCGATCCTCTTTCTTAATTCCGTGTCATCAAAAGTTTTTAGCGGTGCGCCGTCAATTCTAATCTCGCCTCTTTCCACAGAATAGAAGCGCATTAATAAATTGATTATCGAGCTTTTGCCGCTCCCTGTATGGCCGACGAGTGCCACAGTTTCACCCGGTTTCGCTGTAAACGATATATTTTTTAACACATCGGTTTTGCCGTCGTACGAAAAAGTGACGTCACGAAATTCTACCATTCCTTCATTTATTTGAGGATAGTGATTGTCTTCCTTAACAGGAGCCATCCGCTCATCATCGAGCAGACCGAAGACCCGCTCAGCTGAGACAATCGCTTGTTGAAAACGGGTCAGCTGAAACATCATGGAATTAACGGGCTCAAAGAAACGGTCAAGGTAGCTGACAAAAGCATACAACACACCGATCTCGATCGGCCCGCCAAAAGATTTAATCCCAAAAAAGCTTAAAATAATGATTAAAACGATCAAATATAATACGGTTACTGCAGGTCTTAACATAAGGCTATTCAAACGGATGCTTCTCATGATCGACGTGTTATGCTGCTGGTTAATAACTGCAAACTCGCTCTTTAACCGCCCTTCTTGCCGCATAGCTTGAATCATATTCATCCCCTGCAGCGATTCATTTAATTTTGCATTTAGCTGACTTAGCTTTTCTCTCGATACACGGTATATTTTCGAGCTGAGCAACCTATAAGCTTGCATCAAAATAAAGATCACCGGGAGGATCACAAGGCAGAGCGCTGCAAGCTTTACGTCCAAGAAGAACATGCCGACAAAGATGCCAATTAAGAAAATAATGCTTTGAACAAAAGTTGACAGCACACTGACATATAAATCTTTAATGGCTTCTGTATCATTAGTAATTCTTGAGACAAGGCTGCCGCCTGGCGTTTGGTCAAAAAACTTTAGCCCCAAATGCTGAACTTTGCCAAACACATCGACCCGCAGCTTCTGGATGATTTTCAATGCGATTTTTTGGAAAGAGATCAGCTGGAAGTAATGAAGGACAACGGATATCGCATAAAGCATAACAAATCCGCCTGCAAGCAATGTTAACGGTTGCCAGTCAAAATTCCTTGGTGTTAAATAATCGTCAATAAACACTTTGGCTAAAATTGGACCTAAGACATCCGCAGCGGTTGCCAGGATTAGCATAGTAAAAGCAAGGGCAAGGGCTGATTTGTGGTTTTGCGTATAACCAATCAGCCTTTTGAAGACATTTTTCCGTGATAATACCTCCTTTGTATAATCCTCGCTCATATTGTTACCCCTCCTTTCTCCACCAGTGATTCGAGCTGTTGTCTCCTGTACATTGCCGCGTACCACTTCTCCTCAGCCATTAGGGAATGGTGTGTCCCCCGTTCCACAATTTCTCCGTCCTCCATGACAATAATGAGGTCGGCATGTTTGATCGCACTCAGTCGATGTGCAGATATCATTGTTGTTTTATTTTCCCGATTCGCTATTAATGCCTCAAGAATCGCTTCCTCTGTATGGGCATCAACGGCTGACAGTGAATCATCAAGAATAAGAATTTCCGGATTAATAAGCAGCGCCCTTGCAATCGATATCCGCTGTTTTTGACCACCGGATAAAGTGACACCGCGCTCACCGACAACCGTATCGTATCCATTCTCAAATACGAGGATATCATCGTGAATTTTGGCGAGTCTCGCAGCATGGTGTATCTCGGCTTGTGTGGCTTCAGGCTTTGCAAAGGCTATGTTCTCGGCAATTGTTGCCGAGAACAAGAAATGATCTTGCGGCACATAGCCGATGATCCCGCGCAATGACGCCTTTTGGTAGCTATAAATTGATTCATTGCCGATCTTTATATAACCGTTTTCACAATCGAATTCTCTTAAAAGCAGCTTGAGAAGAGTTGTTTTGCCGCTGCCTGTTTTTCCGACAACACCCAATGTCTGCCCTTGTTTTAATGAGAATTGGATGTGCCTAAGTGCAGGGATTGTTTTCTCTGGATAAATAAGTTCTTTTATGTCATAGACGATATCACCGCTTGGTGCTTGAGACAGCGCCTCTTCTCTATCTACAATGTCAGGCTTAATCGAAAGCAAAGTGCGAATTCGGTCATATGAAGCGCGGCCGCGTTCTACAATATTGAACAATAAGCCGAAGGCCAGCATCGGCCAGACAAGCTGCCCCAGATAGAGTGTGAAACTCGTCAGTTGACCGATTGTCATTGATCCATGGACAACAAACACAGCACCAAAGGCTATTGACAGAAAATAAGACATGCCTACGATAAAGGTGATTGTTGGGTCAAATAGAGCATCTACTTTAGCGACGGCAATATTCTTTTCCACAACATCAGCTGATTCTTTCCGAAACATCTTTTTCTGGGCCCCTTCTTCACCAAACGCCTTAATGACCCGTACCCCTGAGACATTTTCCTGCACTTTATCATTTAAATCGGAGAATGCCGCTTGAGCTTTATGGAATCTTTGGTGGAGCAGTGAACCATAGTGGCTAACCGCCCACGCCATAAACGGCATGGGGACGAGCGCGATCAATGTCAGTTTCCAGCTGATCAGCCATGACATGGCGGTGATAACCATGGCACCCATTGTAATGGAATCAACAAGTGTCAGGATGCCATCCCCAGCTGCTTCTTCGACGGCTTTAACATCATTTGTTGAATGGGCCATTAAGTCGCCGATTCTGCTTTTGCTATAAAAGTTGGGCGAAAGTTTTGTAAAATGTTCATAGAGACGATTCCGCAAAAGTTGTTCTAACCTGAGCGACGAACCAAAAATAAATTGACGCCAGGCATAATTTCCGGCATAACATACTAGTCCCGCCAAAGCCATAAGTCCGAGCCATTTCCCCAAAACAGCAGGCGTCAAATGATCTAACCTGATTGCATCGACAATGACTCCAACCACATAAGGCGGAAACATGGATAAAAGACTCGAACAAATCATTATGACGATGCCAAGAATATACTTCCATTTTTCTTGTTTGAAATACCACCATAAATCCAAAAATATTTTCATGCCCTGCCCCCCTTAAATGCAAAAATGCCATGGGAGAGACACTTCCCCCATGGCATAAATAGACCTTTTTGCAAAAAGCCTAAATTCTTAAGTCAGCCGGTTATAGCGGACTTCGAAGGGGTTGTCATATCAGTCAAATGAAAATAGTTAATTTCAATATTGAACTTAGACATGACAACATCCCCCTTTTTTTGAAATGAAATGATTACCAAATTAATTATACAAATTTTATAATTGTCTGTAAAGATAAATTGTTAAAAATATTTATTTCAATAGAAATCCTTCCTTAAGCGGATCAGCCGGGTCAACAACAAACTGATGGTAACCGGTGATAAAAGCACTGCCTGTTAGTTCCGGAAGGACAGCATTGAAAGGTCCAACTGTTGTCTTAGCCAATACCCGGCCTGTTAGTTGACTCGCTACGATGCTTTCTGACACAAATAACTCCCCTTGTTTTAATTGTCCTTTATGAAAGAGCTCGGCCATTTGAGCACATGTGCCCGTCCCGCATGGGGAGCGGTCAATCTGCCCATCGGCAAAAATGGTGACATTTTTCCTGTCTGAATCTTCTTTTTCAGCATCATCACAGATAATAACCCCATAGATCCCCTTAAGTTCCTTTTCCAAAGGATGAACAACGTCCAGCTCTTTTTCGATTTGCTCCTTTATTACCTCTCCCCAGTCTTTAAGTTTTGCGACTTTTTCAATACCCACGCTGACACCGAGGTCTTTTGCTTGAACAATTGCATAAAAGGCGCCGCCAAATGCAATGTCTATCTCAAATGTTCTTCCCTTTAATTTAAGTGGAACATGTGACTGATAAATAAAGGACGGGACATTCTCAAATGAAACTGATGCCACTTCAAGACCATCATGTTCCGCGCGGGCGATAATTTTTCCAGCGGGGCTATCTATGACAAATCTTACCTTTTCTTCCCGGCTTTTAAAATATCCCGTTTCCACAAGCGCCGTTACCACGGCGATAATGCCATGGCCGCACATTGTACTAAAGCCTTCATTATGCATGAAAAGCACACCGAAATCGGCATCATCCGATACCGGAGGAGTGACGACACATCCATACATCCCTTCATGTCCTCTTGGTTCATGCATCAACACCTTGCGAATATGATCCCATTCTTTCTTAAAAAACGCCCGTTTTTCAAGCATTTTCTTGCCCGGAACAGGCGGAATCCCTCCTGTTATAATCCGCAGCGGCTCACCAGCTGTATGGGCATCAATGGTTGTATATTGATCTTCAAATTGCATGCTATTCCCTCCAAAATGGTTTGACCTAGTCAATCTAACATAATGCAATTTCCGTGCCATTTAATTTTTAATGACTGTCCATTTGTAACTGGAAACGCCTGTCGTTGGAATCATTAAATATCCCTTTACATAGGGCTTCATTAAACGCGCCTGTCCCGCTTGATACATGGGGGATATCACCGCATCTTCTTGAATTAAAATGTGCTCGGCTTTTCTTAAATCATTAAATCTTGTTTTTAGATCTGATTCATTTATTGCTTTTTGAATAAGTTGATCATATTTAGGATTAGAATAATCCGACCAGTTGAACGGGCCATTTGATACAAATATATTTAGGAAAGGCATTGGATCTCTATATTCCGGACGCCATCCGGAAAAATCCAAATCATAATTCTGTTGACCCTCCAATTTTAATTTCTGTTTATTTGGCATTTGTTTTATGTTAATTGTCAGATTGGGCAAATTCTTTTCTAACTGATTTTTTATATAGCTGGAAATTTCTTTACTCTGGTCCTTATCGTAGCTTAAAAATTCCAGATCTACTTTTTTCACCCCTAATTCCTTCAAACCCTTTTCCCAAAATTCATGAGCTTTTTTGATACCTCCTTTGTTATAACCTTTGTATTTATTGCGAAAATCTTCGTCATTAGGTCCAAACGCAAAGTTTTCCGGTACTAAATAATAGGCTGCCTTTGATCCGTTTTTTAATAGATTTTCAACACCTTTTTTATCCCAAGCCATATCAATTGCCTTTCTAATATTCCTATTTTTCAAATATCTATTTTCCTGATTCATCCTAATAAAGTACATTTCAGGTTTTTGTATCGTTTCAAAATCATCGTGGTTTCGATATTTTGTTACAAACTCTGCTGAAAGATCCGCAATATCAATTTTATTTGTTTCATACAAATTGACTATTGAGCTCACTTCTTTAACAATTTTCACATTAATCTTATCCAATTTTACATTTTTGGCATCCCAATAAGTTGGATTTTTTTTGTAAGTCCAGCTTGCGCCGTGGTTCCACGAATCTAAAATAAATGGGCCGTTGAAAATTAAATTTTTGACTTCTAAACCATATTGTTTACCTTCCTTTTCTACAAATGTTTTCAGTTGTGGATAATAAACAGGTAGTGTTGTGAGAGTAAGAAAATAAGGAGTAGGATGTTCGAGTTTTACTTGTAATGTATGGTTATCGATTGCCTTAGCCCCTAAAGTGTTAACTTTTCCGTAAAACTCGCTTTTCTTGTTACCTATTTTTTTAGCATTTTCTATGCTATCCATCAAATATGCATGCGGTGAAAGTGTTTCGGGATTTAAAGCCTTTTTCCAGGCATAGATAAAATCTTGTGCTGTAACAGGTTTGCCATTGCTCCATTTTGCATTTTTACGCAAATAAAAAGTATAAGTCTTTCCATCTTTGCTTTTATCGTATTTCTTTGCCATGCCAGGTACAGGCTCATTATTGGGACCTATCCTATATAGCCCTTCGAACACGTTATTCATAGCTGTACCCACTGTTTCGCTAATAACACCCGTACTATCCATAGTGCCGATATCATCAGTTGCTACAAGATTCAATGTTTGTTCTTTTTTCTGCTCTTTTTGTACTGAGTTTGAACACCCTGAGAATAGGATGATGATCAGCAAAAAAGATATGACAAAAAACTTTTGTTTAATCATTTTGAACCCTTCCTCCCTCATTAAATAAGTTGTAACCCCGTTTTACCATAGCTGTCTAAATCTTCATACTTATCCACTTGCAATAAGTGTGCCAATATTTATTAAATTAAAGTTTAGCAATCAATCTACCAACTTTATAACGATGGATGTTTAAAATATAAGACATAATCTTTCAATGTGTATAATTTTTTGGAAAATCTAATGATTGCCATGACAATTGCAGATTTATATTTTTTGGCATAGATTTTGCATATTGAAAATTAGTATAGTAAAAGGGGGAAAGGACATTGACATTGACATTGAAATTGCAAAAGCTTCGGGACCAACTAGTAAAAAGTAGTGTCGACGGTATCTTAGTCACTAGTCCAACCAATCGAAGATATCTTACTGATTTTACAGGTACTTCTGGTGTGGCTATTGTCTCCGCAACACAAGCTAAACTAATTACTGATTACCGGTATATTGATCAGGCGAAAACACAATCACAAGATTTCGACATTATTATTCACAAAGGACATAAAGGACCAAAAGGCTTAATATTTGAGGAAGTCGGCAAACAAGTGAATAAAATGGGTATTAAGAAGCTTGCTTTTGAAAAGGATCATCTTTCATATGGGGTATTTTCCAGTTGTAATGAGTATATTACTGCAGAAATGATACCGACATCAGGAATTATTGAAATATTGCGGAAGGTTAAAACCGATGTTGAAATAGGAAAACTAAAAATTGCAGCAGATATTGCTGACAATGCCTTTAATCATATTTTAGAATTCATCCGGCCTGGTATTTCGGAAATAGAGATTTCTAATGAATTGGAATTCTTCATGCGAAACCATGGTGCTGCAGCGTCAGCCTTCGATACCATCGTTGCATCGGGCTGGCGCTCCTCACTGCCCCATGGTGTAGCTTCGGATAAAAAAGTTGAAAACGGGGACATGATTACACTTGATTTTGGTGCAAATTACCAAGGTTATCGATCAGACATTTGCAGAACAATCGCTTTAGGACAGCCAATAGAACAATTAAAACGCATTCATGCCATTGTTTTAGAAGCCTTCCAGCGTTGTGTAGAAGGTTTAAAACCTGGTTTATCGGACCATGATGTCGATGCATTAATGAGAAATGTTATACGAGAAAACGATTTCGAAGATAAATCTGGAACTGGAACGGGTCACGGTGTGGGCTTGGACATTCATGAAAAGCCTTTTTTTTCTACCGACAAGAAGGATGTGTTACAAGCTAATATGGTTATTACCGTCGAACCGGGAATATATCTTCCAGGTGTTGGTGGCGCACGGGTAGAGGATGTCATTTTAATCACACCATTCGGCAGTGAAGTTCTCACACCTTCCGCTAAAGAGTTGATTATTTTATAATATTTTTAACCCCCCATTCCCATCGTTTCGGTCATATGACTAGAAATGGGGTGATTTTATGTTCAGGAAATCTTCATTTTATTTATGCTGCTTTTACCGTTAAAGTTGACTTTGATCTTGGTTATATTTTTAAGCAGATGGCTTATTGATGCATATTGATTGCGTGATGTGCTAGGCTGGTTCACACATGAATTTATTATAATTTACCACTTTTAAAGGGGCAGTACCAGCAAAACTGGCACACTGCCCCTTTTATACTATAGCAACATATTTTAAAAATATTACCCCTCTTATATGTCCTGGTACATATAAAACATTTAATGCAACCGAACATGGTCCCATCTGATAAGCAACATATAATCTATTTGATTCCAATTAAGCTTTCCTAGGAAACAACCCACCATTTTAAAAAATATTCTCTTCACTTATTCCATTCTGAACGTCTAATTTAAACGTGACACCGGTATTACCTACACCGCAGTTGGGTGCTTCTTAAAGTATTACGTAAAAATGATATGGTGGTTGTC
The DNA here is from genome assembly GCF_004341035.1 of Scopulibacillus darangshiensis. Lineage (GTDB taxonomy): Bacteria > Bacillota > Bacilli > Bacillales > Sporolactobacillaceae > Scopulibacillus > Scopulibacillus darangshiensis. Next base: position 8,616 of record NZ_SLXK01000031.1, read on the forward strand.
TATAAATCAAATTAGTGCACCTATGGAGCATTTTGAGGCAGAGGGTATTCATTTAATACCCTTTAAAGACAAGTTTTACACGATAACTGCAATAACTTTCGGTATAGTTTTTAGTGCTTGGACATATATCATTAACAGGACAACAAATCGGTAAAAAGCCTGTAACCTTAAGGAATAGGAGACAAAAAATGTTTGAGGGACTGCACAAACTTTTTGATATTGAAACAGTTATTTGGTTGTTCCCAGTCTTTTTTATGTTTCATGACTTAGAGGAGATCATAACAATTGAAAGTTTTATGACTAAGTACAAAAACAAAGCCCCGAAGGTTTCACTCGCCAAACTTGCGTTAAAGATTAAAAAAAAATTAGGCGAGGAATCCGCTCAAGTTTCTGTTGCTGTTGCCTGGATTTTGCTAATTATATCAATCGTTACATTTATGACCGCTCACTCCCTTCCAAGTGGAGGAAACTTCCTTCTGTTTACAGCTACAATAAATGTATTTTTTCTGCAGGCGTTTTCTCATATTGGCCAATCGATCATTTTTCGAGGTTATACACCTGGCGTCATAACAGCACTAGTCATTGTCATACCTTATTCTCTTCTGACCTATTATCGCTTATTGGAAATGGATTTTATAAACTGGCATTTAATAGTCGCAAGCATTCCCATTAGCATTTTAATGGTGCCGATTTTCCTTGTAGGGAACCTTTTAGGACGTCACTTCATTCGTTAATCGAACTGCACTTTCTTTCATGGACTATTTGATTATTAATGTCCTTCCATTTCAGGAATCAGCAGGAAACCCGCCATCTGCGGGTCTTTTTCATTCAAAAAGAATTGATGGAACCCCATAACCCACGCGGAGCCTCCAATATAATTAACGACCCCTTCATAGCCGCAAACGTTAACTGTGTCAACAATCTTGCCCCGGAAGAGCGACCCTACGATACTTTCATGGATAAACCATTCGCCCTCTTTTAGCAACCCTTTCGAATATAAGGTTGCCATTTTTGCTGATGTTCCCGTTCCGCATGGTGAGCGGTCAATGCCGCCTGGAGGAACAACGACGGTGTTTTTAACAGTGGCTTCCGGATGATCAGGCTTAGTGGAAAATTCAATGTGTGTCAAACCTTTAATAAAATGATTTTCCGGATGAACGACTTCAATCTGCTGGTTGATTTTGTTCCTTATTTTGATCGCGGCTTCTATTATCGAATCACTGTTTGTTTTACTCAAACGTAATCCCATTGTCTCCGCAGATATGATACCGTAAAAATTCCCGCCGTATGCGATGTCGACATCTACAATTCCAATACCGTCCACTTCAATGTCAATCCTTTTGTATAAAAAAGACGGAACATTTTTAAAAGAAACCAACTCAGCCTTGCCATTTGCGATCTCAATGTCAACAGTGACTAAACCTGCGGGTGTATCCAGTGTCAAATTCGTTAGTGGTTCCTTATAGTCAATTAAGCCGCCTTCAACTAACGCTGTACAAAAACCGATCGTGTCATGACCGCACATCGGCAAATAGCCGCCCGTTTCAATATAAATAACACCGACGTCAGCATCGGGATGGCATGGTTCCTGAAGGATTGCCCCTGACATCACCCCATGGCCTCTCGGTTCATTCATGAGTGTCTGGCGGAACCAATCGCAATGGTCCTTCATGTAGAGCATCCGCTCGCTCATTGTTTCTCCTTTTAACAAAGGCGCACCGCTAAGGATCGTTCTTGTAGGATTCCCTCCTGTATGCGTATCAATCGTGGTAACCATTCTGTCCGCCCTCATACATAAACCTCCTTATTAAATCGGTCATACCGCAATGGATCAGTCTCAATACTCGTTTTATCGCCGCTGATCATTTCCGAAATCACTTTCCCTGTTATCGCGGCAAGACTGATCCCATCCCCCTCATGGCCAGCCGCAATGTAATATCCCGGGTATTTATCAACCTTTGATACAATAGGCAAGTGATCCTTCGTCCAGGGCCTCAGCCCCGCATACATCCTGATCACATTCATATCGCTCATTTTTGGATAAAAACGGATGCCTCTCTTAGCCATACACGTCACAACATCCCAATTCACATCAATATCGAAGCCGGCAAATTCCCGGCTGGATCCAAGCAGAAAGTTCTGGCTTTGGGTCGGCTCAAAGACAAGCGCCACACCATATCGTTCCGTTTCCGCATCCACTTGACGCTTCCCTCCGAATTTGGACATCAAATAGCCGAATTCCATCACCTTGCGCGGTGAAACAGGAACTTGTCTTGATGCCACTAAGAGGTGGCCTTTGCGAGGGAAAATAGGAATGGGAATCTCAAGCATCTCGCCAATCTTCGGTGCCCAAACCCCGCCGCAATTCACGACATACTTCGCGGTTACTGATCCCTGATCAGTTTCAATAAGGTATTGGTTATTTACAAAGTTTATATTCATGACTGTCGTTTTCTTTAAGAACGACACACCATATGTTTTTGCCTCTTCAAATAAAGCATAAGTCAACATGTAGGGGTTGACGGTCGAATCTGACGCACACTCCAATCCCCCTGGTAAATCATCAGCTAAATATTTGGATTCTTGTCTTAAATCGGATCTATCCAGCATGCGAAACGGCAAGCCGGCTTCTTTCTGCATCTTTACCCACTTTTCAGCGGCTTCCATTTCATCGTCTGTTTCGCAGACGAGGATGCTTCCCGGCTGGCGATATTCAAATTCAAGTGACAACTCTTTTGCGAGCTGGTCCACCAATTCCTGACTCTTTAAAGACATTTGACTATCAAAGCCGGGATCCTTATCAATCGCCAAAATATTGCCATCACAATGTGAACTAGTACCGCTGGCTAACTCATCCTTTTCTATAATCGTCACGGCTACTCCGCGCTTTGCTGTATAATAAGCAACTGCACACCCGACAATCCCGCCTCCGATAACGGCAACCTCCGTATGTTTCATAACATCATCCCCTTCTCATTGCCTACTTCTAGTTCTGCAAATACCATGCCAAGATCTTTTGCCGCACTCACTTATTAGCAATCTATATTTCTAATAAATTAGACATTATGATTGATGTGATGTCTAAAATCTAATAACATAAATTTTAAGGGGGGATCAAATGAAAGACGTACTTCCGGATCTAGGCAACTTTGTCATTGATCAGTTCATATATTGCGAAAATGTAAACGCTATTATGGATGAAAGTCAAATCGGCAGTGATTTCAAGCATCCTGTTTTTTTCAAACATAACGATGAGATCTTCTTTCTATCTATTAAGACATTACAATTGGCTGTTAAATATAGTATCCCCGTTAATGAGCTGCCTTGGCAACATGCTGCCGCAGTATCCGTATCGGATGACTGGTACCACATTCAGCAAAAATCACGGGACACTGAGGCACTTCTTGTACACGATGGTACAATGCCGGCAGGATACATAGAATCAAAGCAGCTGCTTCATCATGTGTTATCAACTTATAATACTCTTCTCGCCTATCATCAAACGATTCTGGACACGATGGAAGGAAGCATATCAGTTATTGATGAAAATAAAAATACCGTTGTATGGACAAATGGAGCGGAAAAAATCTTTTCTATTAAAAAGAAGGAGATTATTGGCCAGCCAATGAATAAATTTTTCCCTGAAAAAATGCTGGAATGCTTCAAAACACTTGAAACTGGACAATCAGTACTGAGAAAACAGCATCAGCCTAGGGAAGATTTGTTTGTTCTTATTAATACGAATCCGATTATGATCAATAATCAAATTGTTGGCGTTGTTGTCGCGGAAACTGATGTCACGAGTCAAGTCAGGCTTAATGAACAATTGGCCGATGCGAACAACAGAATTACGCATTTGCAAAATGAAGTATTAAGAATGACACCAGCCAAAGATCCCTTCTTTGCCATAAAAGGCTCCAGTCCGGCCATCAAAAAAACTCTGGAAAAAATAAAATTGGCGGGGACAACGGAAGCCAGGGTTTTAATTTTGGGAGAATCCGGGGTAGGGAAAGAGCTTTTTGCGAAAGCGCTTCATGATTTCCGTGAGAAAAAAGGCGCCCCTTTTATTGCTCTTAATTGCGGTGCTATTCCCCCTTCTTTATTCGAAAGCGAGTTGTTCGGATATGAAAAAGGCGCTTTTTCCGGTGCTGATGCGAAAGGACGCAAAGGGAAATTTGAAATAGCGCATGGCGGGACTTTATTTCTCGATGAAATTGGCGAGCTTCCTTTGGATATGCAAGTCAAGCTGCTTCGGGTTTTACAGGAAAATAAATATTATCGGGTCGGGGGGACAAGGCAGCAGACAGCCGATTGCCGAGTGATCGCCGCAACAAATAAGCCGCTCGAGGAATTGGTCAAAAAAGGGAAGTTTAGAGATGACCTTTACTACAGATTAAATATTGTCAGCATCAAGATCCCGCCGCTTAAAGAACGGACCCAGGATATCGTTGAACTAAGCCATTTATTTTTATATGAATATGCCACAAAGTATAATAGAAACGTGAAAGAAATCCCTAAGGAAATCATGTCAGAATTGCTTTATTATAAGTGGCCGGGGAATATCCGGGAACTCCGGAATACGATCGAGCGGCTCGTTGTCTTCGCATCAGATGGACAATTAGATAAGGATGACCTCCCTTTTAAGCCAGAAAATAAAGAGCAGATGGACAATATTAATACCAAAGTTAAAGTTCGCAAACCTGGCATGACACTTAAAGAATCGCTTAATCTATTAGAAAAAGAAATAATCGAAGACACCATACACGAAAGTAACGGCAATAAAATTACCGTTGCAAAAGAGTTGGGTGTATCGAGAGCAACCCTGTATAATAAGATGAACAAGCTTGGGATTCCAAACTAAAATGGTGATTGGCATCAAACTTGCAAGGCTTGAAATGACTATATAACAAGAGGTGAACTTCTATGAAGAAATTAACTGCACTAAGGAAAAAGTTAAAAGAGCAATCACTTGACGCGCTTTTGGTTACATATGACCAAAACAGAAGGTATCTCACCGGTTTTACCGGCACAGCGGGGACGGTTTTGGTTACAGAGGAGCGTGCCTTCTTGCTGACCGACTTTCGTTACACTAATCAAGCCACCGCCGAAGCACCGAACTTTGAAGTCGTGGAATTTAAAGAATCTGTCTTTAAAAAAGTTGGTGAACTTGCGGAAGAATCGGGAATTAAGAGCATTGGTTTTGAACAAGCCCATATGTCATTTAAAACCTATCAAACCGTCAAAGAGACCGTAGGCTGCGAGCTTGTGCCGACTGATAATTTGGTAGAAGCGCTTCGCGAAATAAAAGATGAAAATGAAATTGCCTTGTTGAAAACAGCTGCAAATATTGTGGACCAAACCTTTGACCATATGCTAACCCAAATCAAACCAGGTGTGTCTGAGCTTGATCTGTACCATGAAATGGAGCACCACATGAGGATGCTCGGTGCGACAGCATCATCCTTTAACATGATTGTGGCTTCCGGGAGGCGCTCAGCCCTTCCTCATGGTGTAGCAAGTGAAAAAGTGATTGAAAAGGGTGATATGCTAACGCTGGATTTTGGTGCCCTATATAAAGGCTACCGTTCAGATATGACCCGAACCGTAGCGGTCGGGGACCCTGATGACAAACTTGTTGCTGTCTATGATATCGTTCAGAAGGCATTGCAAATCGGCACTGAATCGATCAAACCCGGTGTCGAATGTAAAGCCGTTGACAAAACAGTCCGTGATTATATTACAGAAAAGGGTTACGGCGAGAATTTTGGCCATGGGACCGGACACGGCATTGGTCTCGATATTCATGAAGGACCTTCCCTCTCCTACAAATCAGAAGCAACGCTTGCGATTAATATGGTCGTTACTGTTGAACCTGGGATCTACCTTGATGGTCTCGGCGGCGTCAGAATTGAAGATGATATATTAGTAACGGCCGATGGCTATGAGGTTCTAACCCACTCTCCCCGCGATCTGATTCGTTTATAGTATTTCATCCTAAAACAAGGCTGCAAACTTTGCAGCCTTGTTTTCTTTATGCCAGGACGCTATTGATCAATACTATGAACCGTTTTGACTGACACAACAGGTCCGGTTGCCTCAATATCATCATCATCAAATATTGCCTTAGGCAAGCATGTGAAAACACCCCAATAATATGTGATCAGGGCTGTAAAAGCCACAATAACCATATCTAAAGGATTCTCTAATACCCCGCTGCCGCCGAAAGATCCTAAATATGAAATAGCCATCATCATGACATAATAGAATACAAGCCACCATGATGACTTGACTTGCTGTGCTAAGCTGACTTGGTCAGTAGGAACGACCTTTTTAAAGAAGAGGTAGATGACGAACATCACCAGCTGAGAACCGAGCAGCCAGGAAATTGTGCGCCACCCAGACCAATAGACGATGAGCGATGCAACAATGAATGACAGCGGTCCAATGATGCCCATGGCTTTAAGATGAAATGGGCGCTGCAAATCCGGGGCATTTCTTCTAAAGGCTCCTGCGGAGATTGGCGCAACGGCATAGCTCAATACAAGAGCAGCCGAAACGACACTTATCAGCGCACTCCATGAAGGAAAAGGCAATGTCCAAAAGACAGACATCAAAAAGGTTAACCAAAGTGATGGTCGTGGAATGCCAGTTTTATCATCCACCCTGGCAAAGATTTTAAATAATGTTCGATTTCGAGCCCAGCCGTATACGACACGTGATGTTGAAGACATATAGATGTTACCGGTTCCGCTTGGTGAAATGATCGCATCGATAACAATAAATACCGCAAGCCAGCCCATCCCAAGGACCACTGCAATGTCTTTGAATGGGAGATTGAATTGCTCATTAACTTGACCCCATCCCCCTGATATCATATCCGTGGGAATGCTGCCGACAAAAACGATTTGCAGCAGGACGTATACTATGGTTGATAAGACGACTGAGAGAATCAGCGCAATAGGAACCGTTTTTTGCGGATTCTTTGCCTCGCTCGCCACCGAAACAATTGGTTGAAGACCGAGGTAAGCAAAGATGACACCTCCTGTCGATATAGCCCCCTCTATTCCAGTCAGACCGAAAGGCGCAAAATTCTCAACTGAAAAATTGACTGACTTTATTTGTGTCAGCAAAACAATAATGGTGAGTGCCGGGACGAAAAATTTAAAAATCGTAATGATCGTATTAGTTTTGGCGAATGTTTTGACACTCCAGTAATTAAGCAGAAAGAAAACAGCAAGCAGTGCCAGTTGAACAAACCAGCCGAGAACGGTAGGCAAACTTGAATGCTCCTTAGACAGTGCCGGCCACCATGACGCTGCATATTGACGCGCAGCCTCCACCTCAATGGCGATCAGGCTTGAAAAGGCAATGAGTGTTATGAATCCGATGAGGTATCCCATTAAAGGACCATGTGAATAGACTGGATAACGAACAATACCGCCTGCTCGGGGCACAGCGGCACCAAGTTCAGCATACACCAGCCCTAATAGGATGACAGCAAATCCCCCGGCTACCCAGGAAATCCATCCTGAAGGTCCTGCGATCGAAGCAACTTGACTTGCTGCAAACAGCCATCCTGAACCAAAGATCGCTCCGAATCCTATAAAAGTAAGATCAGATAAAGACAATTCCTTCTTAAACCTTCCTTGACTTCCCATGCCTGTCAAAACCCCTTTCTAAAAATATAATTCCGACCCTATCCACAATATTGCAATTATTGTGCCAATTATAAAGCCCCTTTATATTTCCTGTCATGTGTTTCATTCGTTTACCTTTTTAGACATGATAATCTAGACATGTAAAAGAAGCTATACACTTCCTTTTACATGCCGCAGACGCCTTCCTTGGCACAAAACTTGCAATATCAATTTTGTAAGGTTTTTAAAGGAGGGTGAAAAGCCATGGAAAATGAGAATGTCATCATTTGCCGTTGTGAAGAAGTGACATTTAAAGAGATCTGCGACACTTTAAAACAGTATAATTGTTCATCCCGTGAAGTGAAACTGCGGACTAGAGCAGCTATGGGCTACTGCGGAGGGCGGTCATGCCGATCCTTTGTCGATACACTTGTAGCTGAATTTAGCCGTCGGCCCAGGGCGGATGATGTTCAATTAAAATATCGGCCGCCTGTAAGGCCAATGCCCTTTAAAACGTTGGGAGGTGAGTGATTGATGAAGACGCTTCGCATAAAAAAGCATCCTATTCTAGGTCCGGACGATTTCCGCAATACTGTGGCGTTCACTTATAACGGGAAAACGATAAATGCTTTAGAAGGTGATACACTTGCTGCGGCATTATTGGCTAATGGGATCCGCTCCCTCCGTGCCCATGAGGAAAGCGGATCACCTCGAAGTTTTTATTGCAATATCGGCCATTGCTTTGAATGCAGGGTAACGGTCAACGGAAAAGAAGGTGTCAGGGCCTGTCTTACTCCTGTCAGTAGAGGGGTGGTCGTAGAGTCGGGCAAGAAGCTGCCCCTCCCTTTTAAGGACGGTGGTGAAAAATGATCGATTGTCTTATTGTCGGCGCCGGCCCGGCAGGACTTTCAGCTGCAATTGCCTGCGCTGAAAATGGACTAAGCACAATGGTTCTGGATGAATTTATGAAGCCCGGCGGCCGGCTACTAGGACAGCTTCATGAAGAACCAAACGGTATTTGGTGGAATGGCATTGATGAGGCAGAAAAGCTTTATCAAAGAGCAAAAGCACTGTCGATTTCTTTCCATTTAGAAACAAGTGTATGCCATTTGGAAAAGGTTGATGGAAAGTATTGGACACTTCATACCGATAAAGGAAAGTTCAGCGGTAAAAATCTTCTGATTGCCACCGGCGCGGCTGAACAAAGCCTTCCCATCCCTGGGTGGACTCTGCCTGGGGTCATGTCTATAGGAGCCGCCCAAGTCATGGCTAACGTCCATCGTGTCAAGCCAGGCCATCGGGGTATTGTGATCGGTGTCAATGTCCTTTCGGCAGCCATCGCGCGTGAATTGCTATTGGCAGGGGTTAACCTCGAAGGCATCGTCCTTCCCCCTCGTTATCTGCTAACAAAAGGACAAAGTGAACCGAAGGATGTTTTCCAGTCCCTTCTGCATATGGTCCATCTTGCCCCGTCACATCTAATGAAAATTGGCGGGAAAATGGCGCTGAAGTCATCCTTCATTAGAAAAATGGCAGTGGGAACTTACCCTAAAAAAGGCTTTAAAGTATGGGGGATGCCAATCAAGCTGAAACAAACTGTAACCGAAATTATTGGCAAGGAAAATGTTGAAGGGGTTAAAGTGGCTTCAGTCGATTCATCCGGAAACATCATCGAAGGAAGTGAAGAGATACTTCCTGTCGATTTTGTTTGCATATCAGGCGGACTCTATCCGCTCGCTGAATTGGTCAGCTTAGCCGGCTGCCCTTTTAAATATATCCCTTCCCTCGGCGGCCATGTTCCGGTTCATGATCATAACATGCAAACACCTGTGGAAGGTCTATATGTTGCAGGTAATGTGACGGGAATCGAAAGCGCTAAAGTGGCGATGGCTCAAGGTCATCTCGCAGGGCTTTCCATTTCATCTCAGAAAAATAAAGTTTCCGATGGTGAGGCGCTTCAAAATGCGAGAGAAAGTGTTGTATCCACTAGGACAAACGCGCTGATTCATTTCCATCCAGATATTTTGGATGGCCGCAGAAGATTGTATGGTTAACTAAGATAGCAATTGGCATCATTTTTGCAATGTGAAAAAAGAAATAAAATTTAAAGGAGTGTCGTATTTCTATGGCGAAATTTGATGGTGTCTATGTAGCTTTGGTCACACCAATGACTGAAACCTTTGATGTTGATTATAAAAGGCTGCATGACATAAGCAGATGGCTGATTAGCGAAGGTGTCAATGGACTTATTCCCGGTGGATCACTCGGTGAATACGCTGCTCTATCCAACAGGGAGCGGGCAAAGGTTGTGGAAACGGTAATAAGTGCTTCCCAAAATAACGTTCCGGTTGTTGTGGGAACTGGCGCACCCTCAACAAATGATGTCTTATCCTGGGCGGAACATGCCAAGGAAAAAGGTGCGGAAGGCCTCATGGCTCTCCCTCCTATCAATTATAATCCCCTCGAAAATGAAGTGATCGCCCATTATCAGGCATTAAATACGGTTGGGCTGCCGATCATTGCCTACAACAACCCTAGAGACTATGCGACAGATCTGACACCGGAATTACTCGCCAAAATCGCTGCTTTTGATCATGTCGTTGGCGTGAAGGAATTCAGCGGTGATGTCCGCCGTGTTCACGATATTTTGGAAAAAACAGATCTTGAGGTCATGATCGGCGTCGATGACTTGGCAATGGAGGGCTCTCTTGCCGGTGCAACCGGCTGGATATCCGGCGTCCCTAATGCTCTGCCAAACGAAGGGGTAAAATTGTTCCAGCTTGCAAGAGAAGGCCGAATCGAAGAAGCACTTCCACTTTACCGCAAGCTTCTTCCGCTCTTTCATTACGATGCGGAACCGCAGCTCGTACAGGCTATTAAATATATGATGTCGCTTGCGGGACAAGATGCCGGGCCAACACGGCCGCCGCGGCTTCCTTTAACCGATGAAGCATACGGCCGTATTAAGGATGCCTATCTTCATGCTAAACAGCCTGCATTAAATTAATATCAATATTTTTGTGGGAGGGAAAATGATGTCGCAAAACTATACTATAAACCACGTTCAATCTGGTAATTACATTAACGGTGAATGGGTGCAAGGCAAAGGGGAAAGCTTTTCTGTTAAAAACCCCTCCGATCTATCTGAAACAATCGGTGACGTTGCTTTCTCTACTGTCGATCAGGTGAAAGATGCGGAGGAAGCAGCGAGAGGCGCCTTAAACTCATGGAAGAATCTTACCGGCAGCGCACGCGGTCAATATCTCTATAAGATGGCCGCTGCCTTAGAAGAAAATCTTCAGACACTTGCAACCCTTGCCAGCAAAGAAATGGGCAAGCCGATCAGTGAAATGAAAGGTGAAGTTACGAGAGGCATCCAGTTGTTAAACTATTACGCCTCCGAGGGTGTCCGTTCAGAAGGAGATGTTATCCCTTCTGCTTCGGAGAAGGTTTTGCAATACACGAAAAAGGTTCCTTTGGGCGTTGTCGCCCTGATAACACCGTGGAATTTCCCAGTTGCCATCCCCATTTGGAAACTCGCTCCCGCATTAATTTGCGGCAATACAATTATATGGAAGCCTGCGGAAAACAATGCCTTAATCTCATCTAAGTTATGTGAGGTCTTTGAAAAAGCCGGCCTTCCGAACGGTGTACTTAACATGGTGATTGGCAGCGGCAAAGAAGCTGGCGCTTATTTGACGGAAAAGGCAAAGATTAATGGGCTGTCATTTACGGGATCAACTGCCACAGGTTCAACAATCGCCGCAGCCTGTGCCCAAAGAAACATTAAATTCCAAACGGAAATGGGCGGCAAGAATGCGGCTATTGTATTAAATGATGCTGACCTGAAAAAAAGCATTCCGCCAATTGTCAGCGGCGCTTTCCGCTCCGCCGGGCAAAAATGTACCGCTACGAGCCGAATCATTGTCGAGGAAGGGATTTACGATCAATTTATTGCTGAGCTAAAAGAAGAAATGACGGATGTCAAACTCGGGCCAGCCCTGGCAGAAGAATCCTACCTCGGCCCCGTTGCTTCGAAAGATCAATATGAAAAGGTTCAAGGATATGTCGATCTGGCACATAAAGAGGCAGAAGTGATTTTTGAAAACCAAGATAAAATAGCAAGTGATGGCTATTACATCCATCCATTGATCGTTACCGGGATTGAAAGTGATCACCCTCTTTTTAAAGAAGAGATCTTCGGTCCCGTCGCCGTTGTAATTAAGGTTAAGAACTATGATGAAGCGGTTGCCTTGCTCAATGATACAGAATATGGGCTCTCAGCCTCTATCTTTACGAATGATTTAAATAAAGCCCACCGGTTCTTAGACGATGCAGATATCGGCATGGTCCGCGTCAACTTAGAGACAGCCGGTGTGGAATACCAAGCACCGTTCGGCGGCATGAAGCAATCCAGTTCCCATACCCGTGAACAAGGCCAAGCCGCTCTTGACTTTTATACAAGCACAAAGACCTGTGCCGTTCATTATTAGTGATAAAGAAAACTTGGCTTATCGCCAAGCTTTAATGGCGAAATCCTTAGTTGCACTTATACTTTATTCCGCTTTTTTGCTTTAGCGAACTTAAACATTCTTAAAGTATAAATAATAAGGGATATCCAAAAAGCCTGGTTTCTGACTTTTTGGATATCCCCCTTTCACATTAAAAGATTCCCCAATATTCTAATTCCCTTAACAATATCGTTTTTATCAGCATAACTAAAAGAAAGACGAAGATACTCATTTCCATGTTTTTGATTCAAGAAGAAATGTTTACCCGGAACAAATGATACACCCGCAGATAATGCTCGATTCAACAAAAGAGAGGTATCGACGCCTCGGATTTTGATCCATACAAAGTAACCGCCCTTCGGTACAAACCAGGAAACATACTCGGGAAGGAACTTTTCCATTGCAGAGATCAATACATCACATTTATCATGGTAAGTATTTCTCAATAATTTAAGCCGTTCCTCATAATTTGTTTTATCTAGGAAAACAGCCATAGTGGCCTGAGTAAATGAAGGGTTTAAGTCTTTCTTAAACCAGGAACAAGCGGTAATGAATTCTCTTGCACCTGCTACCCATCCAATTCGCATTCCGGGTGCTACTGTCTTTGATAGTGAACCAATATGTATGACTGGTCCATCATTATCTATTGCTTTAAGCGGCAGTGGACTCTTTTCAAAACCTAATTCCCCATAAGCATCATCCTCTAATATAAGAAAGTTATATTTGACAGCAAGATCTAATACATGTTGCCTGCGCTCCGCAGACATGGTTGTCCCTGTAGGATTATGGAAAGTTGGAATGGTATATAGAAGCCTTGGAAGTGCGAGCCCTTTACCTCTTCTTTCTTCTAGCACTCTTTCTAATTGATCCGTTTGGAGGCCGTGCTGATCTATTGGAATACTAATAAAACGTTGAGTATAATTTTTGAAAATTTCTAAGGCCTCCATATAAGTGGGAGACTCAACAATAACAAATGTTTCATCGTCAAGCAAAACCCGAGCAATCAAATCAATAGCCTGACAAGCGCCAGATGTCATCAGGAGTTCTTCTCCCGATACATGAATATCGCGCTCTGCTAATTTTTTTAGGATTTTTTCCTTTAACTTTGCAATTTTCGGACTCCCAAGATAATGAAGAGGCAAATCATGTTCCTCTTCAAGAAGATTAACTACCGCTGCCTTTAGTTCCTCCGTGGGAATGAGAGCTGGTGCAGGGTAGCCAGAACTTAGGCGAATACACTTATCAGGGAGGTTTGGCATCCACATACCCGGTGGTTCATTTTTTAGTGCTGCTTTTATTTTTCGAGGAAAAAATGAATCAACGATCACTTCTACCACACCTTTCTTTTTAGCGTTGAACAATTATTTTATAGATTATAATTTTCAGTGTAAAGAGAAATAGCCAATAATGAAAGTTTCCAAACGTCATTCATTTTAAGAAAAGCCCCTCTTCCGTTATACTAGTATAAGATATAATGGTTCAAGCCTTGAAAGGAGTTCTTTATGAAATCATTAGTACTCGCTGAAAAGCCGAGCGTTGCCCGCGATCTTGCGCGCGTCCTTGGCTGTAAAGATAAAAAGAAAAGCTATATTGAAGGGCCTGGGTATATTGTGACATGGGCGCTTGGGCATCTTGTTGAATTGAAAATGCCTGAGGACTACGAAAAAAGATATAAAACATGGAAGATGGAGGATTTGCCGATCATTCCGAATCGGATGGGACTAAAAACGATTAGGCAAACAAGCCACCAATACCGCGCCATTGAACAGCTGGCTAAAAGAAAAGATTTGAAGGATCTTATTATAGCGACTGATGCCGGCCGTGAAGGAGAACTCGTGGCAAGATGGATCATCGAACGGCTGCATTGGAAAAAGCCTCTGAAACGACTCTGGATATCCTCGCAAACCGACCGGGCGATCCGCGATGGGTTTAAACAGTTGAAACCGGCGAAGCAGTATGACAATCTCTATCAGTCTGCTGTATGCCGCGCCGAAGCTGATTGGCTGATCGGCCTGAATGTGACCCGTGCGCTGACAACGAAATATAATGATCCGCTATCAGCCGGGCGGGTGCAAACCCCGACGCTCTCAATGATTCTCGATCGGGAGAAAGACATTCAGGGCTTCAAACCACAGGAATATTGGACGATACAAGCAGCCATTGGACCGCTCACCGCAAGCTGGGAAAAGAACGGAGAAAAGCGGCTATTTGATCAGAACAAAGCTGAGTCGATTCAGGACAAAACAAGTGGAAAATCAGCGGTGATTCGAGATATTAAAAGACAAGAAAAATCGGAACCGCAGCCTCTTCCCTATGATTTAACCGAACTGCAGCGGGATGCTAACCGCCGCTTTGGCTTTTCGGCAAAGCAAACGTTAAATGTACTGCAGCGGCTATACGAACAGCACAAGCTTGTCACATATCCCAGAACAGATTCCCGTTATTTAACCAAGGATATGGAAGCCACAATGAAAGATCGCTTGAAGGCCATCTCCTCTGTATATAAGAAAGAAACACAGCCGATTTTAAAACAGCACGGCAAAGTGGCGGCCAAAAGGATCTTTAATGACGCCAAGGTGACGGACCATCACGCGATCATACCTACGGATCAATCTCTTTTCATGGGAGATTTATCGGCTGATGAACGAAAGCTTTACGATCTTATAGCGACACGTTTCCTAACACTCTTCTATCCTCCGTATAAATATGAATCGATTCATGCGGTTTTTGATGTTGAAGGAGAAACATTTACAGCAAAAGAAACAGCTGTGATCGATAAAGGTTTCAAAGCTGTTACAGGAAAAGATGATGAAAAGGTGGCGGGTCACCATCTCGCAAAATTGAAAAATGGCCAGACGTTATCTACTAAGGACGTTAATATCGCGTCAAAAATGACGGAACCGCAGCAAAGGTACTCTGAAGCTGATTTGCTAACGCGTATGGAAAAGTATGGGCTCGGCACACCGGCAACCAGGGCTGACGTCATCGAGCGCTTGCTTAGCGGTCAAGTCGTTGAACGAAAGAACGCCAGACTTTACCCAACACCTAAAGGGAAACAGCTGATCGACCTTGTGAATGATGAGCTGAAATCACCAAAGCTGACCGCCCGCTGGGAACATCAGCTGGAGGACATCGCACATGGCAAAGGAAATGCCGGTGCCTTCTTAGCAAATATTCGCAAGCAAACAAAACAACTTGTTTCTGAGATTACATCAAGCAGCAAATCCTACAAGGCTCATAATTTAACTGGGTCCAAATGTCCAGAATGCGGCGAGCTTATGAAGGAAATCAAAGGGAAAGACGGAAGAATTCTTGTCTGCTCGAGCCGTGAATGCGGACATCGCAAACGGAAAGATCCGAAGCTATCAAACCGGCGCTGTCCGAAATGCCATAAACGAATGGAAATTCACAACGGCGAAGCTGGCGTCTACTTCCAATGCCGTTCATGCAATGTTGTTGAAAAAGCCGATAAAAAGAAAAAAGCTGTTAACAAACGTGAGGAAAGACAGCTTATGAAAAAATACGGTCAACAAGAATCAGTCGGCAACAGTATGGCCGATGCACTAAAAGCCGCACTTGAGGATAAAGAATAGCAATCATCAAAGCCCCGGATAATGCTGTCCGGGGCTTTGATTTATTTACTTCTACAAAATGCTTCGAAGTTCATCATGACTTCTTTCTGCCTGTCAGGTGAACGGTAGCCAGGTTGTAGAAGCTGTTTTAACAGCTGGTTTTTCCGGCTATTATGAAGACTTTTCAGTTTCAGCCTTTCACGGCACGCAAACAAAAAGTCCAGATAATCTTCATAATGCTCATCAAAGTTTCCCGCCAAGTCATCCCGGATTTGCCGGGCAAGGAGCGGGCTTGCTCCAGCCGTCGATACCGTAATGGATAATCTTCCTTTATTGAATACAGCCGGAAGCTGGAAGTTGCCAAGATCGGGCTGGTCACAGACGTTTATCAATTGATGCTCCTCGGCAATTTGAGCCGCTTTGCTGTTCACATTGGCATCATTGGTCGCGGCAATGACAATAAATGCATCGCTAATATCCTCAGATTCAAAAACCCTTTGAACCCATTTTAACTTGCCATTGCCGCTAAGCGCCGCAAGCTGCTCTATAGCCTCCGGACTAATCACAGTCACCAAGGCACCAGCATCTAAGAGAACCCTTATTTTGCGAAAAGCTACTCTTCCTCCGCCGATCACCACCGCTTTTTTCCCTCTTATATCAAGCATGATAGGATAGCTGTTCATCATCATTGCTCCTAATAGATTCTTCTATGCGCCGACTAAGCAGCTTCTTAAGCTTGGCATGATAGCCGAGCGATTGGCATAGGATAAAAGATTGGTTGCCCTGATTACGTTCCCGTATCGTTTGTTCCATTTCTTTCATTAATATCCCGGTAAATAATAAATAAGGAACGACAAAGATTTTCTTATATCCTGTTGCCTGTGCAAAGTCCAAACCTTCCTCGAAAGAAGGATCAGCTGCAGCTAAATAACAGGGGAAGGCCCGAGTAATGCCTCTTCCCTCAACCATTTGTTTGATTTGTTGAAAGTCGGTTTTTATACATGGGTCGCTGCTCCCCCTTCCGACAAGCAAAACGAAAGCATCATCAGAAAAAGCGTCCCCTTGTTCCTGGATCCTTTCAATTAAAATGTCAATGATCATATCATGTACACCAAAGGGATGGCTGTAAATGAATGTAATATCAGGATAATCCTTAGCCGCTTTCTCAATTTCCGCAGGTATATCTTTTTTGATATGTCCTGCTGCCAGAAGCAGGACAGGTTGGATAATGATACGCGAGGCACCACGCTGAACACAGCGGCGAATGCCCTCCGGAATGTCCGGTTCAGCCAGCTCCAAAAAACAGATTTCCTGAATGGGCATCCTGCAAGTCTCCATGCATGAACTGATAAATCGCTTAGCTTGATCAATCCCTGCCTTAACACGGCTGCCGTGTCCAATATACAAGACAGCATCCATCAGTTAAAAGGCCTCTTTGAGTGGTTCAGCTGGATGCAGCTGCTCAAACCAGCTCAATTTCTCACGGAGCCTGACAACCTCGCCGACAACGATCATTGTTGGATTTTTCACATGATGTTGTTCCGCTTTTGCTGCCATGTTCGCAAGCGTCCCCGTCACGGTTTTCTGTTCTTTGGTCGTTCCCCATTGTATAAGAGCAACAGGTGTTGACCCGGAACGGCCATGTTTTAATAATTGTTCTGATATATAAGCAAGCTGGCTGACACCCATGTAAATCGCCAACGTATCGATAGCTTTCAAGTTTTCCCAGTGTTCATCTTCTTTCAGACCCTGTTTGCGGTGGCCGGTGACAAAGGCGACAGATCCGCTGAAATCGCGATGTGTCAGCGGGATCCCCGCATACGCAGGGGCAGCAATACCGGATGTAATCCCCGGTATGATTTCAAATGCAACCCCGTGTTGTGCAAGGCTTTCCGCTTCTTCACCGCCCCGGCCGAATACAAACGGATCACCGCCTTTTAACCTTACAACTGTCTTCCCGCTTCTGGCATAGCTTACAAGGAAATGATTAATTGTTTCCTGTTTCATAGTATGATAGTTTGGCAGCTTGCCGCAATAAACCAAATTTGCCTGCGGGTCGGCATATTCCAGCAATTCCTCATTGATGAGACGATCATATAAGATTACATCTGCCTTCTTTATACATTTTAAGCCCTTAACAGTAATCAAATCAGGATCTCCCGGTCCTGCCCCAACCAAATACACTTTTCCCATCGCGAAAGCACCCCCCTTTAACTTAAATCACTAGCCGTTCTTTTAATAGATTGATAACCCGCTCCGCTGAAGCCTCAACTGTTTCTTTTTCCGTATCGAGAATTAATTCAGGTGATTCGGGCGGTTCATAGGGTGCATCAATCCCCGTAAACGTTTTTATTTCTCCCGCTCGCGCCTTTTGATACAAGCCTTTTGGGTCCCTTTTTTCACATTCATCAAGCGAACACTTGACGTAAATTTCAAAGAACTCGTTATCCTCAACCAACTCACGAACTTCTTGCCGATCACTGATATAAGGTGAGATGAAAGAAGTGAGAACAATGGCGTTGCTGTCGACAAACAGCTTCGCAACCTCTCCGATGCGGCGGATGTTTTCTTTCCGGTCATCTGCTGAGAATCCTAGATTGTTATTTAAACCCGAACGGATATTATCACCATCGAGTAAGTAGCTTCTGGCGCCAAGCGCATACAACTGGGCTTCCACTGCGTTGGCAATTGTAGATTTTCCGGCACCGGATAAACCGGTGAACCAGAGAACCGCACTTTTGTGCCAATTTAGCTTTTCTCTATCTGCTTTAGTAATGGTCGCATCATGCCACACAATATTTTTTGGCTGTGCCATTTTAACATCCTCCTTATGACGTGATTCCAGCTTTTTCTCTTTCTTTGAGTCCCTCTATTAAGACATCGATGACTTCCGGTCTGCTGAAAGTTTTTGGCGGCCGTTCGCCATTGCGCAGCAATTCTCTAACCTTTGTCCCCGATAGAATGACATGCTCTGTATCATCATGTGAACATGTTTTGTATGATGCCATGCTTTCACATCTTTTGCAGTAAAAGCTGTGTTCAAAAAACAGCGGCTCTATTCCCAATTCATTTGGCGCAAATTCAGAGAAAATCTTTTGTGAATCGTACGTGCCATAATAGTTTTTCACCCCGGCATGATCCCTGCCTACAATGAAATGCGTGCAGCCGAAATTTTTGCGGACAAGGGCATGGAAAATTGCTTCACGCGGTCCAGCATATCGCATCGCCGCGGTAAAGACCGCGATGGTCACATGGTCCTTAGAATAATAGTTATCAATAAGGGCACGGTAGCTTTTCATCCGAATATCAGCGGGAATATCATCGCTTTTGGTCTCACCGACGAGCGGGTTAATGAACAAGCCGTCAACAGTTTCCAAGGCGGACTTTTGAATATATTCATGTGCCCTGTGAATAGGATTGCGTGATTGGAAACCGACGATTTTTTCCCAGCCAAAGGCTTGAAAACGGTCGCGGATAGCTGCCGGGTCTTGATAATAATCCGGAAATTCAGGATGGCGGTCAGCTCGCTTGATCAGGCTGATTGGCCCCGCTAAATAGACTGTGCCGCGTTCATATAATTTTTTGACGCCTGGATGAGCAACTTCTGTTGTACGATAGACTTTAGCAGCCTCATGTTCTTTATCGGGATGGTATTTTTCTGTAATAACAATCGTGCCATATACAGTTCCTTCATAGCTAAGTGTCGCTTTATCACCAATCTCAACAGAAGCCGCAGCATCTTCTGTAACCGGCAGTGTAATCGGAATGCTCCACGGCAGACCATTTGAGAGGCGCATTGTATCAACAACCGACTGGTAATCTTCCTTCGACAAAAATCCTTCAAGCGGGCTATAAGCTCCATTTGCAATCAATTCCAAATCACTCAAAGCAATCCGGTCTATATCGAGATTTTTCTCGATGTGAGAGACATCCTCATTTAATTGTAATCTATTAATTAATTTTCCTCCGTGTGGTTGATTTATTGTCATTTCAATTCCTCCCTTTGAATTTTCGAGATGTTTTCTTTATTAAACATCTTGTAAAGTGTTAATAATCCTATCGTTGATAAGCAAACACCCGCCATGATAACGAATGTATAGACATCATTTTTTAAAATAACCTGAATCAATCCATATGAAAGCACTGTTGAGATTACAGGTGAAACAGCCCAAACAATTAATATTTTCCGGACGATCCGTTTTTGTTCATGACCGAAACCCTTTTTGGCTGTTCCGATCCCCAGTATTGCAGAGGTCGTCATTTGCGCCATTGGCACTGGCACCCCGAGCACCGAGGCGACAATGACCAATATGGCTGTCGTGCCAGAAACAAATCCCCCTTCCACAAGTGTTAGCGGTGTTATTTTTTTGCCATTGGTTTCAAGTGTCCGCCCGCCAAGAACGACTGCACCAAGACTCACGAATAGCCCTCCCAGCAGAATGCCATTTGACGGGGTTAATAAATCGACGCTGACCAAAGGGCCAATCGCATTGGCAACATTGTTCATTCCAGCCGAAAAGGCCTCTATGAATCCTAAGCCAACAACGATAATGACGAGCCATTTCTTCACCCTGTTTTCATACCTGTTAAGTCGGTTTATGGCATGCGCTGACCCAAATGCTGCTAAAAAGGAGACCGCAGGCATCAGCAGCCAGAAAGTTAAAATGAGAATCAAATTCCCGATGTAAAGCTGATGGGAAGCGAGACCCAAACCAACGATGGCACCAACAATAACTTCACTGGTTGATAAGGGAATCCCAAGCCAATTCGAACTAAATAAAGTCAGAGCTGCAGCAATAAGAATCATCAAGGTCACGTTAAGTGTGACTGACGAGGACGGCACAATCCCATCACTTAAGGTTTTGACAACTTCACCACCGCCGAGGATAGCACCTAAAAACATACCGATGGCACATAACCATATACCCCTTCGCCTCGTCACCGCCTGCGCGCTATAGGCAATGCCCATAGAAGTTGCCGCACCGCTTGCTCCGATGTTGGCCGCGAAAAAGAAAGCAATAATGAAAACCGAGAGCAGAAGCAGCATGTTAATCCTTCCTTCCTTTTAATCCCAGTGAAGGCCGCATTCCGTTTTTTCAAGGTTTGCCCATCGGCCTGCTCGTGAATCCTTATGTCCCTCCACTTGGGATGTGCAATATTCACAGCCAATACTTGGATAGCCATGATCATGGAGGGAGTTATAAGGCAAATCATTTTCGCGGATATACTGCCAAACATCATCCCAAGTCCAGTGAATAAGCGGACAAATTTTCATAAGCTCGAACTTGTTGTCCTTATTAATAAATTCGACATCCTTTCGGGTCGATGACTGGTCCCTTCTTAATCCGGATATCCAAGCCTTTTTCCCGGATAACGACCTTTTCAACGGTTCGATTTTTCTAATGTTGCAACATAGATTAGGGTTGGTTTTCCATAATTCGCTGCCATACTGATCAGCTTGTTGTGAAGGTGTCAGTTCGGGCTTTTGCATATTAATTTTTAAACTGGGATATTTCTCTTTTACCTTATTAATCAACTCATATGTTTCTTTAAAATGAAAATCAGTATCCAAAAAAACAATCTCTGCCCGGCTTTCAATCTGGCTGATTAAGTCGATTAAAACGATGCCTTCAGCACCGAAGCTGCAAGCGTATATGATATCGTCGCCATAGGTTTTATAAGCCCAATCGAGGACGTGCCTGCTTCCTTTCAAATCCCCTTCGACAGGAACATCCAACTGTTTTTCATCCCAGCCGTCGTATGTCACATTAGACATTTATTAACCTCCTTTATGCTTTGAATCGAACAACAGAGGCGGACAGCATTCATCATGCCGTCCGCCTCTAGTTTGTCTAGTCAGCGCCTCTTATTTGATTCTTACTTTCTCGTTTTTTTCAAGCTGAATAATCTTTCCATCTTGTACCACAAGGGTAATTGAGCCATACTTCATCGTTGATAATAGTTTCTCGATTTGGTCTGCAATTTTTTCAAACTGATTTTGTTCCACCCGAATCCCCCTCTTTTTCAAATATAAGATAATACGAAAAAAACCTTTGCCATTATGGAAAGGTTCAGTGTCCGACGTATCACCTATCTTCCAAAATGGTGTGCCATTTTGCTGGATTTAGCACCTTGCACGATCTGCAGGTTGCCGGGCTTCATCGGGCCAGTCCCTTCGCCTCTCTGGATAGTAATTTGATTGATTCTCATTTTACTTAGCTTGAAGGCTGGTGTCAACACTGTTTTCATCCCGTTTATCATCAATATCTGGTTGTTTCTTGTATTAAAATACCTTAAACCCATTGGTATACTTGGTTTTAATGTTATTAGTTGCCCTGATTATTTTTTTAAAAAAAATTTAAAAATAAATCTTTTGTCCTATTTTAATCACACCTTCTCTTTTGTCACAATCCTTTCAGATTCTTCCATTCAACCGGGTTGTATTTACAAGGCTAATCAGCTATATTTTAAATGCTGTGACAAGTCAGTCAAAGATATAGAGACTTAAAAAGGGGTGACGTTATTTGCATAAAATCATCAATTTTTGTTTAAAAAACAAATTTGCCGTTTGGCTGTTAACAATTATTATTACAGTCGCTGGATTATACGCAGGCTTTAATATGAAGATGGAGACCATTCCAAGCATCACAACGCCAATCGTCTCCATTACCACGACATATCCTGGCGCACCGCCGGCAGAGGTTGCCAAGGAAGTAACTGAACCTATTGAGCAGCAAGTTCAAAATCTTCCAGGGGCTAAGGCGGTGAGCTCAACCTCGTTCCAAAATGCCTCTTCCATTCAAATTGAATATAATTATAAAAAGGATATGGACGAAGCAGAACAAGAGGTAAAAGAAACAATTGCCAAGCTTCATCTGCCTGACGACGCCAAAAAACCCGAAGTTTCTCGTCTAAGTTTTAACGCCTTTCCGATCATGTCTCTAAGCGTTACGAATGATAATGAATCGCTTTCGGGGTTAACAAAGCGTGTCGAAAAAGATGTTGTCCCCGCGTTAGAAGGCATTGAAGGTGTATCCTCCGTCCAAATCGCCGGGCAAGAAACTCAAGAGGTGCATCTGACTTTCGATGATAAAAAGATGCAGAAATATGGCTTGGATCAAGAAACGGTACAAAAACTTATTAAAGCATCAGCTGTTACATACCCACTTGGACTTTACCAATTTGGCAACAAAGAAAAATCTGTCGTTGTGGATGGCAATGTCACAACCTTAAAGGATTTAAAAAACCTAAGAATCCCTATAACCGGTCAACCACAAACACCGAAAACGGCTGGCGCGGGAACGGATCCTCAAGGGGAGAGCCGGAGTTCATTGCCGCCAAATGGCCGGGGCTCTGACATGGTTGGTTTAAAAGGTTTGCCGACTGTTAAACTTAGTGATATTGCAAAAATTGACCTTGTTGATAAGGTTGATTCGATATCAAGAACGAACGGCAAGGACTCCATTGGCATTCAAATCGTGAAAGCAGCTGACGCTAACACGGTCGATGTCGTGAATAACGTTAAAGAAAAGGACAAGGAACTGGAGAAGCAATTCAAGGGTTTAAATGTTGTCCCTATATTTGATCAAGGCCAGCCTATTGAAGAATCGGTCAATACGATGTTGAACAAAGCGATTTTCGGGGCGATTTTTGCTGTGCTGATCATTCTTCTCTTCCTTAGAAATATCCGGACAACATTGATATCTATTATTTCCATTCCCCTGTCACTATTGATTGCTGTTCTTATTCTTAATCAGATGGGTATCTCATTAAATATTATGACACTTGGAGCCATGACGGTCGCCATTGGCCGTGTTATCGATGATTCAATTGTTGTGATTGAGAATATCTACAGGCGAATGACCAGATCCGATGAAGAACTGAAAGGTGCTGACCTCATTCGCGAGGCTACAAAGCAAATGTTTATCCCGATCATGTCATCGACAATTGTGACCATTGCCGTGTTCTTGCCGCTTGGCTTTGTCAAGGGTGCTGTCGGTGAGTTGTTCTTACCGTTTGCTTTGACGATTGTGTTCTCACTTTTGGCGTCTCTCTTAATCGCCATCACCGTCGTCCCGATGCTTGCTCACTCACTTTTTAAAAAGGATCTGACCAGACAAAAGGGCCACAGAAAGCAAAAGAAAAGCAAACTAGCAGGCTATTATAGAACGCTCCTGAACTGGTCATTGAACCATAAGTTGACCATGTTTGGCCTCGCCATCATTCTGCTTGCAGGCAGTATTTTCCTCGTCCCCTTAATCGGTGTCAGTTTCTTGCCGTCCGATGAGCAGAAAATGGTTGTTGCCACATTCAATCCAGAACCTGGTCAAACCGACAAGGACATTAACAAAATTGCGACGGATGCTGAACATTACTTTTTGGACCGCAAAGGCGTTACAAAAGTTCAATATTCTGTCGGCGGCGGCAACCCAATGAATCCCGGCGGCTCTGACCAAGGGCTCTTCTTTGTTGAGTATGATAAAGATTATCAAAACTTCGCTCATGAAAAGGAGCAAGTGATTAAGGATTTGCAAAAAATGACTGGAAAGGGAGAATGGAAATCACAGGATATCTCTACGACGGGCAGCAGTGACCTGAATCTATATGTCTATGGTGAAAATCAAAAAGATGTTGAGACGGCTGTCAAAGATTTAACGGATATAATGAAAGATGATGACACTTATACAGATGTCGAATCGAGCCTGTCCCATCCGTATGATCAATATACACTTGTTAGTGATCAAGCAAAGTTAAGCCAGTATGGCCTAACGGCATCGCAGGTTGGGATGATGTTAAGTAATGTCGGAGAAAAGCCAGCTCTGACAACCATACAAAGGGACGGCAAAAAGGTGAATGTCTATGTTCAGGTTAATAAACAACATTATAAGAACATCGATGATCTTAAGGATACGAAAATCAAAACACCTTTGGGACCAGACATCACTCTATCGGATGTGATGAAGGTTAAAAGTGGCAAATCACCTGAGCAAATCACTCGGCGTGATGGCAAACTCTATGCGTCCGTTTCATCTAAACTGACAACCGATGATGTCGGCAAAGCCTCAGCCGATTTAAAGAAGAAAATAGACAAGATGTCATTGCCTGACGGGGCCTCGATTGATTTTGGCGGTGTGACCGAACAAATCAATGAGTCGTTCACTCAGCTGGGATTAGCGATGCTTGCCGCCATCGCGATCGTTTATCTTATTTTGGTCATTACATTCGGCAGTGCGCTCGCACCGTTTGCGATTCTGTTCTCATTGCCTTTTAGCATTATCGGCGGTTTACTCGCGCTTTATCTCTCTGGTGAAACGATCAGTATATCCGCCATGATCGGTGCGCTGATGCTGATCGGGATCGTAGTCACCAACGCCATTGTCTTAATCGATCGTGTGAAGCATAAAGAGAATGAAGGTCTCTCAACAAGGGAAGCCCTTTTGGAAGCCGGCACCACTCGACTCCGCCCCATTTTAATGACGGCGATTGCGACAATTGGCGCCCTCGCACCCCTTGCAATAGGATTAGAGGGCGGCGGCCTGATTTCCAAAGGACTCGGCGTTACGGTTATCGGAGGATTGACAAGCTCCACAATCCTAACGCTCATCATCGTCCCGATCGTCTATGAGTTTTTCATGAAATTCAAGAAAAAGCCCCGCGGATCGGGGAAATTGGATAGCGGCAATATATAGAATAAAGAACTCACACATACCACTAGCGCTTTGGCAGATATAATTAGTGATTATCTAAGTCGTCATTCCGGAAAAAGTAAGCTATAAACCAAAAAGATGGCAATCAGCTTAGTAATATAAGGCTGATTGCCTTTGATTTCCCATATATTTATTATTTGAGTAAATTACGCCCGCCCTTGTTGGAAAAGGATTTTAGAGAGTAGAAAAGAAGGTACTTCCCTCAAATCTCAAAATAGTTAGTTTCCAAACAAATAAAACTATAGATATGTCTGAGGATTATTGGACAAATTTAGAGTTTTTCTTAAAACGGAGATGTTTTTTGAGATGAAAATGTTCTATTAAAGACTTTTTTAGCCTCAACCACGTAAGATTCCTATGACCATCCGTAAGAATTTCAATTTTCCCGTAAGAATCGCAGTAAGTATCATGTTTTGTTCCGTAACTTTTGCTTTAACATAGATCAATTGCTTTTTTCCCCACGGCCTGCTTTAAACTTTTCATTTAATTCTTTATATGATAAGCCCTTCAACTCAATCCAATCTTTTATTTCTTGTCTAAAAAAGGCGTCTTCAAATTTATACCATTCATCCTCAATACCTAATTGAATGACAGCATCTTTAAATCTTCGAAAAGGTCTTCTGCGATCTAGCGCATCAAATAAGAAATCCCTTGATTTGCTATTATCTATTTGTCTTGCAAAATCAACCATGAGTCGATACCCTTCATTTGAATCTGTTTTAGGTATTTCTATATAACGTTCAGCTGATTCATCATCGTCCCAATCAATCTTAGGTTCTTCACCAGTCATTGATTCCTCCATTTCCAGAATGATTTCACCTGTCCATAAATCAAGAAAGTACGCATGTTCAAAAGAGTTATCAGAATAAGAAAAAATTAATTTATCCATTAATTCCATTTTAATCACCTTTCTTTTTCAAACGATTTGAATCGATATAATGTGTTGCATAAGCCTTTTCAAGGATTGGATTCCCGCTCTTAGAAAATGTCAAATCCACCTTCTGTCCTTTTCCCCAAGATTTATAGGATGTCCATGAAGCTTTTAGCTCCCTTTTCCGTGCATGCAACCTTATTTCTTTCATAATAAAAGAAAACTGGTTTAAATTGCCCCTCATAACACGTTCCAAATAAGGGATCCGCTTTTTTCGCCATGCCTCATAATTTTGTTTTGAGAGCTTATCCAGTTTTAAAAATACATCAACAGGAGTTATGTAGCCTTTTTCATAGATGGTTTGATCCATAATTCGCTTTATTCTTTTTGCTAATTGGTGACGATTCATCAATTAAACCCTTTCAAATCTTTTTGCTTAGTATCAGTTTGACAAAGAAATACTGAATCTGTCAATGATCACCGCAGCTATTCTCATGAATTTGGGTCTTCATCACACCGATGAAGACCCTGCGTTTCCCTTATGCACTTTTTACCCTTAAGTTAAGCCCACCACATATCTGCCGGCTTATCCTTAATTAAGACTGATTGCAGATTGGTCACGGCCCGCTTAAAGCCTTCTTCTACTGACATGAGCGGGTCTTCGTGCTCAATGCTGACAACGTAGTCATAACCGTAAGTACGAAGTGCACTCATCATGTCTGACCATTCCTGAATGCCGTGTCCGCAGCCGACGGATCGGAATGTCCAAGCCCGCGTCTGCACATTTCCGTAAGGCTGCATATCGGTTAAGCCGTACATGTTGACATTGTCCTGGTCAATGAATGTGTCCTTGGCATGGAAATGGTGAATCGCCTCGGCTTTACCCAAAATTTTAATTGCACCCACCGGGTCGATGCCTTGCCACCATAAGTGACTCGGATCTAGATTAGCGCCAATTGAAGGACATGTTTCCTCTCTTAATTTCAATAATGTATAAGGTGTGTGGACAAGGAATCCGCCATGCAGTTCAAGACCGACTTTGATCCCACGGTCCTCGGCAAATTGACCAGCATCTTTCCAATAAGGAATGAGCTTTTCTTCCCATTGCCACTTAAGAACATCACTATACTCAGTCGGCCAAGGCGACACAGGCCAGTTCGGATATTTTGCACCCTCGTGGTCACCCGCCGTCCCTGAAAAACAGTTGACAACCGGCACATCCAGCATTTCGGCGAGCCGGACTGTTTTAATAAAAGTGTCATGTGACTCATTTGCATAGGCTTTGTCTGGGATAATCGGATTGGCATGGCAACTGAAGGCACTGATAGACAGCCCCCGAGAATGAATAGCCTCCATATAGGCTTTTCTTTTGTCCTCGCTCTCAAGCAAAGCATCCAGATCACAATGGGCATTGCCCGGGTTGCCGCCGGTCCCAATTTCAACAGCATCAAGCCCTGCCGCTTTTACATAATCAAGCATGTCCTCAAAAGATTTCTCTGAAAATAGCACAGTAAATACACCTAGTTTCATAGATTACACTCCTTTTTTATTTTTAAAATATGACGTTTCCACTTTCACAACTTGTTTCGCCCTATTCGACTCAAGCGCCGCCAAAATTATATCAAGTGATTTCATGCCCTCTTCACCTGATACCGGCGACGGCGCATCATTAAGGACGCAAGTTACGAAGTGATCAATGACATGAGAGCCTGTTTGTCCGCCCTCATCATTAGATTGAATTTGACCTAGTTCATAATTCACTCTCTCACCTGACTCGTATTGCACAACCAATGAATATTTCGGATCATCCTCTAATCTCATGATCGCCTTCTCCCCATATATAATGGTAGAGTTATCTTCAACAGGCACATAGGACCAACTTGCCGTTAGCGTTCCAATGATGCCGCTTTCCGTTTTTAAGACACAGACGGCATTATCATCCACATCCGTATTTTCCTTGGCCTTCGTCTCAACAAGTGCTGCAACCTCGACAACCTCTTCACCAAGCAAATATCGAATCAGATCTGATTTGTGAACACCCAGATCACCCATGGCGCCAATAAAGGCTTGATCTTTCTTGAAAAACCAGCTGTCTTTACCATCAATGCTCCATGATTCCGGACCGCCGTGGCCAAAGGTCGTACGGAAACTGTAGATTTTCCCAATCTCACCGCTCTCAATTATTGCTTTCGCTTTTTGGTGTGATGGTACAAACCGTTGATTATGCCCAATCATTAACCTTTTATTGTTTCTCTCCGCAGCCTCAATCATCGACAGTGCTTCTGTCCTTGACGTTGCCATCGGTTTTTCACAAAGGACATGCTTTCCGGCGTTAAGCGCATCAACAGTGATTGGTGCATGCAGGTAGTTTGGTGTACAAACGCTGACCGCCCCAATCGTCTGATCCTCCAATAAATCATGATAATCAGTATAGGCTTTGGCTCCATATTTGACTGCCAGTTCCTCCGCTCGGTCTCCAATAATGTCACAGACACCAGTAATCTCAACGTGCTTATTTGCCTCATATTCCGGTAAGTGGCGGTGTCTTGCAATACTTCCGCAGCCAATCACCGCAACCCTTAATTTTGTCATCGTCCTCAACTCCATCATTGAAATGTGATTAAATTTGTTCCAGCGGATTCGCATTCCCATATATCGGCTTCGGCCCTTTCACCGGTTCTGCCCAATGAACGGCATTGACAAGAACTTTCTGCACGTCTTCGTTATAATACGTCGGATATGTTTCATGGCCCGGTCTGAAATAAAAAATTTTCCCCCGGCCCCGCTTATATGTGCAGCCGCTTCTGAAGACTTCCCCGCCGGCAAACCAGCTGACAAAGACAAGTTCATCAGGTGCCGGAATATCGAAATGCTCCCCATACATCTCCTCCTTTTCGAGATCGATATATTCTCCTAATCCTTCAGTGATCGGATGCGCCGGATCCACAACCCAAAGCCGCTCATTTTCACCCGCTTCCCGCCATTTAAGATCGCACGACGTCCCCATTAGCGTTTTGAAGATTTTCGAAAAGTGTCCTGAATGGAGAACGATCAATCCCATCCCATCAAGAACGCGGGCTTGGATTTTATCGACGATGTCATCTCTGACTTCCTCATGCGCGATGTGGCCCCACCAAACTAATACATCCGTTTTGCTTAAGACATCATCAGTTAAACCTTGATTGGGATCGTCCAATGTTGCGGTTGTCACGTCCAAACCGCCTTTTTCCAAAAAAGCAGCGATCGCGCCATGGATACCATTCGGATATACTTCCTTTACCCGAGGATTCTTCTTTTCATGCCGGTTTTCATTCCAGACTGTAATTTTCATTTCAATCACTCCTATTTATTCTTTAACGGATCCTGATGTTAAACCTGACACAATCCGTTTTTGGAAAACTAACACCATAATAACTAGCGGGATGGTAACGACAACCGTTGCAGCGCAAATTTCACCCCATGGAATCGTGTACTGTCCCTGAAACATGGCTATGCCGACTGGAACTGTTTTATAATTATCAGATGTATTGATCGTTAAGGCGAATAAAAATTCATTCCAAGCAGCAATAAAGGCTAAAATCGCTGTTGTAAAAAGGCCCGGGACAGCGAGTGGAAAAATGACCTTCCAATAGGTTTGCATATGTGTCGCCCCATCGATTTTCGCTGCTTCCTCGAGATCATGTGGAATCTTTCTAAAAAACACAACAAGAATCCAAATTGACAGCGGCAGTGTGATCGTTGTGTAAGGAATAATCAGACCTATGTAGCTGTTGGTCAGTCCTAAATTCTTCAAAATGATATAAATCGGTGATAATGTCGCAATTTGCGGAAACATGGATACGGATAAAACCAAACCCAAAATCACCGTCTTACCTCTGAATTGCATTCTGGCTATGGCATAAGCGCAAAAAGAGGCAATGAAAACTGTATAAATGGTTGTGATTGAAGAAACGACGAAGCTGTTCCATAAATACTTCAGAAAAGGATAATTCGTAAACACCGACACATAGTTTTTGAATGTCGGCTCATCACTGAACCAATCAAAGGCGTTATCGCCAAACAGGTCGGACGAAGGCTTTATCGAGCTTAAGAAGATCCAAATAAACGGGAACATCACGATGAAAACAAAGATCACCATAAAGACATAAAAGAGCGGTCCGGCTTTTTTCTCCATTTTTATCCCTCCCTACTTTTTCGAGCTTTCCGGCAGAAGATCAGAACCAAGCACCTTAACAAAGATCATTGAAATGAAGGCGACACAGATGAAGACTATCACTGATAACGCTGACCCGGCACCAAAATTCGTTTGGGAAAACATTACTTTATATGCAAGAATCGATATTGTCTCTGTTGAATTTGCCGGACCGCCTCCGGTCAATACATAGATCAGGTCAAAGACACGGAAAGCATCCAATGTTCTGAATAATAGAGCGACAAGAATGCTTAATTTCAACATCGGCAATGTGATGTTTGTAAACTGTTTCCACTTGCTGGCGCCATCGATCGATGCGGCTTCATAAAGTGATTTCGGAATCACTTGCAGACCGGCCAGGAGCAAAAGCGCAATATAAGGTGTTGTTTTCCACACATCTGACAAAATGACGGAAAACATCGCCCCAGCCTTTGATGACAGCAATGCACTCATATGATCGAGCAATCCGATTTCGGAAAAGAATTTTGCGACTACCCCATATTGACCATCATAGAGGAACTTCCACATCAAAGCTGAGACAGCGGTCGGTATTGCCCAGGGAATTAAGACGGTTGCTCTAATCAAGCCACGGCCAAAAAAAGCTTTATTTATGAGAAGAGCAATGGCAAGGCCAAGGACAAACTCGATAAAAACAGAGACAATCGTAAAGAAAACGGTGTTCCACAAGGATGACCACATCCGGCTGCTCTTTAATTCCTCAGCATAATGATGAAAGCCAATATAATTCGGTTCAAAAATCACACCTTTAAGTCCGTTTGCGAGACCGATTACGTCCTTTTCGTTCTTAAGTTCATTATCATTGCTAATTTGTTTTAATTGTTTGTTCACTTTTTCGATCGTGCTTTGAAAGGATTTCGCTGTCTTATCACTTATTTTGACAACACTTAATGATGTACTCGGCGATTCAAAATTTTGATGGATCTCTTTTACCTTTTGATAGTTTTCTTTGGCGTCCTTCCTGATATTTTGATCCAATCCTTGCAAGTTTTGCTTGATTTTTTTTAACCTGGATCGTTCGGTCCCATTTGCTGCTTTTACCTCTTCCGTTAAGTCATCGACAAGGAATGGATAATAGTAAAAATACTGTTCAAGATCAACGTTATAATTTAAATGAACATCCGCTTTTTGCGGATCATTTAATCGTAAATCAAACAAACTGAAGTAAAAGGACTGAAGAACAGGATAAATGGCAATCACCAAAATTAAAATTAACGCGGGCGCCACAAGTAAATAAGCTGTGCGTTTCTCACATTTGTCAATTTTTGGTTTATTGCTATCGGTTGCCATACATACACCTCAATTCCTAATCAAATGTTTAAAGCACTGTTATTTCAGAACAGCTTTAAGTTGTTTTTCCATATTCCTGACTGCTTGCTCGGCTGTTTCCTGTTTGGCAATGGCTTTGGAGACTTGAATTTGAATGATTTCAGATACCTCTTGATAGTTCGGAACGACCGGGCGCGGGACCGCCGCCTTAATTCCTTCAAGAAAACCCTTTTCCCCAAAGAACGGGTTTGCCGCAAGCACATCTTTTTCTTTATATAATGGCATGATCGCCGGGGCGTGGCTTCCCTTGATCGCATTAATTTTTTCTCCTTCAGGACCAGTTAGAAACTTCAGTAATTTCCATGCCGCCTTTTTATGTTCGGAATACTTATTCATCGCCACCATCCAGCCCCCGAGCGCTGATGCTCTGCCTTTATCACCCTCTGGCAAAGGTGCGACGGCGACATTCCCAGCAATTTTTGACTGTGTGTTATCATTGGCTACTGAATAGGCATATGGCCAATTTCGCATAAAAGGTGATTCTCCCTCAATAAAAGCTGTATGGGATTCCGTTTCCATAAAAGTTGTGATATTCCTTGGGACAAAGTCAGAATTCGCGATCTCAACCATTTTCTTCAGTCCCTTTATCGTACCCGGGCTATTTACGGCAACATCACCATTGTCATTGAGTATTTCACCTCCATAGGCATAGATGAATTCAACAGCGTTCGTCACTAATCCCTCATATTGTTTGGCTTGCATTAAATAGCCGTAATCCGTTCCTTTCTCACCTTTTAACTTTTTTGCTTTTGCAATCAGGTCATCCCATGTCTTAGGTGGCGCGTCTACCATATCGGTCCGATAGAATAATAGACCGACATCGATAAACAACGGTATCGCCCACTGCTTGCCATTAAATTGTCCGGCACTGATGGCGGCATTGTTATATTGACTGAGATCAACATGGCCTTTCTTAATGAAGCGGTCAAGCGGATAGACATAACCGGCTTGCGCGAGCTCGGCCGGCCAAACCGTATCGATATTGAAAACATCGATTTCCGATGACTTGGCATTGAGCATAGTCACGTATGCATCATGCTGCTTACCGGAATCTGCCGGCATTTGCCTATATTTAACATGGATATTGGGATATTTTTTTTCAAACGCATCGATCATCATTTTTGTTGCACCTGTGGTATCCTTTCCGGTCGCATACACAATGGTGATCTTACCGCCATTTGATTTTTCCGAAGAACCTCCTTGCGATCCCACGCTTAAACTGCATGATGCAAGAATCAACACCATTGACAAAGCACCGCATGTTAATAATCCTCTTATCTTCGTTACTTTCATCTGACACATCCTTTCTGAAATCGTTTTCACATCCAAGGGTACTGACCCTTCATTTCTTCCCTCCTTTATCTTGTTGATTCCCTTACGACTAAGTGAAATGGCAGCTGAATAAATTGGTGTTCCAGCTTCTTCTTGCTAACCAATATATCAATCATGACATCCATAGCTTTGATTCCGATCTTTCGCACCGGCTGATGGATTGTAGTAATGCCTGGCTCAACTAATTCTGCGATCGGCTGATCATCAAATCCAAGGACGCCTAAATCATTTGGGACGGTTATGCCATGACGCTTTGCTTCTGTAATTAATCCTGCAGCGACTTCATCACTGCCGGTAAAAATCGCATCAGGCCGATTATCCATGGAGGCAATCTCCCGTAAAATTTGTTTTCCATCATCAATTGTCAATGCATCTTTAAATAACCATTGATCCGAAACATTTAATCCAGCCTCTTTAACCGCAGCCATAAAGCCCGCCCTGCGATCACGGCTTAAACACGTTGCTTTGGATCCCCCGCAATAAGAAAGCCTTTTATAGCCTCTATCAATAAGGTGCTTCGTGCCAATATAAGACCCCTTATACTGATCAAGACAG
Organism: Scopulibacillus darangshiensis; assembly: GCF_004341035.1. Lineage (GTDB taxonomy): Bacteria > Bacillota > Bacilli > Bacillales > Sporolactobacillaceae > Scopulibacillus > Scopulibacillus darangshiensis. The sequence continues at coordinate 42,340 of NZ_SLXK01000031.1, forward strand.
ACAATTGGGACGGGAGCTGTTTCGGCAAAATCGTTGCAAAAAATGATCGGACCATACTTTAGAAATCCTTCGACAATTGACCATTCATTTTCGATCGAAGCAAAAATGACAGCATCGATCTGTTTTGTCTTCAGCAGGTTTAAATACTTGAGTTCTTTTTCTTTATCATTGTTGGTTTGACAAATAAGCAATTTGTAGTTATTTCTATCCGCAATGATGTCCATGCTTTCAACAAGCTGACTAAAAAAAGGATTGGCGATCCGCTGAATGAGTACGGCTATCGTTTCCGTCTTCTGTCTCCTAAGCCTCTGCGCGTTCGAGTTTGGCACATAGCCCAATTCCTTCATTGCTTTAGCCACTATATCTTTTTTTTCTTGTGATACATACGGGTGGTTATTGATTACCCGTGATATCGTTGCCGGGGACAATCCTGCTAATTTAGCAACATCTTCAATAGTAGGCATAGTGCAGATCCTCCAAAAAAGTGTGAAATCGATTTCAGTCGTGGTGAAATAAAAAAACGATGGTACTGCAATCGTTTTCATAACTTATTGTATGCAAAGTATGGTAACTTTTCAAGTCATATTTTGAAAAATGTCATTATTACATTATTTCGCGCGGCCCCATTTACTTATTACAATATGATGGCGATCGAGCATTTTTCTTTAAAATATGCGTGTAAATCCCTTTTGTTATAAGGATTATTGGCATTATAATTGTCTTAGGTTTAGATGTGGAGTGATAACGTTGAATTATAATAGCGGAGAGCGATATCTCCAGAAAAAATACGGAACTGAAAAACAAGCCTTGGCCTTTTATCAAAACCAAATGCTTTCTTATCTAAACAGCCTTATGATTGATTTTATAGCTGAACAAGATATGGTGTTCATATCAACAGCGAATAAAACTGGTGAGTGTGACGCATCATTCAAATCCGGCACAAAAGGGTTTGTAAGGGTGCTTGATCAAACAACCCTCGCCTATCCCGAATATCGCGGCAACGGTGTGATGGCGAGCTTAGGTAATATCTATGAAAATCCCCATATTGGACTCATGTTCGTCGATTTCTTTCAACACCAAGTGGGCCTTCATGTGAACGGGACCGCGGACATCATTGAAAATGACCGTTTTTTCCAGGATATTCTCCAAGACCAAACACTCAAAAACACGATATATAATTCAGAGGGCACCAAGGCAGAGAGATGGGTTCTAATCTCTCTAAATGAAGCCTATATTCATTGCTCAAAGCATATTCCTGTTTTGAAGAGAACAAAACATAATGGTTTAACTGAAACCGGGAAACAAAAAACCACGGGTGACTTTTTTCAAACAAGAAAGAATAAAAGTTAACCTTTGTCAGCCATCAATTAGACTTATCTGTAAATCATCATCGTTCGGGAGCTGGCCATACACTTTTTCGTATGTCTCAATGTATTCGCGGCATGCCGCCTCCCGCTCCTTTATATACGGTGCTAAATCAATAATTAACGGATTGCATTGTGCAGAATAAAGTTTACCTGATGCGACATATAAAGCATATCGTTTTTCCTTAATTAGTGAATCCATTTTCTCTCCCTTTCCTAATGCCAAAATAAAGACATCTTATGGCATATGGTTATCATAGCTTTGAAAGACTTATAATGACAATGATGGTTATGGCGACAGCCAATAAACAATTGGTCAAAAAAAGTTTCCGTGACAGCTTTTTGTTCATTTCAATCAATTTATCAACCTCTTCATGAGGCCAGTTTGATTGGGTGTTCCGCATCCAATCAGTGTCTTCGCCCAGGTCTTTTTCCCCTGTATGATGCGCCTGATCTTTATTATCCAGCAAAGCGCCTCGCCCCCCTCCGCGAGACTTGTGCCTCCCGCAATATAAATTATATTTCGTCACCCATAATTTTAGCAGTGTAATATTTTGATCAAGTAAAATTCATGTAAATTTCCCATCGCTATTTTCCAAATAGCAGATTTGCAACTATCAAAAAAAAAACAGCCATTCCATACATAGGAAAGGCTGTATCTAAAGCATATTGAAATAAAGGCCTGTTACATACTCTCATTCGCAGGGTCTGCGGATTTTTTTCGTTTTTTGAACCATTGAATGATAAATGGATAGGTCAGTGAGAGCAGCGTTAAAACAATAAGGGTAATACTAATCCCCGAGTGGAAGAAAACCCCTAAATCGCCATTTGATGATACTAAGCTTTTTCGGAAGTTTTGTTCCATATCGCCCCCGACGATTAATGCTAAAATTAACGGCGCAATAGGGAATTTTAAAAGTTTCATAACCAAACCGATAATTCCGAAGATCATAAGAAGATAAAAATCAACAATACTGTAATTCATTGTGTAAGTCCCGACAAATGCCAGAACCAAAATAATTGGGTAAAGAACTTTTGGAGGTGTGTCAAGTATTTTTACGAGTAGACCGACTAACAAGATATTTATGATAACCAAGAAAATATTGCCGATAAACATGCTGTCAATCAAGCTCCATACCATATCAGGACTGTCTTTAAATAATAGCGGCCCGGGTCTTAAACCAATCATGACAAGCGCACCAAGCATGACTGCTGTTGTTCCGGAACCAGGTATTCCCATCGTCAAAAGCGGAATCATCGCCCCGACAGAAGCCGCATTGTTTGATGATTCGGGTGCCGCCAGTCCTTCAATCGCGCCTTTGCCAAATTCATCGGGACGCTTCGATATTTGCTTTTCTGTTGTGTAACTCAGCATTGATGCAATCGATCCGCCCGCTCCTGGTAAACAACCTATCACAAATCCTATTGGACCGCTTCTCAATATAGGGCCTAGTGAGCGTTTCCATTGTTCTTTCGTGATCCATATTTTACCAACACCCTTTTTGCCTTTCGATGACAGTTTGTCAATCCCAATCAGATTATATAAGACTTCACCAACAGCGTAGATGCCGATAATAACTACGAGAAAATCGATGCCGTCGCTTAATTGAGAAATGCCGAATGTGAAGCGATAAACGCCTGTTTGCTGATCGATACCTACCGTACTCAGCAATAATCCGACCGCCATTGAAATAAAGCCTTTAACCATCGCCCCTTTAGATAATGAAACAATGGCAGATAAGGTAAATAAAAATAATAAAAAATACTCGGCAGGGCCAAATTTTAATGCGAATTTGGCCAAAGGTCCTGCAAGTAGAATGAACCCTACTACTGCGATTAACCCTCCGATAAGCGAAGCAATCGCTGACATGGCCAGCGCCTGTCCTGCCTGCCCCTTCTTGGCCATAGGATAACCGTCAAAAGTTGCCGCAATCGCCGAACCATCCCCTGGTGTATTCAATAATATCGAACTTCTTGAACCGCCGTACATCGCACCATAATAAATGGCTGCCATTAAAATCAATGCGGAAATAGGGTCCATGCCAAATGTAATCGGTATGAGAACGGCAACCGCCGTTGCGGGACCTAATCCCGGCAGCATGCCAACGATGGTGCCAAGAAATCCGCCTATGACAACGAATAATAGATTAATTGGCATCAGTGCAGTATGAAAACCTTGAATCATGTCGCTAATGTTATATCCCATAGTACCCCTCCTTCATTACGGTAAACCGATGCCTAGCAGCTGTGAAAAACCATACCACAAGACAAATGAAAATAGCACAGCTACCGCTATATTTGTCACCCATTTCTTCCATCCGCGAAACCCGTTGATTACAAATAGCAACAGTCCCAAAAAAATAATGGTAGAAACAAGAAATCCTAATTTTTCAAACGTCAATGTGTATAAGATGCTTAAAATAAGAGCTGCAATAATTAATTTAGGCGTCCGTCCTGCAAACAACTTCTTTAAAATTCCTTTTTCTTGATGCCTTACCTTTAGTTCTTGTATAAAATAAATGACACCCATGACAAATAAAAAACCGCTCAGAATCAGTGGATAGTACATAGGACCATTCGGGTCTCCCAGCGGTGCTTTCGGCAATAGGACTGAAGCAATAAACCAAGATAAACCGATGAAACTAACAAAAGCAGGCACCAGCATTCTTAAAATCATCCTGTTACTTCCTTTCCGTGAGTAAAATAAGGGCACCGGGATGAATTGGACCGATGCCCGTCATTGGTTTTCAACTCATTTATTTTTTGGCAAGGCCAGCTTCATCAATCAGGTCCTTGTACATTTTGTTTTGCTCTTTTAAAAATTTCTTGGTTTCTTTACTATTTTTATAGTAAGGTTCCCAATCATTATTTTTCATGATTTTCTTCCAATCATCCGATTTCACCATTTTACTCAGCTTTTTATCCCAATAAGCAATTTGCTCTTTTGTCATATCAGGCGGTCCCATTACCCCGCGCCAGTGAGGAAACTCCATGTCAACACCTTGCTCTTTCCATGTTGGCACATCATCTAATCCCTTAATTCGTTTATTAGAAGTCACCGCAAGAATTCTGAATTTGCCGGCCTTGTACTGTTCCTTTGCTTCTGAAACCGACATTGTTGCCACATCAACATGCTTACCTAATAAAGCAGTTACAGTGTCACCGCCGCTGCCGTAAACCAAAAAGTTTAATTTCGTTGCATCTACGCCATACGTTTTAGCCGCTTGGACAAAGGAAAGATGATCGTCATTTCCGAGGGATGGCGCAACGGCAACTTTTAATGATTTAGGATTAACTTTCAATTTTTTCATTAAATCTTTGGCGCTTTTGATCGGTGAATCCTTAGGAACAACAACAGCCTCCCATTCAGTTGTGAGGATAGCGAGCGGCGTGAAATCCTTATAAGTTAAGTCGCTAGAACCAAGAAGGTTGTTTGTCAACACAAGACTTGAGTTAATCGCTAAATGGTTCGGTTTTTGATTTTTGAGGTACTTCCACCCGACTTCACCTCCGCCACCCGGTTTATTAACGACGTTGATATTGTTTGTAATTAAATCATTATCTTTAAATACCTTTTGCATAGCCCGCGCTGTGGCATCCCAGCCGCCGCCTGGTGTTGCAGGTGCAATAATCTGCAGATTTCCTTTAGGGTATTGCTTTTCTCCCTCTCCTGATGACTGTGAAGAACAGGCTGATAGTCCCAAAGTTAAAATAAGTCCAAAAATTAAAAGCATGCTTTTTTTCATATTTACATCCCCTTTCTTTGTTAAGTAAAAGTGTAATTTACCATGGTGCTTTTGTAACCGTTTTCAACATAAAGGTCTTTAAGATTATTTTGGCTGTTTTGTTCATTTTGTTCACGGGCATAAAAAAGGCAAAACCACCATTTGTGATTTTGCCCGATATTATCTTTATTTTGTTTAGAAAGAAATGATTCCCAAAATAACAGCCACAACAATCATTGCTAATGCCGATCCGCAGGCCCACTTTAAAAATTTCCTTTGCTAATAATGGCTGTAATAATCGCAAAATGCGGTCCCAGTGCGTCGGGTATATAGGCCTTGGAAAACTTGTTTTTTTAATTTTGTTAAAGGCCATAGTATTTTCTTTCAGGGCGGCCGACAATGCCGTATTCAACTTCAGCTTTGCAGCGCTCAATAGAAATCAGATATTCCAAATAACGTCTGGCTGTCGTTCTGGAAGCTCCCATTCTTTGACCAACCATTTCTGCGCTCAAACCCCCGTTACTCTTCTTCAGAACAGCCAATACTTTTTGTAAAGTAATCTCATCTATACCCTTGGGCAGTTCGCTGTGAGCGGGGGGGCTTACTTGATGTAGTTTTCCGAATAGGCGATCAACGAATTCCTGATTAATCTCCTCTTGAGTTTGGAAGAGCACCCTTGTTTCGATATATTGATGAATCATTTCCGTGAAACGTTCCATCGTCACGGGTTTGATTAAATAATTTTGCACGCCATAACGGATCGCCATATCAAGAAAAGCTTTATCCGTTGCGGCGGTAATCATAACCACATCAACTTGTGGAAAATCCCTCCGTACTGATGACAAAATCTCTGTTCCAAGTCGGTCCGGCATGTATATATCAAGCAGCAACAGATCGATTTCTTGTGATTGCAATAAGGCAAAAGTCTGTTCGGCATTTAAAGCCCGTCCGGCCACTTCCACATCGGGTATTTTTTTGAGAAACTTTTCGTGAATCAGAGCGACCCGAAAGTCATCTTCGGCAATCGCCACTTTAATGGTTTCCATTTGCTCGATCTCCCCCTTTTAGGACTTTTGGAAGGTAAACAGTAAACACAGCGCCTTCACCAGCCTCACTTTGGACTTCAATAAGCCCCTTAAGCTCATTTACAGCCTCAAATGTGTTCGCAAGACCATACCCTCTTGGTTCTTTCCCTTCCTTCCGTGTAAAGCCCCTTTCAAAAAGCTGGTGCCTATCCTCTTCAGAGATGCCAACACCATTGTCATTTATCTCAAATATAATGTCCGCACCAATGTCTGTCGCAAAAAAACTTACTTCTGGATGTTCACACTTTGAAACTGCCTCAAAGGCATTGTCTAAAAGGTTGCCGATGATAATGATCAAATGTGATAAGCGGATATGTGCCGGTAAAGAACAGAGCGTTGTGTTAGCATCAATATTAAAAGCAACTTTTTTTTCCGATGCTTTGCCTAACTTTCCTAATAATATGGCTTGTACTTTTGCATCACCAATTTGGTCAAAGAGAATGCGATTCTGAAATTCAAATGCGGTGGTTTCATTTTGAATCATTTCGATCGCCTGATCGTATTCCCCTAGCTGCAGCAAGCCTGATAAAACATATAATTTGTTTGTAAATTCATGGGTTTGTGCCCGGAGATCTTCAGAATACCTTTTGACTTCTGAAAGAGTATTAATCATTTGTTCAACTTCTGTTTTATCACGAAAGGAAGCGACAACACCTGCCACACCTTCTTTGTCAAAAATCGGGGTCCGGTTCACGATGACAGTTCTATTTTCCAACTGGAGCTCTTTGTCCACTTGAGGCTTTCCTGTCTTTATGACCTCATAAAGGTGTGTTTGCGGCAGGAGATCGTCTATTTTAAGATAATGAAAATCCCCTCTAAAGTTTAAGAGTTTTCTTGCTGTCTGATTCAACATTGTAATGGTGCCGGTTTTGTCAACCGACAGAATCCCCTCTTTTACAGATTGCAGCACAGCCTCCCTTTCCTTATAGAGGGAAGCAATTTGGTATGGCTCAAGCCCCATCGTATCTTTGCGAATGTTGCGTGCCAACAAAACACTGCCAAAGACGGCAAAGCTAAGGACAAGAACAGCAACAAGTGTCACATTAATCACATTATTAACGATCTGATGTTTGATATCTTCTAAGAGGAAACCAACCGAAACAATGCCGATGATCTCGCCTTTCTTATTGTAAATAGGAGACTTCCCTCTTAAGGAAGGGCCAAGTGACCCTATAGCCTTTGATGTGTAATATTCACCCAACTTTAGTGCGCGGTAATTATCCCCGCCCTTCATGTGTTTGCCGATCCTGGCAGGAATAGGGTGTGAGTATCTAATGCCATCTTTATTGCCGACAACAATAAATTCAGCCCCTGTTTCTCTTCTAATCTTGTCAACAATCGGCTGGATTTTTATCGCTGGGTCGTCTAATTCGAAAGCCGAGATGACAGAGGGCATGAATGAAACGGTTTTGGATACTTCCAGTGCCAGCCTGCCTTTTTGTCTCTCAATTTGTCCTGCTTCGATGTATGTGAAAATCACGGTTAATAGAACGATAATAAAAAGGACAAGGGATAGCACAAGGCCAAGAATTTTTGTTTGCAGCGACACCTTTAGCCATTTCACTCTTATCCCTCCCCTCTTGTTGCCGCCAAAAAATGCTCTTTTAATATCTTAATTCTTTTTAATCATGAATCTCAAGTTTTTGATTAAGAAAAACCGGGCAAAAACCGCCCGGTCCTTTTTTGGTTAGAGAATATCCGATAGTTTATATTCCTGACCATGTACTCCTTTATAATACTC
>NZ_SLXK01000032.1 GCF_004341035.1 Scopulibacillus darangshiensis
AATAACATTAATATAGAATATTATCTGAGTTAAACCACGTTTTTATGTAAGGGACAAGAAAAAACGACAATAATTTGCATAATACTTCCCTATAATCCCTTTATGTACGTTAAACTAATATAGAATAGTTTCGCTTAAAGGATGCTTATCACCCACGTATCCATTACATAATAATTTCTGGATCCTTTTCTTATAAAAGTATCGTATTCACTATTCACCCAGACCTCAATTTAAGGATGTGACATGAATGAAAAAGGGCTTCTTTTTAATGGTGACTGCCGCCCTGCTTTTATTTTTTGCCACGGCATGCTCGGAAAAGAGTTCTGCACCGGAGCAAAAGCATGATGAGAAAAAGACTGACGAAGCCAAAAAGGCATCAGCCGACAAAAAAGAAAATGCTTCTGAAAGCAAGAAAAAGCAGGAAGAAAAGCCTGAAAAGAAACAAGAAAAACCTTTTAAACCAATGATGCCTTCGAAGGATGCTAAGCCTTTAAAAGAAAATTATTCACAAGAGGCTATTAGTAAGATGCCAAGACTTGAGGCGCACGGGCACAGCAGAGAGAGAAGTGTACCGTTTGGTCAAACCCTTCTAAAAGGCACAGAGGACAAGTCAAATGGACCGCTAAAAAAGTACAGGCTTGTTGCTTTTTATGGACAGCCTAATTCAACCCAAATGGGCATATTGGGGGAAAAAACGCCTGAAGCGTTAATGAAGCAGCTTAAGGAACAAGCCCAGGCTTATTCGGATGCCGACCCCGCCCATCCTGCGATTCCAACGATCGAACTGATTACAACAATTGCCCAGCGCAATCCAGGGCCTGATGGTCTGTACTTTCACCGGACATCAGAGCAGGATATAAGAGAATATGCAGAGCTGGCAAAGAAAAATGGCGCCCTCCTGCTATTGGATGTCCAACTTGGCCGTGATAATGTGCTGCACCAAGTGAAGCTGCTTGAGCCATATCTTAAGCTTCCGTACGTTCACCTGGCGATCGACACTGAATTTCATGTGAAAGAAGGACAAGTCCCTGGAGTAGACCTCGGCCATGTGGACGGCAGGGAAATTGATAAAGCGATTCAATATGTGTCAGACCTTGCTAAGAAAAACCATTTGCCTGATAAAATTGTCGTCGTTCATCAATTTAAAGGGGAAATTTTAGCGAATAAAAAGGCGATCAAGCCACGGGACAACGTTGAGGTTGCCCTTAATTATGATGGATTTGGACCGCCCGGCAGCAAAATGGCCAGCTATCAAGGCCTTGTCAGAAACGAACCGATTCAATACGGGGGATTCAAACTGTTTTTCAAGAATGATAAACCGCTGCTTACACCAAAAGAAGTGCTGAAGCTGGATCCCGCTCCCGCCATTATTGATTATCAGTGAGTACGGTGCAAATCAGTTATCATCTTATTCACAATAGGCTAAACTAAAATATGATCATGTAAGTTGAAAGTAGGGATTTGGATGACAGCAACTTTGGCAGCAAATATTGGGCTATTAATCATTCGTTTGGTTGTCGGCCTTACATTTGTAGGGCACGGAGCACAAAAGTTATTCGGATGGTTCGGAGGAGCTGGGGTAAGCAACACGGGAGAGTGGCTGGAGTCCATTGGCATTAAGCCTGGCGGGAAAATATGGGCTATTATCTGCGGTCTATTTGAGTTTGTTGGCGGTATATTCTTTGCGGCCGGGTTCCTGACTCCTGTGGGAGCAGCTCTTATTGTTATCATCATGATTGATGCGATCATTTCCGTCCATGGGAAAAATGGCTTTTGGTTGACTGAAGGCGGTTGTGAATACAACATTGTTTTGATCGCCATCACCGTTGGCGTAGCCTTAACCGGACCAGGTGACTATGTGTTAAGCTTTTTTTAGGTCTATATGAGCGCCATATAAGTATCCGCCTCACTTTTTTGTTAAGGGAGGCGGTCTTTTGTTTTCGGAACACTAAGGATTTATAGTGGGTGCTTTTGTAATTCGGAGAATTCCTTGGGGTTTAGGCATGTTTTATAATCATTATCTCACACCTATTCTATTCTTAATCTTTTGGATATCCTTCTTATTTTGCCAATTCTCTTCCCGAAGCAAATCGGTATCCTCGGCCAGGTCATCTAATTTTTCTTCGATGGTATCAAATCTTTCATTGACACCAATGAAGCTTTCGTTCATTTCCTTTCTAACGCTTGTGAATTCTTCCTTCATTTCACTTCTAACATTTTTGAATTCTTCCCTCATCTCGCCTCTAACATTATCGAATTCCTTCTTCATCTCACCCCTAACATTATCGAATTCCTTCTTCATCTCACCCCTAAACTTGCCGATACTGTCTTCAAAAAGCTTAGCAATAGTAATGATCATTTCCTGGGATTCATTTTTAGACATTTCCTGTCACCTCCTCCGTTATTTTTCTCATTATAACACGGATGATGTTGAATAATATGATTTATGTCATGTCTTTTATGCAAAAATTAGTCCAGAATGTTCAAGGAATAAATCGCTCGCCTCTTGAATATGTAAGCGAAATAATATGAATGATTGGAGGAAAATAATGAGAACGACAATACGATCCGCCCTGATTCCACTTATCATGCTCTCATTGGTATTCCAGTTGTTGATCGGTCCCTCTTTTGCAAAAGCTCAGGCGAATGATTTATTAGAGGACAATCTCAATCAGCTCCTCTTGCAGCTCGAACATAATGAAAACAGCAAAGGCATTCAAGCCGGGGTTGTTGTGTACAATTTGACAAAAGACAAGCTGCTGTATTCCCACAATCCCGAGAAGACGTTCATTCCTGCATCGACTTTAAAGCTTTTTGTCGCATCTACCGCCTTGGATACACTTAAGCCCGGCTATCAATTCAAGACACAAATGGATATAAAGGGAAAGCTGACAAAAGACGGGACCCTCCATGGTGACCTTATTGTAAAAGGATATGGAGACCCCTCCCTCTCAAAATCCGATCTTCAGCAAATGATTCAGCAGCTGAAGAAACGAACAGGCATAAAGAAAATCCAGGGTGACATCCTTGTTGACGAAAGCTATTTTGACAATGTCCGGCTTGGCAAAGCATGGATGTGGGATGATGAACCATGGTATTACAGCGCCCAAATCAGCGCCCTGTCCCTTAACGAGAATGTCGTTGATTTGACTGTCATGGCCAAAGACAATCAAATCGGTGCAAACCCTGACGTCTCTGTTTCCCCAATGAACGATTACGTAAAAATTGAGAATGACGTTAAAGTGGTTGAGGGATCCAAAAATGATGTGTCTTTCAATCGTCCACGCACTGAGAATTTCATTACAATCAAAGGCACCATCGGAAAGGACAGCAAGCCGGAAGAAGAAAGCATGACAATGGAAGATCCCGCATTGTTTGCCGGAAATGTGGTCAAACAGCTTATCCAAAAAAACGGTATCAGCTTGTCGGGAAAGTCAACCGTCAAGAAAACCGCCGCCACCATCCAGAAACCGGACGTGACCCATTATTCCAAGCCATTAAGTGAACTGATTACCCATTTGAATAAGGAAAGCGATAACTTTTATGCAGAAATGTTCTTGAAAACTGTTGGCAAAGTGGTAAATAAGGACGGCAGCTTTGATGCAGGTGTTCAAGCCGTCAGCAAACTGCTAAAGAAAGCTGGTCTTGAAGGTGATTACCGCCAAGTGGACGGCTCAGGACTGTCCCGTCTTAATTTCATCCCGCCGGACAGCATGCTGACATTTTTGCGTTATATAAAGGGGCAGAGTTACTGGCCAATCATCGAATCCTCCCTGCCGATTGCCGGTGTTGACGGCACACTGGAAAATAGAATGGAAAACACCCCGGCGGCAAACAACCTGCACGCCAAGACAGGTTCGATGTCGGGGGTAAATAATATGGTCGGATTAGTGAGGGCTGCTAACGGAGACCAATTAGCCTTTGTTATATTAATGAATGGCATCTATAAATCAAAGTATGCCAGAGATTTTCAAGATAATGTCGGTGTTCTTTTGGCGAACTACCCGAATTTGCAAACGCCGGAAACAAACTATGAACCAAATAAGCAAACTTATCCGCTTTCAGACAAAATTGACCCAATATTAAATGATAACCATCTTAAAGGTGTGACCGCCGGGGTCGTCATTCAGTCGATGGACAAGAACAAAACATTGTATGCCCGAAATAGAGACAAGTTGTTAACACCAGGGTCCGTCGTGAAGATTTGGCCAACAATTGCCGGCCTTAACTACCTCGGACCAAATTTCCGATATGGGACAGATCTATATGTCTCGAAAAAACCTAATCGCGGCGGCGTCCTTCATGGGGATCTCATTCTTAAAGGAAGCGGCGATCCATCCCTTACGACCGAAGATTTAGAGAATCTCGTCAAAACGTTAAAGCAGAAAGGAATCAAGCAAATAAAAGGGGATATCATCGTCGATGAAAGCGACTTTGATACCCAGCACTACCCGCTTGGCTGGACATGGGATCATGAGGATGACCCTGATTTTCCGCAAATCAGTGCACTCAGTGTGAACCACGGAACGGTCGCCGTTAATATTACACCGGGGAAACGTGCTGGCAAGCCACCTGTCATTTCACTTGAACCAAGGACTGACGATGTCCGAATCGTTAATAAAGCAAAAACCGGGGCTTCCGGTGATAAAGAGACACTTAATGTTGAGCGTGTACGCGGGGAGAATACCATCGTGATCAGCGGACAGTTGCCTTTGAATAAGAAAAATAAAAAGGTCCGGGTTTCTATCGAAGATCCCGCCCTTTACGCGGGTTATGTTCTAAAAAGCAGGCTTAAAGAAGCAGGCATTCATGTCCACCCCCACAGCAAAATCAGAACAGATCCAGTGCCTGAAAATGCGATTAAAGAAGACAGCTTGCATTCTGAGCCGCTCGCTGAGTTGATTAAAACCATGAATAAGGAAAATGACAATTTTTATGCAGAAATGCTTACAAAGACCATCGGCAAATTTCAAGAAGACGGCGCTAAAGGCGGCAGTACGAACGGCGGCGTCGGCATGATCTATGACTGGCTGGAAAATCATCACCTTAATACAACATTCGATCTTTATGACGGCTCCGGTGTCACAAGATACAACCAGATCAGTGCAAGCCACCTGAACGCGACACTGGCCGCAATAAAGGACAATCATGATTTCTATCACTCGTTGCCAGACCTTCATGTGGACGGTGCACGTAAAGTCAAAGGAATTACTGAAAATATCGAGAGTATCGGCAGCTGGACTGGCTATGTTACCGGAAAGTCCGGAGAACAATATGCCGTCACCATCCTAATGAACGGTTGGGCCCGTAATGAAGCGGTCATGGAGGATATTGAAAAGAAGATTCTTGCAGAACTGGAATAATGATAAGGGGCCGGGAAATGATTCCCCGGCCTTGCTTATATCTTACCGCCATGCGCTGATATATACTAATAGTCTAGATCATTTCGTCCTGGCAAAAAGATGAAGGCTGTCCCTTACCTTTGGGACAGCCTTTTGTTTAATCTCTTTTTTTCTTGTAATCAGGGATTTCATTTAAATCAACTTCAGCATTATGGGCGCTTGAAGGTTTTTTTAAAGCCTCGGGTGATTTGGTGGCTGCTGTATACATAGGATCGAAAATCCTGGAGCTTGACCTTTGGGTTAGCCCTTGCAGCACGCTATTGAGGTCAATGCCTGACACATCTTTCAATGTCTCGGGCATTTGTGACATCAATTTCGTCACGTAGTTGCTCATTCTGGCCGCACCGTCGCCTTCGCCGGAACCGCCATTGTCAATGACAGTGACTTTATCAATGGCCCGTAATGGCGAGGCGACTTTTTCAGCAAATTCAGGCAGCATTTTGGCAAGCATATCCAGTATCGCTGCTTCGCCGTATTTTTCCATTGCTTCAGCTAGTTTTTCTTTGGCTTCAGCTTCAGCAAAGCCTCGGGCCCGAATGATTTCCGCCTCAGCATTACCTCTGGCACGCTCAGATGATGCGGCCGCTTCCCCTTCCAGCCGAACCTTCTCGGCATCAGCTTCAGCAGCTTTTAACCGTGTGACCTTGTCAGCCTCAGCCCGCTGTTCGGCAGCATACCGGTCTGCATCTGCCTTCTTCTTGACCTCAGCATCGTATTGCCGCTCACTGCGCAGGATTTCTTTCTCTTCCAATTCGATTGATTTTTGCTTCTTAACAAGCTCAATTTTCATTTGTTCTTCCGTTACCTCTTGCTCAGAACGGGCTTTCTGCAAATCATAGGACATATCCGCTTCAGCCTTTGAGCGATCCTGTTCCCGTTTAAAGGCAGCCATCTTCAATTCCTTTTCCTTAGTTGCTTCGGCGATGTTTGTATCACGCAACAATTCAGCTTTTTGCCCGTCTTCATCAGCTTTGGCCTTACGAATACGGGAATCACGCAACGCATCCGCTTCGGATATTTCAGCATCACGTTTCACTTCGGCAATTCGCGGCTTCCCTAGAGCCTCAAGATAGCCATTTTCATCTTGGACATCTTTTATTGTAAAAGAGACGATCTGCAAGCCCATTTTTTTCAAATCAATGGATGCCTGACCCTGGACTTCCTGGGCAAAGCGTTCGCGGTTTTTATAAATTTCTTCAACCGTCATAGTGCCAAGAATCGCTCTCAAATGGCCTTCAAGCACCTCTTGCGCTTCACCTTCAAGTTCAGCATCCTTTTTCCCTAGAAATTGTTCAGCCGCTGTGGCGATCGCCTCAGTCGTGTTTCCAACTTTAATAATCGCTGTGGCATCAGCCATGACCGGAACGCCATTTTCTGTATAGACATTGGGCGTTGAGACGTCGAGCTTGTGGGAACGGAGGCTGATCAATTCTTTTTGCTGGAAAACCGGCAATATAAACGCCCCGCCGCCGCGGACAATTTTAATCCTCCCTTCTGACTCATCCTTGAAGACATTCTTAGAACCTAAGAAACTCCCTGTGATAATCATGGCATCATCTGCACCAACCGTCTTGTACCTTGTGGCAAATGCAATACCCAAGATGAGAACAACAGCTACAACAACACCAATAACAATCAATGAATCCATTTCTTTTCCCCCTGTTATTTAAAATCGTCCTCCATTGGAGAAACGTGACACACACCTTCTTTGTCTACTTCTACGATAAACACCCTTTTGCCGCTAATGATATCGATGTTATCAAAGCTTCGGGCTGTTTCACTTCGGCTCCCTGTTGCCGAGCCGATCAATACCTCACCATAGCCATGTGCGGGAATGCTCGTAATCACCTCAGCAATCCGGCCTTGGTATTCCTTCGCTGAATAGGCGTTTGAAGATTCTGCACGGGAGAGCGGGACAATGAGGAAATTATAGATGAGAATATATGTAATGACTCCCAGGGCAAAGCCAAACCCCAGTACAATCCCTGCAGGCAAACTCGTATACTTTGTTAATAAAATGCCAGTGCCTGAGAGCACTGCCAGCGTGCCAAACAATAGCAGCGGATGAAAAAAGCCGTCCAGCACACCATCAAGAATGTCGCCAATTAGAAAAAATATAATTGCAAGCACAAGACAGCCCAGCAAGACATCCCAATAAATTGTCAATAGATCGATAGCCTTTCACCCCCTTTTTTTTTGCCTACAAATTAGATATATATTTATTATATCAGCATTAATACCCATATAATTATACGTATAAATAAGTAAATCGTTTCAATAATTTACATCGATCCATGGAACACTTTTAACTATCACGGATATTTGGCTTACGAGAATATTGCATTTCTCTAAAGCGCCTTTGAATTCTTTATTATTACATATGAAAACCTTTTCTCTCACCCTTTTACCGACTTTTGTCCTTCATCTCACCTTTCCCCATGAAAGTCCCATCAACCCAAAAAAGAGACTTGCCCATTAGGACAAGTCTCATCTTATCTTTTTTTAGCTTCTAACCAACCTTTTGTTTGGTCTTCTGACCCTGCTTTGATTTTCCTCATTTTCTTCCGTTGGCGGATAGGTTTTCTTTATGAAGAAGGCCAAAATAGCCCCAATGAGTGACAATACAGTAATGACGATGAAGGCGACATTCACGCCGTAAATCAACGGGTGCAGGATATCCGGCTGTTGTATCGCAGCCTGTGCTGTATTCGTCATCACCGTCACGATAATCGCCGTTCCGATAGAGGCAGCAACCTGTCGCATAGTATTGCTCATCGCCGCCCCATGCGGGATTAACCGCTTAGGCAACTGGTTTAACCCAGCCGTCGTCGCTGGCATCATCACCATCGATAAGCCGAACATCCGGATCGAATACAGGATTGTAATAAAGGCGAATGATGTTGACGGCGTTAGGTTGGAAAAGGCCAAGGTTGTTATCGTAATAATGATCAACCCTGAGATCGCGAGCCACCTTGCCCCGATTTTATCAAACACCCGGCCGGTAATTGGCGACATGATCCCCATCACCAAGGCGCCAGGTAAAATGGCTAAGCCAGATTCCATGGCAGTGAAGCCACGCATGTTTTGCATGTAAAGCGGAATCAAGGTCTCGACTCCAATAAGTCCCATAAAACCTACCATTCCGATAATAGTTGTCAATGTAAAAATAAAATATTTAAAAACCCGGAACTCAAGCATAGGGTGACTGAGCCGCATTTGCCGGAGCACAAAGATAACTAGTGCAACTGCACCGACAGCCAACGTAATGACAGTAACGAGGTCTCCCCAGCCATTATTCCCAGCGCTCGTAAAGCCGTATAGCAATCCGCCGAAACCAAATGATGACAACATAATGGAAATGATATCGACTTTCGGATGAGTCAGTTCAGTCACATTTCTCATTGCTATAATCGCAATGACAATATCTATGAGAGCGATAGGCAAAATGATAAAGAACAAGACGCGCCAAGAATAATTGGCAATCACCCATCCTGAGAGCGCCGGACCAATCGCCGGAGCAAAGGAGATCACCAGGCCGACTAATCCCATCGCTGATCCCCGCTTATTGACAGGGAAAATAAGTAAAAAGACGGTTTGCATCAGAGGCAGCATAATGCCGGCACCGCTCGATTGAACGATTCTGCCAAACAAGAGAATACCGAAGTTTGGCGCAAGTCCCGCAATCAGTGTTCCAAGGGCAAAAATACTCATTGCAGAAATAAAGAGCTGCCTTGTTGAAAATCTTTCAAGCAAAAAGGCGCTGATTGGGATCATGACGCCATTGACGAGCATGAAAACCGTTGTCAGCCACTGTGCTGTATTAGCGCTAATATGCATTTCTTTCATAATAGGTGGAATAGCTGTAATCATCAATGTTTGATTTAAAATCGCAATAAATGCCCCTGCAAGCAGCAGGGCCACAATTGAAACCTTGCTATAACTTTGGGATGTCATCCTGGCTCCCCCTTTCCCCTTCTTTATTTTAAAACTGAATAATTTAGGTTTGAGTACCCATCATACCCCTTCCCTTACTCATTTGAAAAGGAAGATGCTCAGGGTGAATTTTTGAACTGCAAGGGATGTTGGAAATTGGGGAAACGGCAGTAAAGACGGCAAAGGTGTGACCCACCCTTACCGCCTTTTTTAAAGCGGGGTTTTATGGCATTAAGTCATTCATAAACGTTCACATGCAACAAGGAAAAGGACGTCATAGTAACCTTTTTCTGTAGGATATCCGCTATGGCCCCCGTACATTCTTTACACTTATTAAAGGTAATCCCTAGTGGCACATTAAAGGCATACTCAGTTCCCCATGAATGCCTGACAGTCTTTCTCAATTGAACACTATAAGTATTCTTCCCGCTGACCACAGACAGCCCGTGCTCGTCAAAAATAGTTACAATGTCTTTTGAGTCCTTGGTCCGCCCCAATAAAAAATCAATGACTTTATGTAGAAAAGCTAACATCATCGAACCCCTTTTTAAATTGAAAAATGGTAAGTGCCCCGCTGCCATTTATATAAGTATTCAAAGGGACTTAGGGATATGATTCCAAGTTCTAATTATGCTTTTACCATTCCTAGACTCTTGGATCAAACGGTAATCTGATAGAAAGATCAGAAGTAAAATCGCAAAATGCATAATAGCTGAAACACTGAGGCAGGAATGCCACCAAAATAAAAAGTGCACCTCACTAAAGGAGATACACTTCTTTAACCGCCCAAGTCAAATTTATTATGCCTTGGCCTTTTTAATTTGTTTACTTCTTAACTGTCCGCATGCGGCGTCAATGTCTGTTCCTTGTTCATGACGTATACCGCAATTGATGCCGTTTTTCTTCAGAGTGTCATAAAACGCGAGCACATCTTCTTTGTCGCTTCTTTGATATTGATTATGCTCATCCACGGGATTATACGGAATCAAATTAACATACGAGAGGTGCCGCTTGTTTTTTAAAAGCTTCGCGAGCTCACGGGCTTCTTCCTGATGGTCATTAACATCCCGCAGCAGGATATACTCGAACGTCATTCTTCTGTTTGTTTTTTCGAGATAATAATCAATAGCAGGCATTAATTTTTCAATCGGGAATGCCTTATTGATTTTCATAATACGCGTTCTAAGTTCGTTGTTTGGCGCGTGCAGGGAAACCGCCAAGTTGACTTGCAGATTAGCATCAGCAAACTCATAAATTTTATGCGCTAAACCACTCGTTGAAACTGTAATATGCCTGGCTCCGATAGCAAGGCCTTTTTGATCATTAACAACCCGCAAGAAATCCATTAGGTTATTAAAGTTATCAAAAGGTTCACCAATGCCCATAACAACGATGTGGCTGACTCTTTCGTCATTTCCCGCATCATCAAGGTGATGCTGCACATTCATAATTTGTTCTACAATTTCCCCGCTTGACAGATCACGGTTTTTCGTCAGCAAACCACTTGCACAAAACGAACAGCCGATGTTACAGCCTACTTGTGTTGTAACACAAACTGAAAGACCGTATTTTTGTCGCATCAAGACAGTTTCAATTAAATTGCCATCCTGAAGCTTGAACAAAAATTTGATGGTTCCATCCGAAGACTCCTGTTTTATATGCTGCTCCAACGTCTGTATGACAAAATGTTCCTCTAATAATTGGATACACTCTTTATTGACATTGTTCATGTCAGAGAAGTCTTTAACCCTCTTTTTATATAGCCAATCCCAGACCTGCTGCGCCCGGAACTTTTTATGTCCGTGTTCTATAAGCCATGATGTGAGTTGATCAAATGTCAATCCGTAAATGGATTCCTTATTCATTCATTACCCTCTTTTCAAAACTTAACATTCACACTCTAGTCTACTGAAAATAAGGCAAGGAAGCAACCCGCTAACTATTACCAGGGATGAAAACGGCTAAGGATGTTCAAATTCAGTTAGCACAAAGCGCTTGTTGAGGAAAAGGTGAAAGTTACGGAAGGTGTCTCCATTCTTACGGGAAAACCAAAATTTCTACGGATTTCCTCTTCATTTTCAGGGTGATTATTGCCCGCGATAGTGTTAAGTTGGTCGTATCGCCAGTTGGAGAAAACATTTTACAAAAAAAGGCCCTTTTAGGCCCTTTTATTCCTAATTTCAAGCTAAAAATGTTCATCTGGAAGGCAGCACCGCCTTCCAGACCTCATTGTTAATTTATTTCTTTTGCAAAAATGTATCGGGCATGACCGCAGCGATGACTTCGCCGCGCGCACAGAGCGTCTCACCCGCATAGACTTCCGTATTGACCTTCCACTTCTTTGGATGTATTTCTTCCACTGTGCCCAATGCTTTTAACGGGATGCCTTGTGGTGTTGGCTTTAGAAAATCCACATGCAATGATGCTGTTACAAATCGGGGCGGTTCGGCGCCGTCTCCAACGTCGTGGCCATTCTTGCGGTGCAAAGCAATCGATGCTGATCCTGTCCCATGGCAATCAATGAGCGACGCCATGACGCCGCCATAGACAAAACCAGGCAGTGCAGTATGCTCCGGATTCGGCTCAAAAATCGTGACGGTATGCTCCCCATCCCAGCCTGTCCGTAAATGATGGCCGCTTTCATTCTGCCGGCCGCATCCGTAACAGTGTGCAAAATCCTCCGGGTAATCGTCTTGAATCGCTTTTATCACTTTATCTTCCATTTTTTCACCCCTCCATTAATAGAATAACACAAATATTTAGTCCACTAACTGTGAACGTTTATTAAAAAATGCCTTGTAGCCTAAATAGAGGAATAAAATGACTGTAAGAGAGACGCTGCCGGAGATGCCAAGCATAATGGCTATTTGATATTTAATAGCAGAAAATGGGCTGGCACCTGAAAGAATGACACCCGTCATCATGCCCGGCAGAAAGACGATCCCCATGCCCACCATGCTGTTAATGGTCGGCAGAACCGCTGAATCAAAAGCGTGGTTCACGATATCCTTCGTAGCTTGATAAGGCGCAGCACCAAGCATTAGAGCAGACTCCACAAGATCCTTTTTTGACTTCATCCCTTCAATTAAGGCACTGACACCAAGCGTAATTCCAGTCATGGAATTGCCGATAATCATTCCGCCGATCGGGATAAAATAACGAGGGTTGTACCACGGGGAAAAATGAAGGACAACAAAGTTAAAATAAATGAGTGTAACAAATGTTCCGGCGGCCATAGAGATAGCAATCGCCTTTTTCAACTGTGGATTGATTGCTTTTTTGACACGCTGAAAGGTATTGTAAATCGCAAAGGTCTCCATGATTAAGAAAATGATGACAGTATAATAAGGGTTGGCATGTTTGAAAACATAAGTCAGGATAAAGCCGACAAGTATGAGCTGCAGTGTCATCCTAATGGACGAAATCAGAATTTCTTTCTCTCTTGGAATCCTTCGCCACCGCACAATAATCAATAATAGAATAATAAAGACATATGCAGAAGCGAGCTGCCAAAAGGTAATATCAATAATCTTATTGTTCATGGACGCACCACCCTTTCATTAATATCCTTCATCAGAATCATCTTATCAGAGTGTTCTTCAGCGAGCTTTTTTGAATGGGTGACCATTACCACGGTTTTGCCATTTTCTCTCGCGTAGTCAAAGAACCGGTCCATAACCAAAGATTCCGTGTCATCATCCAGAGCAGAAGTCGGTTCATCCAAGAGATACACTGGTGCATCCATTAAAATCACCCGGGCAAAAGCAAGCCGCTGCTTCTCCCCGCCTGACAGGGAATCGACACCGCCATCCAAGTCTTTATGTAAGCGAACCATTTTCAAAGCGTCCACCAAGGTTGAATCATTAGCAGGTTCCTTTTCAGAAAATTTCATTCCAATAAGCAAATTGTCTCTAATGTTCCCTGCAAAGACAGCAGGTGTCTGTGCCAACATGACGACCTGCCTTCTTAGCTCAATTGGATCATAATCCAATACGGATCGCCCATTATATAAAATGTCACCTTCATCAAAGCTGATTAACTGATTAAGCAGCTTCATCAGAGTCGTTTTCCCGCTGCCGCTCTCCCCAAAGAAAGTCATCACCTCTTGTGATCCGATGTCAACAGTCTTGATATTTAAAATATCTTTGTATGTTACATTTCTGATTTGAAACATCAGCACCCGCTCCGTTAACTGATTTTATGGATAAAACAGGGTAATACCCTCCGGTTTTTTCCACCTTTCATATTTAATAGATTAGCATAATAGCGTTGCAAAATAACCCTCTTTTAATGTTAATCTTTCACGGTCAACAAATAATTCAATATATTCAGCTACTTTAGTGCATTCGTATTGATTATGGATATTGTTGGAGGTAAAATTAGAGTGAACTGAATTACGGGAGAGGGAGCGATGTCATGGGTGTGGAATTGGAAAAAAACAATTCTATTTCAAAAGAGTTGATTGACCGTTTCTCGAAGGACTTTAGTAATAATCCTCAACAGAAGGTCATGATGAACGCGATCAAGAAAAATGGTATCAACGCGGTTGCTATGAACCAGGACTCACCAGTCAGCATGCAATACACGTTTTCACAGGAAATTACAACGGGGAAAATTACTAATCAAAAACAGAGCGGCCGATGCTGGATGTTCGCCGGCTTAAACACTCTTCGGCAGCATGTCATACACACTTGCAGCTTAGAATCATTTGAGCTCTCACAAAATTACCATATGTTCTGGGATAAATTTGAGAAGGCGAATTACTTTCTGGAAAGCATTCTTGGGACACTCGATGAGAAAACTGATAGCCGCCTCGTATCATGGTTGTTAAATGCTCCGGTACAAGATGGCGGACAATGGGAAATGTTTGTCAATTTGGTCGAAAAATATGGTGTTGTCCCCAAGCATGTCATGCCAGAAACATTCCACAGCAGCAGCTCGCGAATCATGAACAAGCTTCTGACGGCTAAACTGCGCGAAGGGGCCGCAAAGCTGCGCGCGCAAAAGGCATCCACCGATAAGTTAAGGCTCGAAAAAGAAGCCATCCTAGGCGACATCTACCGAATGCTCTGCCAATTCCTTGGAGAGCCCCCTGCTCATTTTGATTTTGAATACCGTGATAAAGATGAGACATATCACCGTGACTCAAATTTGACACCGAAGACATTCTTCCAAAAATACATTGATATTAACCTGAATGATTATGTTAGTATTATTAATGCTCCAACCGATGATAAGCCATTTGGCCGCACATACACAGTAAAATACCTCGGAAACGTTAAAGGCGGCAAAGACATATTATACCTTAATATCGAGATTGATGAATTGAAGAAATTAGCACTTAAGCAGCTAGAGGACAATGAACCGGTGTGGTTCGGGTGTGATGTTGGTCAGATGTCGGATCGCGACACCGGTGTTATGGATACGGCACTTTATAATTACGAATCTGCCCTAGACATTCCATTGCAGCTTACTAAGGCAGAGCGGCTCGACTATGGTGACAGCCTGATGACCCATGCTATGGTTTTGACAGGTGTTAACGTTGTTGATGGCAGACCAAACCGATGGAAAGTGGAAAACAGCTGGGGTAAGGATCCGGGCAAAGATGGCTTTTTTGTCATGAGCGATCAGTGGTTTGACGAATTTATGTATCAAAT
The DNA here is from genome assembly GCF_004341035.1 of Scopulibacillus darangshiensis. Taxonomy (GTDB): domain Bacteria; phylum Bacillota; class Bacilli; order Bacillales; family Sporolactobacillaceae; genus Scopulibacillus; species Scopulibacillus darangshiensis. Next base: position 14,993 of record NZ_SLXK01000032.1, read on the forward strand.
TGTCGTTAATAAAAAACATTTATCTAAAGAACTTCAAATGTCTCTGGGGCAAAAACCAATTGAATTAGAACCTTGGGACCCAATGGGATCCTTGGCTTAATTAATCTTCATACATTTTTGGGGCGCTCGAAAAAGGCGCCCCTCTTTTTGCAAATTAAGAAAGTGGGCACGCTGTCTAGCTACAACACCTAGCCCCTTGAATCACTTCGGTCCCTCTACGGCGGCAACACTAGGAAAGCTTCTTACAGAATAATCACCGCAGGAAAATCGCTTTTTGATTTTCCGAGCCTCCTCGAAGTCCTTCCGAGGGACATGGACGTACGAGTGTCGACGATGCCGCAGGACGCGACGTTTAGTCGACCAGTGCTCTTCCGGGCTAACCAAGGTGCTTGCGCTTTTCTTTAATGTTTCACGTGGAACGTTTCAAATTTCCCAGCCTTTCCCCATCTGGTTCTTCCTTAAAAAGAAAGTGCTGGCAAAGGTCCCTTCCAACGTTCGGTAGCAGTGGTTGCAAACACTAATTTAAAAAGACAAGCATTGATTTTGACAGACATACCCCTATATGTTGTACTTTACTATAATAATATCCGATTAAGTTCATAGGAATAAGCGGCCGCCAAAATTGTTTAATAGGTCTTTATTCCACCAGCTATCGGGAATTCTATTCTTATTAAGGAGGGTTGTAATGAAAAAAATTTGGAGGGGCTACGTCCATGCATCACTCATCTTGAAAATTACTATTGCTCTCATCCTTGGTATTATTGTTGGTCTAATATTTGGGAAACAAGCAACGGCTTTAGCGCCTTTTGGCGATTTGTTGATCCATCTGCTTCAATTTCTTATCATCCCGCTTGTTCTATTCACTTTGATCGTCGGTGTAAATCAGACTAAGCTTGGGAACCTGGGACGGATGGGAGGCAAAGTCTTTCTATATTACGTGGTAACTTCTGCCTTGGCCATTGTCGTTGGTCTCAGTGTCGCAAGCTTATTTCATTTGGGCAGCGGAATGGATTTAAAGACTAATGAAAAATTCAACGTTCCGGATAATCCCGGGGTTGTTAGTGTCCTCTTAAATATCGTTCCTAATAATATTATCAAAGCCTTTAGTGAACTTAACTTGCTTGGCATCATCTTCACCGCAATTGTTTTTGGTATCGCGATATCTTATTTACGAACGTCAAAGGAGCATACCGGACTTGGCAAGCATTTATATAAAACCGTCGAAGCTTTAAATGAAGCGACACTTGCCATTATGAAGGTCATTCTTCAATACGTGCCAATCGGTATTTTTGCGATTGTCGCAAAAACAGTCGGCGGCCAAGGCGCTGACACCCTGCTGTCATTAGGGAGCGTCATTATCAGTCTTTATGTGTCATTAATCGTACAGGTCGGCTTTTATATGCTCTTCATACTTTTAGCTAAAGTGCGCCCGGGCAAGTTTTTTGCCCATGCCAGAACACCGATGATCACCGCCTTTGTTACCCAAAGCAGCTCCGGTACATTGCCCCTGACGCTGAATGCGGCAAAAGGTCTAGGATTATCAAAGAGCCTATATGGCTTCAGTCTGCCTCTGGGTGCAACCATTAACATGGATGGCGCGGCGATCCGCATTGCTGTTTCTGCAGTTTTTGCTGCAAACATTGTCGGTGCACCCTTAAGCTTTACCGACATGCTAGAGGTTGTCCTAGTCGGAACTTTAGCATCAATCGGCACAGCGGGTGTTCCGGGAGCAGGCATTATTATGATTGCTACTGTGTTTGCACAAATTGGTCTGCCAATGGAGATTGTTGGGTTATTAACAGCTATCGATGCGATCGTCGGCATGGGCTGCACGGCCTTAAATGTCACCGGTGATTTGGTCGGAACAACCATTATAAATAAAACGGAAAAACATGAAGAAGCAAGTGGACTGCAGAAAAGCTAAAATAGCCATATGTTAGATTGAGAGACTGCATAAAGCAGTCTCTATTTTTAAGTTGGGGATTAGCCCGCCTGTCTTTTTGATTCCGGGACTCGAAATTACTCTTGAAATTGAGGTATAATATTATCTAGTGAATGAATACAATTCCCTTCATAAGAGGTGATAGGGAAATCGATTCTAATTTGAAAGCGAGTGTTCATGATGGGACGTAAGTGGAATAATATTAAAGAAAAAAAGGCGTCAAAGGATGCCAATACAAGCCGGATCTATGCAAAGTTTGGCCGGGAAATATATGTTGCGGCAAAACAAGGCGAACCGGACCCTGAAGCAAACCAGGCATTAAAAATGGTCCTTGAGCGTGCCAAAACGTACAATGTACCAAAAAATATTATTGAACGTGCGATTGAAAAAGCCAAAGGCGGCTCAGATGAAAGCTATGACGAACACCGTTATGAAGGCTTCGGACCAAACGGATCAATGGTGATCGTCGATACTCTGACAAATAATGTGAACCGTACCGCATCTGATGTCCGTGCGGCATTCGGCAAAAACGGCGGCAACATGGGGGTAAATGGATCTGTTGCTTATATGTTTGATGCCACGGCTGTTATCGGCCTTGAAGGTAAAACAGCTGATGACGTGCTTGAAATCTTGATGGAAGCTGATGTAGAAGTTCGCGATATTCTGGAAGAAGATGACGCGGTTATCGTCTATGCTGATCCAGAGCAATTCCATGCCGTGCAAGAAGCTCTTAAGGACGCAGGCATTGCCGAGTTTTCTGTTGCAGAGCTGACTATGCTTGCCCAAAATGATGTCACTCTGCCTGAAGACGCCCAAGCTCAATTCGAAAAGATGATTGATGTTCTTGATGACCTAGAGGATGTCCAACAGGTCTACCACAATGTAGATCTTGGTGAATAGGACGAAAGAAAGCAGACCTTTACCTTTATTGGTATGAAGGTCTGCTTTTTATATTATGGAGCCTCATAAGCCTGGGCTGGCGGCAAAAGGCGATTTAAAGTTTTTTCTCCATATAGACCTGCTCCAGATTTGGCTCAACTCCCTCTTCTTTTAAAACCTTGATCACACCATGGTTCTTCTTGGGAAAATTAAATGTCGTTCGCTTGCAATCCATTTTATATTACCAGTCTTATGGCCGACAGCCAATCAGGAACCTCTTTTATCCAACTTATAAATAAGTTGTAAATTTATTGACTTATGAGGACACTTACGAAAGACATTTCACCCGATTTCCAAGCACGTTTTGTCTTTCATCACCTTAATGATTTAACCTCTTACAGAGTGAGAACCCTCGCTTGTCACTGCCGATCGCTGTCTTCTAATGATCTCGACAAGTAAGTAGACAATCGGAGTAATCACAATGGATGCAAGGAATTTAAAGATATATTGGGTTAAAATCAGGCCGCCTAGAACAACTATGGGCATCGTGCCATAAAAAGCTATCGCGATAAAAATCGTTGTATCGATCAATTGGCTCACCATGGTTGATGCATTATTGCGGAGCCACAGCTTTTTGTTCCCGTGCAGCTTCTTCAGTCTATTGAACACAAAAACATCAAGATTCTGGCTAACGGCATAAGAGATTAAGCTGGCGAGGATCACCCGAAAGCTCCCGTTCAAAATGGTCTGGAATGAGCCTTGGTTTTTAAATATAGGCGCCGCCGGCAAATGGACGGTGATCGCTATGAATATCAGGGCGAGAATCTGTGTAATCAGACCCGCCTGAACGGTTCTCCGCCCTTCCCTTTTTCCGTAAACCTCCACAATGACGTCAACAATTGGATAAGTAAAAATATAAATAATGACGGCAGCGGGCAGTATGGCAAAACTCCCAAGGCTAAAAAGCTTTACAGCGACAATGTTAGCCAGGATTAAGAGGCCGACAAACGCCCCATTCAAATATAAAATCATCGGTTATCGACCTTTTCGGGATAGAGATCATGGTTCATCAATCGGACATTTGCCATTTCTTCATATTTAGTGCCGGGCCTGCCATAATTGCACCATGGATCGATGGAAATGCCGCCGCGCGGTGTGAATTTCCCCCAAACCTCAATATACCTCGGATCAAGCAGCTTAATTAAATCATTCATGATGATGTTGACGCAATCTTCATGGAAATCACCGTGGTTCCTGAAGCTGAAGAGATATAATTTAAGTGACTTGCTCTCTACAATTTTTTTATCCGGAATGTATGAGATGTACATTGTTGCAAAATCCGGCTGATGCGTTAACGGGCATAGGCTCGTAAACTCAGGACAATTAAATTTCACGAAATAGTCGCGGTCAGCATGGAGATTGTCCACCGCCTCCAATACCTCAGGCGCATAAGTCATCGCATATTGTGTATGTTGATTGCCAAGCAATGTTAAATCCTTTAAACCTTCCTCATGGTTTCTGCCAGACATAAAAAAGTCCCCCTTGTCATTAGTGCCCGCACACCTTTACAAGAGGGTTCATCATTTTCGCCATTCTACCTGCAACTTAAAGGATAAAAACATAAAAAGCCACATCCGATATGGACGTGGCAGAATTGTCATCTATCCATAGTTTTTTATATAGGGTTTAAAGCTATGAACCTCTTCCGCAAAGTGCGGGTATTCACTTCTCCCCTATGATATAGAACCTAAAGCTTGCCGTCAATGGGGTATTGGGCTGCTTTTACACCATGACCTTACAAATATCATTTGTAAACTCAACCGGGTCAATGACTGGCAATCCTTCAATGAGCAGGGCCTGGTTGTATAAAAGGTTTGTATACAGATTCAATTTCTCCTTATCTGTATCAAAAGCTGCTTTTAATGAACTAAACACCTCGTGGTTGATATTAATCTCCAAAATCTTGTCAGCTTTGACATTTTGGTTGTCAGGCATGCTATTTAGCACTTTCTCCATTTCTATCGACACTTCGCCATCTGCCGACAGACATACAGGGTGGGACTTTAACCTTTTGGACACCCTGACATCCTTTACTTTGTCTGATAAAACATTTTTCATGTAGTCGAAAAGCTCTTTGTTGTCAGTTTCCTCAGAAGTTTGATCCTCGTTTTCTTCCTCGTCGATCCCTAGATCACCGCTTGAAACAGATTTGAATTCTTTTTCTTTATAGTTCATTACCATTTTAATCGCGAATTCATCAATATCTTCAGTGAAATACAAGATCTCGTAGCCTTTTTCTGATACGATCTCAGTCTGCGGCAATTTTTCGATGCGGTCATGCGTTTCTCCGGCAGCGTAGTAAATATATTTCTGATCTTCCGGCATTCTTGAGACATAGTCAGCTAAAGTGACCAGCTTCTTCTCCTTGGATGAGTAGAACATCAATAAGTCCTGCAGCTCTTCCTTGTGGCTGCCGAAATCGCTGTACACCCCATACTTTAACTGTCTGCCAAAGGACTCATAAAAGGCTTCATATTTTTCACGGTCATCCTTCAATAGGCTTTGGAGCTGGCTTGCAATTTTTTTCTTAATATTCTTGGCAATCAGCTTCAATTGCCGGTCATGCTGGAGAATCTCTCTGGAGATATTAAGCGATAAATCCTCAGAATCCACCATGCCTTTGACAAAGCTGAAATAGTCAGGCAGCAGGTCTCCGCATTTCTCCATAATTAATACGCCGTTGGAATAGAGCTCTAATCCTTTTTCATATTCTTTAGTGTAATAGTCATAAGGCATTTTCTCCGGGATAAAGAGAATCGCGTTATATCTTACGGCACCATCGACGCTGATATGGATGTGTTTTAAAGGCTTGTCAAACCCGTAATGTTTTTCTGTATAAAAGTTTTCGTAATCTTCGTCAGTCAGCTCATTCTTATTCTTTCTCCAAATTGGAACCATGCTGTTGATCGTTTGTTCCTCTTGGACCTGTTCGAACTCATCTTCGCTGCCTTCCTTAGGCTTGCTTTCGGTCACATCCATTTTGATCGGGTAGCGGATAAAATCGGAGTATTTCTTTATAATCGTTTTTAAGTGGTGCTCTTCCAAGAACTCATCATAGTTCTCGTCTTCGTTATTCTCTTTGATATTCAGAATAACTTCTGTCCCTACATCCGCCTTTTCATGTGGTTCAATCGTATAGCCGTCCGTCCCTTGGGATTCCCACTTGTAAGCCTCATCACTGCCAAGAGCCTTAGTGAAGACGGTCACGGTGTCCGCTGCCATAAAAGCTGAATAAAAACCAACACCAAATTGGCCAATGATATCTTGGCCATCCTTCATTTCATTTTCATTTTTAAAAGCTAGCGAACCACTCTTAGCGATGATGCCAAGGTTATTCTCAAGCTCCTCTTTTGTCATGCCGATCCCGGTATCCGTGATTTTTAACGTTCTATTTTCCTTGTCAGCATCTACTTTTATGTAGTAATCATCCTTGTTAAAAGTTAGCGTATCATCAGTTAATGCCTTGTAATAAATCTTGTCGATCGCGTCACTGGCATTGGAAATGAGCTCTCTTAAAAAGATTTCTTTGTGCGAATAGATCGAGTTAACCATCATTTCTAACAGTCGCTTAGATTCTGCCTGGAATTGCTTTTTTTCCATTAAAAAGGCTCCTCTCTTATTAAACAAAAATCAGGATAACTCTATTTTAGCACTCTATCACCCAGAGTGCTAACCACTATTTAAATGTCATAGATTTTGGGGTGGAGTCAATATATCGTTTCTTTTTCGGAAGGCTTTACAAACTGCGATAAAAAGCTTCACCCAGTCATTATAGGACTTAGGTTCCTCTATTTCTTTAAAAATTGCCCCTTTTATGAAGTTATAGGACTCAGATTCCGTTATTTGCGAAAAATCAACTCAAATGACCTTTTGATTGACTGAATAACGGAACCACAGTCCGATAAAAATCCTAACTACCACTTACCTATGAGATGCGGATGGTCCGCTCCCCAATTTATGTCAAATCATAAGAGAAGTAACGCCAAACTGAGTAAAAATAAAAAGTTACGGACAAAGCCCCGAAAGTTACGGAATAATCGACATTCTTACGGACGAACATGCAATTCTTACGGATAACCTTTCGAAATTTACATGACCCAAGATAAAAAGGTGTTCAACAGAACACTTTCATCCCAAAATAAGCAACTTTTATTAAAAATTACGCTAAATTTGTCTTAGAATCATCATTTATACAAATCAATTGATGCACCGGGCGAATATTTTATTATTTCTTAATCAAACGAAAACAAGCACATGGTCACAATCATCCATGTGCTTTTAATGAAATACCTTTTTTTGGCAATCCCTCTTTTAAAAAATCCTTATCCGGTGAGGGATAAGGATTTTCTGTATTATATAATCAACTTTCTCTTATTCAACAACATACTCCTGATATTTTTCAAAATCACTCATCTGGCATTCCAATTCTAATTTCGTGCCGTTGTATTCATAGCTGGTGGAAAGAACATTGGCATGCTCATTGAAATAGGAAACCAAACTCCCCTCTTCAAAAGGAATCAGCATATCACAATGGACGTTGTCATTAAAAACTTCCCCGCAGATCATCTCGATTAATTCATTTATCCCGACATCATGTTTGGCAGAAAGATATAATTTGTTATCGTCAACTTTTGGCGCATCAATACTGGTTAAATCCGACTTATTATAGGCATAAATAGTTGGGATGTTTTCGACGCCAAGATCTTTTAAAGTTTTAATGGTGACATCAATATGTTCTTTATGATGAGAATTTGAATAATCTACCACATGAATAAGCAGATCCGCTGTTGCCGTTTCTTCAAGTGTGGACCGAAAGGCTTTAACCAAATGATGGGGCAGCTTATCGACAAAGCCCACCGTATCCGTCAGCAAGAATGAACGGTTATTTGGAAGATTAATTTTCCTAACGGATGTATCAAGGGTAGCAAAAAGCATATCTTTCTCAAAAACCTGTTTATCTAATGACTGATTAAAAGTCTTAACTAGAGCATTCATAATGGTTGACTTTCCAGCATTGGTGTAACCAACCAAGGATACAGTCGGAATCCCGCTTTTCTTGCGCTGGCTCCTCTGTGTTTCTCTTTGAGTCACAAGCCCCTCCAATTCCTTATTCAAGGCTGCTATTCTTTCCTCAATTTTTCTGCGGTCAAGCTCCAATTTGGTTTCGCCGGAACCCCTGTTCTTTAAGCCTGATCCCCCGCCTTGACGTCCTAACGATTCATTTTGGCCAATGATGCGAGGAAGCATGTACTTAAGGTTGGCCACTTCGACCTGAAGCTGTGCTTCCCTTGTCTTTGCACGCCTGGCGAAGATATCCAAAATTAGCATCGTCCGATCAATGACTTCCCGATCAAGCTCCTCCTCAAGATTCCGAATTTGCGAAGGCGACAGCTCATCGTTAAAAATGACGACATCAGCATCAGTATATTTTATCAGCTGTACCGTCTCCTGTATCTTGCCTTTCCCGATATAATGGGATCGATTGATACGGCTTAAATTTTGCGCCACCTCGCCAACAACGTCGATATGGCAGGCGTCAGCTAGGTTCTTCAGTTCCTCCATTGTATATTCAAAATGGGCTTGATTATTAAGGTTCACACCAACTAAAAGCGCCTTTTGATTTTGAGTCATTTGGATTCCTCCGTTTCTTGTTTAACAACTAAATAATATCTGGGGGAAGCAAAAAAAAACACAGACAATCTGCCTGTGCTAAAGTAAATGGGGAACATAACAAAAAATGCCTGAGGAGACGTGCCACCTCCCCAGCTTTGGGCTTCCCAAACGGAAATTAACCTTCCCTCACTTTCCTTGCTAAAGTGAGGAAGGTATTCCCATTTTGCTCATTCATTTTTAAAGACAACAAAAAGGAGAGCCTGCCTAAGCCCTCTCCATTTTAAAATCCCGTAAATAAAGGTTTCCTTAAAAATAGAAAGACCAATCCCATTTACCCTGCACAACCGGCAGAGCTTTGAGCGTTATTTAATTAACGGTTCAAAGTTAGGACTAGCAATCTATTATGCAACACAAGGAAAACCTCCATTCATTATAAGTATCCCAATATTACCACAATTTCGTTTGGAAATCAATGGTTTTTTTCTTTTGCACCAAGCTCGATATCCCCTATTACCATTTTCCCTTCCAGCAAGCTATATCTTAAAGTGGGCTTAATGATACCTAGGAGTGAGGACAATTACTATTAAAATCGCCACCCGTTTCTTTTTTCTGTCGCTTGCTATTCTGGCAATCCCAATGACAACATCTTGTCAAGATCTTCGGAAACAACAGCATCGGCAATATAGAAAAAGAGAGTACAAAACCGCTGCGGGGCAGCATTTTTGACGGAGATGGCCATCCGATTGCCACATCAGTCTATGACTCTTCTTTATATTGCTATCCGACTAAAGATGATAACAGCGGCACCGCTTGATGGCGGAAATCCTATTCCCTTGGCATGAATAGCTCTCGAAGATAACCCCTGCGGCCATGCAGTGTACGATGAATAATTACATCATTATCCAATAATCTATAGAAGACAAGATATGGATGTACAACAATAAAACGATAACCTCGCACTAAAAGAGTGTATTCCTCTTCTGATAAAACAGATCCCATACGGGGAAACTCTGCCAGGTTGCCAATGTTATCATTTAGCTTTTCAAGCATCTCCTCCGCGGCAGAAATGTTATCATATGAAATAAATGAAAATATCTCATCCATGTCATCAATTGCTGCAGGTGTGTAACGAATTTTACTTTTTTGCATCTTGAATCTTTTTCCGCATTGTTGTTATGACTTGATCATGTTCAATCAATTCGGCCCCTTCGTTTACTTGTTTTTCAGCAACGAGAAGCTTGGATTGCAATTTATTACGAGCCTCCATCCGCCGATAGGTGTCATGGCTCATAACAACCAAATCCGCTTCACCATTACGTGTCAGTACGACTGGCTCATCAAGCTCATGACAGTATTTTGAAAAGCCATTATAATTATTACGAATGGCCGTTGATGGTTTAATATTCACTTCCAGCAGGCCCCTTTCTGATAGTATTATTATAACTAAATTATATCATTAATATGTTATATTATCGATAAAGGCCACCGGCCATCCATAATCCATACTGAATGTCCTGCCCTCACGATTTTTTATCCGGTACTTAACCATTCACCTGCTTTAGTTCCTGGTGCTCTTTCTTAATAAGCATGCCGCCGATCAAACCAAGCATTGAGAATAAGACTGGTATAATAAAACCGTAGTGATAGCCGACAACGCTTGACGCATTATGGAAATGATCCAGAACCTTCCCAAAGATGCTTGGCAAGAGGACAGCACTTAAAAAACCGCCAGTATTCGCAAAACCTGAAACAACACCGACCTCTCTAATAGGAAAGGATTGACGTACGACTGCGAATGTTAAAGCACTTGCCCCATTTCCATAGCCAATAATTAAGAAAAGAATAATGAACATAAAAAATGGCGGCTTTCCTCCAAATAGAAGAAAGGCGATCCAGCTTAAGAAAACAACGAAATGAACAATGATATACGGCCGTTTAATCGTTTCCAAACGACTTGAAATCCAGCTTGTCAGAGGTGCTCCAATAAATGCCCCAATCAGGCCGATCATAATAAGCTGGCTTGCACCAGACCGTGTCATGCCATACACATGCATGCCATATGGCACCGCCCACGAACCGATAAACCCTACATATGTGCCAACAAGGCCAAAGTGGCATAGGAATGTTGCCCATGCTTGGCGATTGGAAAATATGCGGCATAACATATGAAGCAGCTTTTCCCGTTTATCCTCCGTTTTAGTAGAGGATCGGGTTGTTCCAGAATTGTCTTTCATCATTTTGTTTGGCTTTTTTACAAGTACAAAATAAAGAAGCACACCGCAAAGACAAAGAATAATGCCCACTGTAAAAAACGGCACTCTCCATCCCGTTAAAGCAATCCACGCTGAAAAAGGAACGGTCGCAACCAAGAAGCCAAGGCTTCCGCTCATTCCCGCCATACCAAGCAGCCCGGTGAATTCTTTCGCTTTAAACCATTGGCTTAATAATATAACCAAGTTAACCCAAATTGTAGCATCTCCTATACCCACCAATAATCGAGCAATAAGCAAAACGAATTCATTCGGTGCAACGCTATAAATTAAAGTACCTAATCCATCAAGGAGTGTCCCCATAATCAGAAAAAAATTAGGGCCAAAGCGGTCGGATAATATCCCAATCGGAATTTGCAAACCGGCGTATGCCAAAAATTGAATACTCGTCAAAAGTCCAATGGTAGATGCTGTTACACTAAATTCCTTCATCAAATGATCTGTAATTAATCCCGGTGCTGTTCTTTGACTCACGATTAAAAAATACGTAAATAATACCGTGGCAAAAACAACCCATCTATATTTGCTATTTTGCTTTTCCAAAGGTCTCTACTCCCACTAGCTTTTATTCATTGCCTATTATACTCCTATTTTCCCTATATGGATTTGCCAATTTTATATGGAAGCGCCTTCTTATAATGTTTTGTTCCGTAACTTCCTAACTTAGGTGGAAGTCCCTACCTTATAAAAAGGCGCTCTTTCCAGTTATCCTAAAATGAGTGCCTTTTCGTATGGGGCGCGGCGTATACCGCCCCCCTTCTATATCATCAATATCTCCCTGATATCCTCTTCGGTAAGGGAGGACGGCGATCTATCTTTAGAATCTATAATTTCTTCAATCAGATGCCTTTTTTTCTCTTGCAGGTCATTCATTTTATCTTCGATCGTACCACGGGCGACGAGCTTGATGACTTGGACAACTTTTGTCTGGCCTATACGATAGGCGCGGTCGGCTGCCTGTTCCTCAACCGCAGGATTCCACCAAATATCATACAGGATGACGGTATCAGCCCCTGTTAGATTAAGACCTGTCCCACCGGCCTTCAAGGAAATGAGGAAGATATCACATTCTCCGGCATTAAATCGCTGGCATCGTTCCATGCGTTCTTCTGACGGAGTTTGTCCATCGAGATAGAAAAAACTGCGCCCCTGATTGGAGAGTTCCCTGCCGATTAATTCAAGCATTTTCGTAAACTGTGAGAAAATCAGCACCCGTCTTCCAGAGAGTCTTGATTCCTCTAAAATTTTCTTGAGCTGTTCAAACTTTGCAGAGCTTCCTTTGTATCCGTCCACAAATAATGCGGGGTGACAGCAAATTTGCCGCAGCCGGGTTATACCAGCAAGGATTTTTATACGATTTTTTTGTAAAGTATCCTTATCCAGATGCTTTAATGTGTCGTGTCTCAGTTTCGCCAAATAAGCCCCGTACAGCTTCTTCTGATCAGGAAGCAGCTCGGCTGAATCCATTGAGGCCATTTTCCCCGGCAGCTCCGAAAGGACATCCTCTTTCTTCCTGCGAAGCAAAAAGGGCTTAATTCTTCGGGCAATCTTTTCCCTTGATAAAGTGCTGAATTCCCTTAAACCTAGGAATAGTTCGGGGAATATAATGTGAAAGATAGACCACAGCTCCTCGAGCGCATTCTCAACAGGTGTCCCTGTTAACGCAAAGCAATGATTTGCCTTGAGCTTCTTCACTGCTTTTGCTGTTTGTGTCACGGGGTTCTTGAAGGCTTGTGCCTCATCAAAGAAAACAGTGTGAAAGGACTGTTTCTCATACCACTTTATATCACTGCGCAATAACGGATAAGAGGTAATGATGACATCGACACCCGTTAAATCCTTCAATATTTTATACCGTTCCGTCTTAGTGCCGTCAATGATAACAGCTTGTATATCCGAGGCAAACTTTGTTATTTCGCTTAGCCAATTGTAAGTCAGAGAGGATGGACATAAAATAAGCACCGGAAGATTCCTTTTTTGGATGTCGGAAAGCTCGGATAAAATGTATGTAATGCTTTGCAGTGTCTTCCCAAGCCCCATATCATCAGCTAGAATCCCTCCGAAACCATAACGGGCAAGGTTTTTCATCCATTTATAGCCATGCTTTTGATAGTCCCGCAATACTGGTTCCAAACTTCCCGGCACATCAAATGCTAAACTGTCCGGGTTTTGGATATTGTCTAGGAACTGGCGGAAGGAGGCCTCTAATGTGAAAACATCGTCGGCAGCATCCAGTAGCTGGAGCCCCTGGACAACTGGGAGATTCAAACCACTTTCCAGATCATCACCATCCTGAACCGGCAGTGCCGTCAGAAAACGGTTGATCTCTTCAAATTCCCTTGTCTCCAGCGAGAGCAGCGAGCCGTTCCGTAACCGATAATATTTTCGCTTTTCCTCCAAAGCATGTAAAATCTCCTTAATTTCTCTATCAGGAATGCCGTCCATTTCAAATTTAAATTCCAGCCAATTGGTCCGTTCCTTTTGGACCTTTACCCTTATTCGCGGGCGCGCCTTCCCTTTGACAACCCGGTTTCTGACTGCTGTTGTCGTGTAGATTTGGGCTTGCTTTTGCAGTTTTGGAACAACGTGGTGCAAAAATGCATACTCGAGCTCCTCATTATGAAGAAAATAACCGCTGTCCGTCTGGGTGAACGCGCTGTCCTCCATTAGCTGCAGGATAACTTCCTCTTTCTCCACATCTCTTATAATCAAAGCCCCTGCCGTAGGCTCTCGGCTTTCCAATGGATTAATTACAATGTTCTCATAGTGGAACTCAAGCCCGGCCAGAAGGCGATTTTTCACACGGTCCAAGTATAGTTTGGCAATCAGCGGTGTCTTTAGAACACTTTTGGAAATAGCCTCAGATATTTCAACATCTCCTAACTTTTTTAAACCGGGAACCACCTTTTCCAGGAAATGATTTATTTGCCCGCGCGGGATTGGAATATGATGTGATTGTGAAGCATCAAGCATCTGTTTTAGCTCTGAAAGCCGCTCACTTTCCTCTCCGGCAAGCTGGATTAAGCCGTCTCCTGTCAGCACGGACCGATATGATGTCAATAGCGTTATTCGATTCAAACCCTCAATTTCCAGCCAAAGATCCTTGCCTTCAGTCTCTGAAAAGACAAACTTTAGCGGCAGCTTCCCGCTCAATAACGGAAATCCATCAAAGGCTTTCCTATCGTACATAAGCCCTGCATGCGGAGCTTGCAAAAGTAATGGGAGCAACCGGTCCCAGGAAGATGGCGGAATGAGCAGCGTGTGAAGGCTAGTATCGCTGGCTGCTCCCTTTTCATCTTGGATCACCTGAATGAGCTGCTGAATAACAGCATCCGTTTCTTCAGGAAAGCAATGGCGATTTGGGTCATAGGTAAAAGAGACGGAAAGCGGACAAGGATCAGCTTTTTTCACATGCGTGAGAAAGTCCCGAATATCTTGCACCTTTATTTGTTCCATCCGCATTTCTATTCCGAACATGCTCTGCCCCGTGTCTATTGTAACCGGCTTGCATATGAAAGCGACCTCAAGCATTTGCCTGTTTTCGAAGTGACGCTGCCTGCCGCTTGTCCGTTTTGGCTGATGATCAAAAAGTGTCAGGAAGCCTTCAGTCAGCTCCTGATGTGACGAAGACCTTTGCTGACGCTGATTGATCGCTATTAAAACCGCCGCGATATGCTGACAATCCTTTTTAAAAGAAGCAAGTACCGGGCAGCTGCATGCCGTATGGATGTTCCCTCGGGCATCCTTTTCAATCGTCACACGGAAATCCTCCGTACCAGTAACGGTGGCTTGACAACGATCAGAACCGTATTCATCAATTGTGACACGACCCGCACGATAAAAAGCGTCACCTCTTTTGAAGGAGGCTATGCCGCATATATCTTTAATGGTTTTTTGATTTAATTTTATATTCATATGGCTCTCCTTCCCTGAGGATGTTCACTCTTTATTTTTGCCATTTTTTGTACTATATTATAAAGCTAATTTATCAGCAATAAATAATGGAATACGGTTGCCAATAGGCAAGGTATAGCAGCAAATAATAATCTCATCGTCCACTTTAGTTTATCTTTTCTATCATCTGAACCTTCATAAGCATGATTAGCCCTTGAACTGTCTCCACTTATTGCAGCCGAACCAGAAATAGCTACTGCTATAACTATAAGAATCACTGAAACGAATCCCGTAGATATTATGATTGACACTTTAGCCAATTGAGCAAAAATAACTAAAAAAACCAG
The DNA here is from genome assembly GCF_004341035.1 of Scopulibacillus darangshiensis. Lineage (GTDB taxonomy): Bacteria > Bacillota > Bacilli > Bacillales > Sporolactobacillaceae > Scopulibacillus > Scopulibacillus darangshiensis. The sequence continues at coordinate 29,998 of NZ_SLXK01000032.1, forward strand.
AAGCAGCACTCCGACTCCCAATGACTTAAGAATTGTAGACACCCCCAATTGTATAGTCTTTTTATACGTATGCCAGACTAAATGAAGTTTGTGACACATTAACCTACACTTAGAAAACTTTATTGTCTTGTTATTATCATATCAAAAACTATGTTGGTTAAGCGAAGGCAAAAAAGCATTGGGATCCCCCCCAATGCTTTTCCCAACTTTGTTACCCGATTTTCGTCTTCAATCCACTTTAACCTTCTTGGCATCTTTGCTTTCAACGCCTGTTGGGGAAACAGATGTAATGCCGTACGTATAATCCTCGTCAGACTTAGCTCCTCTGTCTTCGAAAGTTGTTATCCCCTTTTTGTTATAAGCGACGCCAACAATATTCTCGGGATTATTGTAATCTCCCTCCTTCTTCCCATCAAACCGGTAAATGACATATTTCCTGGCGTCTTTGTGCTTTTTATCTTTAATTGAAAGTTCAACACCACCCCCAGTTCTTTTTGCTTTTACTTTATGGGGCTTTTTAGGGAGTGCCACGCCATTCCATGGTGTGGCTGGGGTTAGCGCTTGATAGTTATAGATTTCATTATCTAAAATATCCGCGTAACCAAGAGCGTTTTTTTCAATTTGCTGCAATGAAAAGTGCATTTGTCCTTTTGCGACCCCGCTCGCGCGATTGTCGAGAATTTGCCCCGGCAACTCATAGGGGTTATACCAAGCCTGATCAAAGTTATTCCCAACCTTGTAATCAGCAAGCCCAATATATAAATTGACTGGATGGACATTAGCATAGGTCGTAACTTCATGACTCCACCACTTTAACAGAACAGAATAGTTGGCCACTTCTAGTTCTCTAGACCAGTAGATTTGTGGTGTAATGTAGTCAATTGAACCATCCTTAATCCATTGGCGTGTATCAGCAAATAAATCGTCATAATCCGTCTGTCCGGCCTGTGTATCGCTTCCTGTTGGGTCATCTTCAATGTTTCTCCAAACGCCAAATGGCGAGATGCCTAATTGAACCCAAGGCTTGACTTTTTTAATCGCACCATTCATTTCCCTTACAAGCTGACTAACATTATTTCTGCGCCAATCATCTATGTTGTCAAAGCCATCGCCATACTTTTTGAAAGTCTCCTGATCAGGAAAAACTTGTCCAGCGATACGATAGGGATAGAAATAGTCATCCATATGAACAGCGTCGATATCATAGTTTTTGACGAGTTCCTTTACTGTATCAATAAGATAGTCTTTTGCTGCCGGTATCCCCGGGTTTAAGTAATACTGTGAACCATATTTGACAACCCAATCTGGATGCTTAATCGCAACATTATTACTCGCTAAATCCGATAATTTGTCCCCTGGCATTGTGACACGATAAGGATTCACCCATGCATGGAGCTCCATGCCATATTCATGCGCTTTATCAAGCATAATCTGAAGTGGATCATATCCCGGATCCGTACCTTGTTTCTTTCCGGTTATGTATTTGGACCATGGTGCTAGTTTGGAAGGATATAAGGCATCTTCAGTCGATTTAACTTGAAAGACAACCGTGTTAAAGTTCATTTCCTTCAGTTCCTTTAATGTCGATTCCACCCATTGCGTGTAAGCACTTTTATCCATTCCAGCCTTCATGTCAATGTTCTTCACCGTAGCTATCCAAGCGGCGCGCATCTCATGCTTTGGTTTCGGCGTTTCCGCATTAGCTTCTCTGCCATAATTGAAAAAGGCAGCCATCATGACAACGAGACAAACGAACCAAATCTTCCTAGCAATCTTTCCTCTCATCAAATCCCTCACTCTCTTATTAATAGTAGAAAACGCTTAGAGCTCTCCCTTATACAAAAGTGAAAATTACTAAACTACTATCCTATTGAAAATTATAGCCCTATTAAAGTAATACCGAATGATCCAATGTTCCCAATATTCTATAAACAAACATGAATCAAAAGCACTAAAATGGATTTCATATGTAAGAAAGATTCCCCCACTCGCTTTTTTCGTGCAATAATTGGTTTTTAAATCGGAAAAACTCGATGTTCCACGTGGAACGATTTTGAGGATTCTGATAAGGGGACTTAAATGTGCCCAGGAATTAAACCGGAGTCATTGATCCACTTCTGACCGGAAAAAACCTAAGGTATTTGGCCATGTAAAAAGCAGAGCATTTATGATAAATGCCCTGCTTTTTACTTTATTTAAAATTACTCACTCTTTGAGTGATGTCATTATCTTTTTCAGAATCTACCGAGGTATGCTTGCCTATTCCAAAAGCAAAAAAAGTAACGACGATGATACCGAGGAAAACAATCCCTACAATAAGTGAAATACGCGTATCATCATTAAACCACATACCGACTAACACCATGATTAAAAAAGCAAGTGTTAAGTAGTTTGTCACTGGTGCTAAAGGCATTTTGAATGGGTGATTCGCCATTTCAGCTCCTTTTATTTTTCGGAAGCGAATTTGGCTGATTAGAATAACAAACCATGGAACCATACCAGGAAGAACACTTGCACTATATACATACACAAATAAATTTTCCGGTGCAATATAACTTAAGATCACGCCAATGACTAAACCAGCAAGTACACCAAGCGTACCAAGCAATGGCACACCGTTATGAGATAGTTTCGTAAAGATTTTTGGTGCTTGTCCATTTGTTCCTAGTGTATAAAGCATACGGCCTGCGCTGTAAATACCGCTATTACAACCAGACATCGCGGCCGTGATGATGACAAAGTTAATAATTCCAGCAGCTGCTGTAATACCAACCTTCGCAAACGTTGCAACAAACGGGCTTCCAATGGAATCTAGTTGATCCCAGGGGTAAACGGTTACAATAATAAATATCGCACCAATATAGAAGATTAAAATACGCCAAATGATACTTTGAATCGCTTTAGTTAACGTCTTTTTTGGCTCTTTTGCTTCACCGGCTGTAATCCCAATTAGTTCGACACCTTGATATGCTGCAACTACTAATGATAAAGCAAAGAAGAACCCTGACCATCCACCTGTAAAGAAGCCGCCGTGGCCCCAAAGGTTAGATAATCCGATCGCGTCCCCGCCGTTGCCAAACCCAAAGAAAATAAGGCCAAGCCCTGCCACAACCATTAATACAATTGTAACGATTTTAATCATAGCAAACCAAAACTCAAATTCACCAAATGATTTAACAGAAATTAAGTTGGCCGCGCCAAGAATCACCATTGCGATAATCCCCGGTATCCATGCAGGTAAATCTGGAAACCAGTACTTCATGTATGTCCCAACCGCAATAATTTCCGACATTCCAACAATAACCCATTGGAACCAGTTACTCCATGCAGTAATATAACCTGCTAATGGATGGATATACTTATGGCCAAAGGTCGCAAACGAACCGGTGCTTGGCTCTAAATATAACATTTCCCCCATTGCACGCATAATGAGAAAAATAAATACCCCTGAGATGGCATAAGCAAGCAGGACTGACGGACCCGTCCATTGAATCGTACTTGCTGATCCCATGAATAAACCAACACCAATTGTACCACCCAAAGCAATCATCTGAATATGACGAGATTGCAAACCTCTCTTCATTTCCTTGTTCGCCACTTCGATCCCTCTCTTCTGCTTTTAATAACCAGCCTATTTCAGGCAAGCTATTAATTTTCTCTTAGTTGTCCAAATGATCAAGCGGGCATGATTTTTTAAAAAAACCCCCAAAAAACAACTCTTTACTTCTTAAATATTTTGCCATTTCAGAACTTACCTATGCTAAATATCCCAATAGAATAACGTATTCTATTATAATATGTTTTACTAATTAAAACAATTGGATTTATTAGTAGAGATGGCATATAATTCATGCAGGTCGTTGCAGGATTTGTAAACTAAAAAATTATTTGGAAGGGAATCGAAACATGAAGGTACGGTCCCTTTAATTTACCAAGAACTTTGGTAGAAGAGATAATTTTTGTCGAAGGAGAAGTTTTGAATAAGAAAAGCGAGCAATGTGTGGGTCTCATATATTTCTGAATAGTAAAATGAATCATAAGTTGTGCTGCCAAAATAAAAACCAGGCGTCGTGGGCAAAACATCTTCAGCCTTTGCCGAACTTTCTAGAATCATCCTGCAATAATTATTCAGGAGAATGATGTGACTTCTTTTCACTTCAGAAATTGAACAATTATCTACACTATCTTGCAGATTCTCTACGAACCAATTGTGAATTTGGTTCGCCTTTCGCCAATAAGCAACATCTTGCCTTTGGACGTCGTCCCAAGACATACCGGACTCTTCAAGGTGCTTTGCAACCTTTTGATATAAGATATTGTCCTTCTTTTCCAATTGCCAACGATAAGTATCAACCTTCATACTTTCCCAGAAATCCACACCTTCAAGCTTCGGAAAGGAATAAAGGTACATATCAAGTCCCATAACTTTCCCCCTATGCAATTAATTTTTTTGTACAGAAGTAACAGTAAACTAAGTGACTAATCGAAGTGTTATAAGATATTGATGTGGATGCTCTTCAAAAGATTATAAAGCGAAATGATGAATGGATTCGCCTTACGCATGGTTTACTTTACTACTACGGTGTCTTGGATACAGGAGTTGCTTTACTCTTTTCACGGATTGGAAGATCATCGGGTTTTCGATGCAAGGAAAATAAGAGAAGAGCAAGATATGAGAAGTAACATCGATTATTATCCTTTTACAAAGAAACAGGTATTGGCAGCTGCAGACCCTCATTATATCGATAAGACGCCTGCCATGAACCAATTACTCCAATTCCTATTGGAACATTATGAACTCACATCTGAAGAAACTGACGAAATAGCAAGCCAATTTATCAATATGATTAACTCGAATGCTGAACCGGCGTTGATGGTTCAATACTTACAAAGCATAATTGAATTTCCGTCTTTTGAAGCTGCAGGGCAAATAATAGATAGGGTCATGACATTACACAATAATACCCGCATGTGGATTTTAAAGGGGCATACTCCCCAGTCCCCAGGAGCTCTTTAAGTTCGATAAGCAGCATATGAAGCCTTTACCGACGGCACAGCCTTCAGCAAAACGTAAGGGGCCAAATGGAATTGGTAAAGTTAACCGTAAAAAAGTCGGTCGTAATACCCCTTGCCCATGTGGAAGTGGAAAGAAATACAAAAAATGCTGCGGGAGATGATATCGTAACGTACGTTTATTTTTACAGGTCGCCCATTTTATTTATATACCCTTTAAGAAATTAAAGGGCTTTTTTTGATTACCCCTCTACCTCATTGTAGGTAATTATGATTAAATTATTTATTTTTAATAGATGCTTTGGTATATTTAATCTAATAGACTCAAAATTACAAAAAAAAGGGAGGATGTGAACTGTGCCTTATAAATCACGAACAGAATCAAACGAATTACTCATCCTGAAGGCCTTAAACGCCCGAATGACTTTGTCTGATAAGGACAAGGGGTACTATTTCAACCTTAAAAAAGGCTATGATGGGGAATTGCTATTTGACTCCCTTACAGAAAAACTTGATTGTGAATGCTTGATTTTAAATGATTTGCTGCTCAAGGTTAATAACACCGTGTTCCAAATTGACTCACTCATTATTTTTTCAGAGGTCATCCACCTTTTCGAAGTGAAAAATTATGACGGTGATTACTTTTACGAACAAGAAAGGCTATACAGCAGATCTAAATCTGAAATTAATAATCCCCTTACCCAATTAAGTCGAAGCGAATCCTTGCTGCGCCAGCTGCTCCAAAAACTTGGATTTAAAATACCCATACATTCATCAGTCGTTTTTATCAACCCCGAATTCACTTTATACCAAGCACCTCTGGACAAACCATTTATTTTCCCAACTCAGGTTAGCCGCTTTTTGATAAACCTCAATACAACAACTTCAAAGTTAGATCGGAAACACAAAATGTTGGCCGACAGATTAATTTCACTCCATATTAAGGACTCCCCTTTTAAACAATTACCAGCTTATGATTATGACCAACTGAAAAAGGGAACTACGTGTGCAAAGTGCAGCTCGTTTTCAATAACTGTCGAAGGAAGGGGAAACAGGACATGCATTTGTGAGGAATGCGGCTACGAAGAATTGGTTGATGCCGCTGTCATGAGAAGCGTGGATGAATTTAAACTGCTTTATCCTAATAAAAAAATTACAACAAACGTGATTCATGAATGGTGTGGGATGATGGTATCTAAAAAGGTAATTAAAAGAATACTCGACAATAATTTTAAAATCGTGGGAGTTCATCAATGGGTTTATTACGAATAAAAACAAACTGACCATTTTCAGGCTTCCTTACAAAGTTTCTTTTTCGATGGATTTGTCACCTCACCTATGAACGACCTCGAGGCAGTATTTTTACCCACTTCGGGCTTTCATCACCACTATGAACGACCTCGAGGCAGTATTTTTACCCACTTCGGGCTTTCATCACCACTATGAACGACCTCGACACCGGATTTTTACCCACTTCGGGCTTTCATCACCACTATGAACGACCTCGACACCGGATTTTTACCCACTTCGGGCTTTCATCTCACCTATGAACGACCTCGAGGCCGGATTTTTACCCACTTCGGGCTTTCATCACCTTCGTAATAGCTTTTTTCACCCATTTACTGCCTTTCGCCCTCCAGCCCCCTCAAAATTGTCCTTTCCTTCAACCAACTCCCCTATAAAGCCCTCATCCAAATAACCATAAACCTATCTACTTATGATAAGTCTCACCCCTAATGATCTTAAACGCCCGATAGACCTGCTCCACTAAAATCAGCCTCATAAGCTGGTGCGGGAAGGTCATCTTTGAAAAAGACAAATGCATATCGGCCCGCTCCAGGACAGCGTCGCTCAGACCATGTGATCCGCCGATAACGAAGGCGATTTTGCTTTTGCCATATGTGGCAAGGTTGTCGAGCTGGCTGGCCAATGTTTCGGAGCTGAGTTGTTTGCCTTCAATGGCGAGGGCGATGACATATGTATCCGGGGAAACTTTGGCGAGAAGCTTGTCCCCTTCGATGCACTTGATTTGTTGGATTTGGGCGGGGCTTAGGTTGTCGGGTGCTTTTTCGTCGGGGACTTCCGAAATCACCACCTTAGCGTAGGGGCCGAGGCGTTTGACATATTCGTCAATGCCCTGCTTTATGTATCTTTCTTTGAGCTTGCCAACGGTTAACATGTGGATATTCACAAGTTATCCCTCCTTACCAACAAGTTATACACAGAATTTATCCACATATCCACATTAGTTATCCATATAGAGTATGCGAACATTAATTTGTCACAAGATATATTGCGGGTTTATCGCAAAATTCACAGGTTGTGGATAACTGTTCCTCATTCAATAATGCTTTCATCATCGGCGCGGTTTCACATTCATCCACAATGATATCGAGAGCAAGTTCGACATGCTCCAAACAGCAATAGTGCTTCAAGTACTTCTCACCCTTTCATAATTTTATTTTACAACGACAAAACAGGAGAGCTAGAAACTCTCCTGTTACTTGCCGTTATGAGAACACTTTATCGCCAAGCTTGATCTTAGTTGTGTGCTTTTTGCCGAAGCGATAGTATGTCACATCAACAGTCTGATCAGGTTTAAGCTGTGTATAAAGATACGTTGAGAATTTAATGTAGCTTTGGATCTTCTTACCGTTAATTTCGGTAATAACGTCGCCAGCTTTTAGCCCGCCTCTTGCAGCAGGGGAGCCGTCTTTGACCTCTGTGGCAACAAGTCCTGTATGGACGTTGTCAGGAATTTTCAGCTGCTGCAAAGCGTTGGTCGGTACGTTATTAAGGTCAACAATACCGATGCCAAGATATGGCCGTTCAATCTTGCCTTGCTTCTCAAGCTGCTTGATCACAGGCTTTGCCACATTGATCGGTATCGCAAAGCCAATACCCTCTACCGTTTGCTCCGCGATCTTCAATGAGTTAATACCGATAACCTGACCTTCGATATTCACTAGCGCACCGCCGCTGTTACCAGGATTGATTGCTGCATCGGTCTGAATAACCTGTGCCTGCATAGATACATTGTCATGCTGAACAGGGATCATACGATTAGGTGCACTGACAATCCCTTCAGTGACTGAACCGTTAAAACCAAGCGGATTTCCGATAGCAATAACCGGTTCGCCGCGCTTCAGTTTGGAGGAGTCGCCGAACTGGGCAACTTCTTTCACTTTATCGCCAGGTATCTTTAATACCGCTAAGTCATAAAGTGAATCCTTACCTAACACCTGTGCATCGACCTTCACATCATTGCTCAAACGAACCTCTACTTTGTTCGCCCCTTCAACAACGTGGTTATTCGTCACAATATAAGCACCGCCATCAGATTTCTTATAAATGATACCTGAGCCTATACCCGTCTTTTGATATTTGTTATCGAAAAAGTTCGCTCGTTTTAAATTGATAACCGTAACAACTGCCGGTGACACTTTATCGACCGCCTTGGTCACACCTGATGTCACATCAACATTGACCTGCTTGGTTGACCCAGGGCTAGTTGTATTTGTTGTATTGCCGCCCGTTTCAACGGCATATGGCAAAACACCCAAATTTGATAACACTGGGGCAAATACCAAAAAGACGACGATACCGACGATAGCCCCTAGTAAGCCTGCAAGGAACCAGCCACCCCGTCCCCGTCGTCTCCCCCCCGACCGGTTAGGTTCTGACGGATCAAGATTATGATCATCGTAATATCCCATAGATTCATCACCCTTCTTTTTTTAACTGCTGTATGTTCTATGGTTAGTATACCTTTTAAAGCGCTTTTTCATTTAAATATGGGACATTTTTGATATATTACTCAATTGGACCATATTTATTAATAACCGCTCCCGATGATCACTTAAACCTATATAGCCGACAATCTGGTCGGCACAGCGGGATCTGTATCATAAAGACCCAAATCGTCGCCGGCCCTTACACCGTATTGCTCAAGCTTTTGCTGGACACTCATCCGCGCCAGCTCCTTCATATTATTATCCTTGCTTAGGTGTGCCAAATGGACACGCTTTGTTTCATTTCCGAGGATTTCGGTTAAGGCCAGTCCCGCATCTTCATTGGAAATATGGCCGGAATCGCCTAGAATCCGGCGCTTGACGTTCCATGGATAGCGCCCCATCATGAGCATTTGGATATCATGATTGGCTTCAAGAATATAGGCATCAGAATGCTTAACGGTTCCTTTAATACGGTCAGATACATAACCAAGGTCCGTCAACAATGATAATTTCTTCCCCTCATGCCGAAAAACAAAAAACATCGGTTCAGCAGCATCGTGGGAAACGCCGAAGGACTCGATATCGATATCACCAAAAGTGTGTACAGCACCTGTTTCGAAGTTGAACTTTTGATCCAAAGGGATCTCACCGATCAATGAAGACATTGAATGCCACGTTTTTGCATTCGCGTAAATCGGCAGTTTGTGGCGTCTGGCAAACGCCCCTAGACCTTTGATATGGTCGCTGTGTTCGTGTGTCACAAGAATAGCGTCCAGGTGATCTGCCCGGCGGTCAATATGCTCAAGCAATCCCATCATTTTTTTACCGCTTAGTCCGCAATCGACTAAAATTCGCTTCTCGTTAGTCTCGATATAGATCGCGTTTCCAGTGCTGCCGCTTGCCAATACACTGTATTGTAAAGTCATCCTGTCACTCCGCATCATCCATAGTTTGAATAAGTCCTGAGGTTGCATTGACAAAAAACTCTTTCATGCCCTCGTTTGTCTTCACTCTAACATGCCAAGAGGGCATAAAGAATAGCGCTTTGTCCAAAGTGGCGTCACCGATCAGGTTCAGATAGCTTAGTTCAACATCCTTAACCACAGGATTTAAACTGACGGGCAGCTCATTTTTTTCCCATAAATTATTGATTGCTTTCTCTGCACTGATAAGGTCCAGCGCGTTTTTTGCCTTGCTGAACGTAAAATAACTTTGTCTATACCCGGTAATTTTCCCATTATCAACAAAGACCTTTAGGGTATTTGAGTTGCCTCTTTCTTTAATAAAAACTGGGCTGTCATTGAATGTCTGAACAAATGTGATCGTATGTTCCTTTTCATCGGTCTTCCAATATTTATATTCATTGCCTTTATAGACATAGTTCCGCAATGCTGCCTGTTGATTTGCCGCTTTTTTCGGTATCGGAATCGGCTTTTTAAGCGTGCTTTGAATGACTGTGCCGTTATCAAAGGCTTCAATCGTTTGAATCACATGACCCTTTGGTCCTTCAAGCCTTTTAAGCGAATCAAGCAGCTCACCAGTGTCATTAACAAAAGACATCCGCTGTCCCTTGATTACAGTGATATTCTTTTTAGCCTCAGGCAGCACCGTATCAATATTTATATTTTTCCCCAAATTACTTTCCACATTGTTTTGTGGAAAAACATCAAAGTCCTGGCTATTCTTATGACGGTCATACAGCTGGTTACCCAGAAAGAGATCAAGAAGGAGGAAACAAATTATAAAAATCGTCTTTGTTCGGCTCCAATTCATGGTTGTTTCTCTCCTTCTATAGGCTTCTTAGGCGCAAGTTCATCTGCGACGGAATGCCATTTTCCTCCCTGTTTGTAAAACCATTCGGGGACGAGATTGATGGATGGAATAGACTCATCTACGGGTCTCAGCCGGTAGCCGATCCGAAGATCCTCAATCGTTCGTGCTGTTAATGAGGCTTTCTGATTAAGCCGATCAAGCACCTTACTCCCTGACAAAATCCTGTTATGATCCTTTTCACCGATCTTGTTAAAATTAAGCAAGGTCCGATTGAGATTTCTTAGTTCCCCATTTTTCCACACCAGATTAATGGATGGCAAATATAATATTGAGTACTTCAGACTATACACGGAGTAGTCGCCGAGCTTCAATCGAAAGTTCACTTCATCCTTCATAGCAGATGGTGATTGCGATAGACCATCATAGATAAAACTGTCTGTCCAGCCCTTGTGGCTATTGATATAATCAAAGCTATGGAGGATTGGATCTTGCCCTCCAGCAGGCGTTATATTATTAATCGTCGCATTAACATACTGCAGAACATTAGCGTTTTTCTCCATTTTGTGGCTGCTGTCTTGATAGGTGCCATTATTATAGAACGCATTTTCCGGATTAGGGAACAATATCTGCTTAAAATCCTCAAAATTAATTGTGTCATAATAACTTAAAATTGATGGAATATCCTGATCCTGATCTGGCAGAAAGACCACTTTGTCCTTTAACCGCTGTTTAAAATAGGGTACAAGCTTCTTATCCGGCATCGTGCTCTTAAGATCATTAAGATCAAGTGAAGACACTGTCGCATAAAAAGCAGGGCTTCCATTAGGTGTTTTGAAAACGGCGATGACACGATTTTCACCGAATGGCTTATAAACCTCTACACGGTCGATCAGTACATTTTTTTTAACCGTCAGCTCTTTCCGATTAAATTGAAACAGCTGTGTCAGTGTATCAATGGTTAAGGGAGCAGAAAAAATAATCTCATAAGAATTATTGTTATGCTTTTCCGGAAGGCTGCCTTGGCCACCCAAGGGAAAAACATTGGAATATTTCCCTGCAAGCATAAGGCTATAGACCTTTGCCACTGACTCACTGTTAGGTTGGCCATATATTTGGTCATCCAGATGGTAGACGGCTAAGTAAGGCTGAACAACATCCGCTAGTTCCCTGGATTCAGCGATCGCTATATTTTCGATTGATTCACCGGGCCCCTGGACTTTCTTGTAATCTGTTTGGAAAAATAAAATATTCCATGTCAATGCAACACTTAAAAACACTAAGACAGTTAAAAAAACAGTTTTTAATGTTTCCCTTTTCATAATTCCCTGCCTCCCCTAGTTAACGGGAGTGTAAAAATAATTGTTGTTCCTTTGTTCCATTCACTTTCGGCCCAAATTTGGCCACCCTGTGCTTCAATCATTTCCTTGGCAATAGCGAGCCCAAGCCCAGTTCCACCAAGCTTCCTTGAACGGGCCCGGTCAACACGATAGAATCTCATGAAAATTTTCCCTAAATTTTCTTTAGGGATTCCGACGCCTTGGTCACTGATGCTTATCCTCAAAAAACCCTTTTGTTTAATTACCTGGAAGGTAAGCGAACCGCCTTCGGGAGAATATTTTAAAGCATTGGAAATGATATTATCGATCACTTGGGTCAGCTTATCTCTATCGATATAAACATAAACTCTTGCGTCCGGCAGCTTCCGGACCAAATGAATGTTCTGTTTCTTTGCCATATCAAAGCGGTCGATAATTTTATTAAAGAAGGCCATAAATTCAGTCCGCTGTGGTGAAATAGTGTAATCCTTGGCATCAAGCTTGGAAAGCTGCAGGAGATCATTGACAAGGCGGATCATTCGCTCAGTTTCGGTTTGTGTCACGCCGAGAAACTTCGTTGCAAGGGCTTCATCATTAACAGCACCGTCTTGCAGGGCTTCAAGGTAGCTTCGCATCGTTGTTAACGGGGTCCTAAGTTCATGGGAGACGTTAGCAACAAATTCACGACGTTCGGTCTCGACTTGCTCCTGCTCCGTAACATCATGCAAAACAGCAATCAGTCCGTTAACTGCCCCGCTTTCCTTCTTGATCATCGAAAAATTGGCCCTAAGCAATATTTTTTGTTCATCATTGCTGAAGTCCAAAATGATCGTTTGGTCTAGCTTGTAAAGATCGTCAATGCTGTATTCATCTTTAACTTTAAGCAAATCGATAATGAAAGATCCCAGCACGTTTTGACGGTAGACACCGAGCAGCTCTTCTGACCGGTTGTTCATTAGGATAACATGGCCGTTCTTGTCCGTGGCAATTACACCGTCAGTCATATAAGTAAGAACTGAACGCAGCTTCCGCCTTTCAGCCTCAGTCGTTGCGTTAGCTTCGTGTAGCCTTTCGGTCATATTATTAAAGGACATGGCCAATTGACCGATTTCGTCTTCATCATAACGCTTGACCTTCCTCGTAAAATTACCTTGGGAGATAGCCAAGGCCTGCTTTTGCATTTGTGCGAGCGGCTTGGTAAAGGTTCGCGCCAAAAACATGCCGAGGAGCGCGGTGACAAGCAAAGCGATCACAGTTGCGCTCGCCAGAATGCCGTTATTTTCCCTGAGGTCCTTATAGATTCCTTCCATGGATTTTGCAACATAAAGAATACCGTAGCTCTGATTGTCGACCATGATCGGAGTGGTGATGGCGCCAAACCGCTCACCCGTCTTTTCATCCCGCTGCTTGTATTGATGATTGGTATTTGTCGAGTTTAAAACATCATGCATTATCTTCTCATCGGTCGTTCGTTTTCCGACGATATCCTGATGCTCTCGATCTGTTGTGGCGACGATTATCCCGGTATCGTCAATGACCTCAACTTCCTTAAGGCCGCCTTCAATATTTGATAGCTGATCGTTCACCTTTGCCGTAATATCGTTCGGGTCGCCTTGCGTTGTTTCCTTGGCTTCTTTAATTGCTTCCCCGACATTAATGGCGAGCATGTTTGCCTGCTGCTTTAGTGTTGCATTGAAGGTGTCAAGGGAATTCTCCATGACACGGTCAGTAAAATTGACACCGATGATTTGCATGGCGAGCAATATCAGCAGGGTGTATACGAGTACAAATTTAACTTGGATCGATTTAAAAAAACCGACTTTTTTCATGTAAATACTACTCCTGATCCGGATTTCTTAGATAATAGCCGACGCCCCGTCTTGTAATGATCCAAGCTGGACGACTCGCGTTGTCTTCAACCTTTTCTCTCAGCCTTCTTACAGTCACATCAACCGTTCTGACGTCGCCAAAGTAATCATAACCCCATACGGTTTGCAACAGATGCTCGCGCGTCATGACTTGTCCTAAATGCTTGGCCAAATAGTGAAGCAATTCGAATTCACGGTGGGTGAGCTCGATCGCCTCGCCTCTTTTGGTTACTAAATAGGCATCAGGATGGATGGTGAGCGCTCCAATTGTGATTTCATTGGTCTTGTCTTCTTTTTCTGATTCCTGCTGATGGCGGCGAAGATTCGCCTTAACCCTAGCTATAAGCTCACGGTTGCTGAAAGGCTTTGTGACGTAATCATCAGCACCAAGTTCCAGACCGAGCACTTTATCGATCTCAGAATCCTTAGCTGTCAGCATGATGATCGGCATATCGTAGGTCTTTCTTAATTCACGGCAGACCTCCATGCCGTCCTTCACCGGAAGCATCACATCGAGAAGAATCATGTCGGGCTTTTCTTCTTCAGCCTTTTGCAAAGCCTCTTCACCATCATAAGCAACGATTACTTCAAAGCCTTCTTTTTCTAAATTAAATTGTAAAATATCTGCAATTGGTTGTTCATCATCAACAACAAGTATTTTTTTATCCATTGAGGCCGATCCCTCCTGGCTAATTGTCAAATTTATTTTGATACATTCATATTATTTTACCATACAAGCTGATCTGATGTCATGATTGTCTACTATTCTTGGTAAAGCCCATGGTAAAAGCCTTCGGAAGAAGCTTCCGAAGGCTTTTTGTTACGGCAGGTAGTTTTCCGGGTTAACGAGGTTGCCATCTTTATAAACTTCAAAATGGAGGTGACGGCCAGTAGAATCCCCTGTGGACCCCATGATGCCAACCTGCTGTCCTTTCTTGACAACCTGTCCTTTGTGAACGGTAATGGATGCCATGTGATTATAGGTTGTCTTCATACCGTTATTATGATTGATCACGACCCTGTTGCCATAGCCGCCATCATCCCAGCCGGCAGATGTGACAGTGCCATTGTCCGCCGCTAAAATGGACCGGTCGGTGACTCCGGAAATGTCAATGCCCTTGTGAAACTCACCCCATCGTTTGCCCATCTTGCTTGTGATGACACCGCCGACCGCCGGCCAAGCGAGCTGACCTGACCCTCTAGAAGGGACGACTCTTGTTCCTTTTTCAATGATTTCCTTTTTGGGTTCTGACAGAATTTTTTCTTTTAAAGTCTTTTTATCAGCGATATGACCGTTTTCTAAGATAATCCGGGAGGTGACCCGTCTTTTTCCGGTCTTCCCCTTTTGAAGTACCTTCTCATCACCTTTATACATGTCATCGTTCTTTTTTACATCTCGGTCAAAATCAATCTTGTATTCTCTCGTTTCATTTTTTACGACTTTGATCTTAAGGTAAGGTTTAGGCTTTTTCACGATGATGGTATCGCCGACATGCAGAATGCCGTCTTCTTTAATTTTAGGATTAAGGTTATGAAGCTCGTCCATTGAGAGATTGAAATGGTCAGCAATATTACTGAGCGCATCCCCCTCTTTCACATTATATTCGTCCTTAACTAGATTGCCATGTGAAAGGAGGTCAACCATGTCATCAACGCGGGACAGCTTATCTCTCGTTGTTTTACTCTCTTGGGTATTAAAATCATCTGACAGCTCAATGGATAAGATCCCGTCCTCGAGTTGATCTGAATTAGGTTTGTCATTTTTCGATTCGCCATCCGAATCCTTCTTCTGCTCTTCAAACTTTTTCATGGCCTTCTCAGATATATATTGCTCCTTGAATTTTTGAAGGACTTTATCGGCTGCTTTTTGATCCTTCACGAAGCCTACGGTTTGATCGCCGACTTTAATCTCGGCGGCTTTCACCCTAACCTTGATGGCGTCTTTAAGTTTGGTGATGACTTCCTTATCATTAGTAGAAGCCTGAAAGACTTTTTCCGGAATCAGTGTAACATCTTGGCTCAGCACATAGTCATAATCTGGATCTTTCTCTTTTGCCTTTGCCAGCATGTCTGATGTAAGCTTATTTATTTCACTTTTATCATTAACTGTGCCAAGGGGGTTCTCCCCGGCATAGACATGATATATAGTCTGGATATTGTTTGAGGCGGCCATCTGTCCGTTAGCCGCACTCGCATGGTGACTTCCAGTTCCTAAAGCAAGTGCTATTGCGCCAGCAAACAGGGCCCCTTTTGTAAATCTAGTAAATGTTTTCGAAGCAAAACCTGTGATCGCCGAATTTATATTAATTTTGTTCATTTTCCCTTCCTTCCCAAAGCAACACACACTTCTATATATGTAGGTCGATTGTCTTATTTGATTCTCACAAATACCAATCTATCATAATTGTGCAGGGCCTCAAGGAAATCAGAGGATTTGTAATACACATGTAGGAATCGTGTCATTTTATGGAGTCAAAAAGAAAATGTAGCAATCAAGGGGAATTTGGCCTTCTGCGGACCGGATGCATTATTTGGGTATAAAAGGGAAAAAAGCATATTACTCATAAAGAGTAACATGCTTGTACATGCAAAACATGGTGGCTCGAGACGGAATCGAACCGCCGACACGAGGATTTTCAGTCCTCTGCTCTACCGACTGAGCTATCGAGCCATTTTATATTGGTGGTCGGTATTTTGTATTTCTGTCTCTCCATCTGCAAGCTTTTGCTCCGAGGCGTATGCTTCGAGACAACTCGAAGTAATTTCAAGATGTGATGCTCGTTGCTCTACCGACTGAGCTACCCGAGCCATTTTATATTGGTGGTCGTCCAATTAATCAAAATGGCGGACCCGACCGGGATCGAACCGGCGATCTCCTGCGTGACAGGCAGGCATGTTAACCGCTACACCACGGGTCCACTTCTTATGTAATTAAGGTAAAACTATGTATTTATGATAGTTATTCAATGTTGAACGTTTGATAAATATTGGTTGCACCCAGCGGGCACTACCGATATCAAGCGATCGATGATGATTATTCGACGTTGAACGTTTGATAAATATTGGTTGCGGGGGCAGGATTTGAACCTGCGACCTTCGGGTTATGAGCCCGACGAGCTACCGAACTGCTCCACCCCGCGACGATATGAAAATTAATGCTTATTCATTTGTTATAAAAAACTGTCTCTCCATCTTCCAGAAAAGCTCCGAAGTGTATGCTTCGAGACAACTCGTAGTAAATTCGAGAAGTGATGCTCGTTGCTCCACCCCGCGACGATTTGAAAATTAATGCTTATTCATTTGTTATAAAAAACTGTCTCTCCATCTTCCAGCAAAGCTCCGAAGTGTATGATGCTTCGAGACAACTTGTAGTAAATTCGAGAAGTGATGCTCGTTGCTCCACCCCGCGACGATTTGAAAATTAATACTTATTCATTTGTTATAAACATCTTATGCTTTTGTGCTGTTTGTGACAACAAATAATATAATACCATCTTATTTTTTGAAATGCAACTGTTTTTTTATCGACGGAAGGAAAAAGTGATTTTTTGTGCCAAATCGGGGCTTTATTATCCGGAAATTTAAGATGAAAAGCCATAACATTTTAAAGTTTCTCCGTAACTGTTGGACCTAATTCATCAAACAAAAAAAACCACCGGAATGGTGAAATTTACCATGCCGGCGGGTCGTTAATACCTTATGCAAATACGCCTCTGACCAAGTTAGTTTGGTCGCGGTCAGGGCCGACGGAGAAGATGGAAAGGGGAATGCCTGTAAGCTGAGAGACACGCTCAAGGTAGTGTCTCGCGTTATCAGGAAGTTCAGAGAGGTTGTTCACCTTCGTAATGTCTTCCTTCCAGCCTGGCATTTCTTCGAAGACAGGTTCACATTCAGCCAAAACCTTAAGGCTGGCAGGGAACTCCTCAATGGTTTCGCCTTTGTATTTATAAGCAACACAAATCTTCACCGTTTCAAGGCCGCTGAGAACATCAAGGCAATTAAGCGACAGGTCAGTCATGCCGCTGACACGACGGGCGTGACGAACGACAACACTGTCAAACCAGCCGACACGGCGCGGACGTCCAGTTGTCGTCCCGTACTCATTGCCTGTATCACGAATTTGATCTCCAATAGCATTGTTCAGCTCAGTCGGGAACGGGCCATCGCCGACACGTGTCGTATAGGCCTTCGTTACACCGACAACATGCTTGATCTTCGTCGGTCCGACACCAGAACCAATGGTTACACCGCCCGCTACAGGGTTTGATGAGGTGACAAAAGGATAGGTCCCTTGATCAATATCAAGCATAACACCTTGCGCGCCTTCAAACAGCACACGGCGCCCTTCGTCCAATGCATCATTTAAGACAACGGAAGTGTCGCAAACGTAACGCTTAATCTGCTCCCCATAACCTAGATATTCGTTAAAAATATCTTCCAGCCGGAATCCTTCCGTTTCATATACTTTTTCAAGCAAGCGATTCTTATCCTCAAGGTTTTTCGCAAGCTTTTCTTTAAATGTTTCCGGTTCAAGCAGGTCCGCCATACGGATGCCTGTACGTGCTGCTTTATCCATATAAGCCGGACCAATGCCTTTCTTCGTTGTCCCAATCTTTTGCGCGCCTTTGCTTTCTTCTTCAACAATATCCAATTTGATATGATATGGAAGAATAACGTGGGCGCGGTTGCTGATCCGCAAATTATCAGTTGAGACACCATTCTCATGCAAATAATTGATTTCTTCAACAAGTGCCTTTGGATCGACAACCATACCGTTTCCCACAACACAAATTTTATCATCATAGAAAATACCAGACGGAATCAAATGCAGTTTGTACTTTTTACCGTTAAATACAATCGTATGTCCGGCGTTATTGCCGCCTTGGTAACGTGAAATAACCTCGGCGTTTTCTGAAAGGTAATCCGTAATTTTCCCTTTACCTTCATCGCCCCATTGCGCTCCAACAACTACAACAGAAGACATAATAGCGCCCCCTAAAAGTTTATAAGATCTTTTAAAAACCATTGTCATTGTACCAGTTTTATTCTATTAAAGTCAATGAAATACGAACATTTTAAGTGATATATCCAAATTTCGTTCGTTTATTTACCCAAACAACCCTTATGCTTATTAATATGAGCTAATGTTGGCCAAATCATAACCACCCTTCCAAAGGGTGGTTTGCACAAAGGCTATAAGCCTAAACTACCGGCCGGCGTCTAAAGGCGCTGGCTTTCATTTAGCATT